>DATJQO010000143.1:0-103350 GCA_035505695.1 Mycobacterium sp.
GAGGTATAGATGATGTGGGCGATGTCGTCGGGCGAGGGCAACGGCAACGCGGTGCCGGGCTGAGCCGCGACAGCGGGGTCGGCGATATCGATGACGGCCAAGCCGCATCCCTCCAGCCGCGACCGCAGCTCCGTGGTGGTCACGGCCGCGACCGGGGTGGCGTCGGCGATCATGAACTCGATGCGGGCACCGGGATGCATCGGATCGATCGGCAGATACGCCGCGCCCGTCTTGAGCACCGCCAAGATCGCCGCAATGGCCTGCGCCGACCGCGGCAACAACAGCGCAACACACGCACCCGGACCAGCGCCCTGCTCAACCAGCAGATGCGCCAACCGATTAGCGGTCTCATCGAGCTCCCGGTAAGTCATCGAGCGGCCCTCGAAGCTCACCGCTACCGCCTCCGGCGCCCGCGACACCTGCGCAGCGAACAGCTCCGGAATGGACGTCGGCTCGGGTTCGGGCTGAGTCAGCACCACCCGGTTGCCCCACCCATCCAGCCAGGCGTACTCATCGCCGCTGAACGGATCGATCGACAATAACCGTCGCTGCGGGTTGGCTGTCATCGCCACCAACACCCGCTGCAATCGCTCGGCTAACTCTGCGGCGCCGAAGTTCGCGAATGGCGTGCCGGCGCCCTCGGTGCCGAACAACAGCTGGTCACCGACGGTAGAGAAGAACAGCCCGAAGCCGCCCGCGAGGCCCGAGTTGGTGTACGACGCCGATGCCGCGAGGCCGCCGAAGTCCAAGGTGAATATCGACGGAAGAAAGTTGACGCTCACCCTCTGGGCCGGTTCCCGCAAGCGGGCTTTGCGCTCCAGGGCCTGCACCGGAAACCGTTGATGCTGCAGCGCTTCCCGTATTCGCGCGTCAACATGCACGCAGAAGTCGGCCACCGTAGCTTCCGGTGACACCTCCAACACCAGCGGCACGACCCCGGCGACCATCCCGGCAAGCGTCTTTGACTCCGGATGCACTCGCCGACTTACCGGAAAGTCGAGTACGATCTCTGAGCCTGCGGCGCACCACCCGCGTACCAAGAGCGCGCACGCCGCGGTGATCAGCGATGACAGAGGCATGTTTCTCGCGTGAGAAAACTCATCGGCCCGGCGAAGGACCGCGGGGTCCAGTGAAATCGGTGCCGAGGAGCGATACGGACCGGGCTCGCCCGGTACCGGTAGCAGCTGATGATCCAATTCGCTGACCGCTGGCAGGAGTTGGGCCCAATAAGCCTGATCCTCTAGATAATCGCTCGATGCTTCGTACTCTGACTCGCACCTGACCAAGTCCTCGAGCGTGCCGAAGAAGGCAGGCGGTATGGGCGCGCCCGAGACCACCGCAGAATAGAGGGTGGCAATGCGGTGGCCGACTAGCGCAATGCCGGACGCGTCTACAACGATGTGATGACAGCATGTGAACCAATAGAATTCGTCGGGACGCGTCTGAAATAGCGCGAACTTCACCAGCGGTCCGGTGAGCGGCATCGGGGTGCGCTGAATCGATGCCGCTATCTCATAGGCGTCTTGGACGGGATGAGCGGAGCCGCTCAGGTCGTAGAAGGCGAGGTCGGCATTCAGATCATCAATCGGCCGCTGGAAGACCCGGCCGTCGTCCTCGAAGAACGCGGCCCTGACCGGTTGTGCCTCCCGCAGCGCCCGGCGGATCGCCCACTCAAAAGGCTCGCGTTGTATCCGGCCCTCGATCTTGGCGAAGAGGCCAAGCTGCCAGTCCGTGGCGAAGCGACTCGTTTCTTGGGCGAGCCAGATGTCCAGCTGTCCCTGTGTCAGGGGGAGTGTCCGGTCACCGACTTCCATCTGGCCGCCTCTCAATGTCAGGCGGCTTTGGAGGGCGCGAGCTTTTCACACAGCAGCCCTGCCAGACCACGGATCGTGATGGTGGACATGTCAGCGGACGGGATGCGGACCCCGGTCTCCGTTTCGATGCGGGTCCGTAATTCGAGGGCGCCCAACGAGTCCAGGCCGTACCCGGAGAGCGGCCGGTCGGGATCGACGCTGCGCCGCAGGATCAGGCTGACCTGCTCGGAGATAAGACGCCGCAGCGCGGTGGGCCACTCGTCGATGGGCAGCTCATCGAGCTCAGCACGCAGCCTGCTTGCGCCGCTTCCGTTTCGGTCAATGGAGCGGAACGCTTCGGCAAACAGACTGCGTTCGGCCAAGGCCGTCAGCCATGAGGTATTCGTGATCGGCGCGTAGCCAGTGTAGGCGCGGTCATGCCGCAGCAGTGCCTCGAATGCGTAGGCGCCCTCGTCGGGACGGATTGCTTCGTCCGAACTTTCCGCGAGGGCGGTGGCGCGCCCGATCTGCGCCCAGGGGCCCCAGGCGATCGTGGTGGCCGGCAGGCCCCGAGCCCGCCGCCACTGGGTAAAAGCGTCCAACCAGCTGTTGGCCGCGGCGTAGGCACCCTGGCCCGGCGAGCCCACCAGCGCGGCCGCCGAGGAAAACATGCAGTACCAGTCCAACGGCTGACCGGCGGTGGCGTTGTGCAGATTCCAGGCACCGTAAACCTTTGGCGTCCAATCCCGTTGGATGAGCTCATCGGTGATGCTGGTCAGGGTGGCGTCATCGACCACGGCGGCCGCGTGCAGCACCCCACGCACGGGAAGGCCGGTGGCGATCGCAGTGGCCACCAATCGCTGCGCGGTGCCGGGCTGGCCGATGTCACCGCACTCCACCGCGACCTCGGTGCCGGTCGCGCGCATGCACTCGATCCTCTCGCGCGCGCTGGGCGTTGGCTGTGTGCGCGACGACAGCACGATACGCCCGCAGCCCGCCGCCGCCATCTTCTCCGCCAAGAACAGTCCAAGGCCCCCGAGCCCGCCGGTGATCAGGTAGGCACCGTCGCGGCGGAAAACCCTGGCCTGCGCCGGCGGCACCGTGACACGGCGAGAGCCGGTGCGCGGAACATCAAGCACGAGGTTGCCGGTGTGCTCGGCGTTTTCCATCGCCCGAATCGCGTTGTCGGCCTGGGCAAGCGGGTAATGCGCGCTCTGCGGCGTTGGCAGCACACCGTCGGCGATCAACCGATACACGGTGGTCAACAGTTGCTGCACCCGGTCTGGCTGGCGGTACGAAAGCGCTGCCAGGTCGACGCCGTAGAACGCGAGGTTGCGCTGGGGGGAGAGCCCGAACTGGGTTTCCGATTTACCGATTTCGACGAATCGGCCACCGAAAGCCAGCAAGTCCAGTCCCGCCCGCAAAGCGGGGCCAGAGACCGAGTTGAGCACGATGTCCACGCCGTACCCGTCAGTGTCTCGACGTATGAGCTCGGCGAACTCCGTGGTCCGCGAGTCATAGACATGTTCAATTCCACTGTCGCGCAACAGTTGTCGATCGCGCTCGGCGCCCGCGGTGGCGAAGATTTCGGCACCTGCGACGCGGGCCATCGCGATCGCTGCCTGGCCCACGCCGCCCGCAGCGGAGTGGATCAAGACACGATCATCGGCCTTGATGCGGGCCAGCTCGTGCATGCCGTAATAGGCGGTGGCATGCGCGGTCGACACTGCTGCCGCCCGTTCGTCAGAGATCCCATCCGGCAAGCTGACCGCCAGGCGGCCGTCGCAGGTGACGAACGTGCCCCAACAGCCGTCGCCGCACAGGCCCCCCACATGATCGCCCACCTTGTGGGCGGTGACGCCTGCTCCGACCGCGGTCACCACGCCGGCGAAATCGCTGCCCAACCCCCGGCCATCGGGAGCGTCGTTGCGGCTCAACACGACCAGGACGTCGGCATAGTTGATGCCCGAGGCGGTCACCGCGACCTCGACTTGCCCGGGCCCCGGCGGAACCCGCTGACAGGCAACAAATTCCATCGAGCTCAGATCGCCTGGCGTACGGATTTGCAGACGCATCCCGTCATGCTGCTGGTTGACGACAGTGGTTCGACGGTCTTCGGGCCGCAACGGGGTGCAGGCCAAACGCGCCGTGTACCAGGCGGATTGCCGCCAGGCGGTCTCTTCCTCCTCCGACCCGCCGACCAATTGCCGGGTCAGCTGCTCGGCATCGGTGGCGTCGTCCATATCGATCTGTGTGGCCTGCAGGTGCGGATTTTCGTTGCCGATCACCCGTATCAAACCGCGCAGCCCGGCCTGTTCGAGATTAGGTACATCACCGGCCACTACGGTCTGGGCGTTGCGTGTCACGACATATAAGCGGGGGAGTTGTGCAGGGAAGTCTGGTAATTCACGCGTGATCCGCACCAGATGCTGCACATGCTCGCAACCCAGCTGTGGGAATTGGTCCTCGGCGTCGCCGTTGGTCGGTCCCGTCAGGATCACCAAGCCGGTGAATCCAACGGTAGTCAGCTGCTCTCGAAGCTGCTTCGTGGTCGAGGTGTGGTCGGCGTGCGGCGGCCAGCACATGGTGGTGCACTGCGCGCCATGGCTTTTCAGCGCGTCGGTCAAGGCGGCGACCATGTCGGTCGTGGTGCTGATCAGCAGCCAGTTCCCGGCGTCGGCGCGTTGCGGCTCTGGCAATTCCTGTTGCCGCCATTCGATCGTCAGCAACCGCTTGGCCAGCAGTCTTTCCTGGTGCCCGTTCTCGGCTGCTCCGGTGCCCAATCGCAGCCCCTGGACCGCGAGTAGGACGGCTCCGTGCTCATCGAGTATCTCGAGGTCGGCCTCGACTCCAGCGGTACCGGCTGTCGTTACGCGTGTGTAGCAGTAGCGGGCGGCGCGGGCCGCGCCGTCACAGCGCAGGCGCCGGATACCCAACGGCAATACCGGCATATCGTCGCCGAGAGCCTGCACCTCAGGACGAGCCGCAACGGACTGAAAGCAGGCATCCAGCAGCGCGGGATGTACCACGTAGGCGTGTTGATGCGAACGGATCTGGCCGGGCAGCGCGACCTCAGCCAGTACGGTACCGGGTGATTCCTCGCCGGTGTGCAACGCGGCGAGACCGCCGAACGCTTGACCGTAGTGAACACCGCGCCGTTCCAAGCGCTCACGCACCTCCGCGCCATCCTCGCGGTGTGGGTGCGCGGCAAGCAGCGCAGATATGTCGTGCGCGGGAGGCTGCTCGTGCTCCGCGGTATGCAGGCTTGCGCGAGCGTGGCGACCAAGTTCACCGTCCTGATCACTCTCGACAGTGAGGTTCACGATCCCCGGCGATGAGAACGCCGCTGAGGTGACGACTGTGGTCTGCTCACCCAGCAGCAAGGCCTGTTCGAAACACAGGTCATGGACCTCAGCCGCGTCGCCGAGTACAGCCCGCGCGGCCGCCAGCGACATCTCGCAGTACGCTGCTCCGGGAAGCACTGCGGCACCGCGAATTTGGTGATCCCCCAGCCAGGGCTGGGTGGCGGTGCCGGCCTCGGCCTGCCAGACGTGTCGTTGCGGCTCCTCCAGCAAGCGCACATGCGCGCCCAGCAGTGGATGAACGGAAACGGTGGAACCGCCATGAGTAGCGGGTTCCTGACTACCGCGGCTCAACAGCAGCCGGCGGTGCGTCCAGGTCGGCAGCGGCGCATCCACCAGCTGGCCTTTCGGGTAGAGCATCGAGAAGTCCATCGCGGCGCCCGCGCTGTGCAGATCGGCCACAAAGCCACGCAGTCCATAGGGCAGCGATTGTTCGCGGCGCATACCGGCCAGAGCGACCAGCGGCATGTCAAGACTGCGGGCGGTCCCCTCGATCGCATGGATGAGCAGCGGGTGGGGCGCCAGCTCCGCGAAGACCCGGTAGCCCTCCTCCAATGCGGCCCGCACCGCCGGGGCGAATCGCACCATCTGGCGCAGATTTTGCACCCAATACCCGGCATCGCACACCGGCCGTTCGCGTGAGTCGTACAGGGTCGCCGAGTAGAACGGAATCTCCGGCGGCATCGGATGCAGGTCTGTAAGGGCGTCGGCCAGCTCGTCGAGGATCGGGTCGACCTGGGGGGAGTGTGAGGCGACATCGACGGCGATCTCGCGGGCCATCACATCGCGCAGCTCCCAGGCCGCGACCAGATCGCGAACCGTCTGGGCCGCGCCGCCGATCACGGTGGACTGCGGCGAGGCAACGGCTGCCACCACCACCACGTCGTCGACGCCGTGGGTTACCAGCTCTGAAAGGACTTGCTGCGCCGGCAGTTCCACCGATGCCATCGCCCCAGCGCCGGCGATCGTGGACATCAGCCTCGAGCGCCGGCAAATGAGGCGCACCCCGTCTTCGAGCGACAGAGCTCCGGCGACGACGGCGGCAGCGGCCTCACCCAGGGAATGCCCGATGACCGCGCCGGGGTGCACCCCGTACGAGCGCATGGTTTCGGCCAGCGCGACCTGCATGGTGAACAGGGTCGGCTGGATCCGGTCGATACCGGTCACGGTTCGTGACGCGGTCATCGCCCCGGTCACCGAGAACCCGGACTCGTGGGCGATCAGTGGCTCGACCGCCGCCACGGTGGCGGCAAATACCGGTTCGGTCGTCAGCAGCTCGGCACCCATCTGAGCCCACTGCGAACCCTGTCCGGAGAACACCCATACCGGTCCCCGGTCGTCCCTCCCGGCCGCGGCCTGATATGGGGTATCGCCGTCGGCGACCTCCCGCAAAGCCTTGGTGAGCTCGGGTCGACTGCGGGCAATGACGGCGGTGCGAACCGGGCGGTGCGCGCGCCGACGCGCGCACGTGTAGGCCAGATCCGGTAACGCCACCTCGCGGTGTGCTGCCACCCAGTCGGCCAGGCGGCCGGCGGTGCGGCGCAGTTCGTCGGCCGAGGTGGACGACAGCGGGAACAGCAATGGTGAAGTCGTCGACGAATCCATCGAAACACCCTCGGGTTCAACGCCTTCGGAGGCGACACCGGGCGCTTGTTCCACGATGGCATGCGCGTTGGTTCCCGAGAGCCCGTACGATGAGACCGCCGCGCGTCGGGGACGGTGGCTGCCGGGCCAGGGTGTGACCTTTTGTGGCACAAAGAGTTTGGTGTCGATGGCGGCCATCTCATCGGGCAGCCGGGTGAAGTGCAGATTCTGGGGGATTACGCCCCGCTGCAGGGCAAGAATCGTCTTCATTAGCCCCAACGCTCCCGCTGCCGACTGCGCGTGCCCGAAATTGGTTTTCAGCGTGGCCAGCGCGCAGGCGCTGTCAATGCCGTATACGGCGGCCAGGCTGGCGTATTCGATCGGGTCACCGACCGGGGTTCCGGTTCCGTGCGCCTCGACCATGGCGATGCTGCCGGCGTCGACGCCTGCTGCGGCCAACGCCGCCCTGTAGACCGCGATCTGCGCCGTGACGGAGGGCGTCGCGATGTTCACGGTGTGGCCGTCCTGGTTGGCGGCGGTGCCGCGGATGACGGCCAGGATCCGGTCGGCATCGCGCAGCGCGTCCGGCAACCGTTTGAGCAACACCATGACGCAGCCTTCGGCGGAAGTGAATCCGTCCGCCGCGACGTCGAAGGCACGACATCTTCCAGTCGGGGACAGCATGCCTTCCGCCGAGCCCGCGACGAATTTCCGTGGATCCAGGATCACGGTGGCGCCACCGGCCAGGGCGAGGTCGCTTTCACCGTCGATCAGGCTGCGGCAGGCCAGGTGCACAGCGGTCAGGCTGGACGAACATGCGGTATCCACTGTCACCGCGGGACCGTGGCTATCCAGTGCGTAGGCGATCCGCCCGGACGCCAGACTGAAACTGCTGCCGGAAAAGCCATATGGCTCCTCCACGGCATGCGCGTCGGCGGCCAGCAGTTGGTAGTCGCCGTGCGTCAAGCCCACGAACACACCGGTAAGTGAGCCGGCCACTGCCTTCCCGGTCAGCCCGGCGTGCTCCAACGCCTCCCAGGAGGTTTCCAGCAGCAACCGGTGCTGCGGGTCAATCGCGGTGGCCTCGCGTTCGTTGATCCCGAAGAACTCGTGATCAAAGCCGGCGACGTCATCGAGAAACCCACCCCACTTCGTCACCGAGCGGCCCGGCACCCCCGGCTGCGGGTCGTAGTACTCGTCGGCGTCCCACCGGTCAGACGGGACTTCGGCGACCAGGTCGTCGCCGCGCAGCAACGCCTCCCACAAGTGCTCCGGCGAGTCGATGCCGCCGGGAAGTCGACAGGCCATGCCGACGACGGCAATGGAACTGACGCCTGCTTTATCCACCGCACTCACCTGCTTTGCATCCGATGTGCGGTAAGCGCGCTGGAATTCGATTTCCTCGGCGAACCGTCTAGTCGAGCCGGTCCGCATTGACGGCGCGATCGAAATGTCACATTGTGCGTGTCATAACGCCGCCCATTCGCATTCGTCGATTGCGGGTTGGATAGTCGGCGCGAGACATCCGAATAACGAATCGCTGGTTGGCGAAGTCGACCGTCCACCTCGAAGGACGCCGTCATCGCTGGTCCGGCATCGCTGAACGCTTTGCTGATCACCTGCTTAAGCAAATAAGGCGTGGGCGCCCACTGGATTTGCGACAAGAGGCCAAACTGCCGTGCCCGACCGGACGGACCAGTTTCTTGCCTAAGCCACATATGTCGTTGTCGTCGCGTCTTCGGAAGCGTCCGGTCGTCAAGTTCCATCCGATTTTTCCCACCCGAAAGGCTTAAGTATCAAAGGATGCGCCATAGCCGCTGCCGTCGGCTGTTCGTCGGTATAACGGTGAGGTTTCACCGGACGTAGTGCACACACGCAGCGCAGACGGCTTGCCTCTAAACCATCCACCAATCGGTTTGACCGCGCACGAAGCCCGGTCCCGGGCCAGTTTGCGGGCCTTGTTGTAAGCCGAGACGAACGAGCTGTCGTTGTCGACGGATTGATGCACACCGGTTCTCCCAGACCGCAAGTCGATATGCGTGGAACAAACCATACCCAAGGCCGCCGGGGCCGGGACCGTTTCGGCAAATTTTGCGGCCGACCTAGGTGTTAGCCATGTGTTCAGCCTGGATTTGTGGAGCAGCTTCGCGGCGCTGCCTTGTGCGGGCGATGCCAGGCGGTGACGACGAAGTGCGCCCGGCGCCCAGATCGCCTGCTGCCGTGGCTATTTCGATCCCACCGCGCGGCGGAATCGGCAACGACGGTTAGCGCGCCTGACCCTGCGAGGCCAGGAAGCCGGCGACGCCGCGGACCAACGCGTCGGCGTACTTCTGGCGCCCCTCGGCCGATTCGATCAGCGCTGAGTCCGCCGGGTTCTTCATGTTGCCGCACTCGACCAGGATCGACGGATACTGCGCCAGGTTGAGGCCGGTCAAGTCCGAACGCCCATACAGCCCGTTCTGACCGATGTAGTTCGCGGGCGGAATGCCGGAGGTCTGCATCTGGTCACGCATTATGCGGGCGTACTGCACCGACGGTCCGGCCTGCACCTGGTTGAGCGGTGGCGCCGAGTAGTTGACGTGGAATCCTCGCCCCGAGGCTGGGCCACCGTCAGCGTGGATGCTCAGGATCGCGTTGGGATGCAACGCATTGGCCGCGTTGGCGCGCTCGTCGACACACGGTCCCAGTCCGGTGTCGTTGCTGCGGGAGAGGGCGGTCCGGACGCCCAGGACGGTCAACTCCGCGCGGACCCGCTGTGCGGTGTCCCAGGTGAAGGTGTGCTCCTGATAGCCGCTGTTGGTCGCTGTTCCGCTGGTCTGGCAGTCCTTGGTGCCGCCGCGACCGGTAGGCACCTGACGGGTGATGGAAGCGTCATTGGAGCCGTTGTGACCGGGGTCGATGAAGACCACCATGCCGGCGATATTGGAGGGGCTGGCGACCGCGGCCGGGGTGATCGCCGCCGACGCTGCAACCAACACCCCGACCACCAACTTGATCCCGACACGCCTGCTCACTCGTAGGTCCACGGCGCAAAGGTAACGTCGCGCGGTCTACGCTGGGTGTTTCAAATCGCCGCACACGCACAGGCGAAACCAACTCGAGACCAAGATGCGAGGGGACTGTCATGCAACCCGGAGGCGATATGTCGGCGCTGCTGGCCCAGGCGCAGCAGATGCAGCAGAAGTTGATGGAAGCCCAGCAACAACTCGCCAACGCCGAGGTGCACGGACAGGCCGGCGGGGGTTTGGTCAAGGTCGTGGTCAAAGGCAGCGGCGAGGTGGTCGCGGTGACGATCGACCCCAAGGTCGTCGACCCGGCAGATATCGAGACCTTGCAGGACTTGATCGTCGGCGCCATGGCCGACGCTTCCAAGCAGGTGACCAAAATGGCGCAGGAGCGGCTGGGGTCGCTGGCCGGCGGCCTGGGTGGCCCGCCGGCCCAACCGCCGGCGCCGGGGCTTTAGATCCTGCAACGACATGTTCGAAGGACCCGTCCAGGATTTGATCGACGAGCTCGGCAAGCTGCCGGGTATCGGGCCCAAGAGCGCCCAGCGCATCGCCTTTCACCTGCTGTCGGTTGAACCGCCGGATATCGACCGGCTGACCGCGGTGCTGGCCAAGGTCCGCGACGGGGTGCGGTTCTGTGCGGTGTGCGGCAACGTTTCCGACAACGAACGATGCCGGATCTGTGCGGATCCCCGCCGGGACGGTTCGCAGGTGTGTGTCGTCGAGGAGCCCAAGGACATTCAGGCCGTCGAGCGCACCCGCGAATTTCGCGGCCGCTATCACGTGTTGGGCGGCGCGCTTGATCCGCTCTCCGGAGTGGGGCCGGATCAGCTCCGGATCCGCGAGTTGCTGAGCCGAATCGGCGAGCGGGTCGACGATGTCGACATCACCGAGGTGATCATTGCCACCGACCCCAACACCGAAGGCGAGGCGACCGCCACGTATCTGGTCCGGATGCTGCGCGATATCCCCGGGCTGACCGTGACGCGGATTGCCTCCGGCCTGCCCATGGGTGGTGACCTGGAGTTCGCCGACGAGCTGACCCTGGGCCGAGCGCTCACCGGCCGCCGGGCGATGGTCTGAGGCGAGGAGTTACGAGGTCACGACGGCGAAGTTGTCGCTGGTGGCCCACGCCTTCTCGAAGGTGGCGATCAAGACCTGCTCATCGCGGCCGGCCTTGATGCCGCTGTCGTTGAGGTGCACCACGCCGGCGCTGGTGTCGATGCCGGTGACGACCACGAAGTGGTTCTCCTGGGAGCGGTTGCCGGGTTCGTTCCAGATGATCTTGTCGTTGAGCCCGACGATCACCTTGCGGCCCCGATCCAGATCCTGCGCCAGCGCGTCGATGTTGGTGTGAGCGATGGCGGCCTGCACGCCGTAGTGCGCCAGTAGCACCGGCAGGTCTTGGTTGCTGGTTTTGCCGGACGGTCGGTAGATCGGGCCGGAATGGCTCACGCTGGGGATGTTTCCGGCCGTGGCGGTGATCTCCGCCTCGCTGGGCTCGTGGCCACTGATCTGGCCGACCACGTCGGCCACCGCCATCTCCGCGCAGTCCAAATCTTGTTGCTGGTAGCTCCAGTAGGGCGCGGCGGCGGCCGGGTCGCCGTGCATCCCGTCGCGCGCGGCGTGGGCCGTGCCGGCGAAGGTGACCGTCAACGCAGCGGTCGCGGCTAGTGTCGGGGCAAATTTGGTGCTGATGTTTGCCATGGAGCAAGGCTGAGGGACAGCCCTAAAAGGATTCTTGGTGCAGCGGCGGACGCAGCAGCCTCAGCGAGCGGTCAGCCGCTCGTGGCGCAACAGCTCCACCTCAGGCAGCTGCAGCGGCGCCAGCTCACCCACCACCTTGCTCAGCAGCAGGTCGGCCAGCTCAGGATTGCGTGCCAGACAGGGCCCATGCATGTAGGTGGCGACGACGCTGCCCTGCACCGCGCCGTCGAAGCCGTCCCCGGCTCGGTTGCCGGCGCCCTTGGTCACCGCGCCCAACGGCGACGCCGCGGGGCCCAAAACGGTGCCGCCGCGGTGGTTTTCGAAACCGGTGAGCCGTTGGGTCAAGCCGGGCAGCAGCGGCTTTGTCACCAGCTCGCCGATGGTGCGCGCCTCCTGCGGCGAGGTGGTCGCATCGAGCAGGCCCACGCCGTCGACCCGTTCTCCCGACGATGTCTCATACCACTGGCCGAGCACCTGGACGGCGGCGCAGATCGCCAGCACGGGCGCACCACGTTGCGCCGCTCGCTGCAGCCCCGGATGTGTGATCAGGTGCTTGGTGGCTAATCGTTGCGCGTAATCCTCCGCCCCGCCCAACGTGTAGAGGTCCAGGGACTCCGGCACCGGGTCGGCCAGCGTGATCTCGACGATCTCCGCGCCGATGCCCCGCAACCGTAACCGCTGGCGCAGCACCAGCGCGTTGCCGCCGTCGCCGTAGGTTCCCATCACGTCGGGCAGCACCAGCCCAATCCGCACGGTCGACTCAGCCATGACGCGCCAACGCTCGTTGCAGCTGCAGGAAAGCGGTGTAGTTGGCCACGACCTCGACCCGGCCCGGCGGGCACGACGCGATCGCGGCCACGGTGTCGTGCACCAGAGTGTGGTCGACGCCGGCATACCCCAGACGCACCGCGAGGTCGGTGCCGCGCTCGCCGGCAGCGACGACGGCTGTCTCTTCGAAGTGTTCGAACTGCACGTCCCACAGCCACGATAGGTCCTCGCCGTCGGGCACCTGCCCGTTGACGGCGATAACCACCCCGACCGCGTGCTTGTCCACCATGGACAGCGCCTCTTGCCAGCCGGCCGGGTTCTTGGCCAGCAGGAGCCGCGCTTCGTGATCGCCGATGTGCACGGTCCGATAGCGTCCGGCGACCTCGTCGACCTCCGAGACGGCCGCTGCGGCGGCCGCTGGGTCGGCGCCCAACGCGACGGCGGCGGCCACCGCCTGAGCGGCATTCCCTCGATTCACCGCGCCCGGCAGCGCCAACCGCATCGGCAGCGCCAGGCCGCCAGGCCCGTAGAGGGTGTGGTCGTCGAACCACCACTGCGGGCTGGGCCGCTTGAAGTCGGCCCCGGTGGAATACCAGTGGCCGTTATCGCGGACGATGACCTCACCGCTGCGCGGGCAACTCACGGAGTCATTCGCCCACGCACCGCCGGCGGCCACCCACACCACATTCGGGCTGTCGTAGGCCGCCGAGGTCATCAACACGTCGTCGCAGTTGGCGACGACGACCGCCGTCGGGTGCCGCGCCAGGCCGGCCCGCAGCGTGCGTTCGATGACGTTGATCTCACCGACCCGGTCCAGCTGGTCGCGCGACAGGTTGAGCAGCACGATCACGCTGGGCTCGACCGCATCCGAGACGTGCGGGACGTGCATCTCGTCCACTTCCAGGGCTGCCAGCAGAGCGTGGCGGTTCGCGGCAAGCGCGGCTATCAGACCGGCGTCCATGTTGGCGCCCTCGGCGTTGGTGGCCACCGCTCCCAGCGTCCCCAGCGCGGCCGCCGTCATCCGGGTGGTCGTCGATTTGCCGTTGGTACCCGTGACCACCACGATGCGCCTTCCGGAAGCGAGCTGGCGGAGAATGGAGCGGTCCAGCGTCATTGCGACCAGGCCGCCGATCATTGCGCCGGCCCCGCGACCAGTGATCCGCGACGCCCAGCGCGCGCTCGCTCCTGCGGCGAGGGCCAGACGTGCCCGGGTGGTAATCACCCGCGTGAGTTTAGGGGCGATCGCAAGCGCGGCGCAGAGCGCCGGGCGTTGCGGGTCGCCCGCCATCAAATTCAGCGCGTCCTCGCTGCCATCGAATTCACGGCGGTTGGCGACACGGCAGCGCAGCGAACAGGCGATGTCGGTCGGACGTGCCATCCTGTGGTTCATGAACCGGGTGTCCTGGGGGCGGCCGGCCAGCGAGCCGGACGGGGGATGGGCGGTAATCGACGTCGAGACCTCGGGCTTTCGGCCGGGTCAGGCGCGCGTCATCAGTTTGGCGGTGCTCGGCGTCGACGCGCAGGGCCGCGTCGAGCAATCCGTCGTGAGCCTGCTCAACCCCGGGGTGGATCCGGGCCCCACCCACGTGCACGGCCTGACCGCCGCCATGCTGGAAGATCAACCGCAGTTCGGCGAGATTGTCGATGACGTGGTCAAGGTGCTGGACGGCCGCACGCTGGTGGCGCACAACGTCGCGTTCGACTACGCGTTCCTCTCCGCGGAAGCTGAGTTCGCCGACGCCGAGTTGCCTGTCGACACGGTCATGTGCACGGTTGAACTGGCCCGACGGTTGGACCTCGGCATTGACAACCTGCGCTTGGAGACGCTGGCGGCGTACTGGGGTGTCACCCAGGAACGGCCGCACGATGCCTTCGACGACGCGACGGTGTTGACCGGCGTGCTGGCGTCGGCGCTGCAGCGGGCGCGCGACCGCGACATCTGGCTGCCGGTACATCCGGTGAGCCGGCGCCGGTGGCCGAACGGACGGGTCACCCATGACGAGCTGCGCCCGTTGAAGGTGCTGGCCTCCCGGATGCCCTGCCCGTATCTCAACCCCGGCCGCTACGTCACCGGCCGCCCGCTGGTCCAGGGCATGCGGGTGGCTCTGGCCGCCGAGGTCAGACGCACCCATGAGGAACTCGTCGAGCGGATCCTGCATGCCGGGCTCGCCTATAGCGACGCAGTGGACCGGGAGACCTCGCTGGTGGTGTGCAACGACCCCACCCCCGAGCAGGGCAAGGGCTACCTGGCCCGCCAACTAGGGGTCCCGGTGGTGTCCGATGCACAGTTCATGAACTGCATTTGCGCCGTGGTGCGTGGTACCAGCATGGAGGAATTCACCGACGCCACCACAGTGCAGCAGCAGCTTGCGCTGTTCTGAGGAACTTGTTACCACTACGCCTGTAGTGATAACGTCGCAGCATGACTACCACTACAGATGTAGTACAACGGAGATCGTGGTGGGCGTATTACCGCCGGCATGGCTATTTTTTCCGCCAGGCGGCCATGCTGACCATCTCCCTTGGCGTCCTCATGCACGCGTACCGGCTGTGCTTCGGGGACGAGGCGACGCTGAAGTACGTGCTGACCCTGACAACGGACCGCATCCTGCTTGTCCCGATGACCTATGCGGCCGTCACCGGCATCCTGGTGTGGCGGCGCGTGCGCTTCGTCAACAAACGGCACCGGACGTTCTTCACGGCCTCACTGGTCTACATCGCTGGCAGTGTCCCGCTGCACGTCTACTGCGCCTACGTGGCCAGGGATCTTTCCGCCTACATGTGGTTCCCGGTGTGGTTCAGCTACTGCCTGTTGGTTGTCGTCTACCCGGCCTTCCTGACGATGTTCTGCCGGTTGCGTTACAAAGACTGATGCCGCCCAACCCCGAGCGCCGCGCGCAGCTGCTCGACGCCGCGATCGGCATCCTCGCCGATGTAGGCATCGGTGGGCTGACGCATCGGCAGGTCGACGAGCGTGCCGGTCTGCCCGCCGGCACCACGTCGAACTACTTCCGCACGCGTCAGGCTTTGCTCGAAGCCACGGCGGCGCGCACCGCCGACCTGCATTGGCGGCGCGTCGAGGTGTTACGGGCCGCGACCGAGTCGCTCACCCGCGACGGCGTGAAAGAGCTCCTTACCCGGCTGCTATCCGACCCCGACGAACAGGCGCGCCGGTACACGCTGGCCCGGTTCGAGCTGTTCATGGAGGGCACCCGCCGGCCCGAGCTGCGGCCGTTCCTCGCCCAGCTGCAGGCCGCCGCGGTGAAGTCCGCGACTTTGATCTTCGAGGCGGCGGGCTATGCACCGACGCCCGAGCAAATGGATGAGCTGAGCCGCCTGCTCAACGGATACGTCTTCAGCAGGCTCACCATGCCGGGCAACGACGACCCCGCCGGCCTCGTCCAGCGGCTGTTGACCCAGTTCGCTGACTAGCGCGACGCGCGGTTGACCGCCGACACCACGGCACGCAGCGACGCGGTGGTGATCGACGGCGCAATGCCCACACCCCACACGGTTTTGCGCTCGCCGGTTTCGTGCCGACCCGCTTCGCCCGGCTTCGCCGCGCTCGCGATCGGCACGGCGCCGGTTTCGTGCCGACCCGCTTCGCCCGGCTTCGCCGCGCTCGCGATCGGCACGGCGACGGACGCCTCCACATACGCGGCGGCCTGCGCGTCATCGCCGGCACTCATCGCGTGCTCGGAGTAGTCCAGAACCGCGACGTCGAAACCGACACTGCCCAGCGCATGGACAAACGCGGCCAGCGGGCCGTTGCCGGTACCGGAGATCTCGGTCTCCACCCCGTTGACCTTGACGGTCGCGGCGATGCTGGTAGTGCCGCCGTCTTCATCTGAGGCATCGACGTGCTGCTTGATGCGCTCCAACGGCCACACCGGGGCCAGGTACTCCTCAGAGAACGCGTCCCACATCTCCTTCGGCGAGACCTCCCCACCCTCGCCGTCGGCGATCTTCTGAATCACCTGGGAGAACTCGATCTGCAGCCGACGCGGCAGCGCCAGGCCGTGGTCGGCCTTCATGATGTAGGCCACCCCACCCTTGCCGGACTGCGAGTTGACCCGGATCACCGCCTCGTAGGTGCGGCCGACGTCCTTGGGGTCGATCGGCAGATACGGCACCTGCCAGAGCATGTCCTCGACGTCGGAGTCGGCGGCGTCCGCGTCGATCTTCATCTGGTCGAGACCCTTGTTGATGGCGTCCTGGTGGCTGCCGGAGAATGCGGTGTAGACCAGGTCGCCGCCGTAAGGGTGACGCTCGTGCACGGGCAGCTGGTTGCAGTACTCGACCGTGCGGCGGATCTCGTCGATGTTGGAGAAGTCGATCTGGGGGTCCACGCCGCGGGAGAAGAGATTGAGCCCCAGCGTCACCAGGCACACGTTGCCGGTGCGCTCTCCGTTGCCGAACAGGCAGCCCTCGACCCGGTCGGCGCCCGCCTGGTACCCCAATTCGGCTGCGGCGACAGCGGTTCCGCGGTCGTTGTGCGGATGCAGGCTCAAGATGACCGACTCCCGGTTGGCCAGGTTGCGGCTCATCCACTCGATCGAGTCGGCGTAGACGTTGGGCGTCGCCATCTCTACAGTGGCGGGCAGGTTGAAGATGATCGGGTTCTCCGGCGTCGGCGCGATGATTTCGCCGACCGCGTCGCACACCTGCCTGGCGTACTCCAGCTCCGTGCCGGTGTAGGACTCCGGGGAGTACTCGAACCGCCATTGGGTGCCCGGGTACTTCGCGGCCTCCTCGACGCATTTGCGGGCGCCGTCGGTGGCGATGGCTTGCACCTCTGCCCGGTCGGCGCGAAACACCACGCGCCGCTGCAGGATTGACGTCGAGTTGTAGAAGTGCACGATGGCCCGCGGGGCGCCCTGGCACGCCTGGAAGGTGCGCTCGATGAGCTCGGGCCGACACTGGGTCAGCACCTGGATGGTGACGTCGTCCGGGATGGCGCCGTCGGTGATGATGTCACGGACGAAGTCGTAGTCGGTCTGGCTGGCCGACGGGAAGCCGACCTCAATCTCCTTGTAACCCATGCGGACCAGCAGGTCGAACATGCGGCGCTTGCGGGCCGGGCTCATCGGGTCGATCAACGCCTGGTTGCCGTCGCGCAGGTCCACCGCACACCACAGCGGGGCGCGGGTGATGACGCGGTCTGGCCAGCGGCGATCGGCCAGGCGGATGGGCTCGACTTCTTCGGCAAACGACCGGTACCGGTTGACCGGCATCGACGAACCGCGCTGAGGGTTCCACACGGGTTGCTCGGGCCGGCGCGGGCCCGCAGGTTTCACGATCGCTCGTGTCGAGGTGTATGCGTCGGGGTTGGAAGTCACGGTAGTTGCTCCGGGGATATCAGATGGGATCTCAGACCGGCGCATCGCGAACTCCCGCGACGGGAGGCCGGTCTGGATCAGGCCCCGTCGCGGCGTTCGAGGAGGAGCACCCGCTGCACGTCCTGCACTCTACCGCGATCAGCGGCGTCGGGGAAAATTGCACGATCTGAGCCGCCGAGCGCGGGGCCCATGGATGAAGTCAGCGCGGTTTTGTTACACAGAGCCCACTCTTGGCCACCCGAAATCCGGATGCGCAGGCACGTATTCTGTTGTGGACTTAATGCCAGCCATGGCGGCGAATCCGAACAAGGCAGGGAAGAAACAGTGGCGCTCGTCGTGCAGAAGTACGGCGGATCCTCGGTGGCCGACGCCGATCGGATTCGCCGTGTTGCCGAGCGCATCGTCGCCACCAAGAAGCAGGGCAACGACGTCGTCGTGGTGGTATCCGCGATGGGTGACACCACCGACGACTTGCTGGACCTGGCTCAGCAGGTCTGCCCGGCACCGCCGCCGCGGGAACTCGACATGCTGCTGACCGCCGGCGAGCGCATCTCCAATGCGTTGGTGGCCATGGCGATCGAATCGCTGGGCGCACAGGCCCGTTCGTTCACCGGTTCGCAAGCCGGCGTGATCACCACCGGCACCCACGGCAACGCGAAGATCATCGAGGTCACGCCCGGACGGCTGCAAGCCGCGCTCGCGGAGGGGCGCATCGTGTTGGTGGCCGGGTTCCAAGGTGTCAGCCAGGACACCCGCGACGTCACCACACTCGGGCGCGGCGGTTCGGACACCACCGCCGTGGCCCTGGCCGCAGCACTGGGCGCCGACGTCTGCGAGATCTATACCGATGTGGACGGCATCTTCACCGCGGATCCGCGGATCATGCACAACGCGCGCCGGTTGGACACGGTGACCTTCGAGGAGATGCTCGAGATGGCCGCCTGCGGCGCCAAGGTGCTGATGCTGCGCTGCGTGGAATACGCACGCCGCTACAACATTCCGGTGCATGTCCGGTCGTCGTATTCGGACAAACCGGGCACCCTCGTCGTCGGATCGATCAAGGACATAGCCATGGAAGACCCTATCCTGACCGGAGTCGCGCACGACCGCAGCGAGGCCAAGGTGACCATCGTCGGCATACCCGACATCCCCGGGTATGCGGCCAGGGTGTTCCGGGCGGTTGCGGACGCCGACGTGAACATCGACATGGTGTTGCAGAACGTCTCCAAGGTCGAAGACGGCAAAACCGACATCACCTTCACCTGCTCCCGCGACAGTGGCCCCACCGCGGTGGCCAAGCTGGACGCGCTCAAAGACGAGATCGGGTTCACTCAGCTGCTCTATGACGACCACATCGGCAAGGTGTCGTTGATCGGGGCGGGCATGCGCAGCCATCCCGGGGTCACCGCGACCTTCTGTGAGGCCCTGGCCCAGGTGGGCGTCAACATCGAGCTGATCTCCACCTCCGAGATCCGCATCTCGGTGCTGTGCCGTGACACCGAGCTAGACAAGGCCGTCGTCGCGTTGCACGAGGCGTTCGGGTTCGGCGGCGAGGAGAAGGCCACGGTGTACGCGGGGACGGGCAGATAGATGGTCGCGATCGGAGTAGTCGGCGCCACCGGTCAGGTGGGCCACGTGATGCGCATGCTCCTCGAGGAGCGTGACTTCCCCGCGACGGGGGTCCGGTTTTTCGCGTCGGCCCGCTCGCAGGGCCGCAAGTTGACCTTCCGCGGCCAGGAGATCGAGGTCGAAGACGCCGAGACGGCCGACCCGACCGGGCTGGACATCGCGCTGTTCTCCGCCGGCAAGACGATGTCGCTGGTGCAGGCGCCGCGGTTCGCCGCGGCCGGAGTCACGGTGATCGACAATTCGTCGGCGTGGCGTAAGGACCCGGATGTGCCGCTGGTGGTGTCCGAGGTGAACTTCGCGCGCGACGCGCATCACCGCCCCAAGGGCATCATTGCCAACCCGAACTGCACCACCATGGCCGCGATGCCGGTGCTCAAGGCGCTGCACGACGAAGCCCAGCTGGTGCGCGTGGTCGCCTCGACCTATCAAGCGGTATCGGGCAGCGGCCTGGCCGGCGTCGAGGAGCTGCTCAACCAGTCCCGCGCGGTGGTCGGGGAGGCCGAGCAGCTGGTGTACGACGGCGGCGCGCTGGACTTCCCGGCGCCCAAGACGTATGTCGCCCCGATCGCGTTCAACGTCCTGCCGCTGGCCGGGTCGCTGGTGGACGACGACTCGGGCGAGACCGACGAAGATCAGAAGCTGCGCTTCGAGAGCCGCAAGATCCTCGGCATTCCCGACCTGCTGGTCAGCGGCACCTGCGTGCGCGTGCCGGTGTTGACCGGGCACTCGCTGTCGATCAACGCCGAATTCGCGCGGCCGTTGTCGCCCGAGCGGGCCCGTGAGCTGCTCGACGGGGCACCCGGCGTCAAGGTGGTGGACGTGCCGACGCCATTGGCGGCGGCCGGCGTCGACGAATCACTGGTCGGCCGGATCCGGCGCGACCCGGGGGTGCCCGACGGGCGCGGCCTGGCGCTGTTCGTCTCGGGAGACAACCTGCGCAAGGGGGCGGCGCTGAACACCATCCAGATCGCCGAGCTGCTGGTCCCCGAGTTCTGAGGCGCGAGTGAGCTTGGTGAGCTCAGCCCACACTCGCCTGGTCGGGATGCTCGCGCTGACTATCCTTGCACCGCAGCTGTTTTGGGCCGCGCACGCCGATCCGCCGGCGCCTGCGCCCGAGCCTATCCTGCAGCCGCTGGCACCCGGCCAAGTGCTGCGGATCGGTCCGACGGCCGGCACCGGCACGCCCACCGGGGACTATGGCATCGGCGCGACCGACCTGTGTGAGTTCGTCGAGTTTCCCAGTGAGCTGCTGCAGGTCTGCGGCGACAGCTTCGCCGGGCAAGGTGTCGGGTTCGGTGGCAGGTACGCGCCGGTCGCGCTGCGCGTCGACACCGCGTCCGTCGACGACCCGGGTGGGGTGCGCTACACCGGCGTGACCGGGATCAGCAAACCGCTGCTGGCCGATCCCGCGCCGCCGGGAACCTCGCAGTTGCCCGCCGGGGTGGTCGAGATCAACCGGCGGAATTACCTGATGGTGACGACGGCGAAGAACCTCGAGCCACAGAGCTCACGGCTGGTGGCGGCCGAACCGGCGCGCGCGGGGTGGCAGACGATCGCCGGGTCCCGGCGACCCGCCTCCTACCAGGGCGGCTCGCAGACCCAGATCAGCGGCTACTACGACCCGATTCCCACCCCGGATTCGCCGAGCGGGTGGGTGTACATCGTGGCCGATAGTTTCACCCGCCGAGATCCGGTGCTGCTTTACCGGGCTACACCGCAGGCGTTCACCGACCGGTCGCGGTGGCAGGGCTGGGCCTCGGGCGCGGGAGGCGGCTGGGGCAAACCGCCGACACCGCTGTGGCCCGAGGCGGTGGGCGAGATGTGCATCCGGCAGATCGACGGCAAGGCCGTGTTGTCTTACTTCAACGGCGCCACCGGCAATATGGAGGTCCGCGTCGCCGACAATCCGACGTTGCTGGGCGACGCGCCGGTGACCACGGTGGTGCAGCACGACGAGTGGCCGGATCCGGCGGAAAGCCTGCCGCCGCCGTACGACAACCGGCTCGCGCAACCCTATGGCGGCTATATCTCGCCCGGCTCCACCCTCGATGAACTGCGAATCTTCGTCAGCCAGTGGGACACCCGCGCCCGGGTCCGCGCGCCGTACCGGGTGATCCAGTTCGCCGTCAACCCGTTCAAGCCCTGGTCAGAGCCCTAAATTCAGCCCTCAGTACGCAGTGGGTACGCAGCAGATCCCAGCGACGCCGCGATCAGATCCCCAGCGGCCTTGCGGGTCCGGTCGGCGGCGTCCGGCCACAAATGCGGAGTAGGTGGTCAGCGTGATCGCCGCCGAGGAGTGCCCCAGCGCGCGCTGCACGGTCACCACGTCGCAGCCCGCCCGGATCAACCCGGAGGCGTAGAAGTGGCGCAGATCGTGCAGCCGGTACTCGAGCTTGACCGAGTCGCGGGCTGCCCGCCAGGCCCGGGCCACGGTCACCGCGTGGATGGGCTGGGTGCGGTCACGTCGCCCACGGAACAACCAGCGGCCCGGGTCCTCGCCAGGGCAGTGCTGCGCGATATGACTGGCGAGGAGACTCACCAGAGCTTCAGGGATGTAGACGGTGCGCTCGGCGCCGTACTTCGGGGGCCGGATCTCCATCTGTCCGTCGTCGGTCCACTGCACCTGCCGGCGGACGTGCAGCTCGCGGCGCAGGAAGTCGACATCGTGCACCTGCAGGGCGGATGCTTCGCCGCGCCGCAACCCGGCGAACGCGCACACCGCAAACAGGGCGGTGTACTCCGAGTCGGCGGCCAGGATCGAGCCGACCTGCTCGGGGGTGGGGATGGCCATCGCCGCGGTGGCCTTGCGGGCTCGGGGCAGGCGTACCCGGTCGGTGACGTCACGCCCGAGGAACCGGTCACGCACCGCTGCGCGTAGCACGCTGCGCACGTTGGCGAACCGCGTGCGGATAGTCGTTGGCTCCAGCTCACTGTTCTGCATGGCCTTGACCCACGCCTCGAGGTGGCTGGCCCGCAGCTCGTCCAAGGCGACGTCGCCGAACGTCGCCGAATTCGCGGCCAGGTCCATCGCGTGCCGCGTTCCCGACACCCACACCTGACGCTGCGACCACTCGGTGTAGAAGGACGAGAAGGTGACGGCCCCCCGCTCGGGGTCGACGTAGGTCCCGGTGATCTGGTCGCTGATGACCTTGTTCAGCCAGCGGTCGGCCGCGAGCTTCTTCGCGAAGGCCTTGGTGCGTTCCCGGCCGGTGTCGTCGACGTAGCGGGCGCGATACCGCAGTCCCGTGCCATGCCGCGCGCTCGGCACGATCCGCTTAGTGCCATCCGGGTCCTTTGACCGTCTTGCTCCAGAGGTCCTCGACGCCGGCTCTACGATTGCGCTTCATTTTCTCGCCCTCAATGCCCGGCCCGCGTTCTTGCGGGCAACCTGCGATACGCCGGCTAGCGCGCTATCAGCATCAGTGAGCAGGCTGAGGGCTCGCATTAGGCCCGCAATGAGAATGTCCCGCCCGGGTAGGTCATCGAGCGTGGACAGATCATCGACCTTGTCCCGGATCGCCACCCAGGCGTCGTGAACGTGATCCGACGATTTGATGGCCGTGCCCGCCACCAGCATTAGCACATGCGCCTGGTTGTGCCTTTGCTCCAGTTCACGCCCCAGCAGCGTGTCGATGCTTACTTCAAACAGATTGGCGGCCGCTACCAGCTCAGCCAGCTTGATCGGCCGGGTACCGGCCTCGATCTTGGCGAGCGTCGAGTCGTACACCCTGATGCCCCGCTGCTCCAGCCGCTTGGCCGTCTCGGCCAGCGACCACTCCTTGGCTTCGCGGGCAGCCTTAAACCGCTTGCCGAACTGAACATCGACCGGGTTCGCTTCCACCAGAGAAACGCTACCACCACGTGTTGACATACGCGGCTCGTACGGGTAAGAACAGAGGTGTAATTTCTCGCATCGAACCGCTACCCACACAGAAGTAAGCAAGGAATGACTCCCGGTGCGGCACCACCGCACCACCTCAGGCCCGGTGTAAGCACTTCACCGTCAGCAGATGAGCTGAAACGCTTCGCACTGCTGGTGTTCGACAACGTCGGCCTCGACCCCCGCAGCTTCGGCGTGAACCGCATCAACCGGCTCGCAATGCAATTCAGCCAGCGCATGCCCAACGCCACATTCTGGGCGTTCTTTCCTCTACCTCATCCACGACGTACTGCGCATGAGCGAAAACCATAGGCGCAGAGTGCTTTCCGATCACCCCGAACTCGCGCGCTTCCTCACCTACGCCGACCCCACCGGCGAAGAAGCCGCACGCAACATCGACCGCGAAAGGAGACGCAAGCCACAACAAAGCCCAACCCACTCCTAACACTCTCACCCAACACCTTAGGAGCAATCCAATGCGCGGATTCCACCGCGAGTTCCTCAAGGACGCAGCGCAATTAGGCTTCGTCTTCGATGGCTACAGCGGCCGCAACCACATCCGGCTGATCAACCTCGAAACGGGCCAGCAGGCTTCGGCCGCACTGACACCGTCGAATCGAGGGTTACGTAACGATCTAGCGAAGCTAGAGCGGTTAAGTGGCCGACAGCTGCCGCACCGGCAAGCAGGAAAGTACTAGCACCGCAGGCAATCTCAGCTCGACACCACCCTGTCACCCGCCGAGCAGCAGGCCTCGGCCCAGGTGGCGGCGCTGCTCGAGGAAGCCGACTCGGTGCACCGGCGCATCGAGTACCTGATGACCGAGCCCACCCGGGACGCGGCCGCTGAGATGCGACGCGCCCTCGCCAAACACGAGCATCTGCGCCGCCGCTTGGCGCACCTGCACCGCAACATCGACCCGATCGAAGGAATCACATCATGAGCCATGCAGCGACCGAATCCGTTACCGACATCGCCTACGTCAGCCTCTCCCGACGACTCACCGGTGCCCTCAGCGGGCAGCTCGAGGGCGACATCATCGTCTACCGCGGCATCAAGCCCGACATCGAACTCGATAACGACTACTCGTACAACGACTTGTTGCTGTCGTTCAGGGACGCCCTCGAATTGGCGTCGGCGCTGATCCAAGCGGCCGGGGCACTGAAATGACAAGGGCCGGCGGTAAAGCCGTCATCAAAGTGTTCGACCCTGTCATGGGCCCGTGGAAAAAGGATGCCCGCAAATTCCAGGTGGGTGATCTGCGGCCGTCGTACGCCCAATACGACCTCGCGGTGCACATCTCCTGGTGGGAACCCCGCAAGCGCACCGGCGAGAGCATCACCGTGCACGGCACCAGCAGTGACGACGATCGACCGCAACGGTTCGCGGTCATCGAGGTCGACGGCCAGATCGTCTACGACAGCCGCTCCGACGTGCCGGTCGACATGGACAGATGGCATGAGCTCAACGATCGGTACAAGGGCGAAAACAGGCCCATGAAGATGTATCACGTAACAGCGGTTGGGCAGGAGGTCCGCGACGCGGCCGAGGTCGAAGCGGAGGGCTGGCCGATCCCATGAGCTACCCCCCGCACATCGCACAACGACTGCTGATAGACGGCGTCGTCTGCGCCCTTTCCTGCTAAGCCGTGACCGATAACCCACTGAGAGAGGAAGATCCACGTGGCCACTCACTATTCTGACCGCTGAAGAGTGCGAGGAGATCACCGGCACTCCCGCGCAAACTTTTCGGTATTGGGCGCTGATCGGCGAAGGGCCCCCTTCCATCAAGTTGGGGCGTCGCCGGGTCTGGCGCCGCGACAAGTTCGAGCAATGGCTCGCCAAGCAGGAGGCCCAGCAATCGAAATGAGCACCACAACTGAGCAACTCACCACCCCCGCGGACATTCCGCGCGACAGGTGGCAACGGCCGCTGGTCGTCCCACCCGGCGGCGGCAAACGCGTCGCCTACCGGCGCACCACCACCTTCGCCCGCCGCCCTGGAGGATCAGACCGGGTTGACCCGCTGGAAGCAGCGCCGGGGAGTGGTCGGTATGGCGCAGCGCCCGGATCTGGTGCTGGCCGCCGCTGCCACCGACCCCGACGACAAGACCCGCCTCGACGAGATCGTTGAGGCGGCCATGGAGCACGCGGGGTCATCGGCAGCAGCCACCACCGGCACCAGCCTGCACGCGCTGACAGAACGGCTCGACCGCGGCCAGAAACTCGGGCGTATCCCGGAACCCTACGGTGCCGACTTGAAGGCTTACGAGAAGGCCACCGCCGGCATCGAGTGGACCGCTATCGAGACGTTCAGGGTGTTGGACGGCTGGAAGGTCGCGGGCACCGCGGATCGGATCGGGCTGCTCGACGGCCACCTTGTGATCGCCGACATCAAGACCGGATCGATCGACTACCCCAGTAAATTCGCGCTGCAGTTGGCTTGCTACGCGCGGTCGCTGCCGTACGACATCATCACCGACAGCCGCGGGCCCGCCCAGACGGATCTCGACCTGGAACACGGTCTGATCGTCCACCTGCCCGCGGGCACGGGACGCTGCCAGCTCTACCGGGTCGACATCGCGAAGGGCTGGGAGGCTTGCCTGTTGGCCAAGCGGGTGTGGGACTGGCGTTCGGTCACCGGGTTGCTCGAGCTGACCGATGACACCACCGGCGTCACGCCGACGCTGATTGATCTGGCGGCGGCCGCCGATAGCGTCGAGGAGCTGCGGAACCTCTGGCGGAAGGCGAAGGCCGAAAACGCCCTCACCGACGAATTTTTAGCGATATGCGAAGCCCGTCACAAGCAGCTGCAGGAAGAAAGCAGCCAATAAGAGACTTCACCGCACCCGGTGGTGAAACCCCCAAAAAGAAAGCAGGAAGCCAAGCATGACAAACGATCTCTTTGATAACCCGGCCAGCGCCGCGGCGCTCGATCTCACCGAACTCAACGGCCGGCTACTTCTCATCCAGCCGTCCCGCGTCGAGACCGGCGTCAAGACCACGCTCGGTGAGAAGGATGTCACCGTCGCCGATGTGCATGTGCTCGATGGCCCCAATTCCGGTGAGGTGCACGAGGAGGCGTTCGTGTGGCCCCGGGTGCTGCAGGCCCAGTTACGGCCGAAGGTCGGTGCCGGGCGCTACGTCCTGGGGCGCCTCGGTCAGGGTGTCGCCAAGCCGGGCCAGAACCCGCCGTGGAAGCTCGCGGAGGCAACCGAGGACGACAAGGAAGTAGCCCGCAAGTATCTGGCGGGATTGTCCATCACGACACCGGGCGCGGCACCGGATGACGAAAAGCCGCCTTGGGAAAAGTAAAACCACCCATTCAGCGATCAGCCCCGGACCCGAACAGGTCTGGGGCTGATCGTTTCTCTCACCAATAAAGGACAGGGGCGCCGATGAGCGACACCGATCCTGACGTCAGGATAACCGACTTCGCCACACTGCTGCGCGACGTGCTGGGCTTCACCGACGACGAATACGCTTCCCTGCTGTACGAGAAGCCCGGCGGCAGGCCTTTCAGCACAGTGCTCGCGCCCGCCGACGCAGTCACCAACGCCGCCAAAGTCTCCACCACCGCCAACCTGTACTTCGGCGTCAACCCCACCAAAGGACCAGCCCGCGAGAAAGACGGCCGCGGCAAGGAGATTGACGTCACCCGGCTCACAGCACTGTGGGCGGACATCGACGTCAAACCCGGCGCCTGCCCGAGCCTCGAGACCGCGCACGCCATCACCGACGAGCTGTCGACCATCCTGGGCACCCGCCCCTCGGTGATCGTCGAGTCCGGCCACGGGCTGCACGTCTACTGGCCGATCGCCGACGGGCAGCTCGCCGGCGGCGACGTCGGCCCGCTGCGGGCGCTGGTGCAGCGGTGGGGCCGCCTGGTGCGGACCGTCGCCGAGAAACGCGGCGTGGCCGTCATCGACAGCGTTTTCGACCTGGCGCGGATGCTGCGGGTTCCCGGCAGCTTCAACAACAAAAGCCTCAGCAACGGCCAGCCCGCGCCGCCGGTCACCGCCTACCTCGATACCGGGGGTCCGCTCACCGTCGCCGAGGTCGACGAACGGCTGACCGAGGCCGGTTTCGATGAGCTGCCCGGTGACCGTGACGCGGTCGGGGAGGAAGTCTCACCGCCCTCGGAATGGTTGTGGGCCAACGAAACCTTGCGGCTACGTGGCCACCATGATCGCGACCTGGGTCACCGACGCCCCGAAGCCCGGCGCCGGGCGCAACCCGTGGTTCTACTCTCAGCACATCCGGTTGGCCTGCGCGCACCGGCTGGGCTGCATCACCAAGACCGATCATCAGGCCGCACGGGATCTTTTGGCTCGGCGGCTCGCTGAAATCGTCCGCACCACCGAGCCGCGTCGCGAACCTCGCAAGTTCGAGATCGCCGACATGCGCAAGCACGGCATCGCCCGGGCGGCCGCCAAAACCGACGAGCAGGCCCGCGCCGAACTGGGCGGCCACCGCCACGACGGCGCACACAGTGACACCGGCGCCAGCGCCGGCGGCGATCGGCACGGTGACGAGCGTGAGCCGCGACTGCACCCGGCCACCAGCCTGAAAACGGCGGAGCAGCCGAACTGGTTGGCCGGAAACCACTTGCAGCGGGCCGCCGTCAATCTGTTGATCGGTGACGAGGGCATCGGCAAGTTCCACTGCTGTGGGTGTGGGTGGTCGCCGCCGTCAGCACCGGCAAGCCAGTCCCCGAGTGGGGGATGCCCGCCCGCGATCCCCTGCATGTGATTCTGGTGTGCACCGAGGACGACTGGTGCTCGGTGGTGCGGCCGCGGCTGGAGGTCGCCGGCGCCAACCTCGACCGCATCTCGGTGATCTGCACCGAGGACGACGGCAGCGGCGCCCCCACCTTCCCCCGCGACATTCACCTGATCGTGGAGGCCGCTCCGCCCCCGGCTCTAGTAGTTGTGGACTGCTGGCTCGACACCGTGCCCGGCGAGCTGTCGGTGCGCGATCCGCAGCAGGCCCGCCGAGCCCTGCACCCGTGGAAAGAGGTCGCCACCCAAACCGATGCGGCGGTGCTACTGCTCGCCCACACCAACCGCGTCGCATCCCCCAACGCCCGCGACCGCTACGGTGCCACCGGGGTACTGCGGCAGAAAGTCCGGCTCACCCTCTACGCCCAAACCGACGACGATGGGCACCTGCTCGTCGGCCCGGAAAAGGGCAACAGCGTCCGGTCCGACATTCCGGCGTCGGTGTTCACGATCGCCAGCGAGCAGCACTTCCCGGCGACCGACGACTCCGACGGGACCGTCCCGCGGCTGGTCTACGCCGGGATGTCCGATCGCACTGCACGCCAGCACGTCGCCGCCAGCGTCGACCCGAACGAGGGTGAGCCCGGCGGCAACCCGGCGCGCGCCTTCCTCATCGACTACATCAGCGGCCACGGGGGAGAAGTGGAGGCCGGCGCGGTGATCAAAGCGGGCCGCGCCAACGGGTTCAACGAGCAGGAACTCAAAGACGCCCGGCGCCGTTCCCGCAAACCCCTGATTACGACCCGCAAAGCCAGCTGGGGCGACGGATGGGTGTGGGCGATCGACCCCGTCGAAGGGGGCAGCGTAGGTAGCACGGGGGCACCGCGTTGACGTCGAAGAATGTGAAGGTGGCGGGAATGAGATACGCCCCCTTGGGTGCCGCCTTCGGCAAAGGTGGCAGAAGGGGGCTATTTCTCTTACGTGCCACCTTCGCACCTTCGCGCGTGTGTTCGACCGCGCGTGGTCCCTTCCTCTGGGCCGCACCATCGCTGCAACTCCCGCCTCAGCAAACACTGCGAGGAAACTTAGATGACGATCGCCGATGAGCCCGTCCCCGACGCGATGGACTTGTGCCGGGGCTGCGGCGCCGCCGAAGCGTTGTTCTGGGACAGGGATGACTTCCTCCCTGCCGCTGACCGCGAGGGCTGGCGGTGGTTCGCCGTCAGCTTGAACAATCATGCGGCGGATTGCCCGAACAAGGCGCCCTGGGAATGAGCACTGTCCTGTTCGACCGCCACGGCGCCACCTACACCGTCCGGTTTCGCTACGACCCGGCCCTCATCGAGCTGGTCAAGGCCGCCGTCCCCAGCCACGCCCGCAGCTGGAACCCTGCCACCAAGGAGTGGACGGTCAGCGCCGGCTATGCCGAGCGGCTCGCGAAGGCGTTGCGCGCCACCGGGCATCAGGTGATCGGGCTCGAACCATCCCCGGCCGACCCGCCACCTCGAGCCGGGGCGTTCACCTCGGACATGTCGCAGTGGGCGCGGATCCTTTTTCGCCGCGTCGGCCCCACCCGCCGCGACCCCATCTTCAGGGCCCTTACCAAGGTGGTGCACCCCGACAACCCCGCCACCGGCGACACCGCGATCCAAAGAGAACTCAATGCCGCTCGAGAGGAGCTGGACCGATGACCAAAATTGGGGCGCTCGATCTCCAGGCGCACGTCCGTTGCGGCGACGCCGTGGTGACGCTGACGTATCCGACCGCGCTGTACGTCGTGGCGCTGCTTGATGTGCTGGAGAAGTTGGCGGCCGACCGTTACGGCGCCCCGCCGCGTCCGCCGTTCGGCGCATTCAGGAACGCGGTCAATGCCGCGGCGCGCGAGCTAGCGTCGGCCTCCAGCCCGGCCGGGACTTGCGCGGACGAAAGCGGCGACGACGACGGGCCAACACTGGTATGCGAACCGGTGATGTCCACCAGGGAGGCCGCCGCCATGCTTTCAATCACCCCGGCAGGCGCGAGGTACTTGATCAAGGCCGGGTTGCTTGCAGCCACGCGCCTCGGCAATCAGTGGGCAGTCAGCGCCGCCTCGGTCGCAACGTATCGGGCCAGCCGCAAGCGGAAGGACGCGGCCTGATGGGCCTTCACCCGCAGGGCGACGCCTTCGAATCGGCCGTGGCCGAGGCGCTCGCCCGGCGCACCGCCGAACACGCCAAGGCCACGCCGGCAAAAAAGGCAGCCCGCATCGACCGGCCGCTTGTCGACGCCGAGCGGTGGTTGTTGTTGGACTTGGCTGCCCGGGCCATTGCCGAGCAGATCGGCTGCAGTCTCGCCTTGGCGGGCGATGCCTTGAAGCTGGCCGCCGAGCAGGGACAGCTCATCATCGCCGGCGGCGCTGTCGATGTCCAGGTCAGCGTTTACGGCAAACCGTTGGTGCACGCCTCACGGGAATGGTTGGCGTTCAACGCTTCCTGGCCCGGCGACGATCCGTGGAGGGATCAAAAATGGCTGACGTGACGGACGCAAGCTGGGACGGCGATTCAGCGCGATACACGATCGAGCAATGGCGCCGCAGCTGCCTGATTAATCATGGCGGCGACGAGACCGTGAAATCTAATTTCTCGCTACCGGTCCGTGAACCCGACGGCACGCTCAACCGACACGGGCTCGCGGCCGCAGCCGGCCGGCTCAACCAGGTCCAAAACGTCACCGCCGCCCAGCGCGCCGCCGCCGCGCGCAAGCTCATCTCGCTGTACCACGAAGCCAACATGACGCCTCCGGATCATCTGCGCGAGCTGGCTGGCCGCGGTGCGTCCACCGATGACGACAGCGTCGGCGCACCGGAACGGATGTACACGCCTGACGCCCCGGTCGAGATCCGCTCCGGCCCCAGAACCATCGGCGGCTACGCCGCCACGTTCGGATCGCTGAGCCGCCGGATGTCGTTCGGCCACGAGCAGGTCTCACCCGGCGCCTTCGATGAGAGCCTCAGCAAGGGTTGGCCCGACGTCCTGTGCCGCGCCGACCACGACAGCCGAATGCTGCTGGGCGCCACACACTCCCGGACGCTGACGCTGGCGGTCGATCACCGCGGCCTGGACTACCAGTGCGAACTCCCGGCCGCACGGCAGGATGTTTACGAGGGAGTGCAAAGAAGGGACTACCAGGGCAGCTCATTCAGTTTCCATTGTGACTCCGACACATGGGAATTCAGAAACGGCGCCCCGCTGCGCACGCTGGTCGCGGTCCAGCTGCAAGACGTCGGCCCGTGCACCACCCCGGCCTACACGAGCAGCACCGTCGCGTTAAGGTCATTGGCCAGGTGCATGGACGCCGACCCGGCCGAAGTCGAAATGTACGCCCACGCTGGGGAACTGAGGAAATTTTTCACCCGCACCGGCCAACCCCCCAGAAGGGAATCCGCCATGGACCCCTACACCGCCCGCCCCAACACGATGGATTGGCATACTGTCCAGCTCGCGCTGATGCTCACCAAGATCCCACCCAGCACCGAGGCCGAACTGCGCCACCAGCGCCGCGAACTCGCGGAACTCCGCGCGATGCGTAGCTGAAAACCGTTGCAGCACAAAGAAAAACCCGAAAGGAAAAACGATGAAGCTGAGAGCTAAGAAAGAGATTCGGGGAGGCTTCCTGAACCTCGAGCCCCGGCCCCCGTACGGCGCGAGCGTCCACGTCGGCGACATACTGGAGGTCGAGGACCACATCGCGGTCGGCCTGATCGCCGAAGGCGTCTTCGAGGTAACGCTGACCGGCGAGATTGGTCAGGCCTACCGGCTGACCGACGCCGACCACAAAACCGTGAAAGCCCTGCGGGCGAAACTCTCCGGCGAGAAGCCGCCACCACCACCGGAACCGGGACGGCGAATGACGCGTGCAGAGAAGGACGCGTTGCTGGAGGCTACGCGCTGGTGAAACAACCCCACGAACCGCTCACGCGGCGCGAGAACTTTCCTTTCGGGTGCCGCGTGAGCAACCCGGCGCGGCGGCCAGGGCCTTCCTCGTCCCAGCCGCCCGCCGGGCCCCAAAAACCAAGCACCCCAACTGATAGGAGCAGCAATGAGCAGACCATCGGACAATCTCGGGGAAGCTCCCGAGCTGTACGCAGCGCCCCGGACGGCCGGCCCGTGGAACAACAGCCGCGACTCCAATATGGGCGGCGGCTTCGCGTTCGCAGAAGAGCCACAAGCCGACGACGGGCTACTTGATCAAGTGCGCGCCGGCATCATCGACGATCGTGGCCCCGGCAGCCTCAACGAAGACGATTATCGCCCGCGAGAGCAAGGCGGCGGTCCGGCACGACCGGAGCGGCAGCCACGGCCGGAGCCTTCGCGCATGACGTACCCGAACCCGGGACCGCGCGGCCGGCTCGGCACGACCGGCTAGCCGACTGAAAGCCGGCACGATGGCCCGCGCTCGGCACCCCCGCCCCTGCCTGAGCTGCCGACGCTTGACCCGCAATCGGCGGGGCCGCTGCGATCGCTGCCAGCCGAGCACCGACCAGCAAGGCTACGGTCGGCTCCATCGGGCCGAGCGCGCCCGTCTCGCCCCGATCGTCGCGACCGGCCTCATGAGGTGCTGGAGGTGCGGACGTCGCCTGCCCCCAGGGCAGTTCGATCTCGGCCACCACGATATCGACAGGTCGAGGTACATGGGACCGGAGTGCATCCGCTGCAACCGTGGCCAGCCCCGCCGTCGACCAGGACCCCGCTGAATCAAGCCCCGATCAGCCAGCCGATCATCAGCCGCCATTCCTTAAATGCAATTCAGCCATTCTGAATTCGCAAAGCAATCTGCAGCCAAGCCAAATTGAATTCGCTCCCAGACAATTCAGAATGGCCAGAGGCTCGAAAAACAATGGCGCCCAAGCCATTCCTCCAACCATCCCAACGCCATTCTTCCAGCCATACGGGGAGGGGGTATCCATCAGCATAGGGCCAGCTATTCGCCCATCCACGTTTGCCAGAACCCCGACATTAGTCGCATCACCGCAGCTCACAGGCAATAGGCACCCCCCCGTTTTTTGCTACGCCCCCACCAACGCGACCCAGCCAGGCAAACTTTTTGCCGGACGGGTTCCAGTTTTTTCGCAAGGCTGGCACTTTTTCAGGGGTTTCTGATTTTATTTTTGGCGCATTTCGCTCAAATACGTTGGCGCAGTTCATTATTCGCTGATTATTGCCAATCGCCGATATGGTAGCAAATCATCAATTCGGCGAAAACCGTTGCGCGCAAAGCTGATTCGGGGATTTAGATGAACGAAGCCAAGAGATCGTACGGCGCAGCGACGGTCGCCCGGTCCACGGCCATCACCGCCGCGATCGCCAGGTCGATCTTGCGTGTGCTGCTCTTGTGCTCTTTGGCGAGGCGTTGCCCGCGGGAATCGACTTTCAGTACCGCGTTGCCGATGTGGCGTGCCAGCCGACGATCACCGTCGTGGCTGAGCCCCCGGTTGGCGACGAGTTCGTAAAACCGCTGGGTGGCCGGGGTCATCCGCTGGCTGCTCTGCGGATAATCCACGATTGGCAAACCTTCCTCTTCGAGGATCTGCATGCTGCGCCGGTAGCCGTATGGATCGCAGCAGATTTCGCGCACGCTGTAGCGTCGGCAGGCCTGCCGGATGGTCTCCTCGACGTCGGCGATGGGCACCGTCCAATCGTCGGCCGCCCGCGCCGGCTTCTCCCAACAGCCGACCACGAGGATATGCGGGTGCTCGTCGCAGGTCGCCGCGACCAGCGCGGTGGAGTCCTCGCTGAAGGACCCGTCGAAACCCAGAACGACATCGGCGCCGTCGCCGATCACCACATTCGGCGCCGCGGCAGGCGTCCCACACGCCGGCCGGCAGCCACGCTTGGGCTGTGCGAGTCCAAATGCCGAGGTGATAGCGCAGGAATTCGTGCAGCGGTATCTGGTGATAGCGGGCGGCCACGTCGGCGGTGTTGAGGAAGAGGTCGGCGGCCGGGTTGGCGTCACGGATTGCCGCCAACAGCCCCTTCTCGTCGGCGAGGTCGTAGCGATCCCCCGGGCAGCCCCACCACACGAACAGGAATTCGTCGTCAGTGATTTCGCCGGAGTTGACCGCCAACCCGTAGCTGTGCATCTTGCCGGCCAGGGTGTCCATATCCCAGCCCGGCGTGGTCGTGTTGAGCACCAGGGAGCCGTCGCGCTTGGTGCAACCGTTGGACAGCACCAGGTGCACACGCTCGCGGTTGCCGACGGACCACTCGTGGATCTCATCGGCGAGGAAGGTGCTGGGTCGCTGCCCGTCGTTGGTGCCCGCGATGGCCGCCACCTTGTAGGCGCGGCCCGGGCCGCTCTTCACCTGAACCTCGGACTCGAACGGGATCATCACCTGGCTCAACGTGGGCGACTCGGTAACGGTCGTCCGAAGATCGCCGAACAAAATCTCAGCCTGGTCGTAGCTCGCGGCCGCCACCGGGATTACCGGCGAACGCTGATGCGCGAGCTGATAGGCGCCTATCCACGCCGCCATCGAGGTCTTGGAGTTGCCCTTCGGAACCTGCAACAGCGCGCGGCGGTAACGGTAGCGGCCGCTGGCGTTCCTCTTTTTCTCGAATAGCCAGCACAGGAATATCTTCTGGAACATCGCCAGGCGCACCGGCTCACCCCAATGATCGCCCTCGCCTTGAACGCAATTCTGCTCGATCCAGCGGATGACTTTCGGCCCGTCGCTGTTGGCGTCGGTCAGCGGCGGCGCCGACAGCGGTTCAGGAACGCCGGTCGGCCAGGGCAATAAGCGTGGTTCGGGGGTCATCGTTGTCGGCATTTTCCGCCTCCGCGTTCAGGTCTGCCAGGCTCTTGGCGCTCTCAGACAACGCCACGCCGAGCCTCAGCCTGTTGAGCGGGCCGATCCCTAACTGCGCTTCGTCGTCTTTGATGGACTGCTCGATCTTGAGGACCAAACCGTAGATCGGGTTGCCGCGCTGCTGGCCCATGGAGCCGTCGACGACCGGGTTACGGTCGGCCTCAGCCAGCAGGCGGTGGTATCGATCCAGGTTTTTAGCCCACCGCACCAGCAGGGCTGTGTCCGACGGCCTTGTGACACCGCTGACCGCATCTTTCCAATAGGCGGCCCATGCGGTTTGGGCTTGGCTGCACAGGCCGCGGGGCATGGCGGGCGGCCGGCTGCAGTGACGCACCGCGCCGATGTCGGCGCCGATGTCGCGGCGCGAGCGTTGGCGGCGGGCGGTGGTTTTCGGCGGCGGCCCGGGCATGTCCTACCTCCTCGATTCGTTCCCCTCGATTATCGCTGAGTGGGGCCGGGATTTGCGGCAGAGGGGAGCCTCTCCAGACGTACCAATCGACGGCGCGTGCTGATCGGACCGGGGTCCGTTTAGGGCTTAAACTCTCCCACGTGCAGGGTGACAGCGGCGCCGCATGAGCAAGACGTCGCGGCGCCGACTGCGGCAAAGCCGGCCCAAACCCGCTCGGGACGAGCCCCTCGCGGCGGCGAAAACAGGCTTACGCAACGCTGTCTATGACTTGATTGGCGACAGGCCCGAATACCTCGCCGGATCCATCCGAACGCTCGACTCGCGCTACACCCAGCTACGGGACTCGCTGTATGGCAGCCGCGGCGCGGGCGGCCACCACAGTCAGCCCAGCAGCCTGCTGCCCTGCTGGGCTGACGCCCTCAAGCTGTTGGGCTACATCGACCGCCGCGCGGCGCGCTTCGAGCACTGCTGGCCGCCGCGCTGCGCTAACTGCCCCCACTGGCGCTATCTCACCGCCCGGCATGTCGAGCACCCCACCGTCCGGCGCTACCGCCAGGTCCTCCTCCAGCCGTGGCGTCCGCAAGACGCCTCCACGCTGCAAACGATCGCGGCCATCGTCGCCGGCTACGCCAAGGCCGTCGACGACTTGTTTGCGCCGAAGCCGGTGTATCTGCGCGGTGAGCGGTGCCCGCGCTGCGGGCAGCGTGACACCCGGGTGAAGACCGACGACGGCCAGACCGTCACCCGGCCCGCGCTGATGGTCACCGGCGAAGGGATCACCCTGTGCAACGCCTGCCACGACGTGTTCCCGTCGCTGGAGTTCCTCGGGGATCTGCTGCGCTGCGCCAGGTGAGCTGCTGCCGACATGATTGGTGGCGGCCGGTACGCAGCCAGTACGCAGCAGTTCCGGATCAGTCCGCCGCAACCGTAGGAACCAGCCGCCCTGACCTGCCCCTTCTTGCCGGACCGTAACAGCCGGGCGCTGCAAGAGCCCTGGAAAGGGTTCGCCGTCAACCCGTTCAAGCCCTGACCAGCGGCCGGACTTCCAGACTCGGTCGGCGGGTTAATGGTTGCGAGTTAGAGCACAACCTCTGACGGTGTCGCTCCCGATTGGCCGGCAGCCGGTGGTGGCCCGGTGGGAACGTTGCCCGACGTCTGGCCGCCCGCCGCGGCACCGTCGGCAAGCGTCTCGGGCTGTTGCGCGTCCTCGCCGTCCTATTGGCTTCGTCGCCTTTTCCTCGTCGTCCTTTTTTCGTCGTCGGCCAATTGCGGGTCACCGGCGGGCGGCTGATCCAGTTTGGTGGTGTCCGAGGCAAGCCCGGCCGGTATCGCGCCGCCGGCCCCCTGGCCCATACCCTGGAAACCCTGCACGGCGCTCTGCACACCCTGCATCCCCTGTGAAAAGCCCTCCAGGCCCTGCGACAAGCCGCCCGCGAGCTGACCGATCTGGGCTGGAGTGGGCGTTGGCGTCGGAGTCGGTTTCGGCGTCGGGTCGGGCTTCGGCGTATCACCGGGCTTATCAACAGGTGTGTCCCCGGGCTGCGACGCAATGGGCGGTTTGATCACCGTAGCTTTCGGTGGCGCGTGTGGATTAATAGGCTTCAGCGGCAAGTTCGCGTACTGAGTGTAATACTTCAGCACCGCTTCCGACTGCGTCTGCAGGTTCTCATACCACTCAATAGCTAACGGCAAATAATTTGGGTATACGACACCCGAATAACGCTGATACCAATAATCGCATTGCGATACTTCGCAGGACGTGGGATGAGCGCCATCCAGCGCGTGCTGGTTATTGTAGCCAGTGGTGGCGGTGGATTTTTTTGTGCACATCAACAACCCTGTTGGCCTGCTTGCCGAGTTCACTGCACAATTTCGCCATCGATACTGTGTATTCCTTCTGTTTTTGGAAATCTGCTCGACGGCCTCCCTCGCCTCGCCCTCCCAATTATTAAACAGCCGGAAACGATAGGTCTCCTCGCGAAACGCCCGCTGGACGCCGTCCCATTCTTGCGCAAACGCCCTGAACGCGGTGCCCTGGTCACCAGATTCGATGTCGGCCGCTGCTTGTCTGACTCGTAATAAGGAAATTCAAACGATGCCACCATTGCCGTTGGCGGCGCCGGCGTCAAGACCTCGTCCTCCGCCGCCACCGCGCCGGCGCCACCGCCGCGGCGCACGAGTCGTTGTTCATCGTCTTGCTGATGGCCTCGGCGGCTTCCGTCTCGACCTCTTCATAGGCCTTGGCCGCATTCCTCAGGGATTTGGCCAGACTTTTCCATTCCCGTTCGCACAATTCGAGGTACGTCCGCAGCGTGTCAGCGGAAAACCGCGAGTTGTGCGGCAGCATCGGTGACAAACGAAAGGGTGCATGGCCCAGGCGGGTTGGTGGACGGGACCGTCAGCAGCGGTCGCTCGAGTTCGTCACTCGCGCGATGAGTTCCTGATATTCGACGTTCAGCGTCCGCGTCATATCGGCTCAACTCTCCTTGTGCTGAAGCGATCCGCGCCGGTTGGTCATGTGCTGGGAAGCGCCGTCCCGCAAGCGTTTGCACGGGTATGGAAAGCGGTACCGCAGTCTGCTGGGTCGGCAAACGGGAACGCCACCAGGGACGGTGCAACCACCGACCACCCCTCTCGTCGTGCCGGCCAACCGGGCGGTGCAGTGGGGCGCCAACCGCTACCACGTGCAATCGCAAGTCATCGACCGATGGCTGGTGTGCACCGAATTTTCGGACCACATGGCAGGCTCGGGCCGATTGTGATCGCTGAGCTCATTTCCGGGCGGGCCTCGGCTCATAGCTGCTACATAAGCACCGCATAGCCGCAACTACTGTTTACGCCTTCATCATTTGTCTCATGAGTGAAACACCTGAAACCCCCACTGTGCGGACCTCTACCGCAACTGCACCAGCGGCCGCGCCCGTCGAGGCGGCGGCGCTATACCGGACCCCACGGGTCTTCATCGCGGCGGCATGGGTTGCCATCGTCGCCGGGATCGTCTTCATCGTCTCCGTCATCTTCTTCACCGGAATGGCGCTGGGACATCATGGCGGCGGACATCACCACCACAAGCACCCCGCGGCCTGGATGCATCAGCATCGAATGGGCGGTCCGGGCGGTCAGGGCGGTCAGGGCGGCCCGGGGGCCGTCCAGCCGGGCGGACCCGGTGCGGCGAATCCCGGCGCCCCTGGCCCTAGCCAGACCCCGTCGTCGGTGGCCCCATCCAGGACGCCCTAAACATCCCGGCACCCAATCCCTTGAACACCCAGCAGCCCGGCGCTCACCAGAGCGCCGGGCTGCGCGTCGTTTGACCGGCGGCAATTAACCGACGCGGATTGATTCACAGCAAGTTGGTGGGCCCAACCTGTTACGGCCGTTGCGCCGCTGGGCATTATTCAAGGCATGAGCCAGACGCCTGAACCGTCACCCCGGCCGCCGTCCGCCGCCGCAGCCACACCGCCAACGGCGACGGCACCTCGAGCGGAGCGGTTAAAGCCGCCGAGGCTCTATACGGCCGCCGCGTGGGTGATCATCGTCGCCGGGATCGTCTTCATCCTGTCTGTCGTCTTCTTCTCCGGTGCCTTGCTCTTCGGCCATCACTACCGCTGTGACCACCACGGCACCACGTTCAGGCGTGGGGGACAGAGGACGGGCTCGGGACCCTGGCAGTACGGCGGGACCGCGGGTCCCGGACCCGGGAACGGGCCCGGGCCGCACGGCGGACCCGGCGGCCCCGGGTTGATCGTTCCCATGGCTCCCGGCGGACCGGGTGGTCCCGGCGGGCCGGGTGCCGGCACGGCCGGTCCGAGCGGTCCGGGCCAGCCGCAGACGACCAGCGTTCCGAGTCCAGCTCCCAATATGCCGGCGCCGCGTCCTTAGCCGGTACTGCGTTCAGAGTGCTTGGTGCACAGGACGATTCGATCCTCAGACGATTACCGAGGAGATAGCGAAATGACGGAAAACGTCACCACCACCGACGCCGGCATCCCCGCGCCCAGCGACGACCAGTCGCTGACCATCGGCCCCGACGGTCCGATCTTGCTGCAGGACCACTATCTGATCGAACAGATGGCCCAGTTCAACCGGGAGCGCATCCCGGAGCGCCAGCCGCACGCAAAAGGCGGCGGCGCGTTCGGCCACTTCGAGGTCACCGGCGACGTCAGCAAGTACACCAGGGCTGCCGTCTTCCAGCGCGGCACCAAGACCGAGATGCTGGCCCGGTTCTCCACCGTCGCCGGTGAACGCGGCAGCCCGGACACCTGGCGGGACCCACGCGGTTTCGCGTTGAAGTTCTATACGACCGAAGGCAACTTTGACCTGGTCGGCAACAACACGCCGATCTTCTTCATGCGCGACCCGCTGAAGTTCCAGCACTTCATCCGGTCCCAAAAGCGCATGCAGGCAACGAATTTGCGTGACCACAACATGCAATGGGATTTCTGGACCCTCTCACCGGAGTCGGCGCACCAGGTGACCTGGCTGATGGGCGATCGGGGGATCCCCAATACATGGCGGCATATGAACGGCTACAGCAGCCACACCTACAGCTGGATCAACGCCGCCGGTGAGATCTTCTGGGTGAAGTACCACTTCATCACCGATCAGGGCGTCGACTTTCTGACCCAGGAGGACGCCGACCGGCTGGCCGGCGAGGACGGCGATTACCACCAGCGTGACCTCTATGGGGCGATCGAGCGCGGCGATCACCCGAGTTGGACGCTCAAGATGCAGATCATGCCGTACGAGGAGGCCCGCAACTACCGGTTCAACCCGTTCGATCTGACGAAAGTGTGGCCGCACAGCGACTATCCGTTGATCGAGGTCGGCAAGATGACGCTGGACCGCAACGTCACCGACTACCACACCGAGATGGAGCAAGCCGCGTTCGAGCCCAACAACACCGTGCCCGGCACCGGATTGAGCCCGGACAAAATGCTGCAGGCTCGCGGCTTCTCCTACTCCGATGCGCACCGCGCCAGGCTGGGGACGAACTACCGGCAGATCCCGGTCAACACCCCGAAGGTGGAGGTCAACAGCTACTCCAAGGACGGGGCCATGCGGGTCAAGAACGTCAGCGACCCGGTGTATGCACCCAACTCTTATGGTGGCCCGCATGCCGACCCGGCGCGCGCGGCCGAGGTGCGTTGGCATGCCGACGGCGATATGGTGCGCGCCGCGTACACGCTGCACGCCGAGGACGACGACTGGGGCCAGGCCGGCACCATGGTCCGCGAAGTACTCGATGATGCCGCCCGGGAACGTTTGGCGCACAACATCATTGGCCATGTCTCCAAGGGCGTCAAAGAGCCGGTACTGTCGCGCGTGTTCGAGTACTGGCGCAACGTCGACCCCGATCTCGGGAAGAAGGTCGAGGAAGGCTTGCGGGCCAAATTGGGCTGATCCTGGCGCGCTCAGTGTGCCTGGCATGATCGCTGCATGACCATGCGGGTTTCCCGGGTTGCCCTGGTTTGCGTCGCCGCGGTCACCATCGGCCTGGTCAGTGCAGGCATGGTCGCAACGCCTGTCGCCGCCGCGCACCCGTCGGAGCCGGGGGTGGTGAACTACGCGGTCCTCGGCAAAGGATCGGTCGGCAATATCGTCGGCGGACCGATGGGCTGGGAATCGGTGTTCACCCAACCGGTTCAAGGGGTCTGGGTGGACCTGCCGGCGTGCAATAACTGGGCTGACATCGGGCTGCCCGAGGTGTACGACGACCCCGACCTGGCGTCGTTCAACGGTGCCGTCACGCAGACCTCGGCAACCGACCAAAACCACTTCGTCAAGCAGGCGGTCGGGGTGTTCGCCACCGACGACGCCGCGGGCCGGGCGTTCCACCGGGTCCTGGACCGAACGGTGGGCTGCCCCGGACAGACCACCGCGGTGCACCTGGACAATGGCAGCACCCAGGTGTGGTCGTTCGAGGGCGGACCGGCCAGCGGCACCGATGAGAACTGGACCAAGCAAGAAGCGGGCACCGATCGCCGGTGCTTCAATCAAACCAGGCTGCGCGAAAACGTATTGCTACAGGCGAAGGTATGTCAGTCCGGCAACGCGGGACCCGCTGTCAACGTGCTGGCCGGGGCAATGCAGAACGCGCTGGGGCAGTAGTCAACGTTTGGGCCATGCTTGGAAATCGGTGGGAAAGGGAATATGTCGGGGCCATCTGCTAGATGAAGTAGTGGCGGTTATCGTTCCGTTAGCTGCGCAAGAGAGCGGTCCGCAGGCGCGTGTTCAGGCCTGCTGGGGCCCGAAGGGATCGTGATATGACGTTCGCCGCTATCACTACCGCCGGCTCGCAGCTCGATGGCGCCGAGATGGCTGATTCATCGGCGGCCGCACAGTACATCGCCGACGGCTGCCTGGTGAATGCCCCGTTGGGTCGGGTGGGTCTGGAGATGGAAGCGCACTGTCACGACCCGGCCGACCCGCACCGCAGGCCGGGCTGGGCGGAGATCGCCGGCATTCTCGAGCGGCTGCCGGCGTTGCCGGGCGGGAGCCGGGTGACCGTGGAGCCCGGCGGCGCCATCGAACTGTCCGGTCCGCCCGTCGACGGCGTGGTGGCCGCCATCGATGCGATGCGTCGCGACCAGGCCGTGCTGCGGTCGGCCTGCGCGGACGCCGGCCTGGGACTGGTCTTCCTTGGGGCGGATCCGCTGCGCCCACCCAAGCGCATCAACCCGGGCGCACGGTACCGCGCCATGGAGCAGTTTTTCGCCTCCAGCCGGTCGGGGGAGGCGGGCGCGGCGATGATGACGTCCACCGCCTCGATCCAGGTGAACCTGGATGCCGGCCCGAGGGACGGCTGGGCGGATCGGGTGCGGCTTGCGCACGCCCTGGGACCGACCATGATCGCGATGACCGCCAATTCTCCGATGTTGGGCGGAGAATTCACCGGTTGGGTCTCCACCCGGCAGCGGGTGTGGGGCCAAATGGACTCTGCGCGCTGTGGGCCCATCCTGGGCGCCAGCGGCGATGACGCGGGCACCGACTGGGCGCGCTACGCGCTCAAGGCGCCGGTGATGCTGGTGAACAATCCGGACGCGGTGGCGGTGACGCGCTGGGTGCCGTTCGCCGACTGGGTGGATGGCCGGGTGTTGCTCGGTGATCGCCGCCCGACCGTCGCCGACCTGGAATACCACCTCACCACGCTGTTTCCGCCGGTACGCCCGAGGCAGTGGCTGGAAATCCGCTATCTGGACAGCGCACCGGACATCTTCTGGCCGGCCGTGGTGTTCACGCTGGTCGCCCTGCTCGACGACCCGGTGGCCGCCGACATCGCGGCCGAGGCGGTCGAACCGGTGGCCACCGCCTGGGACACCGCGGCCCGGGTCGGTCTGCGTGACCGGCGGCTGTATCGGGCGGCAAACACCTGCCTGGCTCTCGCGGCCGAGAAGGTGCCGGCCGAACTCGCCGATTCGATGCAGCGGTTGGTCAACAGCGTCGAGCGCGGTCGATGTCCCGGCGATGACTTCTCCGACCAGGTGATTGAGCACGGCATCGCGCCGATGGTGGCGCGATTGGCGCAAGGGGGGTTGTGACTTCCCGGCAGAATCTCGCCGACGATTTGGCGCGGGCACGGACACGGACGTTGCGGCTGGTCGATTTCGACGACGCAGAACTGTTACGGCAGTACAACCCGTTGATGAGTCCGCTGGTGTGGGATCTCGCCCATATCGGTCAGCAAGAAGAGCTGTGGCTGTTGCGCGGCGGTGATACCGCCCGGCCAGGGATGTTGCCGCCGGCCATCGAACGGCTCTACGACGCTTTCGAGCACTCTCGCGCCAGCCGGGTGGACTTGCCGCTGCTTTCTCCGCAGCGGGCGCGCTCCTATTGCCAGACCGTGCGAGACGCCGTGCTCGACGCCCTCGACGCCTTGCCGCAGGAAAGCGACGACTTCACGTTCGCGTTGGTGGTCAGCCACGAAAACCAGCACGACGAAACCATGTTGCAGGCGCTGAACCTGCGCAGCGGCGCCCCGCTGTTGGCGGACACGTCGGTGTTGCCGACCGGGCGACCGGGCCTGGCCGGCACCTCGGTGCTGGTGCCCGCCGGCCCGTTCGTGCTGGGCGTGGATGCGGTGAGTGAACCGTACTCGTTGGACAACGAGCGTCCCGCCCATGTCGTCGACCTGCCGGCGTTCCGGATCGGTCGGGTTCCGGTCACCAACGGCGAGTGGCGGCACTTCGTCGACGACGGCGGCTACCGTCAGCCGCGCTGGTGGTCCGAGCGCGGTTGGGAGCATCGCCGGCGTGCGGGCCTGACCGCGCCGCAATTCTGGAGTTCCGACGCACGGACGCGGACCCGGTTCGGCCACGTCGAGGACATTCCCGCCGACGAGCCGGTCCAGCACGTGACCTTTTTCGAGGCCGAGGCGTATGCGGCCTGGGCCGGTGCCCGGTTGCCCAGCGAAATGGAGTGGGAGAAGGCCTGTGCCTGGGATCCGGCGACCGGCACCCGACGCCGCTACCCCTGGGGAGCGCAGCAGCCGTCGGAGACCCTGGCCAACGTGGGCGGCACGGCGCTGCGGCCGGCGCCCGTCGGGGCGTATCCGGCCGGCGCGTCAGCGTACGGGGTGGAGCAGCTGCTGGGCGATGTCTGGGAGTGGAGCGCTTCGCCGCTGCGGCCCTGGCCGGGCTTTGTCCCGATGATCTACGAGCGCTACTCGCAGCCGTTCTTTGACGGCGACTACCGGGTGTTGCGGGGTGGGTCGTGGGCCGTGGAGCCCGCCATCCTGCGGCCGAGTTTCCGCAACTGGGATCACCCTTACCGCCGCCAGATCTTCTCCGGCGTCCGGCTGGCCTGGGACGTCGAGGATTTCGCCTGATGTGCCGCCACCTCGGCTGGCTGGGGGCCGACGTCAGCGTCTCCTCGCTGGTGCTCGACCCGCCCTGCGGGCTGCGGGTGCAGTCGTATGCTCCGCGCCGGCAAAAGCACGGCCTGCTCAACGCCGACGGTTGGGGCGTCGGCTTTTTCGACGGTGCAGTCCCTCGCCGCTGGCGCAGCCAGGCCCCCTTGTGGGGTGACGTGTCGTTCGACTCCATCGCGCCCGCGCTGCGCAGCCACTGCGTGGTGGCGGCGGTGCGCTCGGCGACTGTCGGCATGCCGATCGAGCCGAGTGCCACGGCGCCGTTCACGGACGGGCAGTGGTTGTTGTCGCACAACGGGATCGTGGACCGTGCCGTGTTGCCGACGACCACATCCGCCGAATCATTTTGCGACAGTGCGATACTCGCGGCCACCATCTTCGCGCGTGGGCTCGACGCGCTGGGCGACACCATCACCGAGATCGCGGCGGCCGACCCGGATGCCCGGCTGAACGTGCTGGCCGCCAACGGGTCCCGACTGCTGGCGACCGCCTGGGGCGACACGCTGTCCATTCTGCGCCGCACCGACGGGGTCGTGCTGGCCAGCGAGCCCTACGACAACGACGCCGACTGGGAGGACGTGCCCGACCGCCACCTCGTTGAAGCCACCGCCCGCGGTGTCACGCTGAACTCGCTGGATTAACAGATAAGGACCTTGAATGACGCTGTCGCTGTCCAATCACCTCGCCGCCGACTCGGCCTATCAGGCGTTGCGGCGCGACGTCTTCGAGGGACTGCGGAGCACGCCGAAGTCGTTGCCGCCCAAATGGTTCTACGATTCGGTGGGCAGCGAGTTGTTCGACCAGATCACCCGGTTGCCCGAGTACTACCCGACCCGTGCCGAGGCCGAGATCCTGCGCGCGCGTTCGGCCGAGGTCGCGACGGCCAGCGACGCCGACACCCTGGTCGAATTGGGCAGCGGGACGTCCGAGAAGACCCGAATGCTGCTCGACGCGCTGCGAGAGCGTGGACGCTTACGCAGGTTCGTGCCGTTCGACGTCGACGCCGGCATTCTGTCCACGGCAGCGACGGCCATCCAGCAGGAATACGCGGGCATCGAAATCAACGCCGTGTGCGGTGATTTCGAAGAGCACCTGAATGAAATCCCGAGCGGCGGGCGTCGCCTGTTCGTGTTCTTGGGTTCGACGATCGGCAACCTCACGCCCGGTCCGCGCGCGCAATTCCTTGCCGACCTGTCAGCGCAAATGCGGCCTGGAGACAGCCTGCTGCTGGGCACCGACCTGGTCAAGGACACTGCTCGGCTGGTGTGCGCCTACGACGATGCCGCCGGGGTGACGGCGGCGTTCAACCGCAATGTGCTCGCGGTGATCAATCGGCAACTCGACGCCGACTTCGACCTCGAGGCCTACCGGCACGTGGCGCGCTGGAACGCGGACCAGGAACGCATCGAAATGTGGTTGCGAGCCGACCGTCGCCAGCGGGTGCGCGTCGGCGCGCTGCAGCTGACCGTCGACTTCGCCGCCGGCGAGGAAATGCTCACCGAGGTGTCTTGCAAATTCCGTCCCTGCGGGGTGAGCGAAGAATTGGCGGCCGCGGGACTGGGTCGCATTCGATGGTGGACCGATAGTGCGGGCGACTTCGGGCTGTCGCTGGCCGTGAAGTGACCGAAGATTCGCTGGCCGACCGATGGCGGGCGGCCCGCTCGCCGGTGGCCGGGCTGCACCTGGACAGCGCGGCGTGCTCGCGGCAAAGCCTTGCGGTGATCGAGGCCACCGCCCAGCACGCCCGCAACGAGTCAGAAGTCGGCGGTTACGTCGCCGCCGAGGCGGCCGCCCCCGTGCTCGACGCCGGACGGGCCGCGTTCGCCGCGCTGGCCGGGATGTCGGATGCCGAGGTGGTGTTCACCACCGGCTCCCTGAACGCACTGGATCTGTTGCTGGGCAGCTGGCCGGGCGGCCCGGCCGACCGAAAAACCCTGGCGTGCCTGCCCGGCGAATACGGTCCCAACCTGGCCATGATGGCCGCCCACGGATTCGACCGTCAGCTGCTGCCGACGCTGCAGGACGGCCGGGTCGCGCTGGACGATGCAGCAATGGCCCTCCAGGCAGACCCCCCGCAGCTGGTGCACCTGACTCCGGTCGGCAGCCACAGCGGTGTGGTGCAACCGCTGTCGATGATCGCTCAGCTCTGCCGCGAGTTGGGGGTGCCGCTGGTCGTCGACGCCGCGCAGGCGCTGGGTCAGGTGGACTGCGCGGTGGACGCCGACGTGACCTATTCGTCGTCGCGCAAGTGGATCGCCGGCCCCCGCGGTGTCGGGATGCTCGCGGTGCGCCGGGAGCTGATGGAGGGATTGCACCCCAGGTTGGCGGCCCCGGAGTGCGCATCCTCCTTCACGGTGGCCCAGCAACTGGAATTCGGTGAAGCCAATATCGCTGCGCGCGTTGGCTTTTCGGTGGCGCTGGGGGAGCATTTGGGGTACGGGCCGCAGGCCGTGCGCGCCGCTCTGGCGGAGCTGGGAAACGTCAGCCGGACGGTGCTGGGCGATGTTGCCGAGTGGGCCGTGGTCGAAGAGGCCGAAGAGCCCAGCGCGATCACCACCCTGGCCCCGGTCGACGGCGCCGACCCGCACGCGGTGCGGGCGTGGCTGCTGGCTGAACGGCGGATCCTGACGACCTTCGTCGGGGTGCAGCGGGCACCCTTGGAGCTCAGCGCACCGGTGTTGCGGATCTCGCCGCACATCGATACCACCGCCGGTGAGCTGGAGTTCTTCGCCGAGGCGTTGATCGCCGCTACGGCGGCGACGTCTGCCTGAGGGTCAGGCCGCTTTGTGCGCCGTCAGCAGGTAGGCGGGCATCTTCATGCGGCCCTTCTCATCGCGTTCGTGCGGCGGAAATTCGAACGGCGCGTCGGGAATGTCGACGGCTTTCGACAGGATGAAGGCCGGCCGGATCTCGTCGACCTCCCAGTACCTGCTCACCGCGGCGTGCAGTTCGTCCTCGTCGACCTCGTTGGGCTTCGGTTGCATCTCGGCGGGAAACGCGCCCTTGGCGAACACCAGCACAAACAGGCTCGCCCCTGGCGCGGCCGCGCGGTGTACCGAGCTCAGGTAGCCTTCGCGGCCCTCGACCGGCAAGGAGTGAAAAAGCGTGCTGTCGACCACGGTGTTGAACCGGCCGTCATAACCGCTGAAAGACGTGATGTCGGCCTGCACGAAGCTGGCCGTGGTCAGGCCGCGCTCCTGGGCGGCCTTGGTGGCCGCTGCGACGCCGGTCGGTGTCAGGTCGATGCCGACCACCGTGTAGCCCTGGGCGGCCAGCGCCAGCGACAGCTCGGCAAACCCGCACCCGGCGTCGAGCACGTCGCTGCGAAACCTGCCGTCGGCGATGAGCGCCGCCAATTCGGGTTGCGGCTCACCGATATTCCACGGCGGCGGGCCCTCGAAGTGAGCCTGTTCGCGGTATGCGCTGTCCCAGTCCGTAACCTGATCGCCAGTCATGGCTTCAACCTACCCGCGCCTCAGTGCTCCCAGGTGTGCACCGGTTCGTTGGCGTGCATGTGGTGGCAGTAGCGCCGCAGCATCTCGGCCAGTGCGGCGCGCCGGGTCATGCCGCCGTCTTCCAGCGTGCGCACGGTGGAAACCTGCCAGCTCGCGCCGTTGCGGCCGGCAGCGGCGCGGCCCTCGATGGCCCCGAGGAACCGGTCGCGCACCTCGGCGTCCACACCCCACCGGCGCAGCCCGTCGTCGGCGATCGGCAGCAAGGTGCCCAGCACCAGTTCGGTCGCCGTCACCTCTCCCAGACCCGGCCAGTGCAGCCGCGCGTCAATGCCGTGACGGGCGGCCGCGAGGAAGTTTCCTTGTGCCGCAGCAAAATCCATTCGGCTCCACAACGGGCTGTCCGCTTCGGACAAGCTGCGCAGCATGCCGTAGAAAAAGGCGGAATTGGCCAGCATGTCGACGACGGTCGGCCCGGCGGGCAGCACCCTGTTTTCCAGCCGTAGGTGCGGGCGTCCATCGACGACGTCGTACACCGGCCGGTTCCACCGGTACACGGTGCCGTTGTGCAGGCGCAATTCGGACAACCGCGGCGCGCGTCCGGCGGCCAGCTCGGCGGCCGGGTCTTCATCGGACACCTCGGGCAAAAGGGACGGGAAGTAACGGATGTTCTCCTGATACAAGTCCAGGACCGAGTCGATCCAGCGTTCCCCGAACCACACCCGCGGGCGCACTCCTTGCGATTTCTGTTCCTCGGGCCGGGTGTCGGTGGACTGCGTAAACAGTTCGATCCGAGTTTCCGCCCACAGCTGATGACCGAAGAAGTACGGCGAGTTGGCACCCATTGCCAGCTGCGGACCGGCCAGCGCCTGCGCCGCATTCCAGTTGGCCGGGAAAGCTTCCGGAGCCAATTGCAGGTGCAATTGCATGCTGGTGCAAGCGGATTCGGGTGCGATCGACCCGGCCTGCCAACTCAGTGGCTCGGGGCCGGAGATGTCGATCGGAATGTCCTCGCCCCGGGCGGTGAAGATCGAGTCGTTGAGCGCCGCATATCGCCGCGAGTCGCTCATCCAGCCGTGCACCAAATGTTCGGGCATCAGCGTGGGCAGGATACCGATCATCACGATATGGGCCCCGCCGGCGCTGGCCTTGGTTTCGGCGTCGTTCAGGCTGACCCGCACCTCGGCCTCCAGATCCACCGCGGTGTGGCCGGGCAGGGCGTGCGGCGGCACGTTGAATTCGATGTTGTAGGCCCCTAATTCGGGCTGGTATGCCGGATCGGCGATGGCGTCCAGCACGTGGCGGTTGGACATGGCCGGCTGATAATCGGCGTCGACGAGGTTGCACTCGATCTCCATGCCGGTCAGCGGCTGATCGGAATCGAAGCACGACTGCGCCAGCATCGTCTCCAGGGCGTCCAGACAAAGCTGCACCTTGCGCCGGTATTCCCGCCGATCTGCGCTGTTGTAGGTGGTGCGCTTGACCTCTTCGCCCACACCGCCGATGCAACAGGGTTACCGGCGCGAACGCAAGCCGCACGAGCTGACCTGTCGCCCGCCGAGCCGAATAGACCATGATGGAGTTCGGACATGACGTGTCACAGCTCACAGGTGGAGGAGAGCAGTTGGCCGAGTTCGCCGAATTCGTAGCCGCCATCGACCAGGGCACCACCAGCACGCGCTGCATGATTTTCGATCACGACGGCGCCGAGGTCGCGCGCCATCAACTCGAGCACGAACAGATCCTGCCCCGTGCCGGGTGGGTCGAGCACGACCCGATCGAGATTTGGGAACGCACCTCGTCGGTGCTGATGTCGGTGTTGAGCCGATCCAACCTGGCGCCGGAAAGCATTCAGGCACTGGGTATCACGAACCAGCGCGAAACCACGCTGGTGTGGAATCGGCGCACCGGACGACCGTATTACAACGCGATCGTCTGGCAGGACACGCGCACCGACCGGATCGCCTCGGCGCTGGAACGAGACGGACGCGGCGATGTGATTCGCCGCAAAGCCGGCCTGCCGCCGGCCACCTACTTCTCCGGCGGGAAACTGCAATGGATTCTCGAAAACGTCGACGGGGTGCGCCAAGCCGCGGAACGCGGCGACGCACTGTTCGGCACCGCCGACACCTGGGTGATGTGGAATCTGACCGGAGGTCCACGGGGCGGCGTGCACGTCACGGATGTGACCAACGCCAGCCGCACCATGCTGATGAACCTGGAAACCTTGGACTGGGACGACGAGCTGCTGTCGTTCTTCTCCATCCCGCGGGCGATGTTGCCGGCGATCGCGCCGTCGTCGTCACCGCAGCCGTACGGTCTCACGTCGCAGAGCGGTCCGGTCGGCGGCGAGGTGCCGATCACCGGCGTTCTCGGCGACCAGCACGCGGCGATGGTCGGTCAAGTGTGTCTGTCCGAGGGGGAGGCCAAAAACACCTACGGCACCGGCAATTTCCTACTGCTCAACACCGGTGAGACGATCGTGCGGTCCGACAACGGGCTGTTGACCACCGTGTGCTACCAATTCGGGGACGCCAAACCCGTTTACGCACTTGAGGGTTCGATCGCGGTCACCGGTGCGGCGGTGCAGTGGCTGCGTGACCAGCTGGGCATCATCAGCGGCGCTGCGCAAAGCGAGTCGCTGGCGCGCCAGGTGCCCGACAACGGCGGAGTCTATTTCGTGCCGGCCTTTTCCGGGTTGTTCGCCCCCTACTGGCGATCGGATGCCCGCGGCGCGATCGTCGGGCTGTCACGGTTCAACACCAACGCGCACCTGGCCCGCGCGACGCTGGAGGCGATTTGTTACCAGAGCCGCGACGTGGTGGACGCGATGGCGGCCGATTCCGGTGTGCGCCTTGAGGTGCTGAAGGTGGATGGCGGTGTCACCGGCAACGACCTGTGCATGCAGATCCAGGCGGACGTGCTGGGCGTGGACGTGGTACGGCCGGTGGTCGCCGAGACGACGGCGCTGGGCGCCGCCTACTCGGCGGGCTTGGCGGTGGGGTTTTGGGCCAATCCGTCCGACCTGCGGGCCAACTGGCAAGAGGACAGGCGCTGGACCCCGTCCTGGAGTGAGGAGCAGCGCGCCGCGGGTTACGCGGGTTGGCTTAAGGCCGTGCAGCGGACCCTGGACTGGGTCTCGGTCACGTGACCCGAGCCCCTTGCGTCCAGGGTCCGCCGCTCCGGCTTAGTCCTCGCCAAGGATGCCGTAGATCTCCCGTCGCGCATTGTTGAGGATGTCGACGACGCGCTGCTGCTGCTCGGCGGTGGCGGTGTGCGCGGACTGGGCGACCGCGCTGCACAACTGGCCGATGGCCGCCCGCAGGTTCATGTGGCCCGGGTCGGCGCCTTCGGCGATTTCGTCCCATGGTGGGGTCTCGATCTTTTCGGCCGCCGCACGGCCTTCGTCGGTCAGCTCGAAAAGCTTCTTGCTGCCCTCGGTCTCGCTCGCGGTCATCAGACCCTCGTCGGCCAGCAGCTGCAGCGTCGGGTACACCGATCCGGGGCTGGGCCGCCAGATCCCGTTGCTGCGTTCGGCGATCTGCTGGATCATCTCGTAACCGTGCATGGGCCGCTCGGCCAGCAATGCCAGCAGGGCCGCGCGGACGTCACCGCGGCGACCACGGCCGGGGCCGGCGCGACGCCATCCGCCGCGCCGGCCGCCGGGACCGAAGCCGCCGGGACCGAAGCCGCCCGGTCCGAAACCGAAATTGAAGCCGGGCGCGAAGCCGGGCCCGAAGCCTAACGGGCCGTCATGGTCGGCGGCGTGGTCGCGAAGGTGTTCACGAAATTCCCGCCGGGCCTGCCGCCTGGCGTAGTGCAGGGCGCGCCGCTGCGCGGGGCCGAAGCCGAATCCGAAGCCCGGCCGACCGCCGAAGGGGCCGTCGGGCGGAGTGAATGGGTTGCTCATTTTTTGTCTTCCTTACGTTTCAGGGAGACACACCCCGTGCTTCGAAGTATCACGATATATCGTGACGTATCGCCGATGCAACGGGTGATGAGAAATCGGTCCTTCTTCGCGGTTCAGGCTAAAACCCGCTGACCTCGCGGTATGGCATTGGTGGGACCTTTTCCGTGGCTTTTCAGTCCGATCGGTCCGGCCGGTTTGCACCCCCGAGGGGCGGGTAGGAACTGTGGGATGAACGCTGAAAACGCCGACCTGGCGGTGGACGGCCGGATCCCGGGGGGCCGATGCCCGCGCAGGCTGGCGGAGATCGCGGCCGCGACGTCTGGCCGTGGGTCAACTGGACGTTGGCGCTGGCGACGGTACCCGCCGCGGCAATTGTGATGCTGTTCGCCCTCGGCGCGGTGATGAGTACGGACGGCTGCAGCGAGAGCAGTTGTCCCAACCTGGGCCACGGCGGGATTAATTTCGGTGTCGCGTTTTACGGCGCGCCGGTGGTCGCCGTCGTGGTCATCGTGATCTCGTTTTTCACCGCCAAGCGCCGCGGGGGCATCGTGGTTCCGCTGGCCGGCTGGGCGCTGTTGGTCGCCGACGCCGCCCTCATGGCGGTGAGTGTCGCCGGCTAGGCCAAGCCGTCAGCGCGGCGGTGAGAACCCACCCGACGAAGCGGCATCCGGTGGCCTCTGCTCGGGCCATGCAGGGGGCTGTGCCGCGGCCGGCCAGCCGGCGGACGGCGGCGGCGACGGCCAGGGCCCCGTCGGGGGCGGCATGGCTGGGCGCAGCCTGGCCAGTTCGCGGCGGTGCCGTTCGGCGAGGACGGCGGCGAGCACCAGCTCCGGCGGCGCGCCTGGCGGAGGCGGCGGGGCGATGCGCGACACGACGTCACCGGTGATTCGGTATGCCATCTGCTGGCGTAGCTGAGGATCGAGTTGTGTTGCCCGGGAGAGAAATTGGCGCGCGACTTCAGCTTGGCCGGCGGACAGTCCGGAAAGCTGCAGCGACGATGCCCACCAGGCCAGCGCCGGTGGCATCATCGGCGGTGGACCCAATCGCGGTCCGCGTTCGTTGATCACCACGGTGCCGGCGAAGATGTCCCCGATTCGCTTGGCTTTCGGCGACAAAATGCTGCAGATAACAGCGGGGCTGCCGAACAGCATCCAGATCTCCACCACCGCCGCCAGTGCGCGAAACAGCGCTTGCCGGAAGCGTTCTGGGCCACCGTCGTCAGATACCACGCGCAGCCCGAGCGCCATTTTGCCCACCGAGCGCCCGCGGGTGGCGGTTTCGAGCACCACGGGATACCCGACAATCACCACTGCCGTGAAGATGAGCAGAACGGCGGTGCTCAGCGCGGTGTCGAACTGAGTCAGCGAGGCGGCCCACAGCATCAGACCCAGCAGGTAGCAGACAAAGATCACGGTAATATCGATCAGTGCGCTCAACGCCCGCACCGGCAACTGGGCGATCTGCACATCGAGCACCACCGCGTCGCCGGTCACCACCTCGGACATAACACCGAACGGTACCCTGCCCAGGGTGGACGTCGACGCATTCGTGCTGGCCCATCGCGGCACTTGGGACCGCCTCGACCAGCTGATCGGCAGGCGCCGGTCGCTGACCGGCGCGGAAGTCGACGAGCTGGTCGAGCTCTATCAGCGGGTGTCCACCCATCTGTCGATACTGCGCTCGACGTCGTCGGATTCGGTGCTGATCGGTCGGCTGTCGAGCCTGGTCGCGCGGGCCCGCTCGGTGGTCACCGGCGCGCACGCACCAGTGAGCCGGACGTTCACCCGGTTCTGGACCGTGTCGTTCCCGGTGGTCGCGTATCGCAGCTGGCGGTGGTGGTTGGGTACGGCGGCGGCGTTTTTCGCCGTGGTCGTGGTTATCGCCGTGTGGGTTGCCGGCAATCCAGAGGTGCAGGCTGCCATCGGAACACCAAGTGACATTGAGGAATTGGTCAACCACGATGTGGCGTCGTACTACAGCGAACACCCCGCCGCCGCGTTCGGGCTGCAAATCTGGGTGAACAACTCCTGGGTGTCGGCCCAATGCATCGCGTTATCGGTGTTGCTGGGGCTACCGATCCCGATTGTGCTGTTTCAAAACGCCGCCAACCTGGGAGTGATCGCCGGCCTGATGTTTCAGGCGGGCAAGGGGGGTGTGCTGCTCGGTCTGCTGGTTCCGCACGGTCTGCTGGAGCTGACGGCGGTCTTTCTGGCGGGGGCAGCGGGGATGCGGCTGGGCTGGTCGGTGGTGTCGCCCGGGGACCGGCCGCGTGGGCAGGTGCTTGCCGAACAAGGCCGTGCCGTCGTATCGGTCGCCGGCGGACTGGTCGCGGTGCTCCTGGTCTCCGGGTTGATTGAAGCATTGGTGACGCCGTCGCCGTTGCCGACGTTCGTTCGGGTCGGCATCGGGATCCTCGCCGAGGTGGCCTTCCTGTCGTATATCGGGTACTTCGGCCGTCGCGCCGTGAAAGCCGGGGAGACGGGCGATATCGAGGACGCACCCGACGTGGTCCCCACCGGCTAAAACCGGGCTGCCGATTGTGCAATTCACGACGCAACACGCCACTGACGCGTTGTCAGGATGCACACTCGCGGCGGCGTTACAGGCGCCCGCTCGCCTTCATCGCCAGATAGCAGTCGGCCAGGGCGGGCGCCAGTTCGGTGGGCGGGGCGTCGACGACTTCCACCCCGCTGCGGCGTAGCCGGGTGGACATGGTGCGACGGTCGTTGCGGGATCGCTCGGCGGCCGCGGCGTCGTACACGGCGGCGGCATCCGAACGCGCGGCGGCCATTTGGTCGACGCGTGGGTCGGCGACGGCCGCCAGCAGCACATGGTGTTTGGCCGACAACTGCGGCAGCACCGGCAGCAGGCCCTCATCGAGGGCCGTCGCGTTCAGGTCGGTGAGCAACACCACCAGCGACCGTCGACGGGCGCGCCGCGCGATTGTGGAAACGGTTGCACGCCAATCTGATTCGAGAAGCGCCGGTTGCAGCGGCGCCATCGCCTCCACCAGCTGGGCAAGCAATTCGGTGCGCGACGCGCCGAACACACCGGCCCGGCTGACCCGGTCATGGGCGAGAAAGTCGACATGGTCGCCGGCACGGGAGGCGAGCGCCGCCAGCAGTAGGGCGGCATCCATCGACCAATCCAGCCGCGGCCAGCCCGCGGGATCGGCGGCGGTCGGATCCACGCCGACCCGGCCCGCCGACGTACGCCCGGTGTCGAGCACGATCACCACCCGCCGATCCCGCTCGGGTCGCCAGGTGCGGACGACCACGTCGGCGCGCCGGGCGGTGGCGCGCCAGTCGATCGAGCGTACGTCGTCGCCGACGACATATTCGCGCAGCGAGTCGAACTCGGTTCCCTGGCCGCGTATCAGCGTGGGCAACAGCCCATCGATCTCGCGCAATTTGGCAAGCCGCGACGGCAGGTGCTTGCGGGACAGGAACGGGGGCAGCACCCGGAGCTGCCCTGGAACCGATTGCGAACCCTGCCGTCCCGCCAATCCGAGCGGACCGATCGAGCGGGCGGTAACCACCGCCGCGCGCTGGTCGCCGCGGCGAACCGGTTGCAGCTCAGTGTGGACCTGCTGCTGGTGCCCGGCCGCGATGTCGACCGCATGGATGCGCGGCCGTGCGCGGGCGCTGGGCGGCCAGGCGTCGCGGACCTGCCCGCGAAATCGGCGCCGGCCGTCGTTGTGGATCAGCAGTCCGACGTCGACCTGCTGCGCGAGCCGGGCGGAGCGGTCCGGGGAACGGGTGTAACGCAAGCTGCGAGGGCTGGCGGCCAGCGCGATGTCCATGGCCGCCACACTCACCAGCGTTACCAGCAGGACGACGAAAGTCCTTGCCGGCCAAGGTGACAGCGCGATGGGAAAGACGCAGATCAACGCAACCAGCCCGGTGCGCCCGGTTACAATCATCGGCGCCGCTCCTCTCCCCCGGCAAGCGGGAGGTACCCCCACATCGCTTCGTCCCCCCGCAAGCGGGCGGGACCCCCACTGCATCGTCGCCGGCGCAATCACTAGCGGGGCACTGGAACCGACGCCAAGATCCCGTCGAGCACACCGTCAGGTGTGGCCCCTTCGAGCTCGGCTTCCGGCCGCAGCATCACCCGGTGCCGTAGCGTCGGGCGCGCCATGGCCTTCACGTCGTCGGGAGTGACGTAGTTGCGGCCGGACAGCCACGACCAGGAACGAGCCGCGGCGAGCAGGGCAGTCGCCCCGCGCGGTGACACGCCCAGCTGCAGCGAGGGGGACGAGCGAGTGGCCCCGACGATGTCGACGATGTAACCCAGTACCTCATCGGCGACAAGCACCTGTTGCACCGCGGCGCGCCCAGCCGCCAGCTCGGCGGGCCCGGCTACCGGTTGGATCGCCGACAGATCGCGGGGGTCGAAGCCGTGCGCGTGCCGGCCGAGAATGGCGATCTCCGAGTCACGAGGCGGCAGCGTCACATTCAGCTTGAGCAAAAAGCGATCCAGTTGCGCTTCGGGCAACTGGTAGGTGCCCTCGTATTCGATCGGGTTCTGGGTCGCGGCGACGATGAACGGGTCGGGCAGCGGTTTGGCTTCACCCTCCACGCTGACCTGACGCTCTTCCATCGCTTCCAGCAGCGCCGCCTGGGTTTTGGGCGGCGTCCGGTTGATCTCGTCGGCCAGCAGCAGGTTGGTGAACACTGGACCGGGCCGGAACGCGAACGCCGCGGTGCGCGCGTCGTACACCAGCGAACCGGTGACGTCGCCGGGCATCAGGTCGGGGGTGAACTGCACTCGCTTGAACTCCAGCTGCAGCGCGGCGGACAGCGCCCGGACCAGTAGCGTCTTCGCCACTCCCGGAACGCCTTCCAGCAGCACATGACCGCGACACAGCAGCGCGATCACCAGACCGCTGACCACGCCCTCCTGTCCGACGACGGCCTTGGCGAGCTCAACGCGTAACGCCAGCAGCGCCTCTCGCGCGGATTCTGAGGCGGGAGTCTGGGCGACAGCAGGGTGCGTCGGTTGTGTCACGGGTGGGTGACCCGCCTTTCGATGTCGTCGAGCGCACGGGCAAGTTGTAGCAGGTCGTTGTCGGTTGCGGGGGGTGGGCCGAACAGATGGTAGGAAACGAATCCCGGATCGGACCCGGTGCGCTGGGTGACGGTGGTCACCACCGCCGCCGCCGATGCGTCCGGGCCCAGACCCAGCCGGGGCAGCAGCCGCTGCAGGGTTGCGGTGCGCAACGCCGCGGCGGCGCGATCGCGCGCTCTGCGGGACCGGTAGAGCCGGCCGCGGCCCTCCACGGTTTCCGAGGCGCGCACCACGACGGGCAGTTCCTCGGCCACCAGCGGTCCGGGCCGGCGGCCCCGCCACAGGGCAACCAGCAGCACAACCAGCCACAATTGCACGACGATCCATCTCACGTTCTGCGGAATCAAATCGAAAACCGATGTGGTGGAGGAAGGTTCACCCTCGACATGGTGAGGCGCGTACCAGACGAGCCGGGGCCGATCGCCCGCAAGGTTCATCGCCAGTGCGGCGTTGCCCGCCTGCAACAGGCTTCCGTTGGTCATGAAGTCGGTGCTGCCGACCGCCGTGATGGCCCGCCCGTTGTCCCGGAAACGGATCAGCACGCCGTCATAACAACTGGTCAGCGTCCGGCCGTTGGTGCTCTTATAGGTGTCGCTCGGCCCGAGTCGCACCGGCCCGGCCCGAACAGCCTCGCGCAGTGTGCAATTCGGATTGCTGTCGAAGCCGCTGGCGCCGGAGATGTGCACGCCAGGCATCAGTGCTTCGCGCGTCCGCGCCGTCGGTTCCACCAGCAGCAGATCACCGGGGACTTGTGCCAGCCGGTCCAGCAGTGTGTCGGTCAGGTACTGGCTCTGCGCTACCAGGGTCAGCGTGTCCGGGCGTGCCGCCCGTTCGACGTCGGCGATGCTGTCGGCGACGACGACATCGACGCCGTTGTCGCGCAGCAACGCGACCAGCGCATGCGCACCGTCCGGGCCGGTCGACGCCGGGTCCATGCGGGCGCCGGGCCGCGGGGCGGTCAGGTAGGCATCGATCCCGGCGATGACGGCAAGCACGACGAGCGTGACGATTACCCAGCGCCATGACCGCCATCGCTGCGCGGCGGTCGGGGTGGCGGCCCGGGGGCGCTCCAGCGTCGCCATCACCGGACCTGTGCCCATGACTCCGCCGCGGCGGGTTGGCCGGGCGCCGGCGCGACGGCCGGCGAACGGAACCGCAGGTGGTCGTCGAGGTCGACGATCATCTGGTAGGCGCTCTGGGTGCCGGGCTGCTCGCCGTAGGTGACGTCGTTGAAAGTTGTTGCCGCTCGCAACAATTCGCCTGCCAGATGAGGCAATGCGGCGCCGGCGTCACGGGCCAGCTCATTGGCGGTACGGCCGGGAGCCGGATTGAGTACGCTGGTCTCCTCGAGCTGACGGGCGACGGCGCGCAATCGGTGACGAATCGCCGCTGCCCAATCACCCTGTGCTGCATAGCTTTCTGCGGTAGCACGATGCTGGGCCGCGGTGAGTTGCGCGGCTTCGAACAACTGATAGTCGCCACCGCGTTGAGTGCGCATGGTGCGCCGCGCGATGTGCATCGCCGCTACCACCGCCACCGCCAGCAAGATGAAAAGCACCGTCGCGGTGAACCATCCGCCCGGTATCGAGGTGGTCTTCTGTAGCAGCCGGTAAATCAGCTCATTGAGCCACTGCGTGAATTGTTCGCCGGCAGAGCCCTTGGCATAGATCGGTTTGTTGAGTTCGTCTTGCGCGGCTTGGTGCGCCGCATTGCGGTCGATGTCGATGGAAGGCACCGTCGGCTCGTCCTCAGACCCGCCGCGTGAGCCAAAGATCATCGGTGGAGGCGGCCGCGGATGGTCCGCCGGCGGCGCCGGTCTGCAGCACCAGATCGAATGCCTCGGCACGCATTCGGCGGTCGGTGTACAGCAGCACGATGACTCCCGCGTTGAACGGTGCGGTGATGATCTGGCCGATCACGGCGCCGACGGATGCGACCGCCGTACTGACCAGGAAAGCCCCGATGGACGGGTTTGTGCCGACGATGACCTGGCTGACGATGTTGAAGGGAACGGCGACCGCGCCGGCGACCACCGATGTCACCAGTAACGCCAGCAACCGGATGCCCAATACCCGCCAGAAGCTGTTGCGGACCAAAGCGAAGGATCTGGTGATCGCAGCCCAGACGGACAGCCGCTCCAGCACGATCAGCACGGGAGCAAACAAGACCATTGTGTACAGGTAGACCAGCAACGCGATCAGGAAAAGCGCAAGCAGAATCCCCATGACAGCCGCCAGCACACCATTGCCGATCGTTGCCAGGGCCGCGACAATCACCACCACCAGGCCGGCGAGAGCCACCACGACGGCGGCTTCCAGCAGTGCCAGGCCGAGCAAGGGAAGCAGCCGGCCGCGGATCTTGGCCCACGTTTCACCGATGGTGATCGGCGAGCCGAACACGGCGCGTCCGACGATGACGGTGAGCATTCCGGACAGCAGCATGCTGCCCAGCCAGGTGACCAGCAGCCCGGCTCCGATCGAGGCCAGCCAGGTGCCGGCGACTCCGGCGGTCAGCTCGCCGGACCGATCGGTGGTGAATCTGCCGTAGGCGGCCAACGGTCCGAAAAACGCGACCTTCGTGATGATCTGGATGGCCACCACGACTATCGCGGTCACGCCTAACGTCGCCTTCGGATTGGCCCGGACGTAACCGACCGCGCCGTTGAAGATGTCGCCCAGGGTCAGTGGTCGCAGCGGGATGATCCCCGGCTTGGCCGCATCGGGCACCCACTGGGGCTGACCATACGGCGAGGCCGGTGGGGGACCGTAGCCCGGTGGGGGACCGTAGCCCGGTGGCATCCCGTAGCCCGGTGGGGGACCGTAGCCGGGCGGGGGGTTGTAGCCCGGTGGGGGACCGTAGCCGGGCGGGGGGTTGTAGCCCGGTGGGGGACCGTAGCCCGGTGGTGGGCCGTAGCCGGGCGGTGGACCGTAGCCCGGTGGGGGACCGTAGCCCGGTGGCATCCCGTAGCCGGGCGGTGGACCGTAGCCCGGTGGTGGGCCGTAGTCCGGCGGCGGCACGCTCACCGTGCTCCGTGGCCGTTCACACCAGTGCTACGGCCGGGCCCGTCGTTCGTCATGGGGTACATCCTGTCGGCGCTCCGGGCATTTCTCAACGTTGACCGGGCCGGTAGCGCGTAGCGTCTCGGGCATGGCGGAACTGAAATCCCGGCTGCGGGCTGACCTGACCAAGGCGATGAAGACCCAGGACAAGTTGCGCACCGCGACCTTGCGCATGCTGCTGGCCGCGATCCAAACCGAGGAAGTCTCCGGCAAACAAGCCAGGGAGCTCTCCGACGATGAGGTCATCAAGGTGTTGGCCAGGGAAGCCCGCAAACGTGCCGAGTCGGCTGAGATCTACACCCAAAACGGCCGCCCCGAGCTCGCCGCCGAAGAGCACGCCGAGGCGCGGATCATCGACGAATACCTGCCCACGCCGCTCACCGAGGCGGAATTGGCCGACGTCGCCGACACGGCGATCGCGCAGGTTGCCGAGGAGATCGGCGAACGGCCGAGCATGAAGCAGATGGGAATGGTGATGAAGGCTGCCACCGCGATCGCGGCCGGCAAAGCCGACGGCGCCCGCCTGTCCGCGGCGGTCAAAGAGCGGCTGTAAGTCCGCGCGACGATCAGCCACGCCGGCGGCAACCAAGCCGCTCTATCATCCAGTCATGCTGACCCGGATCCACCCGATCCGGCAAGCCTACGAACTGTTGCGCAGCAAGGATCCCGAGCGCGACGCGCTGCGTCGCGCCATCCGCGCGGGGATCATGGTGCCACTGACCGTCGGCTTGGCGTTCCTGGTCGCGGGTGGCACGGTGGTGCCGCTGTATGCGTTGCTCGGCGCATTTTGGCTGCTGGTTGTCACCGACTTTCCCGGCAACCGATACCAGCGGGCGGTGGGTTACCTCGGGTTGGCCATCAATGGCTGCGTGTTGATCACGGTCGGTACCTTGGTGGCTCCGCGCGTCTGGCTCGCGGTGACGTTGATGTTCTTCCTCGGCGTCGCGGTGACGCTGGCCGGCATGCTCAGCGCCACCATGTCCGCCGGCCAGCGCGCCACCCTGCTGTTCTACGTCTGGCCGGTCTGCACCCCGGTCGGGCCCATCGGCGAGCGGCTGCTGGGTTGGCTGATCGCGCTGGTGCTCTGCGTGCCGGCGGCGCTGTTCTTCCTTCCGCCGCGCCAGTACGACGAACTGCGCCGCCGAGCCGCACAGGTGTGCACGGCGCTGGCTGACCGGATCGAGGGCACCGGTTCGGCCCCGGGTGCGACCGCCGTGACCGAGTCGATGGATGCGCTCCGGGCCAACTTCCTGGCCGCCAGCTTCCGGCCGGTCGGCCTGAGCGCCGGCAGTCGCGCCCTGGTCCGCCTGGTCGACTTCTTGGAACTGGTCGCCGACCTTGTCGACGACAACACCGGGGCGACATTGGGGTCGGTGAACACGGCGGCAGTCGACGTTCTGCGCTGCTGCGCGCGCGTGCTCGACGCGTCGCAACTGGCCCATCGCGCCGAAAATCGCACCGCGCTCGACGAGACACTGCCCCGGTTGCGGTCCCTGGCGCGGGACGCTTACCGCGACGACGTCCTGATGATTCTCAGCGCGCCGGATGACGCGGCGGCGATCCGGACCGGTCGGCAACTGCTGAAGTGCCGGATGATCGCGACAACCATCGCATTGACGGGCAGGGTCATCGCCGCGGCGGCGGCGGCTGACGCCCGGCCGGTGTGGGCGCGGGCCCTCGGCCTACGGCTGCCGCCCACCGGCTTCGCCGACCGGCTCTCATCCGAGACCGCCGCCGGCGCCACCATCGTTAGCGCCTTCATGCGTGCCCGTTCGGTGGCGGCGCACAACGGGCTGCGCATCGGCGTGGGGTTGGCATTGGCCGTCGCGGTCACCCATCTGCATCTGCTCGACCGCGGCTTCTGGGTCGTGGTGGGCACCATGCTGGTGCTCAGCAGCAGCGCGCTGTCCACCAGGACCAAAGTCGTTCAGGCGGTGATCGGCACCGCGTTGGGCATTATCATCGGCGGCCTGCTGGTGGCCGCCATCGGCGTCCAACCGGTGGTGCAGTGGCTGCTGGTGCCGATCACCGTGTTCGCCTCCACCTACCTGCCGCGATTCGTTTCCTTCGCCACCGCACAGGCTGTCGGCGCACTGAACCTGTTGATCATCCTCAGCCTCACAATGCCCGCCGGCTGGCGCATCGGACTACTGCGCATCGAGGATGTCGCGGTCGGTGCTGCCGTTGGGATGGCCGTATCGCTGGTGCTGTGGCCACGCGGCGCCACCGCGGCGGTGGCCGCCCTCATCCAAGCCGCACGCGACGTCAACGTGCGCTACCTGCAGGTGGCCGTGCTGCGCGTCACCCGTGATCATCCCGAGAACGCCTCCCCGGCGAGCGACGAGGAGCTCGCGGGCTTGAGCCACGATGCGCTGGTGGGTTCGCGAAGGGTCGATGACGCTGTGCGCCATTACCTTTCGGAGACCGGAAGTGGGGCCGACCTGAGGACACCGGTGGTGAGGGCGGCCAACCGCGCCACCTGGGTGCGCCTGACGGCGGACATGATCGCCGACATCAGGACGCTGCCACCGGCCGGGGCGTTCCCCGCCGCCCGGGCGCTGTTGGAAGCCCACCTGGGATTTGTCGCCGACCTGGTCGCAGGTCGCGGTGACCCGACCAGCCGGCCCATCGCCGGGGAATTCGTGCGGGCATTGCGCGCCGAGGCGACTGCCCAGACGGATGCGGTCGAGGCCGCACAACCACTCGTCACGGTCGCGGCCAATCTGGCTCAACTCCAGTTGTTCTTGGCAACAGCATCGGAAGCCGTTGCCGCCCAACCGCATTCGTTGGTCGAATGATAGGCTGCTACCCGCGGCTCAGGATTCTCGCCGCCACCGAGCGCATCACGCGGACGGTGGCGGCCAACCGGGGAAATTGCGGCCCACGGTCGTCGCCGCGGGCGGGGTGCCCCGCGTCGAGCCGTTCCCGTTGCGGAACCACGACATACTTCGGGTCGCGGGTAGACGCCACACCGGCCTCGAACACGCCGGAGCGCTGCAGCGCACTGCCGGTGAGCAAGGCCAGCCCGCACAGCGGCGCGGCCACCCGGGTCCGGCCTGCGGCCGCCGTGCCCAGCGCCCCGCCGACCGTCAGGTACTCCGCCCACTTGCGCAGCCGGTTTGCTTTGCCCGTGGTGTAAGCCTCGGCGGCCAACCCGAGGCGGCGCTCCAGCAGCCGTGACGACGCGACCTCGAGTCCGGCACCCACCACCGCCATCCGGCGGCGGGACCGGCTTGCCCGACGGGCGTGCAGAGCATGCCCAGCCCGCCGCTGCTGGCCGCGGCCGAGCCGGTGAACACGAAAGGCAGGTACGGGTGCGCCTCATGCCAGGCCGGGACGGCGGTCTGCGACAGCAGCACCGCGGTGTAGGAGGCGACGCCGGGCGCGACGGCCGCCGCCGACAAGCCGGTCGGTCGGACCAACCAGGCCACTAGCTTTCCGGGCCACGTGCGCCGCAGCGCTGCGGGCATCAGCTCGGCGACCCCGGCCAGGCCAGCGCCCGGCCCGTAGGCGGACAGAATCCAGGTGCCGACGCTCATCGGCGAACTCGGCTTGGCCACCCGCAGCATGTGGTGGAACCGCTCCGGCCGTCCCAGGTCGGCGACCAGGAAGTACATGCTCGCCAGGACGCCGGCCAGCGCCGACCCACCCTGCCCACCCGGCGCAGCGCGGGCCGGTCGCTGAGGTCCGCCCCGGCGCCCAGCAGCGCCGAACCCGCCGACAGGCCACCGGCGAACAGGTATGCCGCGACCTTCCACTCCCACACCGGTGGCTTGAGCACCGCACGCCCGTAATAGGACCGGAACTCCGCCCGCGGCACGGCCAGCTGCTCCCGGCCGCCGGGCGTCATCGTTTGCCCCGCAAGAATGCCGACACCGCGGCGGCGACCAGAGCCGACGCGGCCATGCCGGCGTAGCGCCACGTGGCCGGTGCGTCCCGGATCGGAACTACCGGATCCGGTGGCAATCCGTACACCTCAGGCTCGTCCAGCAGCAGGAAGAAGGCGCCGTTGCCGCCCACCCCGTCGTCGGGATCGTTACCGTACAGCCGCGCCTCCGGCACCCCCGGCTCATGCAGTTGCTCGACGCGGCGGGCCGCGCGCTCACGCAACTCATCGAGCACACCGAACTGAATCGAGTCGGTGGGGCAGGCCTTGGCGCACGCCGGTTCCAGCCCGTCGCGCAGCCGGTCATAGCACAGCGTGCACTTCCACGCCCGCCGTCACCCTCCCGGCGGTCGATCACCCCGTACGGGCAGCCCGACCCGCAGTAACCACAGCCGTAGCAAATGTCTTGCTGCACAACAACAGTGCCGAACTCGGTGCGGAACAGCGCGCCCGTCGGGCAGACATCCAGACACCCTGCATGCGTGCAGTGGTGGCTACGCATTTCGCTGGCTGGACTGACTGATCGGGCCGGTGTGGTCGGCCACGGCGCACCGCGCTTCTCTAGCGCAGCGCTCTACCATCCACTCATGCCGATCCGCGTCGCGCCGGTGCGGGCACTGGCGGAGCGATCGCGCGCCAAGGACCCCGAGCACGACGGACTGCGACGCGCCATCCGCGCCGGGATCACGGTGCCGCTCGCGACGGGATTCAGCCTCGCTGTGGTCGGCGGCACGGCCGCACCGCTTTTCACGTTGCTCGGGGCGTTCTGGCTGATGGTGGTCACCGATTTTCCGGGCAATCGGCAGAACCGCGCGCTCGCCTACCTTGGCTTGGGCCTCAATGGCTGCGTGCTGGTGGCGCTCGGCACGTGGGTCGCGCCCATCGGGTGGCTCGCGGTGACGCTGACGTTCGTTCTCGGGGTCGCGGTCACGGTGGCCGGTGTGGCCAGCGAAACGGTGTCGGCCGGTCAACGGGCGACTCTGCTGTTCTTCGTCTGGCCGGTGTGTACCCCGGTCGGGCCGATCGGCGAGCGGCTGCTGGGCTTGCTGATCTCCTATGCGATCTGCATCCCGGCTTCGCTGTTTCTGCTGCCGCCGCGACACCACGGCGAGCTGCGCCGTCATGCGGCACAAGTGTGTGTCGCGTTGGCCGACCGGATTGAGGGCATCGGCTCGGCCGCCGCCGTGACCGCGGCGATGGACGCGCTGCGGGCCAACTTTCTAGCCGCCAGCTTCCGCCCGGTTGGCCTCAGCGCCGGCAGCCGAGCGCTGGTGCGCATCGTCGACGCCCTGCAGCTGGTCACCGACCGCGTCGATGACAGCACCGCCGATGTGCTCGGTCCGGTGCAGCGGCCGGCCACTGACGTCCTGCGCTGCTGCGCGCACCTGATGGACGAGCCCTCCGCCGCCAATCGCGCCGCAAACTGTGCCGCGCTCAACGACACGCTGCCCCGGTTGCGGTCGCTGGCACGCGGCCGATACCGCGAGGATGTGACGCTGCTTCTCGACGAGCCGGACGACGCGGCCGCGGTAGCGATCGGCGAGCGGTTGCTCACCTGCCGCGTGCTCGCGACCACCATCGGACTGATCGGGCGGGTCATCGCCGCGGCGGCCGTGGCCGACGCTCGACCGGTATGGGCCCGGGCCCTGGGCCTGCGCCTGCCGCCGACCGGCTTCGCCGACCGGGTGCTGCCGGAAACAGTGGCCGCCACCAGCATCCCCACCAGTTTTCTGACCGTCCGCTCGGTGACGGCACAGAACAGCCTGCGTACCGGCCTCGGGTTGGCGCTGGCCGTGGCCATCACCCATCTTTTTCCGGTGCAGCACGGCTTCTGGGTCGTCTTGGGAACGATCGCGGTGCTCGGCAGCAGCGCGCTCACCACGGGAACCAAAGTGCTGCAGGCGGTTTCGGGCACCGCAGTCGGTGTCACCCTGGGCAGTTTGCTCATCGCCGCTTTCACGCCGCATCCGGTGGTGCTGTGGTCGCTGCTGCCCATCGCGGTGTTCGGGTCGACCTACCTGCCGCGGCTGTTCTCCTATGCTGTGGGTCAGGCCATGATCGCGTTCACCGTGTTGATCATCCTTGACCTTATCGACCCGGCGGGCTGGCAGGTCGGTTTGCTGCGTTTGGAAGACGTCGCGATGGGCGCGGGGGTCGGGGTGGCGGTATCGCTGCTGCTGTGGCCGCGTGGGGCTGCGGCCGCGATTTCCACGGTGATCGATAGCGCGCTCGATGCCGACCTGCGCTACCTTCAGGCCGCCGTCGCACGCGTCACCCGTGGTAGTCCGGACGATGGTGCAGACGAGCTCCAGGCGCTGAGCAACACTGCGCTGATGCTCAGCCGAATAGTCGACGACGCTGTGCGCCAATATCTTTCGGAGACGGGCAGCGGGGCCGATTTGCGGACGCCGGTGGTGCGGGCGGCCAACCGGGCCACCTGGGTGCGCGCTGCGGCAGACATGATCGCCGACATCAAGACGTTGCCCCCGCCCGGCGCCTATCCATCGGCCCGCGCGGTGCTCGAGGCCCACATGGAACGGATCGCCACCGGAGTCCCGGTGCCGCATGACCCGGAATGGCCTGCGCTCACTGAGGAATTCGTGCGGGCATTGCGGGCCGAGGCAGCCGGGGAGCCCGAACCCATCGAGGCGGCACAGCCGCTTGTCACGGTGGCGGCCAACCTCGCCGAACTGCAGCTGGAACTGGTGCCGGCATCGGAAGGCGAAGAGCCATCGACGCGTTCGCCGGTCAAATGAGGCAGGCCGGCCGGATCAAATCATCGTCCGAGTGCCTTCGCCGCCACGACGGGTAACCCCCAGGGCGTCAAGCTTTTCCAGCAATGGCACGGCCACCCGGCGCGTGGTGCGCAGCGCGCGCCTCGCTTCGCTGACCGTGAAAGGATGCGGAAGCGTCGCGAGGATGCCGGCCGCACGATCGAATGCGTCCGGGCCGAGCACGACACCGTCGGCGATCCGGCTCAGCCGCCCGGCGCGCACCGCCGCGGCCAGCTCGCGGGCGCCCAGCTTCAGCTCGGCCAGTTCGTCGGCCTCCGGCGCCCGAAACGGCTCGGCGGCCAGCCACTCTTCGACCGTGCGTACCGCCTTGTCGACCCGCGGCGGCAGGCCCGCGCCCGGCGACCGCACCAGCCCGTCGACCACTTGCAGGCCGGTGCCGTCGAGCAACGCGGGCACCAGCTCAGCCGCGGGCAGCCCCAGCTGCTGGCGCAGCGTCTCCAGCGGCATTCCCGCTGCGATGTCGTGATCGGCGGCCCAGCGCTGCACCGTCGCGGCTGCCTGTGCGCGCCGCCCCGCCCACCACTGCGGATCCACCACCCACTCGCCCACCCGCTGGCCGGCCAGCGGGTGGCCCATGCCGTGCAGCTCACCCGCCCGAGCACACAGTGGCGGGCGGACCCGGCCGCTGGCCAGTTCGGCGGCACGAGCCCGCGCGGCACCACGGCGACGCAGCGGCGCCGGCCGCACGTCGAGCACCCGGATCCCCGCGGCGATCCGGTGCTGACCTGGTCACGCCCCATCTCGACGGGGCGCGCGAGGCCCTGGCGGCCGGCTACGTCAGCGGCGGCACCCCGGCGCAACCTCGACTGGGCGGCCCCGCACGCGGACTTGTCCAGCGTCGGTGAAGAGGACGCGCTGCTGCTCGCCGACGCCCAAACCTCGGGCGGTCTGCTGGTCGCCGGTGAGATTCCCGGCGCGCCCGTCATCGGAGAGCTGCTGCCCCGCAACGAGCACACGATCGTCGTGCGCTGAGTTATCAAGAGGCGCTTGCCAGCACGCGCGTCGCCGCTCGGGCTCGCGTGCACACAGCGCGCCGGTTATGTGTCCGATCACTCGCCGGCTCAGTAGCATCCCAAGATGTCCCACGCCATCGACCGTGACGGTCTGCACCTCGGCATTCGACGGCACCGAGCGCACGCCGGGCACTATCACGTCGAGCGCTGCTGTCACCGACAACCACCGCACGCCGTCGGGCAAGGGCGCACAGGCAAGCCGGCGCAACAGTGGCGACCCCGGCCGCCGCGCCCGCACCAGCTCGTTGACCGGCAACACAGCAGCCAACGGCGAGCCGCCGAACGGGAAGCCCAAGGTGATCACCGTGTCGACGCGGCCCTTCAGCCGGGAGTACGAAAGGGCTTGGGCCATAATGACTCCACCCAGGGTGTGCCCGACCAAGTGCATCTTGTCCGCACCCGTGCGCGACAGTACGCTGTGCACCTCGCCCACCAGCCGGTCGGCGAGCTTTTCCACCGAGGTGTCGAGCGGCGGATAGCTCATCGTCTCCACGAATAGGGCGTGGGCACTCAGCTTTTCGGCCACCAATGCCCAGCTCGACTTGGCTCCGCCGAACCCGTGGACGAGCAGCACCGGCCGCGCGGTAACGGTGCGCGACGCCGCCTGCGGCGCAGCGTTTGCCGAGCCATACTCGCTGCGGATGACGCGGGCCGGCGCGGTCGCGGCCACCGACAGCACCTGCGCTGCCTCGTGCGCCTGCACCATCGCGGCACGTGCCGCCGTCTGAAGTTTTGTGCGGACACCGCCGAGCGTGCCATCGCGTCCTTTGTCTCCTACCGACTGCGACATGTTGCACCTTCTTCATGTGACCCGTATCACGTCTTACGATGGCGGTCGGGGGATCGGGAGTCGTCTATGCCAGCCGCAGTCCGCAATGCGGGTCCGCAGGTGCGCAGCCTTACTGGGTAGCCGGAACCGAACGCGAATTATTCTGCGCAACACCGTATTTCGTTGACGCCCGATTGACGAACTCCCGCCAGCTGGAATGACAATGCGGGTGTTAGCGGCAATGCAGTTTCGATAACTGTTCGGTCAGACTCGCCGGGTAAGCCACGGCTGCGCTCGATATGCGCTAGCGGCAACAGATCTCGTGATAGGTAGCTTCATGACGGATGCGTCGATCACCGGCTCCGAGGCACCCGCAGCCGGTGAGGCCGCCGAAACGGTCGACACCGTCAGGCGGGCAACGTTGCCGGCCGGTATCTTTATCGTCGTCGAGATATTGCTGGCGGCCGAGACCATCGTGGTGATTCTCCTGGGCGAGATGGACCCGCGGAACCCGGGTGCTGCGCCGATCGCCATCTTGTTGAGCGTGGCGCTGTTGGCCAACTTGGGTCTGGTTTGCAGCGTGGCCGCAGTGCTCGCCGCCGACTCGGTTCGGCGGTCCAGGCTCACCGGCGACCATACCCACTAGCGGTTAGGCGCAAATCCCGACTAGTGGGGCCCCGTGATGGGTGCCAGCCACGGCGACATCCGGGCGCCGCGGGGCCAGTGTTGAGATCAGCAACGTTTGACGTCCTTGAACTTTTCAGGAGGTGACGTCATGACCGCATTGTATGGCCTACTTGCTGCAATGCCGATGATGTTTGGCTACGCCGGCTACGTGCTGGTTTCTCACCCCGGAACGGCCGAGACCGATGAGCCGCAGGGACTGCGGAAACTCGCGGGCGGCCGCTCTCAGTAGGCGCGAGTCAGCGCTGCGGAGTAGCAGCGCCTCCCGCCGCATCTACTCGGAACCCGATGATCGCCGACGCTGAGATGTAACGGCTTCTCGACCTCGCCACGCTGGGTCCCAAATACGGCCTCAAGCCATCCTGACCACGCGCACCGGGCACATTTTGCAGCTGGCGGGAAGTTGGTGCTGCCGCTGACGGTAGCCGCACTTGGGTGCTAGCACCGATGAAATCGAAGGCCACAGTGGTTGCGGCACAGGGTCGTTGCGCACACGGCGGCCGGCACCGGGAGTGGTGGTAACCAGTAGTGACGATTCTCGTTGGCAGGGAAGACTTTTCACACCGTGCAGGCAAGACTTCTGTGCATGACGATGCCAACGCAAGAATCAGCCATCCTCGAGGTGCCCAGCGATCTCCCACCGACGCCCAACGCGATGGTAGTCCAGTTTGTGCCGCACGGGCCGGTATTGGACCGTGCGGTGTGCGCCATCACCCACGGCGGCATGGGTGGGACCCAAAAGGCCCTTGCCCGAGGTGTTCCCGTGTGCAGCGTGCCGTTCGGTCGCGACCAGTTCGAGGTCGCGCGGCGCGTCGAGGTGGCGCGCAGCGGAACCCGGCTGCCCGCGAAGAAGCTGACCGCGGCCCGGCTTTCCACGAAAGTTCAACAGGCGATGACCATGACGGCCGGCGCACGGATGGTGGCGGCGGGTTTCGCGGCGACCGGAGGCGTTGCGCGGGGGTGTCGACTTGATCGAGCAACGCGTGCTCAGCCGCGCGTCTCACGTCGATTTCACCAGCCGGCGCTAGCTTGCCGGGTGGTCGACCCGGCCGCGTCGTCGGGTCCATCGGCGACGATCCAGGGCCGAACGTCCCTAGTGCTGCCTGGGTCCTTCACCTTAAGTTTCCATATCCGCGTCAACCGATGAAGGTTCGCCGGAAATGGGAATCAAAGGAGCGACACCATGACCGTCAACGTTATTGCTGTGACTTTCGATGAGCAAAGCAAGGCATATCAAGCGCTGAGCACCCTCAAAGGGCTAGACCGCGATGGCCGCCTTGAACTCAAGAGCGCGGCGATCGTCGAACGCAGCGCCGCCGGGCAGCTCCAGATTCCAGAGGGCGCCGACAATGTCGGCGGTGAGGGCATCGCGGTCGGCGGGCTTATCGGAACGCTGGTCGGCGTCCTTGGTGGTCCCATCGGCATGCTGCTCGGGTTGGGCACCGGCGGGCTGATCGGGGGCCTGTACGACCTGGATGAGCAGGACATGGAAGACGCAACGCTGCTACAAGTCGGTCGCCACATACCGCCTGGGCACAACGCACTGCTGGCTGAAGTCGACGAGTACGCCAATGATGTTGTTGACGGTGCCATGGCCGAATTGGGCGGGTCCGTGCTGCGTCGATCCGCTGAAGATGTTTTGGCTGAGATCGAGGCGGCTGATGAAGCCGCTGACGAGGCCAAGAAGCAAGCCCGCAAGAAGGCGCGTGAACGCAAGAAGGCGGAACTGCACGAGAAGTACGAGGAACGCAAGGACCATCTTCGCGAGAAGCTGCACATTGGCTGATGTCTTCGGATGCGCCCCAAGCCTTTTCGAAAGACGGCCGCGGTCGGCGCATTGGAAAGCCGGCCGGTAGTGCGCCTCAGCATTTCGCACTACCGGCCGGCTGGCTGTTACCGCGACCTCGTCAGAACCGCGGGTCGGGGCGCGCGTTGACCCGCGCCACCCTAGATCCCCAGGAGATGAGCTCGGGGCTGGCGTCGTCGTTGGGTATCTGGCACTCGATCAGCACCGGCCCACCACGGTGGGAGCGTGCGGCTTCGATCGCATCGGCCAATTCCGCGGCGGTGCTTGCCCTCAACCCAAGCCCGGCCCCGTCGCCCGCGTTGAAGACGTCGATCAGCCCGGCGTAGTCCCAGTTCTTGTAGTAGTTGTAGGGACCGTCGTGGATCGCCGACTCGATCACGTAGCCGCGATTGTTGACCAGGAAGATCAGAACCTCTTGACCGTGACGGATCATGTTCGACACTTCTTGGGCGGTTAGCTGGAACGATCCGTCGCCGATCACCGAGATCAGCCGTCGGTCCTCCTCCAAACCCATCGCGTAGCCGAAGCTCGCGGGAACGGACCAGCCGATCGACCCCCACTGCATTTCAATCTCGAACCGGGCGCCGCCGGGCAGCCGCGTGTACATGCCGTTGAGCCACGAATCACCGGTCTCCACCAACAATGTGGTCTTGGAGTCGAGTTCTTGCTCGATCTGGCGCCACATTTCGACCCGGCTCAGCGGGGCCTCGGGCTCGGCGGCTTCGGCTCGCACGGTCACCGATCCGGTCCCCCTGAGGCGCTTGTACTGAGTCAGCGTCGCGTCGTGGGCTTGCACCTTCTTGGCGAGGTCGGAGAGGAAGTCGGCCAGCGCGACGCCGGTGAATTCGGCGTTGGGCAACCGCACCACCCGGGCATGGGCGCTGATCAGCCGCTGCCGGCCGGGCAGGGCGCTGTAGCCCACCGTGGTGTAGTCGCTGAAGACCGGCCCGGCGGCCACGACGAGGTCGGACCAGTCGACGATGGCCTGGCACAGCGGGCTGCTCACCTCGCCCCAGTAGATGCCGGCGTATTGCGGGTGGTCCTCCGGGAAGAAGCCCTTCGCGTTCGGCATGACGGCCACCGCGCAACCCAGCGCCTCGGCCAGTTCGCGGAAGGCGTCGATGGCGCCATAGGAGCGAAGGTGAGCGCCGGCCAACAGGATCGGCTTCTTCGCTTTGGCGATGAGGTCGGTTGCCACGCCGACGGCGTCGGACAGCATCCTCGGGTTGCTGGGCTGCCAGGCCGGCCACGCGGAGAACGGGGCGGGTGCGGGGCAGGCCGCGGCCGACAGGTTACAGGGAATCTCGATGTAGGCCGGCTTGCGCTCGCGCAGCGCGGTGCTGATCGCCTCGTCGATCATGACCGGCGCGTTGTCGGGGTGCTGGATGCGGACAGCCGAGCATGTCACCTGCCGGAACACCTCATATTGCGCGGTGAAGTCATGAGTGCCCACGGTGTGGTGCAGGATGTGGTTCTCGCCCAAGTCATTGGTGTTTGGGCTGGATGAGACCATGATCACCGGCAGACGTTCTGCGTGGGCGCCGGCCACACCGTTCAACGCCGAGTAGGCACCCACGTTGAAGGTGGTGATCACCGCCCCGGCCCCGTTTACTCGGGCATAACCTTCGGCGGCATAGGCGGCGTTGAGCTCGTTGCAGCAGCCGACTTGTTCGAGGTTCTCGTTCTCCAGCAATTCATCGAGCAGCACCAGGTTGTAGTCCCCGGGGACCATGAAATAGTGCTTCAGCCCAATCTGCTCAAGCCGGGCCGCGAGGTATTTCCCCACGGTGAAGTCAGCCATGATTGGTTCCTTTCGTTTGAGTCGCTGAATGAGAAATTACTCGGGCGCGTCGATCGGGACGACGTTGATGAGCTTCCGGTTGACGAACTGCTGGACGCAGAGGATCGAGAGTTCGTGCCCGTAGCCCGACAGCTTGACGCCCGCCGAAGGGAAGGTCCGGCTTGGTCCAGGTGGGGTGGTTGACGAAGACCATGCTGGTCTCGATCCGCTTGGCCACCTCGACCCCACGCCGCGGGTCCCGGGTGAAGACCGAACCGCCGAGCCCGAAGTGGGAGTCGTTGGCCAGCCGCACGGCATGGTCCTCGCTGGTGGCGCGGAAGAAGAGCGCGACGGGTCCGAAGAACTCCTGGTAGTAGGCGCGGTGGTCCGGGGTCAGGTCCGTCAGGATGGTCGGCTGCACGAACGCACCCGTGGTGGGCACCCGCTCACCGAGCGGGAGAGCCGTCGCGCCGGCCTCGACCGCGGCCTTGATCTTCGCGTTGAGCTCGTCGGCGGCACCCTGGCTCGACATCGGCGGCAGGGTCGTGGCTTCGTCGAAGGGGTCGCCGGCCTTGAGCTCGGTGAGGGTGGCCTTGAACTTTGCGAGGAACTCGTCGGCGATCTGCTCCGCCACGATGATCCGCTTGGAGGCCACGCAGCACTGGCCGCCGTTGTTCATCCGTCCCCACACCGCCCAGCGGACGGTCTTGTCCAAGTCGGCGTCGTCCAGCGCGATCAGGGCAGTCGAGCCACCAAGCTCCATGGTTGACTTCTTGAGGATCTTGCCGGCCCGGGCCGCGACGACGCTGCCGGCGCCCTCGCTGCCCGTCAGCGACACACCGCGCACCCGCGGGTCGTCGATCAGCATGTTGATCTGATCCTTGGTCGCAAAGAGGTTGGTGTAAGCGCCTTCTGGAGCGCCTGCCTCAAGCATTAACCGCTCGAAGGCGGCCGCCGCCTGGGGGAACGTTGGAGGCGTGCTTGACCATGACCACATTGCCGGCCATCAAGTTGGGCGCCGCCACGCGTGCCAGCTGGTACAAGGGAAAGTTCCACGGCTGCACACCCAGGATCACCCCGAGCGGAGCGCTGACGAGCATGGCGTTGTCGTTGACGCTGAGCGTGTTAATACGCTCGGGCGCCAGGAACTTCTCGGCGTTCTCCGCGTAGTACTCGAAGATGTGCGCGCTCAGCGCAACCTCGCCCAGGCTCTCTTTGTAGAGCTTGCCCATCTCCAGCGTCAGCAGGCGGGCGAACTCGTCGTGCCGCTCGGTGAGGATGGCCGCGGCACGCTTGCACACCGCCGCCCGCTCGGCGTACGACATCTGGCTCCAGGACTCAAAGGTCTTCTGTGCCTGTTCCAGAAGGTTCATCGCCTCCGCGTCGGTCAAGTCCTCGAAGGTGGCGACGACCTCGTTGTTGTACGGATTGACGGTCCGGTATGCCATGGTTTTCCCTCCATTTGTCTTTCAAGCAGCTCTTCACCGCTGTTCGGTTGTGAAAACGCTCGTTACAAGCGATTACGCGCAGCCCTTGCGGTCATGGTGTTGATCTCAGCATGAGAGTTATAGGGGGGCCAGTCGTTACCGCCACCGGCAAATGGATATACCTGCCAGCAGGAAAGTCGCCTGATGAACTAACTTTCTGACGAACCGTCAGGATTGCATTGGCTCACAGAATTATTCGCGCGGGCCGTCGAAAGGAGCTGTGGCGTGTCTTCTTCGGCGCGAACAGGGGCTGAATTGCTGCTCGCCGGTATATGGGACGGCGGCTGGCATGCAGCTATTCGGCATCGAACATGGCGACACCGGCAAGGACGTCGAACGTGGAAGGACCACGCCGAACATGAAAAATCTCAAAGTCGCGCTAGCTGCCTCAGTGGCTGTGGCAGGTATTGGGTTGGCGCCGCTGCTGACGACGTCCGCGGCGGTGAACCTTGCCGACTGCCCCCAGGGTTGGTACTGGGACAACTACCGGCAGAATTGCCTACTGCCCGGCCTGCCGAAAGATCCCCCGAATGCATGCCTCACCGGCGACGGGACGGGCTCGGCGAGATCGTCGACCCGATCCGGGTGGAGTGGCAGGCGGGCGGCGCCTTCACCACCCCGCCGGGCATGTGGCACGCCCACTACAACGAGACCGATCAGCCCGCGCATCTGATCCCGTCCAGGATGCCGGACTGCAGACCCACCTGCGCAGCCTCGACATCAAATTCACCCAGCGCCGCGATCTGGTCGCCGGCTGACCCGCCCACGGTTTCACGTTCGGACCAGCAGGGTATTCCGGCTGGCATGACGAATTTTGGCTACACTCTGATGACCGAGCAGGGTGGACCCAAAGACCTTGTGCGGCGGGCTTTTTCGGCTGAAGAGCGTGGGTTCGACTTCCAAGTGTGCAGCGATCACTTCTCCCCGTGGCTGACGTCGCAGGGACATGCGCCCAACGCTTGGACGGTGCTGGGCGCGGTCGCTCACGCCACCGAGCGGGTGGACCTGTACACCTACGTGACGTGCCCCACGATGCGCTACCACCCGGCCGTCGTCGCCCAGCAGGCCGCCACGGTACAGATCTTGTCCGACGGCCGGTTCACCCTGGGCCTGGGCAGCGGTGAGAACCTCAACGAGCACGTCGTCGGCAAGGGCTGGCCGGCCGTGGACTGCCGCCAGGAGATGTTGGGCGAAGCCATCGAGATCATCCGCGAGTTGTTCGGCGGCGAGTTGGTGAGCTTCCGCGGGGGCTACTTCCAGGTGGACTCGGCCCGACGCTGGGATCTGGCCGATGTCCCGGTCGGTATCGCGGTGGTATGAAGGCCATCGACAGATTCGCCAAGCTGGCCGATCACTTCATCGCGGTGGAGCCGAACGGGGCCCTGGTCGACGCATGGCACGGTGCGCGTCAGGCCGCCAACCTGGCCGGCGGCGGGCGGGTGGTCGGCCAGATACCGGTGTCCTGGGATCCCGACGGGACGCCGCCATCCAACGCGCACACGAGCAGTTCCGCTGGTTCGCCGGCGGCTGGAAGGTCAATGCGGACCTACCGACACCTGCGGGTTTCGCCGGCGCGACGCAATTCGTCCGACTCGAAGACGTCGCCGGTTCCATCCCGTGCGGCCCCGACCTCGATGCGATCGTCGACGCTGTCCGGCCCTACTGGGAAGCCGGCTTCACCGACGTGGCGCTGGTCCAGGTTGGTGGCGAAACGCAGGACCTCTTCCTCAAAGAGGCGGCCGAGCCTTTGCTCGCGGCCCTGCGCAGCGCGGCAACTGATCCAGGTTTGGGCGCTCGACGCCCGGGTATCCGGGTTCCGCTGTGCGCATTGAGCCACTGCGGGCCGGCTTGGCGCACGCACGCGCCACTGGCAGCTCCGACGAACGGGCGACGCTGCGAAACAGCTGTCCCGCAGCAAGTTTACAGCGACTTCCGGTTAGGTAAAGCAAGGGGATTCGACGATGACTGATCGATCCGACGAGACCACTTCCGCATTGGTCAAAGCACTCAGCGCCGCCAGCTTCGGCTTGGGTATGAGCGAGTTGGTGGCCCCTGGAAAAGTTGTCAAGCACGGCGACGTGCTTGGACACGAATTCATGGGCGAGGTTGTCGAGGTCGGCAAGGCGGTGCAGAACCTGGCCTTGGCGCCCGGGTGGTGGTGCCGTTCCCGGTCGCGTGCGGGGTATGCTCGGCCTGCCAGCGTGACCTGTACTCGCTGTGCGAGAACTCGAACCCGAATGCCGGCATCGCCGAGAAGTTCATGGGCCACTCGCCGGCCGGGCTGTTCGGCTATTCACACATGCTCGGCGGTTTCGCCGGTGGCCAAGCCGAATACGCGCGGCTGCCGTTCGCCGACGTGGGGCCGCTGAAGATCGAGGACGACCTGACCGACGACCAGGTGCTGTTCTTGTCGGACATCCTGCCCACCGGCTAAATGGGTGCGGAGATGTGCAACATCAAGCCGGGCGACGTCATCGCGGTGTGGGGAGCCGGCCCGGTCGGTCTCTTCGCGATCATGAGCGCATATCTACTCGGCGCGTCGAAAGTCATTGCCATCGACCGCGTCACATACCGGCTGGACCTGGCCAGAAATATCGGCGCCACGCCGGTCAACTTCGAAGAGACTGCCGTGCTCGAGGAGCTTGCCGATCTTACCGCCGGTCGCGGACCGGACCATTGCATCGACGCGGCCGGCATGGAGGACCGCAACGATTTCGCGCCGGTGGACGCCTATGACCACGTCAAGCAGGTGATGTGGCTGGAAAACGAACGCCCGCATGCCATTCGAGAGGCGGCGCTGAGTTGCCGCAACGGCGGCACGATTTCCATCGTCGGCGTGTACGGCGGCCTGATGGACAAGTTCCCCATCGGGGCGATCATGAATCGGTCCCTGACCATCAAGACCGGCCAGTGCCACGTGCACCGCTATATGCGGCCGCTGCTGGACCGGATCCGCAACGGCGACATCGACCCGACCATTATCGTCACCCACCACTTGGGTCTCGACCAAGCTCCGCACGGCTACGAAATCTTCAAACACAAGCAAGACGGCTGCACCAAAGTGATCCTCACCCCGTGAACTCGATAAAGGAGAACAGCGATGTCAAATGAATTGCAAGGCAAGAAAATCGCCATTCCCGTGGCCGGCGGCGTAGAGAAGGTGGAACTCGAGCAGCCACGGGCGGCTGTCGAAGAAGCCGGCGCCCAGGTAGAGATACTGTCGCTGAAGACCGGCGAAATCCAGGCTCGCAATCACGATCTCGAGCGGCCGGTTCGGTTGCGGTCGACCGTGCGGTAGCCGACGCATCAGTGGACGAATTCGACGGCCTGATACTTCCCGGCGGCACCGTAAACCCGGACAAACTCCGCATGGACCGGTCCGCCGTTTCATTCGTGCGCGACTTCGTCGGGTCCAAAAAGCCGGTCGCTGCGATCTGTCACGGACCCTGGACCCTGGTGGAGGCCGGCGTCGCTGTGGGGCGGACGCTGACCTCGTATCCGAGCATCCGCACCGACCTGCGCAACGCGGGCGCTCATGTGGTGGATGAGGAGGTTGTCGTGGACCGCAATCTGATCTCCAGCCGCTCGCCATCGGACCTCCCGGCGTTTTGCACGACCATTGTCAAGCAATTCGCCCATGCTGCTGCGGGTTAGCCGGGAAAGCGTCTGGGCTGGTCCGTTTGAACCCACCGGTTTGCGGGCATTACACACGCCAAGCAGCGATCGCCGCCGCGATCCTTGAAAGCCCCGAGAGGCCGACATTGACAACAATGTATCCACAACCCGCTGTCTCAGTCGCATCGAATGTGTATCAGCCACAAGACGATTCAAGGTTGCTTGTCGACATGATGCATCAGACCGGCCTTATCCGCGGGCGGCGGGTCCTCGACCTCTGCACCGGGAGCGGATTCGTCGCGATTGCGGCTGCCGAGATGGGTTGCGCCAGCGTGACGGCCTTCGACATCTGCCCGCACGCCGTGGGTTGCGCCCGCGGCAACGCAGCACTCGGCCGTGCCAGTGTAGAGGTCCGACGAGGATCATGGATTGAGGCCCTCGATTGCGCGCCGTTCGACGTGGTGGTGTCGAATCCGCCCTATGTGCCAACACCGCCCAACGGTGAGATGCCCACGATGGCCCGCGTCGAGGGGCCATCGTGGGCCTGGGACGCCGGCGCGAACGGCCGGCTGGCACTGGATCCGCTGTGCGAAGCGGCGCCAAAGCTACTGTGCGACGGCGGATCCCTGCTTCTCGTGCACTCGGCGCTCGCTGGGGTTCAACAGTCGCTGGATTCCTTGAAGTGGGCCGGTATGGACGCTGAAGTGCTCGCCTCCAAATGGATTCCGTTCGGTCCGGTGATGTCGGCGCGGGCGCGCTGGCTTGAAGAAATCGGAGTGATACCCTGCGGGCGCCGGGAGGAAGAGCTGGTGGTCATCCGCGCGGACAAGCGATGACCGCAACAGTGCAAGTGGTGGCAGGCGGGCCGGTACTGGTGTCCGGTCCGGTGCGAATCGAGATGCCCGGCGGCGAAGTAGTCGAATCCGACCGATTCATGGTGGCGATCTGCACGTGCCGGCGCAGCGAGAACTATCCCCTTTGTGATACCAGCCATCGCAGATGCCGGAACCTACGCGAAGTGGGTCGTCCAGCTACTCGACCGGCGTCCGCAACGACGTCTGACCCTGCTTCCACGACGCAATAATCCTGTCTCCCAAACGGTTTTCGACCGCTGCAAGCGCGCGGATACCGAAAACGACATCGCGCTCCAGTTGCGGCTCTCGCGCGACGAGGTCACCCACCACGTCGATGCGCACGACATGTTCGTGTACCGCGTCGGCTTCGACGTGCTCACCATAAAACTTGACGCAGGCTGAGGGCGCTTCCATCCGTTGCAGAGCCCCCACCAGCCGCCGGGATCCCGGCGACGAAGTGATCTCCGTCGAGGCGAAATGCCCCATCGCCGCACCACGCAACGAACGGTGCAAGCCGAACAATGACATGAGATTCACCACCGCCAACGATTCGGCCGGAACAGCATCGGCGTAAGCAAGATACGCCGCATCTAGACCCGCGGCCGCCATCAGATCGGCGAACAGCTGTTGGTGCAGCCGCGGCCCCTGCCCGGCGCCGTACTCGTCGAACTCGATTGCCACGAAAGCTGCTTTGGCGGTACCGGTCAGGCGTGGAATCGCCCACGCCTGCGGATCGCCCTCCTTGAGGTGATAAAGCGACCGGTGCACGAAATATTCGCACATCTGCCCCCAGGTGCCAGTGTCGCGCAAATAGTATGTCGGCCCGGTGCCATCGACCGGTTCGACCGAAATCGATTCCATTTCGGCCGCAGCCGTCCGGTCGGGTTCGATGGCCCCGACGTCACGATGCACACCGGCCAGGAAAACCCGTTCCATTTCGGCACGCAGCGCCAGCAGCGCAGCATTCCATTCCCAGGCGGGATCGACGCCCGCGAAGCCTCGATAGTGCAACTCGTAGCACATACACAGCGCCAGCTGTAGATCCAGGCCGTAGGGATCCGAATCACGTACGGACGCGCCGATCCGCGCCAGATGGTCGGGTGCGGGCGGTCCCGTCAGCGCGCGATGAACAGCTGTCGATAGCGGCCCGTATGGCGCCGGCAGTACGGGTTCCGTCGTGATTGATGCGCGAGTCACGCCGCTGACTACCCGTAATCCCGGCGCGACAAACGGCGGGTTCTAATCTTTCGCCGGAAGACGGAAGGTGATGTCGGCTGTGGTGCCGGTCGGGGTGCACTCGAGTGTCATCGCGTCGCTGAGCGCCCGCATCAGTACCAGGCCCCGCCCACCGTTGCTGCGGTTGGTCGCAGGCGTCTTCCAAGAGCCGCGGTCTGCGATGCGCGCCTGAACTTCACCACCCGTGAGTTTGACGTCGAGCCGCATTGTGCCGCTGCCATGTTCTCGATACGCGTGCTCGAGGCAGTTGGTGCACGCTTCATTGGCGACCAGCACGATGTCGGCGGCCAACCCCTCCGGTACGCCGGCGCTGCGCAGCCACTCAGCCAACCGGTGTCGGACGCCGACCAATTGGTCCTCGGTGGCGGCACGTTCGATTTGCAGCGGGTCTGCTGGTGCCGGTAGATCACCATTGCCACATCGTCGTCATACCCCGCCGGGGGCGCCAGCTCACGTAGCACCGTGTCCGCGATCATGTCCAACGGCGACGTCATCGTCTCCACCAGAACCTCGGCGGCGCGGTTGATTCCGTCGTCAATCGACTCGTGCTTGCGCTCGACCAGCCCGTCGGTGAACAGCATCAGGGCAGAGCCGGGTGGCAGCACCCGGGTGGTTTGCGGGCGCGATTCGTCTCGTCGGACCGCTAGCGGCACCGACGCGGCATCGGTCAACAAGGTCGTCCCAGTGTCGGGCCCGGCCAGCACGGCGGGCATGTGGCCGGCGTTGCTGTACTGCAAAACCCCAGATTCGGTATCCAAAATCGCCAGGAAGACTGTGGTGCAGTACGCATTCGGAATGAGAGATGCCGCCGAGTCGAGTTGCTCGAGCAATAGCGCGGGCTCGGCGCCGTTGATCAACAGTGCCCGCGCGGAGCTTGGAAGCTGGCCCATGATCGCCGCCGCCGGCAGTCCCCGGCCCACGCAGTCGCCGACGACGATACCGATGCGATGTTCCCCGATGGGGAGCACGTCATACCAGTCGCCACCGATCTCCAACGGCGGAACCGCGGGTTCGTAGCGCACGGCGAAACCCGGCGGGGGCTGCACCGGCGGTAGCATGGCGCGTTGCAAGGTCAGCGATGTCTCACGGGCGTTTTCGAACTGACGGACGTGCTGCATGGCCAGACTGAGGTGACCGATGAGCATGGTCACCAGGAGCCGATCCTCCGCGCTGACCCAGCGGGGTGAGCGTAGCTGCAACCACAACGCCAGGTTACCCGCACCCGACAGCATCGCGACCAATCCCTGTGCCTTACCGGGATTCTCGGGCCGATCAACCGTTTTGGCCGTCAGCGGCAGCTGGTGACGCGCCTCGGAGAAGGTTGCGCGCAACCAGGGATCCAGACTGCGCCAAGACGATTCGGCAGGCTCGCCCGCCACTTGGACGGTCGGCTCGCGGTCACCGTTCGGCCACGAGACCGCGACCACCCGCTGAACGTCGATCGCCGCGCTGCACTCGTCGAGGGTGACCGACAACAGCTCGTCCACGCTCTTGGCCACCGCCACCGCCGTTGCCAAGCGCAGCACCGCGCTTTCCCGGGCGGCGAACGCCCGTTGCGCGGTGACGTCACGAATCGTCCCCACGAATACGGCTCGGTCGCTGTCGGTTTCCTTGACCGCATTGATGCTCACCGCCACCCGTACCAGGTGGCCGTCTCGATGCCGAATCGGTGTCTTGTAAGCGGTGGTTCCTTGGCTCTCGACCAATGATTGCTGCCAGCGGGCACCCATTTTGTCGACGAGCCATGGGTGCGGCCACCGGTAGAGTAGGTCCTCTGCGGGATAGCCGAGGATCTCGATCAGCGCGTCGTTCATCTCGATCACCGACCCTTCGTGGTCAGCGACGAAAAAGCCCTCCTGCAGCGAATTCACCAGTGCGGTACGGAATTTGTCGCGATCGGCCAGGCCCTCGGCTCGCGCCCGTTGTTCTTCGTAGCGGCGGGTGCCGTCCAGAAATCCCCGGGTTGCGACGTCGAGCGGGGCCAGCGTCTGCAACAGGAACTCCATCGCGATCGGCGCGTCGACTCGATAGTCGCGGGCGATCTCCAGAACCAGCCGTGCGCTCGCGTTCCTGCACGAAGCTGACGCCCACGGTGTTGGCGATGCGGTTGGCCGCTGGTTCGTACGCGTCGAGAACACGGTTGAGCATCTCGAAGTCGGTTTGGTATTTCTCGAACGGGGACCGCGCCAGCACGTCTCGCAGCAGTAGCACGATGCCGAGGACCTCATCGGTCTCCACGCCGCGGGGGATGATGCGTTCGGAGAGGTCGCGCGCGTAGGCCTGCAGCGCCTCGACGCTACCGGTCTCGAGCACCTCGACATAGTTGTCGTAGACGGCGGTCGCCTCGGAGAAGAGTTCCTCGGGCGTCATCGCGGTTAGCAGCTCGGCCTCGGTGATCCTGCGGGCCCACTCCTCACGAAGGACCGTACGGTCCTGCCGTAGATGCTCGACCAGCTTAGGTAGCAGGCCCTCGCTGACCGTCTGCGCGACCGAGCCGGCGTTGATGAGTTCCGACGGCAAATCCGACATGTGCCCTCCCGAGCGCCGCCCCACGCCCCGCAATGCGCAGGCTATTTTGCGAGCCTGGGTTGTCGTGGCGCAAGTGTTGCGGGCTTATTCTTCTCGCAGTTCGCTGCGCAGGCTAGGCTTGCACCACATCACGGCCCGGGACAAAGGATTGCCATTGTCAGCTCCTGATTCGATCACCACGTTGGTTGAGGACCACGATGGGGTGGTCCGTGGTCAGCGTCAGCGGTGAAATCGACTTGGTCACGGCTCCTGCCCTGGAACAAGCCATTAGTGCAGTGGTCGCGGAGAACCCGTCGGCGTTGGTCATCGATCTGTCCGCGGTGGAATTTCTTGGTTCGGTCGGCCTGAAGATCTTGGCGGCGACCTACGAGAAACTCGGCGAATCCACGGGGTTCGGGGTGGTCGCGCGGGGACCGGCGACCCGGCGGCCGATTCACCTGACTGGTCTGGACAAGACCTTCCCGCTGTACCCGACGCTGGACGACGCGTTGACCGGGGTACGCGACGGAAACCTCAACCGCTGACTTCCTTCGCCGCCGCGCGCGCCTTCGGCACAACTTCACCGCTGCCGGTGCGATGATCGCGGCTATGGATGTCGACGTCGATCATCCGGAAGACGATCAGCACTGGGATCGCAGTAAGCGCGGCGAAACCGAGATCGAACGGCTGGACCGCAATTGGAACAGCCTGCTGCAGGAACTCCGAGTGGTGCAGACCGGGGTGCAGCTACTCACCGGTTTCCTGCTGACGTTGCCGTTTCAGCAGCGTTTCGACGCATTGGGTCCGCCCATGCGGGAGGTCTATCTGGCGACGGTGGGCTTGTCGGTGAGCGCAACGGTGCTGCTGGTTGCCCCGGTCAGCATCCATCGGTTGCTGTTCCGGCGCCACCGCCTACAAGTGTTGGTGTCAGCGGCGCACCGGTGTGCCTACGCCGGGCTGGCGCTGCTGGGGGCGGCGCTGACCGGCGTGACAATGGTTGTTTTCAATGCCGTTGCCGGGGGCAGTGCGGGACTGATCGCGGGAGCGTGCGCGCTGGTGATGTTTATCTTCTTCTGGTGGGTACTGCCGCTGGTGCTGCGCATACGTGGGATGTAACGCCAGTGGGGTCAGCGGCGGGGCGCGAGCGCGGCGATGCGGGTGGATTCCAGGTGCTCGAGTAGTTCCCGGGGATCGGCGAAGACGGGTGAGGCGCCGGCCGCCTCCAACTCCGCGCGGGCGATGCCGCCGCTGAGCAGTCCGATACACGGCACTCCCGCGCCGGCGGCGGCGTGTGCGTCCCATACCGCGTCCCCGACGAAGACGGCGTGATCGGTACCGACCGCGGCCCGGTCCAGCGCGACCTGCACGATGCCCGGCTCAGGCTTGGCGGTATCGACGTCGCGCGACGACGTGGTTGCGGAGATGATGTCGTCGCACCCGAGTACTTTGCGCAAGGTTTCCAGTTCGTCCTCGGGTGCGGAACTGGCCAGCACCACTTGCAGTCCGAGATCGGCGACGTGACGCAGCAATTCGCGGGCGCCGGGCAATGGTGTGAGTAGCGGCGTGAGCTCCTGGTAGTACCGGCTGTGCCCGTCGCTGAGTCGCTCTTGTATGTCATCTGGCGGGTCGTCGGATAATCTCCGCACCAGCCTCGAGCCGTCCATACCGATGCAGCGGTGAATCTGCCAGGCCGCGACGGGTACGCCCTCGGCGTCGAAGGCGCGCTGCCAGGCGTAGACGTGCAGGTAGTTGGAGTCGACGAGGCTGCCGTCTACGTCAAACAGGACCGCGGGCGTCCCCTGCTGCGGTTCAGACATCATGTGCGCGGCATACCCATGCACTGGCCGGCTGACACCATCGGAGTTTGGCCCCTTTTGGCGGGTAGGCCTTAGTAGACCACGACTTGAATACCAAACGCTTTGGCAAACAACATTTCTCATGGGGAGCGAAGTTGAATTCGGACCGAGACCCGGTTGATCACGCACGCACGTTTCGTCGGCACGCCGGCAAAACCGTTACGCACGGCCCACATGCTCCCGGCGTGTACGGGGGTGATCATCGCCGCGGCGTCCCTGATCATCGGTTTGTGCGCTTTCGCGACCGGTCACGTCGCCGCCGGAGCGACGGCCGTCATCGTGGCCGCCGTGCTGGGCACGGCCAGCACGTTGTGGCTGTTGCGTGCTCACCGCAAAGTTCGGGACGCCGAGCGGCGCTGGCACGACGCGAACTCCGACCAGCCCTCATCCCCGCCCAGCAGTTGAACCCCGGATCGTTGAAGCGCCTGACGACGCGAGGTGCGTGGCTTTTTGAACTCGATAGGTGTGGCCGCCGTCTAAATGGGGTACTGCCTGCGCCAACCGGTGAGTACAAGAAGGTGCGTTAACCCGGGCATTGTAGGAAGGAACTGCCATGGCGACCGCAAGCGACTACGACGCACGCCGTGTATCCGACATCGACAGCGAAGAGAGGCCGGCGCTCGAGTTAGCGCCGACCCTGCAAAAGGCATCCACCGCAGTGGTCGATGAGGACCCCAACGATTTGGCGTTCTTTGAGCTGCCCGGCGCGGACCTGTCCGGCGAAGAGCTGTCGGTGACGGTGATTCCGCAGCGGGCCGACGAGTTCACGTGCTCGAGCTGCTTTCTGGTGCAGCACCGCAGCCGGTTGCGCAACACCAGCTCGGGGCTTTCCGTCTGCGCCGACTGCGCATAGCGCATAAAGATTGGGGCACAGGCGTTTACGTCTGCGTCCATTCACGGTTACACACTGCGCAGCGCCGAATGACCATCGCCGATCGCGGCTCGTCTTTGGTGGGCTCACGGATCAGATGGGTGGAGGTATCGCCACACCCCGGACAGGTGCAGATCGCACGGTAGGGCTCGACGGCTTGGTCGTTCATCAGCTGCAGGTTTTCCTCTCGTGAGAACGGCACGATCTCCAGGAACTCGGGTTGTGGGGTACGGCCCGGGTTGTCGAACCACAAAAGGCCGCAGACCACCGTTGCCACGGTCGTGAAGATCGCAAGTATCACGAGCGGAGTGTCCCAGGGCCAGTTCGGCGGTATGGGCGTCACCCCGAGGAGCACCAGCACGGCGGAGGTGAGGGTGCCGATGATGGTGCCCGGTTTAGCGAATCGGTAGCCGCCGACGTTCAGCGCTTCCCATGCCTCGATTTCCTGCTGCCGGTGCGCAACCTCGGCCAGGTTGGGGTGGTGGCGGCTGGTCTCGGCCGCACCGTCGGGAACCGCAGGGAAGCGTTGCGGAAGCCCGCAGGTCCTGCTGTGCTCGAAGTTCCGGCTAACCAACGCCATGCAGGCGAAGTTTAATGTGGTGACCGCCGCGGTGCGACGTCAAGAAGGATCGGCTCGGGCAAGGGGCCGAGCGCGCGACTCCCACAACTCAACTAGGGTGTTCGAGTTCTGCTAGGGCCTGGTCGATTTGGTCGTAGCCGTAGGTCGCCATAGCGGCGGTGGTCATCGTCTCGCCCTTATGGGTGAGCGATTCGTAGGTCGCCTCGCCGAGGACCTCACGTAGGTGGGCTATCACGGTGGTGATTTCGGGGACCCCATTGCGGCCATGGGACTGAGGGCGAAGCCGGCGATGGTGGCCGCCGGTTCGTAGCGTCCGAGCCGGTCGAAAAGCGCGGCAAGGCTGGCCAGCGGGACGCGGATTGTCGTGGTGTCGCCGGCATTATGGAAGTTGCGGATGGACAGAGTCAGGTGATCAAGCGCGGACACGGTGCCGCCGTGTTCGGCCTCAACTACGGCCAGAAACTCCGCCAGGGCTGACGCGCAGGAGCGGTGGCCGCTGGCTTGAGCGATCCCCAGACCCCGGCCCAGGGCGTTAAGCGCCCCGACGGGATCGGCGTCACGGAAAGCCCAACCGTAGACAGCCAGCGCCCACGCGAGCACGTACGGGTTGCGCGTTGCCTCGGCAGTCTCGATGAGGCCATCCGCCCAATCCATCGCCTCCCCACACGAACCGGCCACTGTAAGGGCCAAAACCAGCCATGACCGGGTGTATACGTGGGTGTCGCGGCGGCGTGCGAGCCGGGCGCGGCATAACTCGGCCAACCGCTCGGGCTGCCCGGTAGCTAGGTATGCAACTCCAAGCGAGGCTTCGATGTAGTACGACGGCAGCCCATCGCGGCTTCCGCCGAGAACGGTCTGGCCGGCCTCGCTGTAGCGGACAGCCTCCTCGATCCGTCCGGTCGTGTAGCACAGCGATGCAATCACGTACAGAAACGCCAATCGCGGATGGTCGATCGCGCGGGCGGCTTCGATCAGCTCTTCAGCCCAGGCGATCGGCTCAAGGGTTTGGACCGCAACGCCGAGCAACCCCGCATAGTTGGCGAGGGTGGCGGCGGCATCCAGATCGCCGTGGTCGGTGGCCCAGCGAAACGCGGTTGCGCAGATTAGCCAACTCGATTGCGAACCAGTCGTGGGCTTCCCGCTGGCGGGGCTGTCCCACAGCCCATGATGTCGGCTTCGCGTGCGGCGAAGTAACGCGAGTGGGCGGTCCGAATCTTGGATGCTTCGCCGCGGGCGACGAGTTGTTCCTCGGCGAACTGGCGGATCGTCTCCAGCATCGAAAACCGGGTCCGCCCCGACGACCGGTCGGCGACCAACAGCGACTTGCGCACCAGGGCGTCGAGCAGATCCAGAATGGCGAACTCATCACCGGAAGCCATACGGCACAAGCACTTTCGAGGTCGAACCCGCCGGCGAACACTGAACACCGCGCTACCAGAGCCTTTTCCGCGTCATCGAGGTGGTCGTAGCACCACGCCACCGCGTGGCGCAGCATCTGGTGGCGTGCCAGCCCCCGCCGCGATCCCACCAGCAGCCGGAACCGCTGATCCAGACGATCACGCACCTCGCCCGCAGTCATCGATGCCATCCGTGCGGCCGCCAACTCGATGGCCAATGGGATGCCGTCGAGTCTGCGGCAGATCTCCACGACGGCGTCGGCCTCGCCGGGCTGGGCCAGCGAGAAGTCCGACACGACACTTCGGGCACGGTCGACGAACAGATTCACGGCGGCGGATTCGGTTCCGGAGTTGACGTTCAGCGACGGGACACGCCATAACCATTCGTCGCTGACCCCCAATCCTTCGCGGCTGGTAGCCAAGATCGTGACGGTCGCCGAGGCGGCAAGGATTGCCTCGGCAAGATCCGCGACACTGTCGACGACGTGCTCGCAGTTGTCGAACACCAGGAGCCGGACCCGGCCTCCAACGCGGCGGCCACGCTCTCGGCCACGCTCTCGGCCATGCTCTTGGATCATGCCCAGCACCGCCGCCACCGCGTCGGGCACCGCCGCCGGATCGGTGACCGCGGCCAAGTCGAAAAACCAGGCACCATCGGGGAATTCCTCGCGCAGACGTTCGGCGACCTCAACAGCCAGGCGGGTCTTGCCGACCCGCCCACCCCGGTCAACGTGACCAACCGATGGGCCTTCATCACGGCTTGCACGTCGGCGACCTCGCACGGGCGCCCGATGAAGCTGGTGGTCGCGGGCCGCAGGTTTCCCGGCGTCGTATCCAGCGCCCGCAACGGCGGAAAATCGCTGCGTAGTCCCTCCGCTTGAACCTGAAAGACCTCTACCGCGGTGGGCAGGTCGCGCAAGCGTCGCGGCCCCAAGTCGACGAGGTCTATTCCGATGAGCAGAACCGCCGTCGACTCGGCCAGCAGGATCTGACCGCCATGGCCGGCGGCCATCACCCTCGCTGCACGGTTGAGCACCGCACCGAAGTAATCGCTCGCGCGGAGTTCTGCCTCACCGATCGCAATCCCCATCCGCACCGGTAACTCCAGCGCCCGCTGCGCGGCCACCGCCGCATCAACTGCACACCGTGGCGAGGCGAACGCGGCGCACGCCCCGTCCCCGGTGTGCTTGAAAAACCAGCCCCCGTGCGCCTCGATCGCCTTGCGCAACACTTCGTCGTGCGCCGACAGGGCCGCCCTCATCTCGTCCGCGTCTGACTCCCACCGACGGGTCGAACCCTCAATATCGCTGAACAGAAACGTCACCACCCCCGAAGGAGCAGCCGCCGTCATGGCATCGCCTCGGCCCACTTTGTGTGCCCCTCGAAGCCCAGCGATGTCGCCAGTGCTCGGTAACGATCCGCAAAATATCGGTAGCCGACTTCGTCGCCTCGCGCACGGGCCAAGATTGCGCGCAAGCGCATTAGGGGCACCTCGTACAGCATGAAGCCCGGTTCGACCGGCACGGCCGCCAGGCGCTCCACCACGGTCTCCGCTTCGTGGATGTCGCCGTGGACACCGCGGCCCAGCAGCGCATCGGTGAGAGCACCGACCGCTGCCCCGAGTCCGAGCGCTTCGCCGCAGCCGAAGAGTTGATCCACGGTTCTTCGCGACGTATCGATGGCGCTATCGAAGTCCCCGGCTTCGGTGCTGAGTTGCGCAAGCCCGACGTCGGCTACTACGGCACCCAGCAGGTTGTGCTGGCGGAGGTTGGCGTCGCGCCCTGTGCCGAAGAGTTCCAGACAGACGTCCCGGTCCGCATCCGGGGTGAGGCTCAGCGCGAGCCCCCGAGCGACGCGGGCTAGTGCGAGGCCAACATCGTTGCCGCATTGCTCGGCGAGGTGCAACGTTTCCGCGGTGTCGCGCAGTGTGGTCTCGTCCGACGCTATGGTTCCGCTGAAGATACCAAACGCATACCCATGGGTCCGAGGCACAACAAAGGCGGCGGGGTTCGGATCAACCGCGCGCTGAATCCTCATCGCGCGCTTGAAATCTCGACGCCACGAGGGTCGTCCGAAACAGCTTCCGGCCAGCCCGCGGTAGAGATGGGCCATCGCCAACGGTGACCCGAATCCGGGAACTGCTGCCTTCGTCGGATCACCGTCCAACAGATCAATGACTCGTTGCGCCAACCGATCTGCGTCGCCGATCTGCCCGGAGTGCAACTTCGCGAACATCGCCGCTGAAATCACGCCTGTCATCGCGACCGGGTCTGGACTGCAGGCAAATAGCTGGCTCTGCTCGGAGGCCAGCTCGGAAGCTTCTTGCAAACGAAGTTGTAATGTCAGCGGCGTCAGGACTCCGTACATGGCCATGGCCATCGGACGCTCGTCATCGCCATCGGCGCATAAAGCTCGCAGTTCGCTGAAGCCGGTGTCGTCCGCGCTGCCGCCCACGAGCCAGGCGGTGACGCACAACATCGTTCTGGGTGCGATTCGTGACGCCGTACGTTGCGGGGCATCGGTGGGCAGCGCGTCAGCGAGACGGGTTGCCCGCTCCCAACTGAGACGTGCCGCGGCGAAATCACGCTTGGTGAGCCACGCGCCAGCGCGCATGTGCCAGGCATACGCGGTGGCCAGGTCGCCGGCGGCCTCGAAATGCTCGGCGATCAAAAGGGCATTCTCGTCGATCAATCCGGGCTCGCAGGCTTCGATCGCGGCTGCCACCCGACGGTGCAAGTCGGCGCGGTCGGCTTTGAGCTGAGATTCATACGCCACCGTCCGGATCAGCGGATGGTGAAACACATACTCCAGGCGTTGATCGAGCCTCCGGCGATCGATGAGCTCGGCCTCGAGTAGCTCATCGACAAGTGGTTCGATGCCCACAGCAGTGAGCAGGTCGGGAGTGAAGCGGTAGCCGATCACCGCTGCTGCGTTCAGTGTCTCCTTGGCGGTACGGTCAAGGCGATCGATGCGCGCGGCGATGGTCGCCTGCACAGTGGCGGGGATGCTGACCTCAGCCACATCAACCATCGACGTGTAAGTGCCGCGGTTGCCGCGCAACACACGGCGCTCGGCCAGCTCACGCACTATCTCCTCGGCGAAAAATGGATTGCCCGCGGCCCTTTCGCCGATCATGGTGGCCAACCGACCGACTGAGGGGTGCTGCCCGAGCAGCTGCGAGACCAGTGCTGCGGTCTCCGGATCGCTCAGTGGCGCAAGCGCTATGGCTTCGCCACCGGCCACCCGGCTCAAAGCGCCGTGATATTCGGGTCGGTAGGTGACCAGCACCAGCGAGGGCGTGTGCGGGATTACGGTGAGGAAATCGGCGATCATCGAGTCGCTGACCTCATCGATCCAATGCGCGTCCTCAACGACATAGACCGTGGCCGTTTCCCGAGCCGAGCAAGCGGCATTCAGCAGCGCCGTCAACCGTCGCCGACGGGCGTCGGGATCGATTGCCGGCAAAGCAGTATTCGGGTCGGCGATGCCAAGGAGGTCATCAAGCAGCAGCACGTCCTCGGCGTCTGCGTCGCAAACGCGGTCCCGCACTCGATCGCGAGCGCTCTGCCCGTCAAGATTTTCGACGCCGGTGGCCGCGTGCAATAGCCGCGCCACAGCATGGAAGGGGACCTGGCAAGTGTGCGACTCACCGAAAGTGGTGAGCACCTCCACGCCACGGCGACCCGCCGTCGCCGCCACCTCGCGCACCAGACGGCTCTTACCGATGCCAGGCGGCCCCACCAGGCTCACCACCGCGCCCTGTCCGTCAATGGCACGATCCAACAAACCCTCGACGGCGGACAGCTCCCAGCGCCGACCAACGAGATTCGACTCAGCCCGCTTCACAGCGTGACGCCGTTCTCCGAAGCCCAACAACCGCTGGACCGGCACGGGCTCGTCGGCACCTTTGACGCAGAGCATCTCTGGCTCGCCAAGGGTCGCAGCGCCCTCGACAAGTGTCGCCGTCGACGCACTGAGGATTATCCCACCCGGCGGGGCCACCGACTCCATCCGCTGGGCCATGCCCACCTGCTCACCAACAGTGGTGTAGCCCAACGACCTTGAACCGATCTCACCAGCAATCACCTGACCCGAATTGAGACCGACACGCAACCGCAGATCGATACCGTCGCGGTCCTTGACCTCACCGGCCAGCCGAGCGATCTGTTCCTGGATGCCCAGTGCAGCCAAACAGGCTCGAACAGCGTGGTCCTCCAACGCCACCGGCGCGCCGAACACCGCCATGATCCCGTCACCGGTGAACTTGTCCACGGTGCCGCTATACCGCTGAACCATCGACGCGCACCGGTCGGCGAGGTCGGCCATGATCTCGCGCAGCCGCTCCGGACCCACCGACGCTGCGATGCCCATGGAGTGCACCACATCGGCGTACAGGACGGTTACCTGCTTGTACTCAGCGCGGGTATCGGCGTATTTGACCGGTGAGCCACAGCCGTCGCAGAATCGTGCAGCCTCACGCGGCTGGGTGCCACACGTCCGGCACGGCGCTATGGCCGTCATCCGACCCTCCGCCACTCGGCCCCCGAGTTTCCAAGGTCCTCCAAGGATAGGCGCGTTGGACACTTCGTTGAATGTCCGCCGTCATGGCATCGCCTCGGCCCGCGCACTCAGGTGCCCACGTGCGGTGGCTCGGGTGATCCATACCCGAGCGCTTGGCGCTCGGGGGAGGTCTCGTCGAGGGCGGCGATCCGCCGTGCATAAAGTCCTATTCCGGGCTGCGCGGTCAGGCCATGCGCGAAGATACTGAGCAGCACCGTGGCTATCACCGCAAGTCGGATCGTCGAGGTGCCTGGCAAAGCGGTCTCCTGCACGAGGTACATAAGTGCGAGCACGATGGACGCGAGTCCTCGGGGGCCGAACCAGCCCATGAACAGCACCGTCGCGTGGCTCAGGCGAGTTCCGTTCAGCGCCAGCGCAACTGGCGCCATGCGCACGACCGTCAGACTCAGTACGGCGTAGAGCAGCACGGCCGGTGTGAAATGCCCCCAAGAGCCGGCCACGACGGCGCCGAAGAAGAAGAACACAAAATAGTTGAACAGCTGCCCCCATTTCTCCGTGAACTCGACACCCTGCTGTCCCGCGGCGTCGAAGCCGAATTGGACTGCGAATCCGGCGACGAACGCAGCGATGAGCATGCTCGCCCCGGTCTCTTCCGCCGCGATGACACAGAGCAACGGCAGTGCCACCACGCCGAGTTCACCGAGTGGTGTTGCCATCCAGCGCGTGCGGTGGGCAAGGCCGAGAAGCCATCCTCCTAAGGCGCCGATCCCGATTCCTATCAGTGTGCCGTAGCCTAGCTGTTCGCCGAGAAAACGGGCGAGCACTGCACCCGCAGGCCTGCTCTCTTCAGCAACGGCAAGCACGATGAACAACATCAGGAGCGGAACAGCGAGGCCGTCGTTGAGGCCGGCCTCAACACTGAGAGACTGACGAATTGTCAGTGGCACTCGTTCGCTGGTCACGATCACATGGCCGAGGCCGGCATCGGTTGGGGCGAGTATGGCTGCCAAAATGCCCGCTTCGCCCCACGACAGTCCGCTCAGCACGACGACCGCGGTTACAGCGCCTGACACGACGGTCAGCGGCATACCCACGCAAAGTAGTCGGATGGGCAGGCTGCGGCCGGCCTTCAGCAGCGATCGGTTGATCCGGCTCGCGTCGGTGAAGAGCAACATCACCAGGCCCAGCTCGGCGATCAGGAGCAATACCTTGCGATCGAGGACCAGCTCGCGGGCCGCTTCCGGCAGCAGGGTCGTAGCAGCGCCGGCGGCCGTGAACAGCATCGGTGCCGTGATGACCGTCGATTGCAGCCGCTGAGAGACCAGGCTGTAAAAGAAAACGAGCACCACAAATGCGGCCGTCAGGACCATGACTCGAAAACCTGCTCCGGAGAGGTGGTCACGCTTGGGGTTCCTGACGCGTGAGCATGGGGTTCCGTCGGCCGAAGGCAGGGTGTCTGGCAGATATCTTTACCGAGTTCACCGAGCGCGGTTCGACAGCGAAAAAACCGAAAGCCGCACGCCGATCTGGTGGTCGACGCATACCGGTCGGGGATGCAGGTCGCGAGCGCTTAGGCCCGATGCGACGATGCCGGCCTGCGCTCCGCGCGGGCCGGCTTACCGGTTCCATCGACTGAGCCACGCCGACACGCTCACCGACGGCGGTGTAACCACAAGGGCTCGAACCGGTCCCGTGACTGGTGAACATGTCCACCGTGCCGCAGAACCGCTGCACCACGGCTGCTGCACACCGGTCGGCGAGGTTGGCCATGATCTTCGGGAGCCGCCTCGAGCCGGCGGTCGCCGCGATGTCCATCGAGTGGTCCATGTCGGCGAACAGCACCGTGACCTGCTTGTACTCCGCCGATGGGCTGACCTGTGTAACCACTGGAACGCGATCATGGCAGAACTTGGAGTTCAGCGGCAGTTGCGTGCCAGACGGTCCACACGACAGTCGCGTCGGTTTCAGCGCACCACGAACGACGTCCACGCCAATATGGTGTCACTGCTGGCCCACAGTGTCCGTCAGATCGCCGTCCCGACGGTGAGACGACTGCGACGAAGTTTCGAGAGGCTCATATGCGGTCTATCCCGAGACCGCATTCAGTTCCGTTCGCGCCTGGTCGATTTGGTCGTAGGCGTACGCCACCATCTCCGCGGTGGTCATCTTCTCACCCTGGCGCGCGAGCGATTCGTAGGCCGCCTCACTGAGGACGTCGCGGAGGTGGGTGATCGCTGTGCTGAGTCGGGGGACCGACGTGCTAAGGGGACCGAATGCGAAACCGGCGATGGCGGCTGCCGGTTCGAGGCGTCCGAGGCGGTCGAGAAATACGATCCCGAAACGATCCGCGAGCAGCTGCGTGGGGCGCGCCGGGTCGTCGCCGAGCGCCGTCGGACCAGGACCGTGACGCACTGAACTGCTCCACAGAATGTTCGCGGCCCTGCTGGATACCTCGGAGTTGTGAGGAATCTTTGCCGCCTGCTCCAAGCGCCATCAGGGCATGGCGAACAAGGGGCTGTTTTGTGCTACCGGCAAAGGTAGCCTCTCCTGTGATGGAGCGAACAACGATATCCCAGGCCTTAGGCAAGAGAATTATCGCCATATAGAAAACCCGTGGATGGCGAGTGAACGCCCGCATGAACAGTGCTGAAGAAATCTCGTCGGCATAGGCAGCCAGTGCTGAGGTGACTTCAGCGGTGGACGCAGCTGCAGCCGCTCGTGCCGCCGTCCGGCCTGCCATCGCGCCCGAGCGCATAGCAAACGAGATGCCTTCGCGCGTCCATGGCTCCAGCAGTCCGGCCGCATCGCCGGCGACCAGTACCCGGCCCCGGTACAGCGGCGAGCCCCGGGCCCGGCACCGGGTCAGGTGCCCGGAACTCACCACTGGTTCAAGATGATCCAGGTGGAGGCGTAAGAGGAAATCGTTAAAATACGTTCGCGTGAGATCCGGGTTGCTACGCTCGGCAATGATGCCGGCAGACAGGGTGTCGCCTTTGGGGAAAACCCAGCCGTATGCGCCGGGGACAGATCCCCAGTCAATTAGCATTCGGTTAGCCCAGTCTCCTGACTGGTCGCCGGGCGTAACCAGCTCGACCTCAAGGCCCCAGGTCCACCTGGTCAAATACGACGCCCACGTAAGCAGAGGAACGGCCAGCGCTGCCATCCGCACCCACAACTATTTGCGCGCATACGTCACGTCGATTTCTAGTGGTTATGCGCATTACGTCATCTTCGGCCGTCAAATCCGTGACAATTGTGCTGTCGTAGACTTCCGCGCCGGCGCCCGTCGCCGCGCCGATAAGCAAGGCGTCAAACTGAGCTCGCTGTTCCAGGTGGAGAAGCGGTGCGCCTGAGTTTTGGTCTGTTCGGACCTGCCGCGCAGGGAGAACGTAAACGATGTGGCAGTAGCCCGGATAGGCGGAATAAGTCCCTCAGGGATCATATTCATCGAGGCGCCGATCAGGCCGCCACCGCGGGTCTTATATCTTGGGATGCGGAAACGTTCCAGGATGACGACGCGTTTGTGCTGCGAAGCGGCCGCAAGTGTAGCCATGGCCCCGGCGGGGCCAGCACCTATGACGGCCACATCCCAGATTTCAGCCGATCAGGGCGCACCTGATCGCGGTGGCGAGTCCAGCGGGCCCGCCGCCCACCATCAGCACCTCGGTCACTGTGCCTCCCCCGCTCGCTCACGGCGCCGCCGCGGCCAGCGCCCGCGTCTCGCAGCGTAGCCGGACTGTGAGCAGCGCGGCGTTGCGCGCGGTGAACGTGCACGCGGTGATCCAGGCCGAGCAGGCCAGCGGCAGCGCCGCGCCCTCCACGACGACCGCAGCGTAGTTCGGGTGCGCGAACCACCGGTACGGGCCGCCCTTGACCACGGGTATGTCGGGCAGGACGATCACCCGCGCGGTCCACCGCGGGCCCAACGTGGCGACACACCGCCAGCGAAGCGCATTGGCCCGCCACCACGAGGGCGATCGTCGGATATCCCAGCGCCGGGACGAAGGCGCGGCGTAGGGCGATGGCACCCAGCAGCCAACCAGCAGCGCCGTGTGCAGCGCCACCATGACGGGGAAGTGCCGCTGCCGGTATTCCACGCCGCCGCACGCAGCAGCTCGGCCGCATGCCGCCCGGATACCACCAGCTCGGCCAGCCGCTCGAAGATGATGACGACAAGCAGCGCGTGGTAGACGATCAGCAGGTGCCTCTCGTGGGCCGTCCCGTCACCACCGCAGCAGCACCAGCTCGGCGCTGACCCCGGGGCCCAGCCCGATCATGAGGCCGGCCGATCCCGGCGGCGGGTCCGAGTCGATGGTCTTCTCCAGGACGTGCAGCACGGACGCCGAGGAGAGGTTGCCGACCTCGGCGAGCGAGCGCCGGCTCAGTTCCACGGCGCTGTCGGGCAGCCTGAGGCTGTTCTGGATGGCGTCGATGACCTTCGGGCCGCCCGGATGGCAGACCCAGGCGGTGATCTCCTCGACGGTCAGCCCGTGCCCGGACAGGAAGGAGCTGACGCTGCCGCTAAGCCGCCGCTCGACCACATCAGCCAGTTCCGCCGTCAGCACGATGCGGAAGCCGTCCGGGCCCAGCCGCCAGCCCAGGGTGTCGCCGCTGTCGGGATACACCTCGCCGCGCGACGCGACGACCCGCAGTCCTTCGGCGGCCTGCCCGCCGGCGGCCACCAGAGCCGCCGCCCCGTCGCCGAACAGGCCGCTGACCACGAGGTCCGCCACCGTGAGCTCTGTGATCGGCCAGCTCAGCGAACAGAGCTCGACCGCCAGCAGCGCCGCGTGATGATGGGGCCAGGCCAGCAGGTAATCGTGCAGCCTGCCCAGGGCGGCCGCGCCGGCGACGCAGCCCAGCCCGAAGATGGGCAGCCGCTTGACGTCGGGCCGCAGCCTGAGCCGGGGAATGAGCCGGGCGTCGAGCGACGGTACGGCCACACCGGTCACCGACGTGACGATCAGCAGGTCCAGATCGCTGCCGGCCAGCCCGGCCGCCTCCAGGGCTCCGCTAAGCGCCCGCTCCCCGAGGTCGGCCGCCTCCCCGATATAGCGATCGTTGGCCTGCCCGATTCCGCGCAGGCCGTCGTACTCCGGCAAAGGCAGGACAACATGGCGATAATCGACACCGGCGCTACCGTGCAGCCGCTCCAGCTGTGCACGCTGGACCGGGCCGAAGCCGCTGAGCTCGGCCACCTTCGACGTGAACTCGGCCTGCGGATACCGGTGTGCCGGAAAGGCAGAACGCACCGCCATGATCCTGGTCATTGCGGTGGCCTCAACATGCGGACACCCCTCCATGATGGGTGATCTCAGCGTGAATATACCCGCCCACGGCTAACAGCACGACATGGACGGCCGCGATGCCATCGCGGCCAGGAACGGCACCCGGCCGGTGCCCCGGGCGCTAATCCCCGCGAGCAGGACGGCGGCGCCCAGCCCGGCCAGCGCGACCCACCGGCGGCTTGAAGCCAGCAACAACAGCACCGACGCCGACAGCAGCAGCACCAGCGCGATGGCGCGCACGGTCCCGGCGCCCCAGCGGGCGGCCACCTGCTGCGGCAGGCCGTTGACGCCGGTGGCCCGGTCAGTGGCGAGATCGGGCAGCACGTTAGCGAAGTGGGCCCCAAGGCCGACAAGGGCCGCCGCTGCGGTCACATACCATGTCGGCACGGGGTGACCTGGCAGCGTGCTCGCCGCATACGCGGGTATCGGGCCGAACGCGAGGACGTACATGAGGCCGGACGCCAGCGTCGACTTCAGGCCACGTTGTAGGCCCACGCTGCGCCGATGATCACCGCCAGGATGATCGCGGTTGCCACGCCGATGGCCAGCGACATCGCCAGCGCGGCCAGCAGCGCCGCGAAGGCCGCGATCACCCTGCCCGCACGCTGATGGAGCCGGTGGCGACCGGCTTGTCCGTCCGGCCCACCGCGGCGTCCCGGAGCGTCGTTGGACCAGCCGACCGAGAGCTGGCCGGCCAGCATGGCAGGTGCCGTCAGCACGCGCCCTCTGGCATGGGGTGCCGCCCACGCCGCCAGCAGACTGGCCATGGCCGTGATGGCAAGCGACGGCCCCGGATGACCGGCGATGATCAGTGCTCGCGCGTGGCTCAGGGCAGAGGGCGCAGTCCGTGTGTGGACCGTAATCGTCGGCCTCTCCAGTGGACCGCTGGGTGCGGCTGGCCAGTCAGAAGCCGGCTGCGGGCCGGGGATTGGCGCGCTGGAGGCGAAGGTCGAGGCCGGCGCAGCGCGGTGCCAAAGGGCACCCGAGATGGCGTTGGTCCTCAGCGCGGTCCATAGGTGTTGTAAGGGACCTGATCCTGCGTGCGGCGTCTTCCTCGGGCTGAGGGCTCAGGACATCGCCGAAAGCTATCGCCCTGCGGTACGCGGTAGCCGCCGCGAGCAGGTCTGTTACCGAATTTGGGGTCGACAGTCCCCGGATAACCCGTGCCCTCGGCCGGATCGCGGCGAAGATCCGCAGGAGGCCGGCGTGAACGCCGGGACCTCTCAACGCGCCGGGCCGCGGCTTTCCCGGGTGACGTTGCCGTCCGGTCAGCCGATCATTTCGTCGAAGGCGTACTGGTTCGTGGAGGTGTACCAGAATTCCGCCACCTTGCCATCGCGCATGCGCATGATGTGCGCCTCGCGCGCCATGACGCTCTGGCCGTCCACGGTGGACGAAGCGATCACCAGCGCAACGCCGAGTTCGTCGTTGGCGAAGGCCGCCTCCAGATCCATGTGGAACGTTCCACCCGTGACCTCAAAAAGCTTGCCGAAAAGCCCGAAGACGGCGTCTCGCCCGTGGTAGTCGCCGGATAGCTGGCTCCGCCCGCCATGGTGCCAGACCAGGTCCTCGGTGAGCAGGTCGTTAAGAACGGCCAGATCGCCATTGATGAAGGCGGTGTACCCGTCCCTGATGCGGACGGCATTCGGGTGCTCGGCCATGATCTTCTCCTCCCAGGCGGTCGGCGACCAGGCGCCGCGGCAATCCCCTGCACATGACTGCCATCATTCGGTAGAGCCGCAACGGGCGTCAACGCAGCCCGTGCGGATGCGCGTTCCTTCACGCCATCCGCGGGATCCGGGCCGCCGGGCGGCGAGTTGACAGGAAGATGCCGTGACTTCGACGATCAATGCCATGCCCGCCGACAACGAGATCTACAACCAGCCAGGCGATATCTGGTGGGACGAGTGGCAGCCGCTGCACGCCATCCGTACCTCTCTGAATCCGGCCCGGATGCAGTACTTCGCGTCCGTCTTTGCCGCCAGGGGCCTGGACCTGGCCGGGAAGGTCGTCATCGATGTCGGCTGCGGCGGCGGCCTGATGGCCGAGGAGATCGCCCGGCTCGGCGCCGCGGTGATCGGCGTCGATCCCTCGGCGGCCTCGATCGCCACCGCGCGGGCGCACGCCGCGGGCGGCGGCCTGGAAATCGACTACAGGGTCGGCTCCGGTGAGCGCCTGCCCGCCGGCGACGGCTGCGCGGATGTCGTGTACTGCCTGGACGTGCTCGAGCACGTGGCCGATCTCGATGCCGTCATCGGCGAGACGGCCAGGGTCCTCAAGCCAGGGGGCCTGTACCTGTTCGATACGATCAACCGGACCCGCCTCAGCAAGCTCGCCGTGATCAAGGTGTCCCAGGAATGGGCCGCCACCGCCTTGATGCCCCCGGGACTGCACGACTGGGACCAGTTCATCACCCCCGCCGAGCTCGGCGACTGCCTCGCCAGGCACGGCCTGCACCAGCACGACCTTACCGGGATGACGCCCGCCCTCTCACCGCCCGCGCTGGTCCGCCTGGTCCGCCTGGTCCGCCTGGTCAAGAAGGGCAAGCTCTCCTACGCCGATTTCGGCCGCCAGGCGGCCTTCACCCTCACCAGCGACCTGCGCATCAGCTACCTCGGCCACGCCACCAAGAACGCCCCGGGGGCGTGACGGTCACCGGTGGTCCATCGAGGGAGAGCTGCGAGCGTGGGACCGAAGATCGCGATTATCGGCGGCGGGATCGGAGGGCTGACGGCCGCCGTCGCCCTGGCCCGCAAGGGCCTGGCCGCCGAGGTTTACGAGCAGGCGCCGGCCCTGGCAGAGGCCGGGGCGGGAGTGGGCCTGTGGCCGAACGCCATGGCGGCGCTTGAGCCAATCGGGCTGTCCGGCAAGGTCGCGCGGCTGGCGGCGAAGGTCGCCAGGCAAGGCATCCGGCGCTCCGATGGCATCTGGCTGATGTGCTTCCCTGAGGAGCTGATGGTCGAGCGGTGGGGGGCCGCGATGACTCTGGTCCACCGGGCCGAGCTCCAGCAGTTGCTTGCCGCCGAGCTTGCCCCTTCGGCCATCCACCTAGGCGCCCGCTGCACCGGCATCGAGGACGGCGACCGAGCCGTGACCGCGCGCTTCGCGGATGAGCGCGAGGTGCCGGCTGATGTCCTGATCGGGGCCGATGGCGTGCACTCGGCCGTGCGGGCCGCCCTGTTCGGACCCGCTCGGCTGCGGTACCGCGGCTACATCACGGTGCGGGGCGTCACGGCCGCTGGATCAGTTCCGCTTCCAAGCGACGGTGCCGAGACCTGGGGCCGGGGCGCGCGCTTCGGCCTGGGGCCCACCGGCGGCGACCGGATCATCTGGTGGGCGACATGGAATGCGGCGGCAGGCGGGAAGGACGACGGTGAGACCAGGGCGCGGCTGCGCGAACTCTTCGGCGCCTGGCACGATCCGATACCCGCCGTCATCGAATCTACCCCGAAGACCGCCATGATCAGGAAGGACATCTATGACCGCTGGCCAACCCGGACGTGGAGCAAGGGACGGGTGGCGCTGCTCGGTGATGCCATCCACCCGATGACCTCGGACCTCGGCCAGGGCGCATGCCAGGCGATCGTCGATGCGACCACCCTGGCCACCTGCCTCGCGGCATCCCGTGACAGCCGGGCGGCTCTGCGCGAGTACCAGCAGCGCCGGTGGCGCAACGCCGCCTTCAATACGCTGATGGCCCGGACTGTGGGCACCATGGGCCAGTGGGACGGGCGCATCGCCTGCACGGCGCGCAATTCCCTCACGCAGGCGGTGCCACTGTCCCTGCAGCTCCGCCAGTTTGATCTGCTTCTGGGCGCCACGCGGCAGGCAGGCAGGCAGCGCGGAACATTCCGGTCGCGCTATCACTGAGCCCGAGGCAGGCCGCCCGTCTCGGCCCGCCCCGGCCGGCGCGTTCAACGCCGGCCGGGCGGTGCGCGGCATGGCGTATGCCAGTATTGTGCCAGCACGGGTCAGCCTGATCATCCTGGTTAGCGCCATCTCGATGGGAACGCCACAAATCCGATGTCCGCAGACAGCGCGCATTCCCCCGGGCCGCACGTGTCCCGCGTGCAGGCACTCATCGCCGCGACTCGTCCGGGCCCCCTGGTGATCACCGCCATGGTCACCGCGCTCACCGCGCACGTCGCGACGCGCGGCATAGGGCCCCCGCTGGCCGCCCCGTCGATCTTGGCCGGCCAGCTCTCGGTTGCTTGGTCCAACGACGCCTGCGACGCCGCGCGGGACCGCGCGGCCGGGCGCACCGACAAGCCGGTCGCCCGCGGTGACATCAGCGTCCGCGACGTCTGGATCGCCGCCTTGAGCGCCCTGGCGGTTTCCGCGATCCTATCGCTGCTGATCGGGCCCTGGTGGCTGGTTATCAACACCGCCCTGGTTGGCGCCGGGTGGGCGTACAACCTCGGCCTCAAGTCGACCTGGGCATCAGGCCTGATGTTCCTCCTGGGATTCGCGCCTCTCCCGGCGTTCGCGACAAGCACGCTGCCCGGCCACCCCTGGCCAACCTGGCAGGTAACGGCCGCTGCAGGGCTCGTGGGGCTCGGCACGCACTTCGCGAACGTACTGCCGGACCTGGCCGCCGACCGGGTTACCGGGGTGCGCGGACTCCCGCAGATCGTCGCCGCCCGCTGGGGCGACGGGGCGGTGCGGACGGTGGCGATCGTGCTGCTGCTAGCGGCGTCGGTGCTGCTGCTGATCGCAGCAATCCCGTCCCGGCGGTGGGTTTCCGTGACCGGCCTGGTGGCCTCCGTGATTCTCGCCGGGACCGGGTTCCGCAGTTCGGGGAAGATAACCTTTTACTGTGCTCTCGGAATCGCTGCCGTGGACGTCGTGCTCTTCCTCACCGGCAGCGAGGCGCTAACCTGACCGGTGGCCGCGCGCGGGCGACCAAGGTGCGTGCATGCCAGCCTGTCCCGGAGGGGCAGGGCTGCCGCCACTGCTCCGGGACAGGCGCTACGCGGTGGTGAGGCGGATGACGGGGATCTCGCGGTCGGTCTTGGCCGCGAAGCGCGCGTAACGAGGGACATCGGAGATGGCCTGCTGCCAGGCGGCCTCGCGCTCGGCACCGGCCAACTGGCTCGCCGTGGCCGCGACCTTTCTCCCTTCCATCTCGATCTCGGCCTGGTCGGGCTGCGCGGCGAGGTTGTGGTACCAGGATGGGTCCGCCGCGGTGCCGCCCGCGGTCGGCCGGCCAGTCGCTGTCCGAGCCGGGCGTTACCGGCTTAGTCGCTCGTCACGGCGCTGGCTGGACCCTGAGTCCGGGCTGTCTCTCGCTCAGTTTGTGGCGGGCACTTCCGACTACTGGGCCTGGTGGTCGGAACTGGACGAGGTGACCCGCAACGGACAGCCCGCCGGACATCACGATGCGCCGCTCGGTGATCCATACTGGCGGCGGTACATCTGCGGTCAGCTGGAACTCGCCCGGCTCAGCGCCGATGAGATAGCCAGAAAGCTTCGGCTGCCTGGCGATCCGCGATCCCTCCTGGAGATCGGAGGCGGCCACGGCTGGTTCTCGGCGCAGCTGTGCCGCCACTATCCGCGGCTGACCGCGACCGTACTCGACCTGCCGGGCAGCGCAGCGATCGGCCGCGAGATCATCGCCAGGGCCGGGATGGCCGACCGGGTTGAGCACCGGGACGGGACGCGACGACAGACGACCTGGGCAGCGGGTACGACGCGGTGCTGTGCTTCAATCTTGTCCACCACCTGACCTCTCTGACCAGACCGTCGACCTCTTCGGCAGGATCCACGATTCGCTCGCACCTGGCGGGTTGCTGGCCGTGATGGACGCCTTCGCCCAGCCGAGCCGCCACATGGCGGCCGACCTGAACTTGTTCGGACTATTCGTCTACCTCGGCTCCGGGTCGCGAGTAAATACGCCGGCGCGGTTGTACAGCTGGCTCTGCGAGGCCGGATTCGGCGCGCCTCGGAGGATCCGCATTCTCCGGATCCCAGGGCAGGCCATCTACGTGGTCAGCAAGACCGCTACTGCACCATCCAGATCAAAGCCGGCCGGCAGACCCTGATCCCGCAGATCACCTACCCGACGACCTCCGGGCCGCACTCACCAAGATCAACAGCACGATGTGCACCAATTTGGCCCAAGTCGGGCCTAGGCTTCATGCGTTGCCTGTCGTGCTGGTTTTCATTCAGGGATGTGAGGTGCAGCTTGGATAACTTGGAACCCTATAAACGAGTCGTCTCCAGCGACGACGAGCAGCTCATTCTGGTGGACAGCGATGACCGCGAGATCGGCTTCCTGGCGAAGGCCGATGCGCACCTTGGCCGCGGAACGCTGCACCGCGCGTTCTCGGTGTTCGTGTTCAATCCAGCGGGCGAACTGCTCGTGCAGCAGCGCGCGAACAGCAAACCCCTGTGGCCGGGCTACTGGTCGAACACCTGCTGCTCGCATCCACGCTTGGGAGAAAAGATGGACAACGCCGTCCGGCGCCGCTTGCAGGAGGAACTCGGCCTGAGGGCAGAGCTGGAATTCCTGTTCAAGTTCCAGTACCAGGCTCAGTACGACTTGCAAGGCGCCGAGCACGAGCTGTGCTGGGTCTACGCCGGGCGCAGCGCCGAGCGACCGCGCGCGAACGTCCATGAGATCGCGGCCTGGCGCTACGTCACACCAGAGGCACTGCGCGCCGAGATCGCATGCGCGCCCGAGACTTTCACACCGTGGTTCAAGCTTGAATGGGAGCGCCTCTTGTGCGACCATCCCCGGGTGCTGGGCACGCCGTGCACGGGGTAGGACGCGCGAACGCTCGTTCCTCGGCCGCGCGAGGAAATCGGCTTCCGGCGGGTAACCTGCCTTCGATCCGAGCGTGGTGCTTTGGGGAGGCCCCGCCCCTTCATCGCATCACAAGGTTGCCGTACTGGTCTCCCCAAATGGTCCCCAAACCGGGCCGGCCGTGGACCACCATATGGCCTTCTACCTGCTGGAACACTAGTCGGGGTGGCGGGATTTGAACCCACGGCCTCTTCGTCCCGAACG
>DATJQO010000144.1:0-13471 GCA_035505695.1 Mycobacterium sp.
CACCGAAGGCACCCGGATCTGGACCGGACACGGCGTCTTCGCCCACAACCTCGTCAAGATCAGCACCCTCGCCGCATGATCGGACACCACCCGGGCCGGTCTTAGCCCAACACAGAAACGGCCTCATTCGCCAACCACAGGCGACTCAGCCACCGCCGACTTTTTCAGGTCGAAGTAACTAGTAAACCTAGCTAATGTGGCCAAATCCGTGTCCAAATGGCATGAAAATGGCCCCCGGAGAGTCCTCCGAGGGCCATTTCCGCTGGTAGCGGGGACAGGATTCGAACCTGCGACCTCTGGGTTATGAGCTAACCGGTCGCCGTCTTCCCCATTACGCTCGGTCTCATAAGTCCAGGTCAGCGACGCTCAGCAGTCCAAGCTGTCTCGCCCCGTCCCGCTTGTTCGCACCGGTTCCACCGTGTTCCGTGTCCAAATCCGTGACCACCACAACCACGCAGGAACGTTTTCCCCCATTGCACGATACGCACGCCACGGGCGTGCAAGATGCGCCCCCGAACGCATCGTGGGTTCCAGGGTCGACTTGGTCTTCATCGCGGCGGTCAGAATTGTGCTGTCCCATCGTGTTGCACTCGTCCACCGACGTTCCGATCGCGCGGATGTTGCGCATCGAACCTCCCGACAACTTCGCGACCGCCAACTACCACTCCGGTCAACTCAGCCACCCGGACGAAGTATCCGCTAAGACGACAAGTGCTGTCCCGATGGACAAACAACCGTATGTTCGACGACCTTTCCGCCGCCGCGTCATTGCTTTGTCGAATGCAGCGACCGGCGCTCAAGCGAGCGCCGGCTGTCAGCATATGCTTGGCGGCGCGCAGTAACGACCTTGTAGATCTCAAACCAGGCGACGCCGACCAGCCCGGCCGCGACGGCGACCAACCAGTCCATGAGCGTCATGGCGCCGAAATGAAAAGCGTGGCGCAGCCACGGGATGGTCAGGACCAGAACAAGAATCAGCGCGGCGCCGCCCACGATCCACATCACTGTGGGGTTGCGCCGTTCCCGGAATGTTCGCCAGACCGGTAGCCGCCAGGATCGATTGACCAAGATCAGCGCGAGGTTACCGACGACCAACGCCGCGAAGGTCGCAGAGCGCACCACATCGTCGGGCCGGCCGCAAAGCACCATCCATAGGTAGACGCTGACGACGGCGGCAAACACCCAAAGGCCTTGCATTACGGCGACTGTGAGCACGCGTCGGGTGAACATCGGCTCGTTGCGGCGCCGCGGCGGCCATTGCATGATCTCGGGATCGATCTCCTCGCCCTCGAACGCCACCGAGCAGGCGGGATCGATGATGAGTTCGAGGAAGGCGATTTGCACCGGCAGCAGGACGAGCGGCCACCCCGCCACGAAGACTGGGAGCAAAGACATGCCCGCGATCGGCACGTGCACCGCGACGACGTAGGACATTGCCTTGCGGAGGTTGTCGAAAACGCCGCGGCCCCGGCGCACGCCACCGACGATCGAGGTGAAGTCGTCATCGGTGATCACCAGCGCAGCCGATTCCCGGGCGACGTCGGTGCCGTGGGCGCCCATTGCAATGCCGACGTCGGCCGCCCGGAGGGCGGGGGCGTCGTTGACACCGTCTCCAGTCATCCCGGCGACTTCGCCGATGGCCTGTAACCCGCGGACGAGTCGAAGCTTCTGCTCGGGCACCATGCGCGCGAACACGCTTACACTGCCGATGCGGCCGGCCAGCTCGTCGTCCGACAGCGTGTGGAGCTCCTGGCCCGTGATGCAGCCGGCCTCATGGTCGAGCCCGATTTCCCGCGCGATGTCCAGCGCAGTGCCGGGATAGTCCCCGGTGATCATGATGGTGCGGATTCCCGCACCGCCGCATTCGGCGACGGCATCGGCGACACCGGGCCGAACCGGGTCGACGAGACCGGCCAGTCCCAAGTAGTGAAAGTCGAAGTCGTGCTGCTGTGCGGGTAGTGGGTCGTCAGCATTGAAACGCGCGCCGGCCACCGCCAACACCCGCAGCCCGCTATCGGCGGCGTTTTCGACCTGCGCAGTCATAACGGCGAGCCGGTCGGCGTTGAAGTGACACAGGTCGGCGATCGCCTCCGGAGCGCCCTTGGCCGCGATGACGTAACGGCCGCCGTCGCCTGAGCGCCAGACGTGTGAGAGGGCCAGCAGTTTCTCCGACAGCGGATATTCGCGCACCAGTTGCCAGTCACCGTGCAGGTGCTCGGTGCCGGACAGGTATTTCTCCCCGAGTTCCTTGAAAGCCTTGTCCATCGGATCGAACGGGTCGACCGGCGAGGCGAGCACCGCGAACTCCGCGATGGTGTGAAAATCTTCGGGCAGCGGGCGCTCGTCGAGGGTGTGTGTCTGCCCGTCGACGATGAGCTCGCGCACCGTCATGCGGTTGAGCGTCAGCGTCCCGGTCTTATCCACGCACAGCACCGTCGTCGATCCCAGCGTCTCGATCACCGCCGGCCGCCGGGTGAGCACGTGCTTCTTCGACAGGCGCCACGCGCCCAACGCCAGGAAGACTGACAGAACCACCGGAAACTCCTCCGGGAGCAGAGCCATCGCGGTTCCGATACCAGCGTCCACCCCAAAAAGCCAGTGGCCCCGCGTCAGCCCGTAGACGACCACGACGATCACTGCCGCCGCGACACCGAACACCGCGAAAACCCGCACCAGTCGATCGATTTCGCGCTGCAGCCGCGTGCGCTCGGGCTTGATCGTGTGCAGCGCCGCCCCGATCTTTCCCAGCTCGGTTTGGGCACCGGTCTCGTTGACCAGGGCCACGCCGTGCCCTTTGACCACAAGGGTGCCCGAGAAGATCCACGGAGTGGCATCACCGCCGGGACGGCCCATGGCAGAGGAGAGTCCTGCCCCATCGGCCGCCACCTTGCGCACCGACACCGACTCACCGGTCAGGGCTGACTCGTCAACGGAGAAATTCGCGCAGTCCACCATCACCGCATCGGCGGGCACCCTGTCACCCTCGGCGAGCAGGATCACATCACCGCGCACGACTTCTCGGCCTGCGATGCGGACCGGCTCCCCGTCGCGCGTGACCAGCGCTCGCGGCGATGAGAGATTGCGCAGCGCCGCAAGCGCCCGCTCGGTCCGGTGTTCCTGATAGACGGAGATCACGATGACCACGACGACGCCGCCCATCAGCATGATCGCGTCGAGTGGCTTAGCCAGCAAGAAGTTCACCAGGCCAGCGGCAAGCAGCAGCAGGATCATGGGCTCGCGGATCACATCCCAGGTCTGCTGCGAGAGATTGCGCGGTCTCTCGGTAGGCAGCTCGTTGGGCCCGTCGGCCGCAAGCCGTCGAGCAGCCTCCTGCGCGGTGAGTCCCGCCACCGCGGTGTCGGCTTGAACCTTGGTCACTTCAATCCCCTGCCGGACAGCGGATGTAGCGCAGGTGTTCGTCTAGACTGGTGCCCTCACCGCACCCTAGTGCTGATGTGATCGTTTCGAAACGCCCCTGCACCGATATAGGGTCCGAAGTCACCACGGCGCATGGTAAGACGTCCCCTGCCCACCAGCCGCCCGAAATCCACGTACGGGCCGGCAATTCGGCTCTGGCAGGTCGGCGCCCGACAGAGCCGTGCAGGCGCGACCCCTCTGTCCGCGGACGACGGCTCCGACGGCGTCGGGCGCCATGCTCTCAGAGCGACGAACACAGCCGGCTGCCGCGCCGGGGGCTGTCTTCCCTCACCTTGACCACGCTTCGTATCGTCACCAATCAGGCCCACGAGCGAAGGTGGCCGATTAAGTTGGCGGCGAGCCACTGTCAGGGCCGTGGAGCCGATCCGAAAGAGCGTTGAAAGATGCAAGTTGACGGGCGGGAGATCACCGTTTCGGGCAGCCTGCTGCAACCAGTGACTCGTCGCACCACCGACATCCTGCGCGTCGTTCTCGCAGCACTTTTCCTCGCCACCGTGATCGCAGGTTCGCTGGTCACTCGCGCGAAGTGGGCCGCCCTCGAGAAGAGCATCTCCGAAATCGTCGGAGTCTTGCCGCCCGAACAAGCCAGTCTGGTGTATCGGCTCTACGGCATTGCGATCCTTGCCCTGCCGTTCGTGATCCTCGTCGGCCTCATCGTCACCCGCCAATGGAAACTCCTCGGTGCCTACGCGGCAGCCGGTCTCATCGCCGTTCTGGCGCTGTCAATCAGCGGCAACGGCTTTTCGGCGCCGCAGTGGCACTTCAAGGTGTCCGGCCGGCTCGACACCACCGTGTCGCAGTTCGTCGACGACCCTCGGTGGATCGCCATGGTAGCGGCGATGGTCACGGTGACCGGCCCGTGGCTGCCGGCGCGCTGGCGCCGGTCGTGGTGGGCGCTGTTGCTGGCCTTCGTGCCGGTCCACCTCGTGATCAGCGCCGTGGTGCCGGCACGCTCGCTGCTGGGACTGGCGGTCGGCTGGTTCGTTGGCTCGCTGGTGATCTGGGTCGTCGGAACGCCTGCCTTAGAGGTGCCACTCGAGGGCGCCGTTCGGGCGATGGACCGGCGCGGATTCGTGGCTGTGGGGTTCACGGTGGTGCAGCCGGCCGGCCACGGACCGCTCGTGTTGGCGGCGAGGTCGACGCATCCCGACACGGCTGCGATCGTAGAGATGTACGGCCCAAACCAACGCAGCGGTGGCGCGCTGCGCCAGCTGTGGCAGAAGCTCATGCTGCGCACCAGCGAAACCCCGCCGCTTCAAGCCTCCATGCGCCTCGCCGTGGAGCATCGCGCGCTCATGGCCATCGCCTTCGGCGACCTCCACCTCGCCAACACGTCGACGATTGCCGTCGCCGAGCTCGACCGGGGATGGATGCTATACGCGCACACTCCCGATCGCGGAATTCCGATCGACCAATCCGCGCCAGCGACACCAGTGGCCCGTGCGTGGGAATCGCTGCGACTGCTACACCACCACCAGATCGCCCACGGTGACCTCCGCAGTTCCCAGATCACCGTCGATGACGACAGCGTGCGTTTCGGCGGCTTTGGCAGCGCGGATTACGGGGCGACCGACGTCAAGCTCCAGTCGGACATCGCCCAGCTGCTGGTGACGACGACCGCGGTGTACGACGCGAAGTCCGCGGTGGCCGCGGCCACCACGTTTTTTGGCAAAGACACGATCATCAAGGCATCGGCTCGGCTCACGAAATCGGCTATGCCACAGCGTCTTCGGAAGTCAGTGCGCAATCCCGGAGCTGTCATCTCTGCTGCTCGTGACGAGGTGATGCGCCAAACCGGCGCTGATCAGATCCAGACCGCAACCATCACCCGCTTCACCCGCAACCAGCTCATTCAACTGGTCCTGCTCGTCGGGCTGGTCTATGTGGCCTATCCGTACATCAGCTCGGTGCCATCTTTCTTGTCCGCGATGAGGACCGCCAACTGGCGATGGGTGCTGCTGGAAGTCGCGGTGTCGGCGTTGACGTATATCGGTGCGGCGAGCGCACTGTGGGCCTCCGCTGACTGGCGGGCGCGCTTCCGAAATCTGGTACTCCTGCAGTTCGCCTGTACTTTTGCCGCGACCACCACGCCCGCCGGGGTCGGTGGCCTAGCGCTCAGCACCCGATATCTCCAGAAGAGTGGTATGAGCACGGAGCGCGCTACCGCGGCGGTGGCCATGCAGCAGGCGGTGCAAGTCATCACACATGTTGTGCTGCTGATCATTTTCAGTGCCGCCGCCGGCGCGACGGCTGATCTGTCACACTTCGTCCCCTCCGCAACCGTGCTGTACCTGGTCGCCGGCGTGGCACTCGGGCTAGTCGGCGCGTTCCTGTTGGTGCCGGCCCTACGCCGGTGGCTGCGGACCACAGTGCGGCCGAGACTCAATGAAGTGATGGCGGATCTCGCCAAGCTCATCCGCGAACCTCGCCGACTGACGGTGATCGTCCTCGGTTGCGCCACAACAACTCTCGGCAATGCACTGGCATTGTGGGCGAGTGTGCTCGCTTTCGGCGGCGGTGCCACGCTCGTCACCGTCACGATCGTCACCATGGTAGGCGGAACGCTTGCCTCGTCGGCCCCCACGCCCGGCGGCGTCGGCGCGGTCGAAGCGGCGCTGATCGGCGGCCTCGCGGCTTTCGGGCTGTCCGCGTCCGTCGGCGTGCCAGCGGTGCTATTGTACCGGGTGATCACCTGCTGGGTGCCGGTGTTGGTCGGGTGGCCGGTGATGCGGTGGATGACGGAGAAGGACATGATATAGCTCACGCGGGCCGTTCCGGATCTTGAGCCAACGTTTTCGCTGAGCACCGTTCATTGCCCTACTGCGCCACAGACGATAGACAGTCGTCGCGTGCGCACCGGTGAACGCGACCAACGACTCCCGCTTAGGGGACTTTCGGCACTACGCGTAAACAGCAGTGCGGCTTAGCTTTGCGGTCACAAAGCAACGGCAGTTTCTCTACAGGACGTCTCACCGTGCGCGAAGCCACCGGCAAGCATGGTGTCCGATATGGGGCAGCCAGGACGACCGTGATAGGCGCCGCCGGTTGATGTGAAGTTAGGAGTACCCCATGGTCGAGACCGATCTGAGCGATTGTTTCCGGCAGCTGTGTAAGCAATCGGAATGGTCAATGCAAAAAATACAGGATGCTAGACAGTCCAATCTGAATCGGCCTCGAACTGAGGTGGCACACACGAAACCTAGCGGGCCGGAAGTGACCGATGACCGTAAACGGGCCCCTGCCACCCACAACAAAGAGTCGGTCCGCTGACGAGAATTTCGCGACCAGTGGCGTACCCATCTGGCAAAAGTGAAAGCAGACACCAGCAAGAAGCTGGTCGAACTGGACGCGACCGAAGCTGCGTGCTACGCCCGGGACGCTAAGGCGGACGCACAGTACGCAATCGGGCATGCCTTGGACGCCATCGAGGAAGCCGAGCGATCCGTGACCTATGCCATGCGTACGAGGGCGTGGGCAGAAGGGCTCGCTTCCGAAGGCGCCAGTCGCCGGTGACCTGCGCCCTCGTCGGAGTGGCTTCAACTTATTCGGGATATTCGGTCGGCAGTGCGACGCAGTCTCGCGTAGCGATCAAAACGATGCTCAAGCGAACCGATCCCTCGGCGCCACTACCGAATTGGGTCGAACCACATCCTCGAATGGAGAACCAATGACCACACGTGACCCAGCGGAAAACTTGTCCGGACGGGAGAAGTCCGCGGCATGGCGACGGTGGATGCGCAAACTCAAGCGGTATGCGACATGGAGGTATTCAGGCCCGGCGCTGCTTGCGCGGCCACGGCGTAGTAACGACGCAGCTGGTGAACGACGAAAGACGCGATGAATGATCGCGGCTCGCGCGCACGGCAACGCCCCTGCACCCAAAGGACCTATGCTGCGGCCCATCGTTCCCGCTTCGCTGTGACTCGTCCGGTGCTGGTGAGAACCCCCACGACGATCACACCGAAGACGAATCCTCCGACATGCGCGAAGAATGCGACTCCGCTGCCACCGTTGCTCGTGGGATGGACTAACGCACTGTTGCCTTCAAAGAACTGGTAGAGGAACCAGCCGCCAAGGTAGATCCACGCCGCGATCTTGACCGGGAACCACAGCAAGAGCGTGCGGACATTCGAGGTGGGATAGAGGACGAAATAGGCGCCCAGCACGGCGGCGATCGCGCCGCTGGCGCCAAGGTTGGGTATCTGGGCATCCGACGCGCTGCCGAAGAGCAGGGTCATCGCCGTCTGCATCATCGTCGCGGCGAATCCGCCCGCGAAGTAGAACAGCAGATAACCGAGCCGCCCCAATGCGTCCTCGACGTTCTTGCCGAAGATCGCCAAAAACAGCATGTTGCCCAGGATGTGCTCTCAACCGGCATGCATGAACATGGCGGTGATCCAGCTGACACCCCACGGCAGCCCCAGGTGACAAGTGTTGTTGACATCGCAAGGATAAAACGACGCCTGGTTGACCGCCGCATCCCCGTTCGGCAACTCATACAACAAGAAAACCGCGAAATTGGCCGCGATGAGCATGACATTGACGACCGGGAAACGGCGGGCCGGAACGTCATCGGATAAAGGGATCATGAAGCTCCTTCTTGGTGCCGCAAGGTCTTCCGCCTCGAGCGCTGTTCGCGACGATCACTATTCGCGAGTCAATTCGACTCCCCGTCATCCATCACTCCGACTACGGTTTGGTCGTTGATTCCTCCCAGGTAGTTTCGTCGTCGCCGACGTAGAAAAGGGTCCGCTTCCCGCCACACAGCCGGCCCTAGGGCCGAAGGTCCCGTCATGCAGCGCAGTTGGTCGCTACTTGTGCCAGCCCGCCACTGGCGTACCGGATGAAGCTCCAAATGACACACCGTTGTCAAGATCGGGCAGGAGATTCTCGTACATACAAGGTGAGCAGCCTTTCGAATCTGACGTGGCGGTTCACACTTTCGAGTTCTGGGCCATACCTGCCTCGAGGGTTCCAGAGTTCACCGATCACTCACCGAGTCAGCGCTCGGAAGGTTACGGACGTGCCGTTAACCTCGTGTTGTGCCTTCGACGGCTTTAGTCATGGCGGGCCACGATCACCGGTACGCCGACTGCCTTTACCACGCCCGTGGCGACCGATCCGAGCAGCATGCCCGGGTGTCCGCCCCGGCCCCGGCTGCCAACGACAATGAGTTGGGCCGACTGCGACTCATTGAGAAGGTGATGGGCCGGTTCGTTGTCCACAACAATGCAGCGGACCTTGACGTCGGGATAGCAGTCCCGCCAGCCGGCCAGCCCCTCTTCGAGGGTTTCGCGCGCCTTGGATTGAATTGCGGACGATTCCAAGGTGAGCGTCGTTGACGCGTCGCCATCGCTCCAGGCGTGCAGTGCCACCAGTTCCACACGCCGCCAGGAGGCCTCTTGGAAAGCGATCTCCGTCGCCAATTGCGACCCTGCTGAGCCGTCGATGCCGACGAGCACCGGTAAGTCCACGGATGGCAATGATCCTGAATCCTCATGGATCACCGCGACCGGACAGTGGGCGAGGTGCACCAAACTTGTACTCACCGACCCAAGGGGGCCGCGGTCATCCTGGGCGGCCTGATCGCTACAACCGACCACTACAATCTGGGCCTCCATCGACATGTCAACAAGCGTCGGCATGTGCGCCGAATACAAAAGGTCGGTATTGATCTCGGGTACTTTTCCACCATCGGCGTCGGCTTCGATCGACTTCATCGCATCGGAGAATATTTTCCGCGCTTCATCCTCGCGCCGTTGGTGCAGTTCGTCCACGGTAGGAGCGGTGGCGAGAAGCCGCGCAAAGGAGCCGAACGACGGCGCGGGCTGGACGGGCACGAGGGTGAGCGCAACATCGCGCAGTATCGCCTCACGCGCCGCCCAACGCACAGCGGTGCCGGTAGTGCCCGACCGGTCGATGCCCACAACAACGCCTGGATGCGTTTCGGCATTCGACATTACGTGTTCCTCCCGATTGATATGCCTAGCTTTATGTCGAAGACGGTAGCCGCCCAAGCCACGACCGCAAGGAGGCATTAGTCACCGACGGAATGGTCGAGCGCCCTTTGTCCAGCGCCAAAACGTCACCCATTCCCAGCTGCAGTCCCAGCGGCAACCGAATCACGTCACCGGGAACAAGGTTGACTACATCGACTGTGACGAACTCACCATCACGGCGCACGATCGCGCTGTGGCGCAACTGCGGATGCAGTGCAGCGGCGGCTCCCGGCGCGACTAGTGACAAAGGTCATCGCACAGGGCTGTTGTCTGCAGCCAGACGGGCCCAAGCGCCGGAGCACCTTCCGAGGACTTAGGACCCTACGCCGACGCGCAGCCCGGCGGGACGATCAGACCATAGACAACCGCCTCACGCTGAAGGGGCCTGACCATGGCAGGCAACGTCCTGATTGACCAGTTCGACAAGATATCCTCGGCCGCCAAAGACGCGAACGACAAGATACGCTCGTCGGGGCAGCATGCCCGCGAGCAGGTCGAGGCGGATGCGACGCGGGCGCGAGACCGCGCATCGCAAGCCGCCGATAATCTCAAAGACCGGGCTCAAGCCACCCACGACAAGGCATCCGAGCACTGGCAGGACATGGCCGACAAGTGGCATGCCCACGTCGCCAAGATCCACAAGGATTTGAAGAAGAAGAAAGACGAACACGACGCCAAAGAGGCGAAGCACTACGCAGACATGGTCGAGGGTTATGCCTACGAGGCGATCGATTTCGCTGAGGCCGCGATCTACGAAGCCGAATACGCTGTGCTCGATGCGATCTCGGCACGCGCGGCTGCCGACGTGATGGCCGTATGAAAGGGCGCCGCGTCGCATTCCCCGGCTAGGCGACTGCCGAATGAGTCCAACGCCAGGCTTCCGGGGCCACCCCGACCGAGCCCGGCATGTGTCGCTGAACCGCGTCCGGTCTGACCACATCGATGTGCCGACGAATGACGTTGCCGCACGTCCGTCGGCGGCATCTATAGCGAGTATCGGTGTACGAGCCGACCTGCGACACAACCCGCGGGCTGCGCCGGGCTGGGAGCAACTTTCCCGCGTTACAACCGCGTTGATCACATTTTCCGTGCAAGGATGCACGTTAGTTGGCGCGCTCTCCGCCAGCATGCGGTCGGGAGGTTCGACATGACGATGCCCCCGGGGGCGGAGCGAGCCCGAGTCGATGGCTTCGGCCGGCTCGATCTCGGCATGCGGCAGGCCAGTGACTGGTACTTGTGGGGACCCTACATGAGCGAACGCCAGTGGGGCACGGTCCGCGAGGACTACAGCGCCGACGGCGATGCGTGGAGCTACCTGCCGCATGACCATGCGCGATCGCGCGCCTATCGCTGGGGCGAGGACGCGCTGGCCGGCTTCTGCGACATCGAGCAGCGGCTGTGTCTGGCGCTGGCGTTGTGGAACGGGCGCGACCCCATTCTGAAGGAGCGGGCCTTCGGATTGACCGGGGCCGATGGCAATCACGGCGAGGACGTCAAGGAGTATTGGTGGTACCTCGACGCATTGCCCAGTCATGCGTGGAACAGTTGGCGCTATCACTATCCGCAGCGGGAGTTCCCCTACCGGCAGCTGCTGGATGAGAACCGGCGGCGCGGCAAGTTCGATTTCGAGTACGAGCTGCTCGACACCGGCGTCTTCGACGACGACCGGTACTGGATCGTCGATGTGTCATACGCGAAGGCTGACCCTGCCGATGTACTGATGGCGATCTATGTGACCAACGCGGGGCCGGAACCTGAACTGCTGCACGTGTTGCCGACCCTTTGGTACCGCAACACCTGGTCCTGGGACATCGCTACGGTCGCGCCGACGCTGGCCGCCACCGCCGACGGCACGGTGGCCGTCGAGCATCCCTTCCTCGGTGATCTTGAACTGCTGCCTGGGCCGGACCCGCAAGGTGGCGGCCCGGAGCTGCTGTTCTGCGAGAACGAGACGAATGTTGCTCGGCTATACGGGATTACAGGTGGCTCGCGGTGGCCCAAGGACGGCATCAACGACCATGTCGTGGCCGGGGCCGACACTGTCAACCCGCAGCGACGGGGCACCAAGTGCGCGGCGTGGTACCGGCTCACGGTGGCCCCCGGCGCGACCGCCGAGCTGCGCCTGCGGCTGCATCGGGCTGGTACCGGTGCCGACCCGGCCACGGCACTGGGCGCCGACTTCACTCGGGTCATAGACCTGCGGCACGCCGAGGCGGACGAGTTCTACGCCGAACTCACGCCGGCCGCGGCGTCGGCCGACGAGGCCTCGGTGATGCGCCAGGCGTTCGCCGGGATGCTATGGAGCAAGCAGTTCTATTACTACGAGGTGGCCCGCTGGCTCGACGGTGACCCGACGCAGCCGCCACCGCCCGCGCAGCGGAAATCTGGCCGTAACGCCCGCTGGCGCAGCTTCGAGGCATTCGACGTGATGTCGATGCCCGACGTCTGGGAGTACCCGTGGTTTGCGGCGTGGGACTTGGCGTTTCACTGCGTCGCGCTAGTGCACGTCGACCCGGCGTTCGCTAAGCACCAGCTGTTGCTGCTGTGCCGCGAATGGTTTCAACACCCCAACGGGGCGCTGCCCGCCTACGAGTGGGATTTCTTCGATGTCAACCCACCGGTGCAAGCCTGGGCGGCGCTGGAGGTGTTCGGCATCGACGGGGGCCGTGACTTCGACTTCCTCAGCCGGATTTTCGACAAGCTGTTGGTGAACTTCACCTGGTGGGTGAACCGACAGGATGCCAACGGCTCCAACGTGTTCGAGGGCGGGTTTATGGGGCTGGACAACATCGGCCCCCTCGACCGATCCCACCTTCCCGTCCGGGGCGTGCTCGAGCAGTCCGACTCCACCGGGTGGATGGCGGGCTACGCGCTGTCGATGGCCACGATTGCGGCGATTCTGCACGGGTCAGGGCAGCGGCCCGCGCTCGATCTGGTGCAGAAGTTCCTTGAGCACTTCGCGGGCATCGCCCAGGCGCTGGAGACGGTCGGCGTCTGGGACGAACGCGACGGCATGTTCTATGACCGCATCGTGGTATCCGATGGCGAAGCGGTCCCGGTCCGTGTGCGCTCGGTGGTCGCCATGATCCCGCTGCTCGCGGCGGCGGTGGTCAACGAGGACGCCATCGACCAATCATTGGTGACCGACAAGGGGTTCGCCCACTACCTGCGACACCATGGGATAAGCGGCACCGAAGACCTGGTCGCCGCGGGGATTTTGCGCGGCACACCCGGCGAGCGGCGACTACTACTCGGTGTAACCAGCCTCGAGCGGGTCCGTCGACTCTGCCGAACCCTATTCGACCCCGCCGAATTCCTCTCACCGCATGGGCTGCGTTCCTTGTCGACCTACCACAAGGACCATCCGTACGTTTTGGACATCGGTGGCGTGCACGCCGACATCGACTATGAGCCCGCCGAGTCGACCACCGCGATGTTCGGCGGCAACTCCAACTGGCGGGGCCCGGTGTGGTTCCCGCTCAACTACCTCGCCGCGACAGCATTGGAGCGTTACCACGAATTCTTCGGCGCCGAGCTGACAATCGAATACCCGACCGGTTCGGGCACCAGCGTTACCCTCGATGCGGTCGCTTCCGACCTTTGGGAGCGCCTGGTGTCGATCTTCCTTGTCGGCAGCGACGGATCCCGGCCCTGTTTCGGCGGCCTGAGCCGGTTTCAGACCGACCCCCGCTGGCGGAACAACCTGCTGTTTTTCGAGTACTTCCACGCTGATAACGCCGCAGGCCTAGGCGCATCTCACCAAACCGGGTGGACCGGACTGGTGGCCGACGTAATCCGCCGCCGCCACCGGGCCTATCCCCCGGTATCGCAGGTCATCCAGCGGCTCGTGCGCGGTGAGGCGATTCGATGAACCGGAAGATCCTTGTGCCACCCCTAGCCTGGATTTTTCGTGAAACTCGCTGTGACACGAGCTTGAGTTAGCGAAAGTGCCTGTCCTGCAAGGGATAATGAGACTTCCTTAGGGTCCATGATTCCGAGCGGAGAGGCACTTTCCAGGTGAAGAGTAGCGCAGC
>DATJQO010000145.1:0-27223 GCA_035505695.1 Mycobacterium sp.
CCACAACGAGCACTGATCGCCTACAGTACGAAACACGATGGCCTCAATCCCTTCCGCAACAAGGGCATTGAGGCCATCCTCCCAGCTCAGCCCCATCCGACCGTGCATCAACGCGCCGACTTTTTCAGGTCGAAGTAGCTATCCGGTGATTGGTGTGATTACCAATGACGACATCGACCGGGTCGCGCAGATCTGCCCAGGTCAGCAGGTGCGCTTGCACTGGTCGCGACCGCGGCGGCGGTGATGGGCGCCGACTTGAGCGCGCGCAAGTAAAAAGGCCTCGCCTCATCCGCACTGCGGACCTTGACAACGAGACCTGCGCAATACCTGCCGCCGGGTGGGGACGCGTTCGAGGGCGATTTCACCGTTCCATGGTCTGTAGGTGCTGATTAGGCGGCCCAGGCATCGAATTATGCTGCGGTGGAACATAACTTGGGGTACTCCGGGTGAAGGATGATGTCGTCGCCCTAGCATCATGATCGCGGGATCGCCAGCTGGAACTAACTGCTCGTTCGAGCTTTCCGGCCAGACCCTGGCGCCCTGATGTCCAGCCGCAGAACGTCTTTCGGATTCAGCCATGTGGTAGACGTGCCCTGCACGTAGAACGACACCAGCGGCGGATCCCCATGGCGCCGGCACAAATGCGCTGTGCGGCAGTAATACCCGACCGCCGGCTACCTCAGCGGCGAACGTGGTCACCTTGCGCAGGGACGCCTCGGTCAAATGACGGATATCACTACTGATTCCTCCGGCGGGACGACCCGCTCATCGATACCTACGCGATCTATGCGATCAGGGCGTGCCGTAACCGCCGCCTCCGGGGGTTTCGATGACCAGTGTGTCGCCTGGCTGCACATCGGTCGAGTCGCACCCGGCCAGCTCGATGGTGTTGCCGTCCGCGCGTTCTACGAAGTTGAGTCCCAGCGCCCCGGGTGAGCCGCCAGCCATACCGTAGGGCGCGACCCGCCGATGGCCCGACAATGTGCTCACGGTCATCGGCTCGGTGAACTCGATCCGACGCAAGGCGCCGTCGCCACCGTGCCATCGCCCCGCGCCACCGCTGCCGTGCCGGACGGAAAACTCGCGCAGCAACACAGGGAACCGCCACTCGAGCACTTCGGGATCGGTAAGCCGGGAGTTCGTCATGTGTGTCTGTACCACGGACGCCCCGTCGAACCCATCGCCGGCCCCGGAGCCGGATCCGATGGTTTCGTAATACTGATGCCTCTCGTTGCCGAAGGTGACATTGTTCATCGTCCCCGCTCCCTCGGCCTGCACACCCAGCGCGGCGAACAGCGCCCCGGTGATAGCCTGCGAAGTTTCGACGTTGCCGGCGACAACCGCAGCGGGGTAGGTCGGCGCCAGCATCGACCCGTCGGGGATGACGATGCGCAGCGGACGCAGGCAGCCGTCATTGAGCGGGATGTCGGCGGCAACCAGGGTCCGGAACACGTAGAGCACCGCGGCCGTCGCTACCGAGGACGGCGCGTTGAAGTTCGTATCCAACTGGGGTGACGTTCCAGTGAAGTCGATGGTCGCGCTGCGGGTTGGGCGGTCGACGATGACGCGAACGGCGATCGTCGCGCCCGAATCCATGCGGTAGCGGTATTCGCCGTCGTCGAGCCTGTCAATTACGCGGCGGACCGCTTCCTCGGCGTTGTCCTGGACATGGTGCATGTAGGCCTGCACGACATCGAGCCCGAAGTGGTCGATCATCTTGCGGACTTCGTCGACACCCTTCTGGTTGGCCGCGATCTGCGCGCGCAGATCGGCGAGGTTGGTGTCGGTATTGCGGGACGGGTAGGGCGCTTCGGTGAGCAACCGACGGGTTTCGGCTTCGCGGAACTGTCCGTTCTCCGCGAGAAGCCAATTGTCGAAGAGCACGCCCTCTTCGTGGATTTCGCGGCTGTTGGCGGGCATGGAGCCGGGGGTTATCCCGCCGACTTCGGCGTGGTGCCCACGCGAGGCGACAAAGAACAGAACGTGTTCGCCCGCAGCATCGAAGACCGGGGTTATGACGGTGATATCCGGCAGGTGGGTGCCGCCGTGGTACGGGTCGTTGACCGCGTACACGTCGCGTGGCTTCATATCGACGGCGCGGCGGCGGATCACCTCCTTGACTGTGGTACCCATCGAGCCGAGATGCACCGGAATGTGCGGCGCATTGGCGACGAGATCGCCGTCCGGATCGAACAGCGCACACGAGAAGTCCAGCCGTTCACGGATATTGACCGACTGGGCGGTCGATTCCAGTCGGAAGCCCATCTGCTCGGCGATCGACATGAATAGGTTATTGAAGATCTCCAGCAGCACCGGATCGGCCTCGGTGCCCGCATCAGGCGCCGCGGGGGCACCTACCCGCTCGGCGAGCAGGTGCCCGCACACGCTCAACGTCGCCTGCCAGCCGTCGTCGACGACGGTGGTGGCGTTGGCCTCGGCGATGATCGCCGGGCCCGTCACCGTGTCCCCCGGCTGCATCCGCTCCCGGTGACGCAGCAGGGCGTCGCGCCACGATCCGCCCAAGTAGACCCGGACGGTCTCTGACGAGCCTGCGCTGCCGGCAGCCTGCTCGCCAACATAGGACAGGTCTGGTTGCTCGGTGAGCCCGATCGCCTCGACCGAGACCGCTTCGGCGATCAACGGACGATCCATCAGGAATGAGTACGTAGCGCGATGGCCGGCTTCGAATGCGGTGGTCATTGTCTCGAGGTCTGCCAGTTCGACTGGGAGGGCGGTGTCGGTTCCCTCGTAGCGTAGATACACCCGCCTAACCACCCGGATCCGCTCGGTAGGAATGCCCTCGTCAAGCAGCTCGGTGCGCGCGGTCTGTGCGAGGGAATCCGCGACCGTGACCAACCGCTCCAGCGCGGCGGTCTCGAGCCGGATCTCCGCGGATTGCTCCCGCATCGCGGTGGTGTCAGCCAGGCCGATCCCGAGCGCGGAGAGGACGCCCGCCATCGGTGGAACGAGCACCGTGCGGATACCCAGCGCGTCGGCGACAGCGCACGCGTGCTGCCCGCCGGCGCCGCCGAATGTGGTTAGCACGTAACGGGTTACGTCGTGTCCCTTTTGCACCGAGATCTTCTTGACCGCGTTGGCCATGTTCGCCACCGCGATCCTCAGGAACCCCTCGGCGACCTGCGCGGGCGACCGGTCGTCGCCGGTGGCTGCCCGGATGTCGGCGGCCAGCTCGGCGAACTTCCGCTGGACGACGTCGGCGTCAAGCGGCTCGTTGCCGCCGGGCCCGAACACGGCCGGAAAGTGTGCGGGCTGGATGCGGCCCAGCATCACGTTGGCGTCGGTGACTGCGAGCGGACCACCGCCGCGGTAGCACGCCGGGCCCGGATCGGCGCCGGCCGAGTCCGGTCCGACCCGGTAGCGGCTGCCGTCGAAATGCAGGATCGACCCGCCGCCCGCCGCCACCGTGTGGATGTCGAGCATCGGAGCGCGCAGCCGAACCCCCGCCACCTGACTGGTGAACACCCGCTCGTACTCACCGGCGTAATGCGACACGTCAGTGGAGGTGCCGCCCATGTCGAAGCCGATGACGTGATCGAATCCGGCAAGTGCCGACATCCGCACCATGCCGACAATGCCGCCGGCCGGGCCGGACAAGATTGCGTCCTTGCCGCGGAAGTGCCCTGCCTCGGCCAGGCCCCCGTTGGACTGCATGAACATCAGCCGCACGCCACGCATCTGGCCCGCCACCTGGTCGACATAGCGGCGCAGCACCGGAGACAAGTAGGCGTCGACGACGGTGGTGTCGCCGCGCGGTACCAGTTTCATCAGCGGGCTGACCTCTGAGGACAGTGAGATCTGGCCGAACCCGATCTGCTCGGCCAGCTTGCCAATCCCCCGCTCATGCGCCGGGTACAGGTAACTGTGCATACACACCACCGCGACCGCGCGGATCCCGTCGGTGTGCGCCTGCCGCAGCTGTTCGCCCAGCAGTTCGAGATCGGGGACGCGCAGCACTGTGCCATCGGCTGTGATCCGTTCGTCGACCTCGACGACCCGCTCGTAGAGCATCTCCGGCAGCACAATGTGACGGTCGAAGATGCGTGGGCGATTTTGGTAGGCGATGCGCAGCGCGTCGCCGAAGCCGCGGGTGATCACCAGCAGCGTGCGCTCTCCTTTACGCTCCAGCAGCGCATTTGTCGCGACGGTGGTACCCATGCGCACCGCCTCCACTTGCGCGACCGGCATGGGCACACCGCCAGCGATCCCGAGGAGCGCACGGATCCCGGCAACCGCCGCGTCACTGTACCGCGCGGGGTTCTCCGACAGCAGCTTGTGCGTCAGCAAGCGCCCGTCCGGCCGGCGCGCCACGATGTCGGTGAACGTACCGCCCCGATCAACCCAAAACTGCCACCCCGCACGAGCCACCAGGACTCCCTTTCATCGTGTACCGACTCTATCGGCGAGCTGGGGAGTGAACCGCCTGGATGCCGGTGCGTTCATTACCACCCACCACGTGTCTGAACGGCGCCGGTGGGGCCGACATGATGCTCGCGGAGACTGCGGTTGCCGTGGTGCCCTAGCCCCTCGGCGCCGCCACGGCGAGCAGCGAACCAGCAAGCGCGACCACGCGTGCATGCTCCGCAAAACGTTCGTAGCAACGCGCCACCAACGTAAGGTCGATCGCGGCGTCGACGTCGATTGCATCGGAGTTGGACAACAGTTGCTGATACAGCAGGTGCCGCAACCGATTCACATCGTGCTCACCCTCGGTCAGCACCGCCATAGCGATCGAAGAGTGCGACTCCAAGACATCGGCTGCCTTTGTGGCTGAGTCGAGGCAGAACTCGCTCAGCTCACGAAGCACGCCCAGAAGTGGGGCCGGTATCGACGGCCATGCACGCCGGGTCCGGGCGATATCAGCGACCTCCCGCGCCAGTTGCCCCATGCGCTCGACTTCGGCGTTAACCAGGACAGCCGCGATGGTTGTCGGCAGCTCCGACACCCTCGCCTGTGAACGAAGTGCCAAGATCAGCGCTGAATCGTCCTCGAGCTCATGACGGAGCGCCGACACCGTCTCATAGGCGGCAGCGACGCTCTCGGTCGCGGAAGGATCAGTGCTGAACAGCGCGGCCGTCGCGTGGCCCATCGCGGTGCTCGTGAGTCGAACGAGGTCGACGAGGGGAGGAGTCATGCTCCCGAGGTCCTGTGCCCGCGGTTCCCGCATCGGTTGACGTCCCGGTTCGCCCGCCGCCACAGTCAGTAACAGTACCCCCGCGGCGAGCCCACAAACGTTGGCTGCGAGTGGATCCGACATCCGCCGATTAGGGTCCCACCTTCAACCACTTGTCCCCCAGTAAGTAGCGGTAGCGCGTTTCCGCAGTGCAACGATGGTTTTTGGCGGCTTAGGCGCGATGCGCGACGTTCAAGCACGCGCAGGTCGTTCAGCATCGCGCATGACGTGTGGTCCCACGATGGTCCCCAACCGGAGGGTCCAGACGCCCGTCCACGATCAGGCATCCTGGAGCTAGATGTGTACGTACATTCGCCGTACAATTGGTCAAGTTGAAAACTGTGAGCACGGATCAAAGAAGGAGGTGTCATTGTGGCCGTCAAGACGAAGCGGATCGAGCTTCGGGCAGAGGAAGCGACCTTGGACCGCATTCAGCGCGCCGCAAATATTGTGCATGAGCAGACCTCGGAGTTCGTGCGGAAAGCTGCGATGCAACGCGCCGAGAACGTCTTGCGCCAGGATCTGGTGACAGTGATGGAGCCCGAACAGTTCGACCAGCTGATGTCTTCACTGGACGCGGCTGACGCCGCACCCCGCCTGGCGGCGGCTGCGCGCAAGCCTGCGGTGTTCAAAAGGCGCTGATTGATGTTCGAGTCCGCGCGGCTGTCAGACCACCATGCGCTGGAGGAGTTCGACTGCGGCAAGGAGGCGCTGAACACCTGGCTGGTCGCACATGCCCGCCGCGCGGATAGCAGCGGAGTCGCGCATGTGTACGTGTGGACCCCCATCGGCGAACAAAAAGTCTGCGCCTACTTCGCCATCTGCCCCACCGAGGTCGTGCGCTCCGACGACGGGCTGTCGGGATCGATGGCCGGCGGCTACTCTCGCATACCGGGATACCTGATTGCCCGTCTGGCAATCGACACAGCGCTGCGTGGTCAAGGGTACGGTGAGCAGCTACTGCTGGATGCACTGGGAAAGGCCGTCGCCGCATCGGAAATTGGCGGAGGGCGGCTCATTGTGGTGGATGCCATAGACGATGAAGCAAAGGCGTTCTACGAGCATTACCACTTCGTCCCCGTTAGGAAGCGCGAGCGTCGTCTGAACATGAAGGTATCCACCGCGGCCAAGGCACTCGGGGAGCGCTGGCGGGAGTAAGCCCTCCCGCCGAAGCATCGGCACTGAAGAAGCGCACCCCTGGCTACGTCAAGATGGGATTCCCCGACCTACACGCCCAGACCATCCGCCAAGCTCAGAGCCCATTTCACAAAGTCGGGCTGACAGGATTTGAACCTGCGACCACTTGACCCCCAGTAAGCAGCGGCGAGTCATCTCCGCAGGTCGTGGCCGATTTGCGGGCTTGCGGTGATCGCGCATGACGTGCGCAGGTGCGCAGGTCGTTCTCTCGGGCGCATACCGTGTGGTCCCCGACTGGTCCCCCGACAGAATCGCCTGACGCGCACGATCGGTCGTTGTACGGCGAGCGCCACGGCTTGCCGGCTGTGTTCCTGCGATTGCGGCTGAAACCGGCCAGGCATCCGTTGAGTCAATCATGCTTGGTAGCATCGCGATTCGGCTATCACCGGGCGTGTACCCGGTCAGTGCCGCTGCGCGTGTCAGTGCTCTAAGCCACGCTGACGGCCCACCAGTCGGACCCGGATTGCACCGTCGCGATCCTCCTCTTCTAGCTCTAAGTCGATTCGGGCCAACTCCTGTTTTAGCAGCGGTAGCCAGTGTGTGCTCAGGGCCCGCGCCCGCAGCCGGGTGGTGTAAACCTCTTGCTCGACGGTTCGGAAAGCCGCTTGTGCCGCAGCGCATTTGGCCGCGGCAACAACGGCCGATCGATAGGCGCGCGTCGCCTGCACAGAAGCTGAGGTCGGGTAAATGACGACCGGATCGCTCTCGGGCGGTAATACGCAGACGGCGCTGTCGGGGTAGCGCACCCCGGCGGTGACGGCCCACTGCACGGTGACCGATGCCGGCGCAGTAGTGACGGCCAAATCGATTGCGTTTTGGCCGCCCAGCAGCACCGCCCGCAGCCCCCACCTGTCGGCCTCGCGGCAGGCCTGCAGCCAGTCGTGGCGGCTTTGTTCGGCCTTGGACTGCAGCTCTTCTCGCAGCATGGTCAACAAGTGCAGCTTCTGCTCGAGCAGCGTCACCCCACGCTCGGCGAGGTCGAGCCGGTTGAGCACCCACAACCGGCCCATCCGCCCGGGGGGACGCGATAACGCTGCCATCATGCCTCCTGCATGCTGGCGGACCGGTGTGCCTCGAGCAGGCCGGAGGGCAGCATCGCGAGTTCACTGCGCGGCAACCGCGCCAGTACCTCCCAGGCCCGGTCTAGGGTTTCGTCGAGCGGTCGTGCAACGTCAGGACGTTGATTGACCAATTTCGTGGCGAAATCGTCCTCGAATAGTAGATAGCTGCGGTCGGTGGCTGTGAGCGCGTCGGGCCCGATCAGCTCGGCCAACGCGCTTACCTGTCGTGCGCGGGCCAACGAGGCAAGCAGCTGTGCCGCCACCGGCAGGTGGTCGTCACGGGTGCGGCCAGCCCCCGCACCGCGGCGCATCAGCCGCGACAGCGACGACAACGCGTCCACCGGCGGATAGATGTTGTGCAGATGCATCTGCGCGGAGAAGATAATCTGCCCTTCGGTGATGTAGCCGGTCAGGTCGGGCACCGGGTGGGTGATGTCGCCGCCGGGCATCGTCAACACGGGCAGCACAGTCACCGACCCGGGCTGTCCGACGATTTTGCCGCACCGCTCGTAGAGCGAGGCAAGGTCGCTGTAGAGATACCCCGGGTAGGCGCGCCGAGCCGGCATTTCACCGCGGGCCGCCGAGATTTCCCGCAGCGCCTCGGCGTAGCTGGTCATGTCCGTCATGATGACCAATACATGCCGCGCCGAGCCGAACGCGAGATGTTCGGCGACGGTCAGCGCGATGCGCGGGATCAGGATCCGCTCGATGACCGGATCGTCAGCGGCATTCAGCAGCAACACCAACTCCCCTGCTGCGGCACGTGATTCGAGCATATTGCGGGCATACCCGATGTCTGCGTGGGTAAGTCCGATGCCGGCGAACACCACACTGAACGGTTCGCCGCGGGCACTGGCCTGCGCTGCGATCTGACACGCCAGGCGCAGGTGCGGCATCCCGGGCAGCGAGAAGACCGGCAGTTTCTGGCCGCGCACCAGGGTGGTCAGTGCGTCGATCACCGACACTCCGGTCAATACCGGCTCCGAGGGCGCGTCGCGTTGCATCGGGTTGAGCGGGTCGCCGTTGACCGACACCCGCACCCTTCCGGTCACCGGTGGGCCGCCGTCGATCGGTTCGCCGCGCCCGCTGCAGGTGCGGCCCAGCCAGGTGGTCCCCACTGGGATCCGCAGCGGCTCGCCGCTGAATCGGTATGCAGCCCCCGCCGGGTCCATTCCCGCCGTGCCTTCCATGACCTGCACGAGCGCGACGTCGCGGTTCACCTCGAGCACCAGCCCGTGCCGGACCGAGCCGTCGGCTAGCGTGATGACCACGTGCTCGTCCCACCCAACACCGGTGACGCCTGTAACCACGGCCAGCGGACCGCGCAACTCACGCACGCCGCGATATTCCACCCATCGTGGCAACGGGCGGCTCATCGCGGCAGCTCGCGCAGCGTCTCGATGATCTCGTCCCGGCGTTGCACCACCAATGCGGTGTCGTCGGGTCCGGCATCGTCGCGAGCGCGGATCAGCTTGCCGAAGTCGGTCTCCTCGATCAGCTGCGCCGCTACACCGGTGGCGACCAGTTCACGGCAGGTGTCGATTACTGCCAACACCGCGTCGACGAGCGCCGCAGTCTTCTCTGGTCCGCAGTGCGCGTCGTTGGGGTTTTGGGCATTCTGCGCCAGCACGGCTTCCCGAAGCAGCCGCCCGGCCACCAGCACCATTCGCTCGCTGTCGGGCAATGCTGTCACGCCGACCAACTCGGTCAGCGCGGCAAGGCGATCGGACTCGGTCAGCAGATCCAGCACCCGAGCGCGCTGGACAGTCCAACCGGAGTCGTCGCCGGCGCCAACGCGGGTGGTGCCGAGCGCTTCGGCGTCGCGGGAAAACGAGGCGGACCACGACACCGCAGGGTAATGACGCGAGTAGGCCAGGTCCCGGTCCAGGGACCACCGACAGCGCACGAACCGCTCGGTGTGGACGGTGACCGGCTCGGACAGGTCCCCACCCGGCGGGGAAACCGCTCCCAACACGGTCACTGAGCCGGTAGCCCCGCCGAGAGTGTCGACGTAGCCCGCGCGCTCATAGAACGCCGCAAGCTCGGAGGACAGGTTGGCCGGATAGCCTTCCTCGGCAGGCAGCTCCCCGAGCCGAGATGCGAACTCGCGCAACGCTTCTGCCCACCGAGAGGTGGAGTCGGCGATCACCACGACGTGATAGCCCATGTCGCGGTAGTACTCCGCGACAGTGACACCGGTGTAGATGCAGGCCTCGCGGGCCATCATCGGCATGTTCGAGGTGTTGGCGATGAGCACAGTGCGGTCCACCAGCCGCCCACCGGTCCGCGGATCGCTCAACTCGCGCACGTCGGCAAGGATCTCGGCCATCTCATTGCCGCGCTCACCGCAGCCGACATACACGATGACGTCCGCGTCACACCACTTCGCGATCTGCTGCAGCAGCACCGTTTTTCCGGTGCCAAATCCGCCCGGCACAACGGCGGTGCTGCCTCGGGCGATCGGGAACAGCAAGTCGACCACCCGCTGGCCGGTGGTCAGCGGGACGGCGTCGTCGCGTCGACGGCGATAGGGTCGCGCCTGCCGCACCGGCCAGCGCGCCGCGATCGCCACCGGCTGTCCGCCAACTGAGGCGATCGCCTGATCGGCGGCGTAATCACCAGCGTCGGCGATCCAGTCCAGCGTGCCTGACATCCCGGCGGGAATCTGCACACGGTGTTGCACCGATCCGGCGCCCGGCACCACGCCAAGCACCGCACCGGCCGTCACGTCGACCCCGGTAGCCACGCACGGCTCGAAGTGCCATGTCGTGTGATCGATTTCACTGTCATGGCCGGGTGACAACCAGGTTGGCGCGTTGTGCAGCGGCCGCAGCAGCCCGTCGAAGACCCCGCTCAGCAGCCCGGGTCCCAAGGACGCCGACAGCGGGCGGCCCAGCGCGACGACGCAGGCGCCGGGCCCCAGGCCACCGGTGTACTCGTAGGCCTGTACCGTCACCTGCTCACCGCGGATGGCGACCACCTCGGCGGGGATTCGCTCGGTTCCTAGCGTCACCAGCTCATGCATCGCCAGCGGGGCGGCGGCGTCGATTTCCACCAGCGGCCCGGACACCCGCACCACCCGCGCCACATCCGCTACGACCACGGCTCACCCACATGGGCAGTGGCGTCGTCGAGCACCCGCGCGGCAATGCCCGCCAGGCTCAGGTCCATGCACCGCTGACCGGCCTCAGCCACCACTCCGCCGGTGGGGTGTTCCCGCAGCTGTGCGTCGGCGCCCAGCGTCGCCTTTGCCGCGGCCCGCAGTGCGGCAGCCCACTGAGGGTAGGCCGCATCGTCACGCAGCCGCAGCACGGCCTCGGTGCTGCGGCGACGCCACCGCTGATACGCGTCGCGCTGAGCTGCGAGCACCGTACCGCGCAGTTCCCGCTGAAGCGCCGCACGTCGCTGGGCACTCACCGCTTCCGCCTCATCCCGTCCGGCGGCGCGGGCCGCTTCGGCCAGCTGAGCGGCTTGGTCGCGGGCCGCAGCGAGAACGCGTTGGGCCTCTTGCTGCGCTTCGACGATCTCGCGCTCGGCGTCGGCCCGGGCGCCCGCCAGCAGGTGTCGTCGTACCGGTTGCAGCGCCGCCATCGTCTTCTGGGCGTTCAGCGTGCTCATGCCGGCATCACCGCGGTCACCGGGCCGGCCTCGCTCAGCAAACCGCCCAACACGTCAGCGGCCGCCGCCGTCAGGATCACCAGCGCGGTGCCGGACGGCAGGCTTTGCCATGCCCGGCGCACCTCATCCGGGCCCCGGGCAGGCATCGTGGTCGCGCCCGCCATCGCATAGCCGGCCACGAACGCCGGCTCACCGATCACCACAATGGCTCCCACGTCAGGCCCGCTGGATCAAAATGACCGCCACGACCAGCCCGTAGATCGCGATGCCCTCGGCCAACCCGACGATCACCATCGCCCGGCCGAACAACTCTGGCCGCTCGCTCAGCGCCGCCAGCGCGGCCGCACCTGTGTATGCCACGGCGATCGCCGCGCCGATCGACGACCCCGCGACCGCGATCGCCGCGCCCAGGAGCGCCGCCCAGTTGCTGCCCGCGCTGCCCGTTCCGGCCGCCGCGGACGCTTCCGCGACCGCGGGCCCAGCGGTCAACGCCTGCACTAGTACCACCAGCGCCGCCACCAGCACCATCACATTGACCGCCCAGAACAGCCGCACCGCCAGCCGACCCCCGCGACGCAAAAGCAGCAAGCTGACCGCGAATCCGGTGATCAGCGCCGGTGAAGCGATAACCCAGGTCAACATGTCGCAGCCTCCGTTTCGATCACCGGGACCGTCCAAGGCCGGAACGGCCGGCCCTCGCCGATGAATACACGCGAAAACAGTTCATAGAATTCCAGCCGCAGCGCCTGCACGCCTGCCACCAGCGCCTCCAGCGCGAACGCCACCGCGTTGCCCACAACGAACAGCACCACGGCCTCCACCGCGCCGATCCAGCCGTGCGCCCACAGTGCCGTCGTCCCGCGCCACACCACCCAGCCAAGCGCAGCGTGAGTCATGCCGAACGCTGCCAGACGGGCGAATGACACCAGGTTGGACCCCAGCCGCACCACCACATCCAGCCCGCCGATCGCGGCCTGCAACACTCCCGCCGCACCGCCACAGGACTCGGCGTACAGGCCGATCAGCGCCAGCAACAGACCTGCGACGCACAGCACCAGCCCAACCGGAACCAGCGCCCGCGGGCCGATTATGTAGCCGCCCAGCACCGCGCCGGCACCGGCGAACACCGTCGCCCCGGCAATCCCCGACGGCGCATACACGGCCAGCCGGAACCCGCCCTCACGCCAGCGGTTGACCGCCCCCACGGTGTAGGCGGCCCCGAGCAGCACCGCCCCAACGGCCAACGCGACCAGCAATAGCCGCAGCGGATTTTCCAGCGGGGCCAGCCACAGCACCGGCACCAGCCCGGTGGGGCCGAAGCATTCCCCGTACAGCAGCCCGAAGACACTCGCCGCGATGCCGGCGGCACCGACGAAACTCCACATCGGCCGCAGCGACGGCCACCGGCGGATCCAGCCCAGCCGCATCATGACCGCCGCAGCGACCAGCAGCAGTCCGTGGCCGACGTCGCCGAACATCATCCCGAACATCACCACATAGGCCAGCCCGGCCCAGACGGTCGGGTCGATGTCGTGGTAGGGGACGGTGCCGTAGGTGCGCACCAGCGCCGAGAAGCTGCCGGAAAGCCCGGTTCTGGTGGTGAGCAGCGTCGGCGGATCGACCCCGGGCGGGGTGGGCAGCGGCACTGCGGCCGCCCCCGTCGGGTCCAGGCCGGCGTTCAGCTTCGGTAGCCGGTCGGCCGGGCACCAGCCCGCGACCGCTACCACGTCCCGGCGGCGCACTGCGCCCGCGGCGTATCGCTGGAGCTGGGCCTCGCCGGCCAGCAGGTCCGCGCGCCCTGCCCGCTCCAGGGTGGCGACGTCCGGTGCGGCGGTCGATAGCATCACCGTTTCCCCGCCGTGCGCCGACTCGGGGTGCGCGCCCATCCGCTGCAGCGCCCGCGCTGCCTGACCCGGTGGGCCGCCGCTGTCGGCCGGTTCGTCGAGTTCGACACTGCCGGATCCGGCCACCGCCACCAGCGCATCACGCAGCGTGTCCGCCCGCGTGACCACGGCGATGCGTTGCATGCGAGCCGGGGTAAGACGCCGCACGAAGGCACGCCCCCGTTCAGCCCGTTCAGCCCGTTCAGCCCGTTCAGCCCGTTCAGGCGACGACATCGTAGACGTCCATCGGACCGCCTCCGCGCGACGCCATTGCCAGTGCAGCACGGCACCGCCAGGCGTCGGCAGCCAACACGGCGACCGCCCCGATCGTTCGTGCCCGGGTGAACTCGCTGTGGCCGAGCATGGCCAACCCATCGGCTTCCACCCGCGCCCACCAGCGTGCCTCCGCGGTCCACAAGCCGTCGGCCTCGGTAATGCCGTCGAACAACCATGCAAGCCGCGTGGGAAAGGCATTGGTGAACGAGGCCAGGTCGCTTGCCGTTGCTGCCGTTCCCAATACCAGGCGGGTGCGCATCAACACCGGCTCGGGCAACTCCCGTCGCTCCATTAGTCGCTGGCGCGCAACAGTCAGAGCCGACCACGCATCCGCCCAACTCCGCGCCTCGGGAACCGCGCTGGCCACCCGCGCGGCCCAGCCGACCTGCACCGCCAACGCGATGTCCGACGGTGATTCCGATCCCGGGTCGCCCCACATCGTCTGGGCCAGGATCTCGCGCAGCTGCGCGAGCGAACGGGTCTCACTTAGCCGCGGCCATGCGGTAGCCAGTGCGCCCAGCATGTAGGGCGGGCGGGCCGGGGAGCCGGCCAATTGCCGGGCATGGACGGCGATGTTGTTGGCTTCGAAGCCAGCGGCCAGCGCTCGGATGGCCTGCGCGCCCGACGCCGGTTGCCATCCGGCCAGCACCCGCAGATGCCACAACAGCGCGGCGCATACCGCATGATCGGTGTCCTGCGCAGGCTGTCCCACGGTGATGTCGCGGCCGTACGCGGTAGCGGCCAGTGCGTGCTGGAAATCGGTCAGCGAGTTCATCGCCGCCAGGTCGCGGGTGCGCCCCACTCCCAACCGCCGGTTGAGCAGGGCTCTGGCGCGCACGTTGCCCGCCACCCACTGAGCACTCATCTCTCGGTCTCTGCCGTCGTGGAGCGGACGAGGGCGTCGAGCCATCCCCGGGCCTGAGCGGCCACAGAGTCGGCATCCTGCGCCAGATGCTCGCCGGCCCGCTGGCGCAGCCGGGCGACCTCGGCCTCCGCCTGGCTCCGCATGTTGTCCTCATCTGCGTTGGCTTGGCGCAGCGCGTCCGCTTCGGATTGGGCTCGCACACGCTCGGCGTCCTGACGGGCTTTCGCGACGAGTTCGGCCGCCCGACGTTGGGCGTCGCGGCGGATTTCCTGCGCCCGGTCGGTGGCGGTCTGGCGGGTCCGCGCCGCCTCCTCCTGCGCCTCGTCCAGAAGCGCCAGCACTTCAGTGAGCTCGGCCGCCGCGTCGGCGCTGCGGTCGGCCGGGATGCCGGGACGGCCGGCTGCACCCGGTGTGCCAGCCGGACGGAAGCGGTCTAGAACATTTCGCCACTGCGGCACCGCACTCCTCCTCACGGGCACCACCATCATGGGCTGAAAAGCGACACGCGGGAGATGTTTTGCGCAGTCCCGACGTCAGATCGTAGGCCGACCTCGATCTTCAATGCGGGCCGGCGAAAACGCTAGAGTCCCATGGCCTTACTGGCCGCACTGCCACGCAGGCCGCAAAGATAACGTATATTCGTCAGCTTCTTGGGGCGGAATCGTCGTACCGTCAGCGCAACAGCTGTTCGCCATTGTCGGAGGTCGGTCATGCTGGACGTGGCATTCGTCGCACTCCTGTTCGGCCTGGCCGCGCTTGCGGTCGGATTCGCCATCGGATGTGATCGGTTGGCGGGTCCCGACGAGCCTGCGCTGGCTGAGGCGGGCAGCGACGGCTCACCACGGACCGAGGTCGAGTCGGCATGACTTTCGACGACGTGACCGGCATAGTCGTCGCGGTCCTGCTGGGTGCGTACCTGATCTACGGGCTGATCCGGCGCGGAGACGTCTAGATGGTCGCGGCGAGTTGGGCGCAGATCGCGGCGGTGTTCGCGTTGCTGGTCATCAGCACTCCTATTTTGGGCACCTACCTCGCCAAGGTGTACCGCAACGAGAAGGCGCCCGGGGATCGGGTGTTTCTTCCGGTGGAGCGACTGGTCTACCGGCTGCTGCGCATCGACCCGCGAGGTGAGCAGCGCTGGATCTCCTACGTCGGCTCGGTGGTGGCGCTGACCATCGTCGGCGCACTGCTGAACTACTTTGTCTTTCGCGTACAACACCTGCTGCCGAGTAATCCCGACCATCTCCCCGGAGTGAGCCCGGCGCTGGCGTTCAACACCACGGTCAGCTTCGTCACCAACACCAACTGGCAGAACTACACGGGCGAATCCACGATGAGCCAGTTCAGTCAGATGTTCGCGCTGGTGGTGCACCAGTTCTTGTCCGCGGCCATGGGGATGGCCCTGGCGGCGGCGTTCATCCGCGGCGTCATACGCACGCGGACAACGACTTTGGGCAACTTCTGGGTGGATATCGTGCGGTCAGTGGTGCGGGTACTGTTGCCGCTGAGCTTCGTGTTCGCCATCGTGCTGCTCGCCGCGGGCGTGATCGACAACTTCCATGCCACACGGGTGGTCGCGACGATCTCCGGCGCCCAACAAAGCATCCCCGGTGGTCCGGTGGCGAGCATGGTGCCGATCGAGATGATCGGCGACAACGGGGGCGGCTACTTCGGCGCCAACATGGCCCACCCCTTCGAGAATCCCAACCCCGTGATCAACGTGCTCACCATCTGGCTGGCCGCGTCGATACCGTTCGCGTTCCCGTGGGCCTACGGCCGGCTCGTCGGATCCATGCGCCAGGCGACGGTGCTCATTGTGGCGATGGCCACGTTATATGGGGCGTCGGTGGTGATGGTGTCCGCTCTGGAAGCCCACGGCAACTCTCACATTCCGCAGTTCGGCATCGCCCAATACCCCAGCGGCACCAATCCCGGCGGCAACCTGGAGGGCAAGGACTTGCGGCTCGGAGCGACCGGATCGGCATTGAACGCCGTGACCATGACCTCCACCTCCACCGGCGGGGTGAACTCGGCGATGGAGAGCTATACGCCACTGGGCGGCGGCCTGTCGTTGTCGGACATGATGCTCGGCGAGGTCATTCCGGGCGGCACCGGCACCGGCCTGTACGGGATGCTGATCTTCGTGCTGATCACGGCGTTCATCGCCGGGCTCATGGTCGGGCGCACCCCCATGTACCTGGGTAAACGCTTGCTGGCCGGGGACATGACGCTGGCGGCGATCTACATCCTGGTCCTGCCGGTCACGCTGTTGAGCTTCGCCGGGGTCTCGCTCCTGTTGCCCTCGGCGGCCCACCAAATCTCCACGACCGGGCCCCACGCGGTGACCGAGGCCGTTTACGCGTTCACCTCCGCCGCGCACAACAACGGGTCGGCATTCGCCGGGCTGGCAGGCAACACCCTCTGGTACAACTCGACGCTGGGCCTGGCCATGTGGATCGGGCGGTTCTTCGAGATCATTCCCGCGATGGCGCTGGCCGGCTCGCTGGCCCGCAAACGCAGCTATACGGTCACCGCCGGGACCTTGCGCACCGACACGCCGCTGTTCACCGCGCTGCTCGCCGCGATCGTCGTGATCTTGGTGGGACTCACCTATTTCCCGGTGCTGGCCCTTGGGCCCATGGCCGAGCACTTTTCCGGGCACTTTGGCGTCTGAGGGAGCCTGAGCGATGACGACGCAGACCGCTGCCCCGCCGGGTCGGCACCTGGGCCGCGAAACGCGACAACTGCGCGAATTGTCGATCCTCGATCCCCGGATCGTCCGCAGAGCCATGATCGATTCGCTGCTCAAACTCGATCCCCGGCTGATGGTGCACAAGCCGGTGATGTTCGTCGTCTATATCGGCAGCATCTGGACGGCGCTGCTGTTTATCCGCGACGCACCCAAATCCAGTGCGAACGACAACCTGTTCACCGGCCTGGTGGTGCTGTTCTTGTGGTTCACGGTGCTGTTCGGCAACTTCGCCGATGCTATGGCCGAGGGCCGCGGCAAGGCGCACGCCGACGCGCTGCGCCGGGCGCGGCAGGAAACCGTGGCCCACGTCATGCAGCCCGACGGGAGCACGAAAGACACGCCGTCGCGAGAGCTGAAAGTCGGCGACCGGTGCGTCGTCGAGTCCGGGCAGGCGATTCCCGGCGACGGCGAGGTCGTCGAAGGCATGGCAATGGTCGACGAATCAGCCATCACGGGTGAGTCGGCCCCGGTGGTGCGGGAATCGGGCGGAGATCTCTCGGCGGTCACCGGCGGCACGGTGGTGCTGTCCGACCGCATCGTCGTAGCGATTGCCGCCCCGCCCGGGCAATCCTTCCTGGATCGCATGATCGGATTGGTGGAGGGAGCCAACCGGCAACGGACACAGAACGAGTTGGCCCTGACGGTGGTGCTCATCAGCCTTACGTTCATCTTTCTGGTCGCCGTCAGCACCTTCCAGCTGGTCGCCATCTTCTCGGGGGCCAAGCAGCCGATCGTGTTGTTGGTCGCCCTGCTGGTGCTGCTGTCACCGACCACCATCGGGGCGTTGATTTCGGCCATCGGCATCGCCGGCATGGACCGCATGATCCGCCACAACGTGCTGGCCATGTCGGGACGAGCGGTGGAAGCCGCCGGCGACGTAACCACGCTGTTGCTGGACAAGACCGGCACCATCACGTTCGGCAACCGGATGGCCACCGAGTTCATCCCGGTCGGTGACACCGACGAACGCACCTTGGCCGAGGCGGCGCACCTGTCGTCGCTGGCCGACGAAACCCCCGAGGGCCGTTCGATCGTGGCGTTCGCTCAGCACCGCTACGGCTGCCAACCGCGCGACATCGCCGGTGCAAACCTCGTCAAGTTCACCGCCAAGACAAAGATGTCCGGCATCGACTTGCCGGACCGCAAAATCCGCAAGGGCGCCGTGGCGGCGGTCAGCGACTGGGTCCGAGCCAACGGCGGCACCGTCCCACCGGATACGGACGCCGTCGTGGCGTGCATCGCCAACAGCGGCGGCACCCCGCTTGCCGTCGCCGATGAGCACACGTTGTTGGGCGTCATTCACCTCAAAGACACTGTCAAGCCCGGGATTTCGCAGCGCATGGCCGCCATGCATCCGTTTGGGATCCGCACCGTGATGGTGACCGGTGACAATCCGATCACCGCCGCTGCCATCGCCAACGAGGCCGGTGTCGACGAATTCATGGCCGAGGCGACCCCGGAAAACAAGATGGACCGGATTCGCGCCGAACAGGCCGGCGGCGACCTCGTCGCCATGACCGGCGACGGCACGAATGACGCACCGGCCCTGGCTCTGGCCGATGTCGGGGTGGCCATGAACAGCGGCACGCAAGCCGCCAAGGAGGCCGGCAATCTCGTTGACCTGGACAGCGACCCGACCAAGCTCATGGAGATCGTCGAGGTCGGCAAACAGTTACTTATCACCCGGGGCTCGCTCACCACGTTTTCCGTCTGCAACGACGTAGCCAAGTACTTCATCGCGATTCCGGCGATGGTCCATGGCGTCTTTCCGGAGTTGGCTGCGATCGACATCCTCAACCTGCACAATCCGCACACCGCGATCCTGTCCGCGGTGATCTTCAACGCGATCATCATCGTGCTGATGATCCCGCTGGCGCTGCGGGGTGTTCGCGTCAAGGCGATGGGCGCCACCGCAATGCTGCGCCGAAACGTACTGATCTACGGGGTCGGCGGACTGATCACCCCATTCGTGCTCATCAAACTGATCGACATCGCCATCGTCGCGCCGTTAGGAATTCGCTAATGCTTCGCGCTCAACTACTTCCGGCGATCGTGCTCACACTGCTGGCCAGCGTGGTGCTGGGGGTGGCCTACCCGCTCGCCACCTACGGCATCGGCCAACTGGCTTTCCGGCACCATGCCGAAGGCTCGCTGATCAGCCGCGGCAACCAGATTGTCGGCTCACGCCTGCTCGGCCAATCCTTCACGGACGCCAGCGGCAACCCACTGCCCCAGTACTTCCAGCCGCGGCCGTCGGCTGCGGGAAGCGGCTACGACGCCACGGCCAGCGGCGCCAGCAACCTCGGCCCCAGTGATCCGCGACTGCTCAGCGCCATCCGCGACAGAGCCGCTGCCTACCGCGCCTTCAACCACCTGCCCGACGATGCGGCGGTGCCCGTCGACGCGGTGACAGCCTCCGGATCCGGTCTCGATCCGGACATCTCGGTGGCCAACGCCGGACTGCAGTCACCGCGGGTCGCCGCCACTCGGCGGGTACCGCCCGCAACCGTAGCGGCGCTGGTGCGAGACCACACCACCGGCCGCGCGCTGGGCTTCCTCGGGGAGACCGTGGTCAATGTCGTCGAACTCAACCTTGCCCTCGATCAACAGCAGCTGCCGGGACGCTGACGACCACCGTTGCGGCACCGTCCGAATCCGTTTCCGTGCGGAGCGATCCATCGACCGCCTCGAGCAGGTCGCGCGCCGCCTCGACGGTGAAGTGGTCACCGCCACCATCGGCTGTCACATGCTCGGATTGTCCTGTCTGAAAACGGATTTCGACGCGGTCGCCACACTGGGCTGCGATGATCGTCGGCGTGCCACCCGCCGAACTGAGGCGAATAGCATTGGCGGCCAGGGCCGTTACCACCCTCGTGAGCACCGCGGAGTCGGAAACCACATTCGGCAAGCCGTCGGACAACACGACATTCACGGCGTGTCGACCGGGACCAAGCTCGTCGAGCGCGGCGGCCACCACCTCTGCGACGTCCACCTGGCGCATGCGCACATCGAGAGCGCCGGCCCGAGCCTTGGCCACATCGTCGAGTTCGTCCGCCAGTACCCCGAGCCGGTCGATCGCGCTCTCGAGCTTGTCGATTGGCTCGCCATCGCGCGCCGCAGCCGGTAAGGCACGCAACGCCACCATGGCCCGCTTGGCGGAGTCGACGCCCTCCGTAAGGTCACTACCCGCGGCGGCGGTCAAAGAGGTCCGCCTCCGCTCGCTCTCGGCCTCCAGCTCGGCGCCCGTAGCACGCTGGCTGAGTCTGCGCTGGCGCAGATTCTGACCGATCTGGGCGGCACACGCGGTGAAGATCTCCATGTCGGCCGTCGACAACACCGGGCCGCGGCCCACCAGCACTGCGGAGGTGTCCAGCTCGGCCTGCACGGTCGCCTCCTCAAGGCGCTCCGGGGGCCGGTCCCCGGAGCTGGCGGTCACCAGATAAGCAGCCGACGGCTGCGTGGCCGGGCGCTCCAGGACGCTCAACCCCTCCAGCCCGAAGGTCTCCCGCATCAACTCCAGCAGCTGCGGAAGCGCGCCCTCCCCGCGCAGCTGCGCCTCGGCCATCGACGTCAACACCGCGGCCTCCGCACTTGACCGCCCGGCGAGCCGGCGTCGCCGGGCACTGACCTCCACCGTCCAGCTCACCAACAGCGCCACCGACAAATACACCGCGAGTGCCACAACGTCGTTGAACAACGCGATCCGCAACGAATACAGCGGCCGCGTCAGGAAGAAATCCGCCGCCAACACCGAGACGATCGCGGCGATCATCGCCGGGTACCACCCGCCCACCACGGCGATCAAGACGACCACCGCCAGATATACCAGCAAATCAACGGACAGGCTCAGCTGGGAGCGCAACAGCGCCAACACGATGGTGACGGCCGGTATCAGTACCGCTGTCAGGACCAGCGCCTGCAGGCGCCGGCGTCCACTGACACCGCGCAGCTGTGGAAGCCGCACCGCAACCCGCGACGGCGTCTCATCGGTCACCACGTGCACGTCGAGGTCCGGTCCGCTCAGCCCCGGCAGCCGACGGGCCACCACTTCCTGCCCAGTCAGCAGTCGCCACCAGGTGCTCGAAGGGCTTTCGCCGATGATCACTTGGGTGGCGTTCTCAAGCCGAGCGAACTGTACCAGCGCGCTGCTCACGTCGGCGCCGACAACCTGATGCCAACTGCCCCCGAGATTCTCGACCAAAGTGCGCAGGCTATTTAAGGTCAACGCGTCTGCCCCCGGTCGCCCGTCGCTTCGCGACACATACACGGCCATCAGGTCGCTACCAGGTGTTCGCGCAGCCAGCCGCGCCGCCCGCCGGATCAGCGTTTCGCTTTCCGGGCCGCCAGACACGCCCACGACGATGCGCTCCCGGGCTTCCCAGCCGGCGCTGATGGCGTGCTGATCGCGGTACCGGCGCAAGCCTTCGTCAACGCGGCCGGCCATCCACAGCAATGCCAGCTCCCGCAGTGCGGTCAGGTTGCCGGGCCGAAAATAGTGCGACAAGGCCGCATCGATTCGATCCGGCGGATAGATGTCCCCCGCGACCATGCGCCGCCGCAACGCCTCCGTCGACAGGTCCACCAATTCCAGCTCGTCGGCCTCCCGGACCACCACGTCGGGCACCGTTTCGCGCTGCCGGACACCGGTAATGTCGGTCACCACATCACCCAGCGACTCGAGGTGCTGAATGTTGAGCGTCGTGATCACGTCGATGCCGGCATCGAGCAATTCCTCCACATCCTCCCAGCGTTTGGCATTGCGCGAACCGGGGACGTTGGTGTGGGCCAGTTCGTCGATCAGCGCCAACTGCGGGCGGCGGACGAGCACCGCATCAACATCCATCTCCGAAAGCACCCCGCCCCGATACCCGACTTGACGCCGAGGCACCACCTCCAAGCCCTCCACCAGCGCCTGAGTCGCCCGCCGACCGTGCGGTTCGATGAACCCGATCACGCAGTCGACGCCTTGCCCGCACTGGCGGTGGCCCTCGAGCAGCATCTCGTAGGTCTTGCCGACCCCCGGGGCAGCACCTAGATACACACGGAGCCGTCCGCGTTTCATCAGATATCCGCCGTTGCGTCGGCCCAGCCGTGCACGCGCTTCAGCGTAAACCGGTTCAGGACAGCGGCGGTGAGCTGCGCTGAGCGGCGTCGGCCGCTTCGTCGAGGCAAGCGGCTTCGTCGGTCCCGGGGACGCCAATGTCGCGGTCCACGTAGAACATCGCGGGAAACCGGATACCGAACCGAAATCGTTGCGTCGCAGCTCCGCGGTGGCGGTGCGGCCCTCCGGCACAGACGGGCTGCCCATCCGGCTGAGGTGGTTCGATCAGCCCGGAGACTGTTCAACGATCGCGGTCGTGGTGGCGGTTCTGACCACGTGGAGCATGTAGGGCCTGCGGTCGCGTGGCGGCCGCCGGCCTGCCAAACCTTCCGACCATGGTGTTCATCGGCCTCGCCGCCGCTTTAGTCCAGCAGTGACCCGAGAAGGTGAGTGCTGAGTTTTTCCAGCCGACTACGAGCGCGCGGGTTGTCGACCAGCGCCGCAGCCTTTCCGAAGCTCAGGCCGTCGTAGTAGCCACCATCGACCACGGGATATGTGGGTGATGCCAGCGTGGTCAGAATCGGTGCAGCCTCCTCGGCCGGTCGGCCGACGCGGCCATAGAAGGGCAGCAGCCGGGTTCCGAACACGCCGGGATGAACGCTGAGCGCGGTGAACGAAGCGCCACCGGCCTCGGCCAGCGATTTGGTGTACATCGTCAGGGCGAGCTTGGACTGCGCATAAGCCGCCAACGGCCAGTACTGGTCACCGGCAAGGTTCTTCCACTTGATGTTGCCGCCCAAGTGCGTCACCGAGGACAGGTTGACGACTCGTCCGCCGGCGCCGGTGAGCCGGGGCAGGAGTTTTGTGGTTAGCAGGTAGGGCGCCAGGTAATTGACCTGGAAGGTCAGCTCATGACCGTCCCGCGTGTGGATGCGCCCCTGAGGGGCGCCAATCGCTGCGTTGTTGACCAGCACGTCTAGCGCGGGCAGGGTCCCGGCGAGCGTATCGGCAAGTCTGGCGACCTCATCCAGGCGGGTGAAGTCGGCGACGACCAGGTATAGGCGCAGCGGTTCCGCGCCGTCTTTCACCAAGCGCGTCATCGCCATCTCACCGCTGTCCTGGTCAGGGGCGTGCAGATACACGGTCGCACCTTCATCGACAAAGCGGCGCGCCGTCGCATAACCGATGCCGTCGGTGGCGCCGGTGACGAGAACTGTAGGAGAAGTGGAAACAAATTCGGACATAACAACTTTCGCAAACTCAAGGCACGACTGCAGACATCGCGTGACACGACGCGGAAGCGAATGCAGCCGAAATCGGATGGGAACGAAACAGATCGATGAAAACGTTGGAACCGTCGAGCGTTAAGGGCTCGGTTCAGAGACTCACCTGCACGATGGCGGTTCGTCCGCCCAGCCCACACCGTAAAGCGTTAGCACCGACGGTACTGTGAGACCAACGACAATGGTGCGGGCCATGCGACGCACTCAAGCAGGCCGCGACCCGTTCAAGCAACACCGCTTACGACATCTTGACCCGGCAGGCTGTTTCCTTGATGGTTTATTAACGCCAGGCACAGCGGCCGTGACGCAATTCCTACAAGATCGCCGCCTTCATTGACGCAATATAGACCGACGTTTCGCCCGCTTAGCGGGCGGGGCGTTGGGAGCCCGGAGTCACGCGGCCGAGGGCGACCTTTGGTCCAGATTGAGACCACCGGAGTTCTCGAGTGAATTAAGTAGCCGCCTTCAGCCAGCGGCCCACTCCTTGGCGCGCTCGAGCTCGTGGAGCCCGAACACTGAGCTCGCCGGGTATCATCCACGCGAGCGCATGCAGCGTATGGGCGACCCATTCCTTGTCGGACACTATCGCGGTCCGCTTGAAGGCCGAATGATGCGGCAGGACAGTGCCAAAGCCTAGCTTCAGGTCCTCAAGCAAGCCGCCAGGCCCGAAGCCCTCGTAATCGACTCGACGACCTCAACGATTCTGGTCTCGTTTGCTTTGACCATCTCTTCCACAGCCGGCTTGACTTCACGAAGTTCGTCACCGCGCAGCCGGCCCGACACGCGGATACCAGTCACTCCCGCCGGCATGTCCGGCAGTACTTCGATCATCAAATTTTCCTTCCTTGGTGCCACAACGATGCATCCAGCATCGAGAATCCGGTGAACACACCGATCGCGAAAACCGGGATCAACGCGTTGACCGAGCCGCGGACCGCCACCAGCAACGCCACCGACAGCGCCGTGAGTGCGATGATGCCGTTGGAGAACACCAAGCGGTGACCGCGTTTCATTAGCTGCCTGGGCAGGAAGCGGTCTTCCTCTACAAAACTGGCGAGCGACGGAAAGCCGTTGAAGCTGGTATTGGCACCGGTGAACAGGATGGCGGCGCTCGACGCCTGGACCAAGAAGAAGAGGATGTTACCGAGCACGCCGCTACCGAAGACCGCGCGGGCAACCTGGGACAACACCGACGGATATTCGGCGACATACGGGGTGGCGTGGGTGACGTGGGCAAGGTAGGCGACGCCGGCAAGCAGGAATCCCAGAATCAGGGCCATTGCGGTGAGAACCCGACGAGCGTTGAGGCCCTGTGGCTTTCGAAACACATTGACGGTATTGGAGATCGCCTCCACACCCGGTCAGCGACGAGCCACCGTTGGCGAACGCACGAAGCAACACCAGGATCGTCGCGCCCATCACCAACCCGTTGCCCTGATGGAGCGGCACCGCGCCGGCGATGTGCTGCGGGTCGTATGTCGGCAAGCCCCAAAAGATAACGCGGATTTCGAGCCGACAGATCGCGGGATACCTGGCGAAATACGTGACCAAATCGGTTGCAGACTTCGGCATCCTTGCTCGCCGATTCAGCCCCGCCGCGATAGATCAACTCGACGTAACCGAACATGTCCGCGAAATCATGAGAACAATCGTCGCTCTCGCTGAGCAGGAGCCTTGCAAAGACATGCTTTCCTGGGTGCACACCCTCGGTTACCGAGGCCACGTCATCAGTAAGTCTCGGCAATTCTCCACGACGATGACGGCACTACGTGAACGGCGTGCGACCTGGCGCAAGGAGCAAGCGCGGGAACGCATGCCGGCGGCGCTAACACAAGATGAATCGAATGCACCAATGCAGTGGGAATTCGAGCGGTTAGGCCACAGCAGCCTGGGTGACCGCGTTCTCGTTCTCTCAACATTCGCCCGTGCTCAGCAACAGCGCTTCACGGCGCGAGATGCATTGCGAGAGGGGTCGTAAAGCGATGAACCCGCCGGACGGATACTGGTACAGTTCCAAAGAACTCGCCGATTTGCTGCACGTCGATGCGTCCACCATCCGCCGATGGCGCACATCGAATCCGCCGCAAGGGCCGGCGTTCGTACAAGTATCGAATCGGGTGTACGTGTACAACTCCAACGACGTCGAGGCCTGGTTGGCCAGTCGCCGGGTGGACCCCCGCGAGGTTGCTTGATGGCTGACAAGCTCGTTTTGCCGCTAGGTTTATCGCTGTCGTCGGATATCGAGGTGCGCACCGATCGGGCGACGCCGTTTCGTGCACGAGTCCGGTGGGTCGATCCCGTCACCAAGAAACGGTCTTCCAAATCTGAAGCGTTTGAGACGCGCGACGCCGCCGTCGACTGGGTTACGCGGATGGGACGGGCCGCAGCACGCGGAGTCGACCCGAACATCGCCACCACGACGCTGTCTGAGTACGGTCAGGCGAACATGACGTTGGCCTTGCGAGGTCTCGAACTCAAAACCACCGATCCTTACCTGGCAGGTTGGCGGAAGCGGGTCGTCCCGACTCTCGGGCACTTGCCTATGACGATGATCACGAACGGCGCCGTAGACCGAGCAGTAAACGGATGGATCGCCGACGAGTGCAGCCGATCGACCGTGAAGAACAGCCTCGCTGTACTCGTTCGCGTGATGGAGCAGGCGCTTCGCGACGGCATCATCGACCGCAACCCGGCCCGGGTGACTGGCTGGCAGCGCGAGTACAAACTCGCCGAAGACGAACTCGACGATCCACGTGCGCTGGCGCTACCGGACTGGAACGCCCTGACCACGCTCGCCGGCGCGCTGGTGGCACAGTCAGCAGGCCGCTACCGGGGCTGGGGCGACGCGGTCATCTTCGAAGCATCCACCGCGGCCCGTATCGGCGAAGTCGCCGGATGCCTGGTGCGGGATATCAATACGGATGAGTGGATCTGGACAGTCCGCCGCCAAACAACCCCATCTCCCGGTGGCTTGGTGGATAAGAACACCAAGGGAAAGCGCGCCCGGGAAGTCCCGTTGATCGATCCCATCCGCGACCTCGTCAAGCGGCGCATCGAGCTTGCAGGTGACGACCCCGATGCTCGACTGTTCATCGGCCCGAAAGGCGGACGTATTACCACCGCCACGCTGCGCGACGCCACCTCGTGGCACGAAGTCGTCACGGAGCTGGGCTACGAGCACTTAAAGCGCCACGGCTTGCGGCATACGGGGTTGACCTGGATGGCCGACGCCGGCGTGCCGGTGCACACTCTCCGAAAGATCGCCGGCCACGGCACTCTGACAACAACCCAACGTTATCTGCACCCCGACCGGCAATCCGTGACGAACGCTGGGGACCTGCTCTCCCGGCACTTGTGGTCCCCAAATGGTCCCCAACTACGGGTCATCTCGTCTTGCTAACCATCGCATCACAGCAGCTCAGAGCCTGTTTTCTTTGGTCGGGCTGACAGGATTTGAACCTGCGACCACTTGACCCCCAGACTATGGAACCGCGTTCGCACATGCGTGCGGGTATTCGTCGCTCCCCTCGTCCGCACAGGTCGCAACCGGATTCTGCTCACCAGCACACACCTGCGAACACCCCCGGACACGAACGGATACCCCGAAAATCCGACACAATGGGCGTAAAAAAGGGCGTACTGACAGGAGACATAGCAATGACCGGCTTCGACTCACCAGCAAGTGTGCCCTTCCCCCGTCCGGGTTGTCCGGAGTCCCGCCCGGCGTGATCGCGGACTCAATTCACTCTCCTGAGACATCACTTTTGCCCCGCAATACGCCCCGCCAGTCCGGCGTAGCCGCTGCGCTCGTTGGCGGGCCCGGCGCCAAGCTGCTCAACGGCCTGCATGCACGTGGCGGCCCTGAGCGCCGCCATCAACTCCGGGGTGAGCGGCAGCACACGGGTCGAGGTTTCGGACTTCGTGCCGCCCTCGACGACCTCACCGTCGACGACTATGCGGGTGATCTCGATGCTGGTCGGCTGTGCCGTGCCTCGAAGTCGATGTCGGTCCAGCGCAGCCCGCACGGCTCACTGCGCCGCAAACCAGCCAGCGCGA
>DATJQO010000146.1:0-3505 GCA_035505695.1 Mycobacterium sp.
GCCCACCCCGGCCAGCTCGATCAGGCGGCACCCAAGCCGCCGAACCTCGATGCCAGCTCACCGCCCCGCGTGCGCGGGCCATACCCGGCCGCGCAAAACATGTGTTAATGGCAAGAAAAATACTGAATTCGGCACTGTGACGCTGGGGCGGTTCGTTGCCGTCGTGGTTCACCGATCATGTCGTTCAGCAGCGCTTTTCGTGGGCCTGCGGTAACACGGTGGCCTGCCTTGTGTGCGGCAATATGACCGGGGTGTTAACGCATTCGCACGGTCGCCCGCGCTTGTCGGTGCGTTCTTTTGAGCACCCCAAAACCTCGCTTAACCTCGGTGAATGACCGCGCGATAGTCGTTGTTCGAGAGGAGGCATGGTGGTCGATCTGAACCAGAATCGTCAGACCGCCGGCGACGCCTTGCTCGGATTCGGCAAATATTTTCATCGCGGCGAGCTCTCCCTGGATCATCGGGCGCTGCACAAGGTCGGTGGCCGGTCAGCGGACGACTTTTACCGGGAGCGCTGGGCGCACGACAAGGTGGTCCGCTCGACACACGGCGTCAACTGCACCGGGTCGTGTTCGTGGAAGATCTACGTCAAGGACGGCGTCATCACCTGGGAGTCCCAGCAGACCGACTACCCGTCGGTCGGCGCCGACAAGCCCGAGTACGAGCCGCGCGGTTGCCCTCGCGGAGCCTCGTTCTCCTGGTACACGTATTCGCCTGCGCGAGTGCGCTATCCGTACGTGCGCGGTGTCCTGCTGGAGTACTACCGCGAGGCCAAGGAGCGACTGAACGACCCGGTGTTGGCGTGGGCGGACATCGTGGATGATCCGGTGAAGTCCATCCGCTACAAGGCGGCACGCGGCAAGGGCGGGTTTGTTCGCGCCGATTGGTGGGAGGCCGCCGAGATCGCGGCCGCGGCGCACGTGCACACAATCAAACGGTACGGCCCCGATCGGGTGGCCGGTTTCTCGCCGATACCGGCGATGTCGATGGTCAGTCATGCCGTTGGGGCGCGGTTCATTTCGCTGATCGGCGGGTCGATGCTGTCGTTTTACGACTGGTACGCCGACCTTCCGGTGGCCTCGCCGCAGGTGTTCGGCGACCAGACCGATGTGCCCGAGTCGGCCGACTGGTTCGACGCCGGGTATCTGATCATGTGGGGCTCCAACGTTCCGGTTACCCGGACGCCCGATGCGCACTACATGACCGAGGCGCGTTATCGCGGCCAAAAGGTGATCGTGGTCTCACCTGACTACGCGGACAACACGAAGTTCGCCGACGAATGGCTGCCGGCGCGGCCGGGTACTGACGCCGCGCTGGCGATGTCAATGGGGCACGTGATCCTCAAGGAGTTCTTCGTCGACCGGACGACGCCCTACTTCATCGACTATGTGAAGAAGTACACGGATCTGCCGTTTCTGGTGACACTGGCCGAGCGCGACGGTCTATGGCTGCCCGGAAAATTCCTCACCGCAGGCGACCTCGGCGACACCAGCGAAGGCGGCGCATCCAAGACGGTGCTGCTCGACGCGCAGGCCAACCCGGTGGTGCCAAACGGCTCGCTGGGACACCGGTTCACGGCATCCGGCGAGGGCAAGTGGAACCTCGACCTGCAAGGCGCGGAGCCGTTGCTCACGCTGTACGGCATCCGCGGCGCCGTGACTGCGGTGAAATTGCCCCGGTTTGACGGCGACCGCCCGGGCGTGCTGACGCGCGGTGTGCCGACGACGATCATTGCCGGACAACGGGTCACGACGGTGTTCGACCTGTTGCTCGCGCAGTACGGCGTGTTCCGAGAGGGTTTACCCGGTGATTGGCCGACGGGTTATGACGACGCGGCACAGCCGTATACCCCGGCATGGCAGGAGCCGATCACCGGTGTGCCCGCCAAGGCGGTGGAACGGATCGCGCGTGAATTCGCCGACAACGCGGTACGTTCGCGCGGCAGGTCGATGATTCTGATGGGCGCGGGAACCAACCACTGGTTTCATTCCGACCAGATCTACCGCTCGTTTCTCACGCTGGTGATGCTCACCGGCTGTGAAGGTGTCAATGGCGGCGGCTGGGCGCATTACGTCGGCCAGGAGAAGTGCCGACCCGTGACGGGCTGGTCGACACTGGCATTCGGGCTGGACTGGCAGCGGCCGCCCCGGCAGATGCAGGGCACGGTGTTCTGGTATCTGTCGACCGACCAGTGGCGCTACGACCGGTTCACCTCGGAGGTGATGGCATCCCCGCTGGCCGAGGGCCGGTTTACGGGCCGAACGGCGGCCGACAACATCGCGCTGGCGAGCCGGTTGGGCTGGATGCCGAGTTATCCGACGTTCAATCGCAATCCGCTGGATCTGGCGGATGAGGCGGCGTGGCTGGGCAAGGATGCGTCGGCGCACGTCGTGGACGGGCTGAAGGCGGGCCATCTCTCGTTTGCTTGCGAGGATCCGGATGCGCCGGAGAACTTTCCACGCTGCCTGACAGTGTGGCGGTCGAACCTGCTCGGCTCGTCGGCCAAGGGCAATGAGTACTTCCTCAAACACCTGCTGGGCACCGATTCCAACGTCGCCGCCCGCGATGAGGATGCCGTGCGTCCGCAGGAGGTGCGCTGGCGCGAGGAGGCGCCCGTCGGGAAGTTGGACCTGCTGTTGTCGTTGGACTTCCGCAGTACCAGCACCACATTGTTTTCCGACATCGTGCTGCCCGCGGCCACCTGGTATGAGAAGCACGATCTGTCCAGCACCGATATGCACCCGTTTGTGCACGCGTTCTCGCCGGCGATCTCACCCCCGTGGGAGACCAAGACCGACTTCGAGGCGTTCCACCGGATCGCGCGAGGGTTCTCCTGGCTCGCCGAAAAGCACCTCGGGAAGCGTAAAGACATCGTCGCGGTGCCGCTGCAGCATGACAGCGCCGACGCCACCGCGCAGCCCGGCGGACGGGTGCTGGACTGGAAAGCCGGTGAGTGCGAACCCATTCCCGGCAAGACGATGCCACGGCTCGTCGTCGTCGAGCGGGACTACCCGGCGGTCGCTGAAAAGATGGCGGCGCTCGGGCCGATGGTGGAAACCGTCGGCCTCACGACCAAGGGCGTGACGACGCATCCCGACGCGGAGGTCGAGTACCTGCGGGGCGTCAACGGCGCAGTGGTCAGTGGCATGGCTGTCGGGCGGCCGTCGCTGGCCAAGGACATTCACGCCGCCGAGGCGATCCTGGCGTTGTCCGGAACGACGAATCCACGGCTTGCCGTGGAGGGTTTCGAGGCGCTACAGCGGCGCACCGGCATCGAGCTCGCCGACCTCGCGAAGGAGAACGAAGGACGGCGAATCACGTTCGCCGACACGCAGTCCCGACCGGCGCCGGTGAACACATCACCGGAATGGTCCGGTTCGGAGACCGGGGGGCGTCGGTACTCGCCGTTCACGATCAACACCGAACGGCTCAAGCCGTGGCACACGCTGACGGGTCGCCAGCACTTTTACCTCGATCACGACTGGATGAGCGAACTTGGGGAGCA
>DATJQO010000147.1:0-16777 GCA_035505695.1 Mycobacterium sp.
TGCACGTCGCGGAAGCTCACCGGGAACCGGTGGTACAGCCAGACGCAACGGCTGATGATCTCGGGCGGAAACCGCAACCCTTTATACGACGAGCCTGCAGCGGTCACGATCGTCGATCCTGCCCCACCTCACCTTCCCGGATCACCAACCTGACAGTGCCTCTCAAAGAGCGGTGTACGCCATCGCCGGTCATATGCGGTTCGCTGTTCGTGTTACTGCTAGTGTGCCATCCACTCGGACAACCGCGATCGATCGATCTTTCCGTTGCCTGTCAACGCGAACTCGTCAACGAGCCGAAACTCATCCGGAATCATGTAGTAGGGCAACCTGTTTCCGGCACGGCTGCGTATGGCGGCGACATCGACGGTGCTACGGTCGACAGGCACGACAAGCGCGATCAGTCGAGGCTGCGCTGGTTCACCGGTGACGACAACGACGGCTTGTGCTACGAGCGGATCGGCGGTGAGCACGGCTTCGATCTCGCCAAGTTCGATCCGATAGCCACGAATCTTCACCTGACTGTCGCGCCGGCCAACAAAATGAAACGCACCGTCCGGCTTCCACACAGCGATATCGCCTGTGCGATAACGGAATCTATGCTCATCAGCTGTAGGCAGGAAATGCTCACGCGTCAGTGCTTCCCGGCCCAAGTATCCTCGCGAAACCCCGGCGCCCGAGATGTGCATCTCTCCCGGCGTCCCGTCAGGCACCTTCATGCCTTCGTCGTCGAGCAGCTCCACTGTCACGTTGTCGATCGGCTTGCCGATGTCGGGCAGACCGTCCTCTGCGTCCTCCTGTGCGACCGTTCCGGCGGTGGTGATCACAGTGGCTTCGGTAGGACCGTACACATTGACCACCCGTGCGGGGAATCCGGGCGGGGGCCGTCGGTGCAAACGATCGCCCCCGGTGATCAGCAACCTCAGCGAGGATGTGGAGTCCAGCCCGAGCCTCATCAGGTGCTCCGCGTATGGACTTGTCAGCCACAGTGCTGTGATCTGGTGCTTGTTGATCCAGTTGCGAAGCGCGTGCATGAACGGCCGTACTGCCTCCGGAACTATGTGGATGCTGGCCCCGACTGTCAGGAATGGAAACGTCTCAAGCACCGAGGCGTCGAAGCTGAAATTGGACATCACGGCCGCTCGGTCGGCGGCTCCGAGGCCGAACTCGCGGATCTGCCACGTAATGAGGTTTGTGACCGATCTATGCTCGACTACAACGCCTTTCGGCTCTCCCTGCGAGCCTGAGGTATACATAACGTACGCGGCATCCGAGGATCCCGGCCCAAGCGGGCATTTTCCCGGTTGATCGTTGGTGACCGCATTCAGGTCGATCACAGTGAACGTGCCGACCACCCCGCCTAGTCCGTGCGCATCGGACACGACCGCAGATATCTGCGCATCGTCAGCCATGAATTGGCGCCTCCCAAGCGGCAGCGTCGGATCCAGGGAGAGATACGCACATCCAGCCTTCATGATCCCGAGCATCGCGATGACCGCCGCCGCGCCGCGTGGCATCGTGAACGCGACTATTGATCCAGATGCGACGTTGCGGGCGGCCAACGCGCATGCGACCGCGTCGGTTCGCAAGGCGAGCATGCGATAGGTCAGAGATCCATCCGGGCTGCTGATCGCCAGCATATCCGGATGGCGATAAGCAGCCCGATCAGCAAGTATGGGAATCGAATCGACCTTGACGGGTGGGTTCATCGCAATGTATCCGCACGGCGGGAACCACTCACATCGAGTATTAGCATGGCGATATCATCCGGCATGAGTCTGGTGAGGTTCTTTTAGAGGTGGCGGTGGCGGCAGTACCGGAAGGTCTGGCGCGGCCGCGACGCCCAGTCGACCGGCCAGCGCCTCGAACAAGATCGTTGCGGTGTCGTTGCCGTCGACGCCGGGCGAACACGATCCGACAACCCTGGCAATACGCGACATCGGGCGTGACAGCCTCCACGCGGGTGTGTTTCTGATCCAACGTGTGTTCATGCACGAAGATGAGCGACAGACGCTGGATCGCGGCAATGTTGATCAACGCGTGCATGACTTCAGTCCCCATCGCGCGTTGCAGAAGAACCACACGACGTATGTGTCCGTCATCCGTCATTCGAGTCGTCAAGGCGACGCCATAGCGTCCCACCTCCAGCGGAGAGTGTCACCAGTGGCAGGGCGGGGCCGCGAACCGCCACGGCGCCAGCGAACCCCTTGGGCATATCGCGTAGAGGCGTGAACCGCCACGCCGAATGTTGCTCGCTCGTCATCCAAATTCCCTCGTCTTGCCTGAATCTCGTGCAGCAGAGCCGATCGAGGCCCCCGACGAGCCCAACTCCCTCGCCTTTAAGGAATGCCTCCTTATAGGCCCAGAATTGTGTGAACACCTCGGACGACGCACCTATGGCGCTGACTTCGTCGGCGGTGTAGTACCGCTGCGCGACTTGATGCCATGACGTAGTGGCATCGGCGGATTCGATATCGATACCAATCGGCATGGGCGCCGTAGCCATGACAAACATGTCGTCCACACTGGATGTCGACCAATGACAATCCCTTCTCTCCTGCGAGACAATAGGCGCTGGATGGTACTTGCCGCACTGATCGCACCGTCGCTCCAGTTCCAGCGATGCAGGCGGGACTGCGAACTCGTCACCTAGGAGAGAACGAAGTACCGTGCGCCGAGCGATCATTCGGCGACGCTCTGCTGGAATCACGATCCGCCCGGCGCGTTGTTGCTCGGCTTCCGACAACAACAGGTAACCTGCAGCGATGTCCACAGCGCACAGGTCTGCAATCCAGATCTTGATGATATCCGTTGCGGACGGCACCAGCACAGGGTCAATACTCATGGCTGCACCTGCTCCGTCACGACCATCAGCGGCACGGAAACGCTCAAGCCGGCCACCAGGTCCGCCTGGTCGCGGGTGAAACCGGCAGGGATCGCGCCGGCCGGCCGTTGCGGTGGCCATTGCGTCGCGTCGAGCCCACCGTGGCGGACCATCATGTGTATGGCGTGCGGATCGAACGGCATCCAGCGTCTATCGACGAACAATTCGACCCACCAATGCGGCGTGGAGGACGGCATGCCGATTTCGATGAGATGCTCAAGATCCTCCGTCGCCATTCCACCTTCTAGCGACGCGTCTTCTGCAATCGTGAACCGGCGGTACCGGTCGGGCATGAGCCAGAGCCGGTCGATCGGCTCGGTCTGGCCGTGCGGCCGCAATTCGGTCATCGGGGCTTCACCGCCGCGAGCAGCCGTCGCACGCCCCGAAAAACGCGGCCCTCCACTCGCGGTACGTCGTCGCCCGCGAGTTCCAATGTCAATCCTCGCTCGATGAACATTCGAATCATCACTGCCAGTTCGCGATTGGCCAAACCCGAACCAATACAGCGATGCATGCCGTAGCCGAACGTCAACGGCACGAGATCCGCTCTATGCGGATCGAACCGATCCGGGCTCGCGTAACGCCTTTCATCGCGGTTCGCGCTGCCGAGACATAATTGAACGGCACTTCCAGCCTTCAGGGTCGTGTCGTCGACATCAACGTCCTCGGCGAGGAATCGGGTGGTGAAATGCAACGGAGGCTCGTGGCGTAGTGATTCGGAAACAACGGCTGGTACCAATCCAGGATCCGCTCGCATCTCGTCGAGCAGCGTGGGAAACATGGCGAGATGCGCCAACAGAGTGCCGACTGCCAATCCCGTCGTCTCCGTGCCGGCCGCGAGCAGCATCGTCGCGTTATTCAACACGTCGGGGATAGTTGTGAACCCGTCGTCCGCCTCGGCGAACCTCCGCAGCAGCCCATCGCAGTAGTCGCGTTCCCGTAAGCGATCCTCAAAGTATCGACGCAGCACCTTCCGCTGCGCAGTCACTTCGGCGACACTGCCGCCATCCTGATCGATGTGTGCGATCAGGCCACGCAGCGCGGAATAGAGCCAAGGGCCGTGTGCGGGTGGAATGCCCATCACCCGACAGAACACCGCGATCGGCAACTCACGTGCGTAATAGCGGACCAAATCCGTTGGATTTCCGTGCATCAATCGATCGAGCAGCTCGCCCGCAACCGGCTTGATGATCGACTCCTCATAAATATCGATGTGTTTAGGGCTGAGCGCGCTCGCCGCCAGTCCCCGCAGCCGGAGATGATGGGCGCCTTCGCGATCCAGCATCGAGGGGCCGAAGGCACGACGCGTCGTACGGAAGGGCTGCTCGGTCACTTCCATACACAGCAGCGCTCGCACCGCGTCGTATCGAAATACGTACCATGCCCCGTTGGCAGCTCTGTGGACAGGCGCCTGGGCACGAAGTCGGCTGTATACAGGCCACGGGTTCGACTGAAACCGCGGATCATCAAGATCGATTGGGGCCAGATGGGAGAACTCTGAGATTATGGTACCCATGACGTTATGGCGAGAACCCCAATGGCGCGTCGCCCGATAGAAAGGCATCCAGCCCAATCAGCTGAGCGAGCGAATGGTCATGTCGCAAAGCGTCTTTCAGCTTCCCTTCGCGGGCTCTGAGCACGCGGGCACCCATTATCGCGCTGCTCACTTGAGCGGCATCGATGACGAGGAATCCGTCGGGATCGCCAAAGATCCAGTCTCCTGGTTCGATCTGCACTCCGCCCAGCGTGATCGGCTGCGGAACGTGTTGCGCAGGTTGGTCAGTTGTACGCGCCGATACGTAAGTCACAGTCGTCGAGAACACCGGAATAGTCATTTTCTCAATATCGCCGATGTCGCGGACCGCGCCGTCGACCACGACCCCGCCCAGTACCTGGGTCTGCGCTGCGACCATATAAATGTCGCCTGCCAGTGCTTGGGATTCGGCCGCGAGGTTGGACAAAACGACGATCCACCCGGCCGGCGCCTGCGCCAGCGCCTGCAGGCACGGCAGCATGTCGTTGTCCGTTGTCACCGGAAACACCGGACCGCACACGCGCCGCTCCGCCGTGCGCGCTTGCAAGGCGAGGCGAACAACCTTGACGAACTCGGCAGCCGCATCCGCAATCTGCGCGACCCCGATATGAGCGAAAGCTGTTCGGAATCGATCGATTTCATTCAACGAATAGTTCGTTAGCTGTACTGGATTCATCGAGGGGCCTGCTCGGCGAGACTGTCGTACATTCCGCGCATGCTGAAGAACGTCTCCGGGTCGTGATCGGTCACATCCACACTGACGCGGAGCAGCTGCTCGACATACATCAGCAAGTTGACCATCGAATAGGAGTTGGCCAACCCAACGTCGAAGAGATTCGAGTCCTCAGTGAACGTGACGACCGAGTCGTCGACGCCGCGTTCTTCCGCAGCCTTACGGATGTAGGCAGCCAAGTCGTCATAGAATGCTTGCCGCTCCACGTCATCTCGCCTTTCTTTAAGTTGCTGGCACAAACGGACCGACGGTGGCGCACCCAGCTATTCGCTCAAACAGGATTGCGAGACCTTCGCGCAGCTGCGGAATCGGTATGGTCACAGGCGGAGCCACCCGAATCCGACCGAAGTCGGAGCCCCCGACGAAAACCAACAGTCCGCTTGAAAGAGCATCCGCTGCCAACTGCCGAGCATCTACTACTCGCGGCCGAAACGACAGCGACGGACCGCAAACATGGATGTCGTCGGCAAATGCCGCAGTGCGTAAACGATGCGCGGCGGCGTTCAGCTCGGTTTCGATCGCACTCACCATCTCGTGCACGGGAACCTCGTCGAGGTAGGTCGTCACTGCGTGAGCAGCCCGATAGCCGAGTGTGGCGGTCTGAAATGTGTGCGCTAGGAACGCGTGACGCTCGTGAGGCTCAATAGAATGCCGATAGACCACAGCCGACAACGGAAACATGCCGTTGGTCAGCGATTTACTGTACAAGTACACGTCTGGATCCAGTCCCCAGGTGAAGCTGGGGCTCAGATAGCCGTGACGATAGAAGCCAGCCTGAACCTCGTCCGCGATGACTGTGACGCCAGCCGACTTCGCAGCAGAAACAAGCAATCGCAACCAGTGGACATCAAGGGGCACGTATCCATTCGCGCCCTGGACCGGCTCGAAAAGTAAACAGGAGATGTCATGCCAAGAATCGGGTAGTTGGCCGACAGCAAGTGTTACCACCTGCAAGTTCAGACTCATAGGCAGCTGGGTGTACTGCAACGCGAAGTTATGTTGAATGGATGTCAGCGCCAATGTGTCTGCGCCAAGTCCATGGAAACAACCTTCTACTGCCAACATCTTTCCCGGTCGTCGCCGCAAAGCCAGTGAAACCGCGGTTGACACAGCGAAACTGCCGCCGACTTGGAACAGAACACGACCCTCGTCGCCGAGGCCAGTCTTGGCGCACAACCATCTAGCCACCTGCTCGGCCTCGGGCGGGTAACACACACCGACGGTGTCAGAGCCATCGGACAGACACTTCTCGAACCGCGGGTTCCGATGCCCGAAATTCACGGCGCCATAACAGGACATAAAGTCGATAATTCTCCTTGGCACGCCATTGTGCACCAAGACTAGAGTCGCGTTGTCGGCCGATATATAGGTGAGATGTGCGGCTAAGCCGACTCTTTCGTCTAGCCTGCTGAGAGCGGACATCAATCACCTCTTACGTCGGCAACTCGCTTGTGTTGCGTCTTGTTGATTGATTTACGTTTGCTTATGTCGAAAGCTCGCGGTTCCGATTCAACTAAACGGTTTGGCGCGTTCTTTGTAGCTGTCGATGCAGGTTCGGATCGAGGTCTGCAGTTCGGTGACGTCGGCGAGAGGCCTGGCGGGTGATGATGCCGACGAAGATCTCGACCGTATTCAGCCACGAGCAGCTGCTCGGGGTGAAATGCAGTGCGACCCCTGGTCCGGCCAGCACAGCCACCTCATCGATCACCGACTCACGCCCGGGCCGGAGCTCATCAAGCCCGCCGATTCCACTTGCTCATAGCGACCCCGCCGCAACACTAGGACTGCACGTCGCGCCCAGCGTACCTCGTGATGCGGTGAACTACCCAAGGTTTTGTTCCGATTTTCATAGGAGGATCAGGAGCATGCCCCGTCAGTATTCGCCTGAGTTTCGCCAGCGTGGGTTGCGGTTGTTGGACACCACGATGGAAGCCTCGGAAGTATCGGAGTTCGAGGCGTTCAAGTCTGTGGCCAGCAAACTCGGCATCTCGCAGGAATCGGTGCGCCGGTGGCGGCGCAAGGCCCAGGTTGATGCCGGCGAGCGACCCGGCACGACCAGCTCCGAGCATGCCGAGATTCGCCGGCTCAAGCGTGAGGTCGCCGACTTACGCAGAGCGTTGACTCGAGCTCGCGGTTCTTGCGGCGTAGCTCACGCAGCTCTTGCTTCTCCTGGCTTGACACCCCGGTCACCTCACCGGCGTCGATCTCGGCCTGACGTACCCATTTGCGCAGGGTCTCCGGATTCATCCCCAGCCGGCCCGAGATCGCCTTCATCGCCGCCCACTCCGAGCCGTAGTCGTCGCGGTGCTCGCGGACCAGCCGCACCGCCCTGGCCTTGGTGTTCTCGTCGTACCTGATCGACATTGCGCCATCCTTCCCAACAAAGGAAGTGCGCATAAAACGGGGACGGTTCAGTCGACCGGAGACAGAAAGAGACGGTTTTTGCTGGTCGGACGCGTTTGAGATTCATTGCAAGACAACGAAACTCAGCCTATGTCCGACTGGGGTCAAGTGGTCGCAGGTTCAAATCCTGTCAGCCCGACCGATGTCAGCCCGACCGATGTCACGTCTCGGGACATCGTTGACAGGTGTCCCAAGACATGGTTTACACCTCGAGCCGGTTTTCCGGGGCTGTTTCCGCATTTGACGCCGCGGGGTTGGTTGCTGGCGTCGATGGCGTCCGGTATTGAGGTCAAAAGCCCCCACCTCCGGTGACCGAAGGCAACGCATATGAGCAGAAGTTCGCCAACTATTTCCTACCAGCCTGAGCGAGGCGTCCCAGAAGTTTCGGAAGAGCGAGTTCGTTCGCGAGCGATTTGGCGAAGCTGTTCGCGAGCACTACGCTGCGCATGCAGATTTTGAAGCCGCCGAGTTCTCTCGCCAGGTCACAGACTGGGAGAGGGTGCGCTACTTTGAGGACACATAATTTCCGCTTCCTCTAAAGGGTTTGGATCCCGGTATCATCGATGTGCCTTAACCCGCAATAGTCGAGGATTGCACAGCAGCACCCGATCCACTTGTTGGGTCCGCGGATGAAGGGGGTCATTTTGTGTCTTCGTCTGAACGCTGCGGCGGAATCCAAGAGTCCCCCGGGTGCTCAGTGTCGTGATGCTCAAGCTGGTGGGGCGCCGCTGCGGGGTGGAATTCTTTGTGGTAGCCCGACAGCGAGCGCAATCGCCAGCTTGCGCAATGCGAACCCTGGTCGCACCTGTCACCGCCCGACAGTGCGTTAAGGGCGCAGGTCGATCTCGACGCGCGGACGTCTGTGACGTCGGCCACCGCCCAGCGTCGGGGCAGCATCATGGCCAGGCCACGGGTCAGTAGCCAGTGGCACAGTAGCTCACAGCAGGAGGACTATCGATAATGGGACGCTCACCATCGCGGAACGCGAAGACTGAAACGCCTGGATCGACCAATGCAAGTCTTGCTGGCGAGGCCACTTCCAAGCAAGAGGATCCTTGGAGATTCCGCTGGCCGAATACCGCTGACTTCAACTTCAACTACTATCACCTCTTGGACCTTGCGATGAATTCGGGGATCGCTGCAAATCAAAATCCGGATCTTCGCGTAGCCATCGTCGGGGCTGGCATTGCCGGCCTTGTTGCGGCGCGCGAACTCTTCCGGTGTGGATACACCAACATCGATATCTACGAGGCCAGCGAACGGATTGGCGGACGGACCTACTCGGTACGCCTGGACGGCCAGTACACAACGATGGAAATGGGGGCAATGCGGATGCCCTTTTTTGATGGCGCAAAAAGTCAGAATTGCGTTCTCGATTTTTACCGAAGTATTTTTTCAATCACCACGCAAGATTTTCCCAATCCCGGAACAAAAACGGCGGACACCGGCGTCTGGGTCAACGGCGGATATGGCCCCGACTTTTATAAACCGCTAGCTAAACCAACGTTATTGCTATGGAAAAATAAAGACGACAGACCGCCGACCGACGCGCTTAAAGAAGTATATGATAAATGGGACAACTTCGCGAAACGATTTACACGTGCTGCTGAAGCAGAATATACAAAAAGCCGCGAAGAATGGGAAAGCTTCTGGCATGCTTTTGTGCAAAATTATTGGGCGATGAGCTTTCGGGACTTCGTGTACCGGGAGCCGGCACGTCGCAAGCGCGGGTACTTCGGTGGTCTGGGAATGAACCAGGATCAAGCTAACCTATTTTATGTCATTGGAGCCGGCGATGGTGGCTGGGGAGCGTTCTACGATATCTCGTGTCTATTTCCCATACGCACGTTACTGTTCGGCTATGGTAAGGGGCATCAGCTAATCCAAGGAAAGTTCGATGACGAGGGCAACCATGCCCCAGGTCCGCAAGCCACAGGACATCCGACCGATAGCCTTGGCCACGCTCTGCAGCCACCCGATTATTTAGGTGTGGAATCGTTCGCCGATTGCCTTTTCTATGAGCCTGTTCGCAGCGACTCTGTCGAACCAATATCACTTTATAAAGCTATAAAATCTATAAAGTATGAAGTCAATCTTTACACACGCAACGAAGTTAAGACGATAACTCGCCGGGACGACGGCACGATCCGCGTGGAATCACCCTCTAGGTGTAAGGACTACGACGCGGTGGTGATCACTCCCGCGACATGGGCGCTCCAAATGAGTGTCGATTTTGAGGGGTTCGACGCTGCCCGTATGCCCTTCAACGTGCAGGCCGCCGTCGCTATGTCGCACTGGATCACCAGCTGTAAGGTGTTCTTCCCGCTCACTCGCCGCTTTTGGCAGACAGACAAAGCCGACGGCAATCCGGTTATCCCCCAGACACTGGTGACCGATACTTTCCTGCAGGGCGTCTATGGCTATGGAGTAACCACTGAAAAGGTCTTAGATCCCGGGGTTCTCCTTGCCAGTTACACATGGGAAGACGACGCCAACAAGCTACTCGCATCGACAAGTAACGATGACCTTGCGCAAGAGTGTCTTAACAAGCTCGACGCCATTCTCATGCAATCGAGTAATAGGGCAATCTCTCCCTACGTTAACCGTGACCAGCCGCATGTGATCTTCTGGGCGAAAGAGCCGACTTATCATGGTTGCGCCAAACTGACGCGGCCCCGTAGTTGGGATCATGACTACACATTGCTGAGATATAACCAGGATCACAGCGCAGATTCCGGCGTATATTGCGCGGGCGAAGCATACTCGGTTGAAGGAGGCTGGACCGAACCGGCTCTGCGCATGGCGATTGATGCCGTCGTTCATATTGTTAAGAACACCAAAGCAACATTTGTGACAGGCTTTGACTATGAGCGTCATTACCCGAAATATTCGAACTGGAAGCCCGAGTTGAATTCTTGACCCGGACGGACTGCCGATTCCGCTGTCTACGCCGTCACGCTTGATGATAGGAGGTACTTCGAGGACGGTCATGCATCTAGATGTACATCCAGATGGACAACGAGGCTACATTATCGGTCCGTAATTATTGTAATTGTCCTGCCCACGGACGACCAAACCGGCATTGACGATCGAGTTTCTGGCCACCGTCGATGGTTGAATATAACGACACGCAAGGGCTGCGCGGCGACGAGGAGTTGTGATTTTTCCAGCCCCATGAATTAAACTACCGGAAAATAGACACGCTTCACCAGATCGCAGGGGCAGATGGATTGCGGTGTTTAGGTCGTCCGCGGTAAGAGCGATCTCACGGTTGTGATTGAGGATATTGCCTCGTCGTTCACTCTCAGTATGTTGCCTAATCCTACCGCAATGACTACCAGGAACGACCTGAAGACATCCATTTTTCTCGTCGACGTCGTCAATTGCGTACCATGCTGTCACCATTTTGGGTGGATCGAGGCCCAGGAAAGTAACGTCTTGATGCCAACCCGTAAACCGCTCTAAGTCCGGACCATAGCGGCAGAAGAAGCGAGAGATATTAATAAGCATGATGTCTTCACCGAGCAACGCGGAAATACGGTCCAGTAGACTCTTATTCGTTGCGACCTCGAGCACAAAATCGCACTTTAGTTTGCCTTTCAATATTGCTTCGGCGCCTTCTTTGTGCGCTTGTTCGAGAGTTGATCGTCCAACCCGCTGCTCAAGGCGATCAAACTCCTGACAAATCACAGTAGCGCGCGGTGGATCGCAAATAGTGATCGGGGACACGAAACCTTCGTTAGTATATCTAGCGACTAAGTCCGCGTACATGGTTAGCCTCCAAACGTGCATCTCTAGCGAATCGAAAGCTCACCCAGGCTGGATTGTAGTCAATCGGCGGCTGCAACATCGATTGACCGTCATCTTCGGCGTAACCCGACCGTGACTCCGTAGAGGACGTGCTCCGTGCGGTACCGGTGACGGCTAAAATCCGCCCTGAGCAACGTAAGCTTCTCAAGCCTATTGTGGACCGAGCCGCTATCCGTCATGACGACGTCTCGATCTACTTTCAAGTCGCCGCTCTCGGCCTCGGAGTTGCACTCTCGGCTTTTTCCCTTCCGGCTGCGGGAATTTTGGTTGCTGCTTTTACCCTCTACGCTTATCTCGCAAAACGGATCAGCAACGACTACAAATATCTATCTATCGAGCTATCCACCGATCTGTTCGGGGGCATTCAGGGTGAGCACGCGGGGGTAGGGGTCCGGCGCTGACGGTGAGCAGCGTGTGGGCCGGTTGTGCCCCGGTTTGGTGTGTGTGGTGCCGGGGCGGCACGGTGATCAGGTCATTGGTAGGCGACGGCCCTCCCGTCGTCTCTTGGCCGAGTGCTACGGGAGGGCCGCCTGTGTGCGCTCGGAGGCGCTGTGGTCACCGTAGAAGCAGATGTCGATCAAGTCGAGCGCAGGTTGGCGGCTGGTGAGCTGAGCTGCCCGTCTTGCGGGGGTGTGCTGGCGGGCTGGGGGCGGGGGCGACCGCGGCAGTTGCGCGGCGCGGATGGGCCGGTGGAGCAGTGTCCGCGCCGGTCGCGGTGCACCGGGTGCGGGGTGACGCATGTGTTGTTGCCGGTGACGGCGTTGCTGCGCCGCGCTGATACCGCGGCGGTGATCGTGTCGGCGCTGGCAGTGAAGGCCACGACCCGGGTGGGGTTTCGCCGAGTTGCTGCGGATTTGGCGCGTCCGGCCGAGACGGTGCGGGGTTGGCTGCGCCGGTTTGCCGGGCGGGCCGAGGCGGTGCGCTCGGTGTTCACCGTGTGGCTGGCCGCGGTGGCTGCTGATCCGGTGATGCCGGATGCGGCTGGCGGGGTGTTCGCCGACGCGGTGACGGTGATTGCGGCGGTCGCGACCGCGATCACACACCGGTTTTTGCTGCCCGAGGTGTCGCTGGCCGAGACGGCGGTGGCGGTCTCGGGTGGCCGGTTGTTGGCGCCGGGCTGGCCCGGCGAGCCAGTGCAACACGAGTCGACCCTGCCGGCGGCGCCGATCACGCCGTAAATCTGTGCGCTGTTGTGTGTTTCACGGACAGCAAACAGAAAAGGAGCGGCAGGTGGCGGTCAGCGACGATGAGGAGAAGGTGCGCGCGGAGCGCGCGCGGGCAATCGGGTTGTTTCGCTACCAGTTGATCCGGGAGACCGCCGATGCGGCGCTTTCGACCAAGGAGCGGGGAAAGATGGTGCGTGAGCTGGCTTCCCGGGAGCACATCGACCCGTTCGGGCGGCGAGTGCGTATCAGCCGCCAGAGCATCGACCGCTGGATCCGCGACTGGCGCGCCGGCGGGTTTGACGCGCTGGTGCCCAACCCGCGTCAGTGCACCCCACGCACCCCGGCCGAGGTGCTGGAGCTGGCGGTGGCGCTGCGCCGGGAAAACCCGCAGCGCACGGCCGCGGCGATCCGGCGGATCCTGCGCACCCAGCTGGGCTGGGCGCCCGATGAACGCACCCTGCAACGCAACTTCCACCGGCTCGGCCTCACCGGCGGCACGGCTGGCCGATCGGCGCCGGTGTTCGGCCGCTTCGAAGCCGAGTATCCCAACGACCTGTGGACCGGGGATGCGCTGCACGGCATACGAATTGCGGCCCGCAAGACGTATCTGTTCGCGTTTTTAGATGATCACTCCCGGTTGTTGCCCGGCTACCGCTGGGGCTACGCGGAAGACACGGTGCGCCTAGCCGCCGCGCTGCGCCCGGCGCTGGCGTCCCGCGGTGTCCCCAAGGCCGTCTATGTCGATTATGCCGACCTCACGACTATGCCGACATTGGGTGGGATCGGTTGTGGTGCAAGGCGTTCAGTCGCAAGGTGTCGGCATAATCAGAGGCTTTCGAGGAACGCGAGGATCGGCTCGGGCGGTTGGTATCGCCCGGGCTTGGTATGCGTGGGTGCGGTGGCGGCTATTGCGCCTTCCTTCAGAGTCATGTCGGCGTGCAGGTAGAGCTCGGCGGTGGCGGTCTGTTCGTGGCCAAGCCACAACGCGATGACGGTGATGTCGACACCGGCGAGCAGCAGCGCCATGGCCGCGGAGTGCCGTAGGGTGTGGGCGGTGACCCGTTTGCTGCGCAGCGACGGACACGATCGGCGAGCGCGGGTGGTGTAGAGCGTGACTCGGCGCTCGACCGCATCGCGGCTCAGCGATCTGCCGGTGCTGGTGGGGAACAACGGGTCGTCGGGGGCGCCGCGGCGTTCAGCGAGCCAGCCACGTAGCACTTCCACGGTGTCGGGCAGTAGTGGTGTGCTTCGCTGTTTGCGGCCCTTACCGATGCAGTGCACGTGCGCGCCGCGGCCGAGCCGCAGGTCGGCTACCGAAAGCGCGGTCAGTTCGGAGATCCGCAGCCCGGTCTGCAGGGTGAGAGCCAGCATCGCGTGGTCGCGGCGTCCGGTCCAGGTGTCGTGGTCGCAGGCGGCCAGCAGCGCGTCGGCCTCCTCTGTGGTGAGGTAGGTGATCAGGTTGCGTTGGAAGCGTTTCGGCGGGATCGCCAGCACGCGTTGGATCGAGGCGGCGTGCTCGGGATGGAGCAGTGCGGCGTAGCCGAACAGTGAGTGGATCCCCGCCAACCGGGTGTTGCGGGTGCGCACACTGTTGCCGCGATCGTGTTCGAGGTGGTCGAGGAAACCGGTGACCAGGGGCGCGTCTAGATCGGCCAGGTCGAGCTGACTAGGCGGTTTGCCGGTGCGGGTCGCGGCATAGCCGAGCAGCAGCCGGAACGTGTCTCGGTAGCCGGCGATGGTGTGCGGGCTGGCCTGGCGTTGCCCGATGAGCCGATCGGTGAAGTAGGCCTGCAGGATCGGCGCGAGCGCGGTCATCGCCGGCCCCCGGGTCGGCTGGCCTGCAGCCGTTGCGCGGCGAGCCCCATCAACTCGGGCGTGGCCGTCAAATACCAGTAGGTGCCGGCCGGGTTGACGTGTCCGAGGTAGGTGGACAACACCGGCATCATCGCGGCGACGTCGACGCCTGATCGATACCAGTCCAGCAGGCAGCTAACGGTGAAGGCATGCCGAAGATCATGCACGCGGGGCCGGACCATGGCGGTGCGTAGCCCGATCGTCGTGGTGATCTCGATGAACGCCTCACGAACCGACGAGTACCGCAACGCGGTGCCGGTGGTGGACACGAAGAACGTCTCCGACCGTCGCGGCGACGGTATCAGGCGGTCCCGGCAGCGGGCGTAGCGGCGCAGCTGTTCGGTGGTGCTCGGGTGCAGCGGTACTAGACGGGGGTGGCCGGCCTTGCGGCCGGCGACGGTCAGCACGCCCGCCCGCAGGTCCACATCGGTGCGGCGCAGCGGCAGTGCTTCCCCGATCCGAAGGCCGGTAACTGCCAGCAGCCCCAGTAGGGTGTGTATGGTCGCGGCGTGCATCGCGGGGCGAAGGTCGTTGGCGGCGTGCAGGATCCGTTGTATCTCTGCATCGGTGTAAACGTAGGGTGCTGGGCGCCTGCCCTGTCCGGGGAACACCCCGGTGGGTGGAATTTCGGTTGCCGGATCGATCGTGGCCAGATAGCGGGCGAATCCGCGGATCGCGCCGAGCCGGTGCGACCAGTTGACCGGGTCAACATTTCGCGGCAGCAGCGCGAACGCGATCGCCGCCTCGATCGTGATCGATGTCGACCCCTGCTGCCGCAGGTAGTGAAGGAACTGGGCCAACACCACGCCGTCACGGGCCAGGGTGAATCCCAGCCCCCGCCGCAGCCGCAAGTAGTCGTCGAGATGGGCGCGTAACTCGGCGGTCATCGTTGATCTCCGATCGGCCAGGGCCGCGCCAGCATCCGCAGCGCGGCGAGGTCGATGCGGGTGTAAACCGCGGTGGTGGTCAGGCCCTGATGGCGCAGCGCCTGACCGATGTGCGGCAGCGGAACCCCCGCACGCACCATCCGCACCGCGGTCGTGTGCCGGAGCCGGTGCGGCCCAACCGGACTCACCCCAGCGCGCACACACGCGCGGCGCACGATGCCACCCACGGCTTCACGGGTGAGGCGATGGATCGGGGCGATAGCGGTGACGAACACCTCCCGCAGGTCGGTGGCTGGTCGCCCGCGTTGCAGGTAGCTGGTAACCGCCGCCCCGACGTCGGCCGGCAGTGGCATCCGATCCACCCGGCCGCCCTTGCCGTGGACGACCAGTACACCTGCCCGCCAGTCGATGTCGTCGAGCCCCAACCGGGCGACCTCACCGGCGCGCAGTCCCAGCCGCAACAGCACCAGCAGCACCGCGTAATCGCGGCGGCCGATCGGGCGGCGCCGATCGCACGCGCGCATCAGCGCTTGCGCGTCGTGGTCGCCGATTCCTCTCGGCAGCAGCGACATCCGGCGGCCGGTCGCGGCCAACGCCGCCGCCGACAGGTCCGCATCGACGAGACCCTGCAGATGGCAATACCGCAGCAACGCTCGCACCGCGGCCACGTAATACTGCACCCCACCCACCGACACCCGCCCGGCCTCGGCGGTGATCGCGCGGGTCACATCCGCCGTCCTCAGCGCGCTCACCTCGCCGTCGATGGTGTAGTCGACGAGGAACCGCCGCCCCCGAGCCACGTACGCCGTGACCGTGGACCGCGCCAACACCCGCTCCGACACCAGGTAACGCTCGAACCCATCCAGCAGCGCCTCGACCCCACTCGACGGCGGGCGTTGCGGCTCGATCGGCGTGACATGTTGCGCGGCAAGGAAGTCGAGCAACGGCAGCATCGCACGCCGGCCGTGGTGAAGCGTGTAACCGGTCGAGCGGCGTGAGGCCAGGTACTCGGCAACACATCCCTCGGTCAGATCACGGCCCGACCACCCGCGTTCGTCCAGCCATCGACTCAGATGCGCCAGCAACCGCAACTGGTGCACAGCCGACAACGGCGTATATCCCAACTGCCGCAACTTATCCAGAAATCCATCCGCGAACGGTGCCAGCGGACCCTCGAACCGCACATCGGCGACCTTGCTGACCGGCTTGCCCATCACTTCCTCCTTCGTCGGGAACCCGTCAAAGGAGATATGGGTCCTGATTATGCCGACAGTTCAACCCCGCTCACGTCGCTGACCAGCAGCTACCCAGAAACATCGGCATAGTCGTGAGGTCGGCATAATCGACGCAATGCCGATATCGGCATTGCGTGGACAACGGCAGTGCCTTCGTCGATGCGTGGCTGTTGCGGGCCTGCGCGAAACTCGGTGTGCGGCTGGTGCATTCACAGCCAGGCCGGCCGCAAGGACGCGGCAAGATCGAACGATTCTTCCGCACCGTGCGCGAACA
>DATJQO010000148.1:0-25854 GCA_035505695.1 Mycobacterium sp.
AATCTGACACTTTTCTGCCGCCACCGGACATCATCGGATGGATGGGGAAACCACTACCGGCACAGTGGCCTGAGCTTATTGACAAGTCGCTAATATGCCCTCTCGGCAACGCCGCTCCCTTACCGCGCGGAGACATGCGTCAGTTGTCTTCAACAGCCAGCTTCGCGCGGTCAGTTGTTCTGGAGCTGAGCGGCTACCGACCTACGCACTGAAATGTGTGGTCACCGCTCGAAACGGACCCAATTTCGTCACTCAAGATTTGAGTAAACCGCACCGCAGACCGGTTCGACGCGGGAACCCACAAAGTGAGAGCGGCAGAATGTCACATGATGAATCGGCGGGGTAATTGCCGATCGATGTGCCCGCGAGTGGGTGGCTGGTCGGCCGGTACGTGCGGCGCGTGACAGGTCACGCGGAGCGCGTGAACACCCGCGGGTACGACAGCAGCCGGCTACTCGCCTCCCACAAGGGCGTGGGAATCCTGCGGCCGGACGGCGACACCCAGGCCGGGGCCGACGTGCTGGCGCTGACCGTGCGGACTACATGCCCAACGGTACTGGCAGGTGATCTGCCAGCTCGGGCGGGCGCTGCGGGAGGCCGAAGGGACGCTCAGCGGGCACGCGGCCGGCGACGACCTGGCACCGGTGCTCGACCACTCGGCGGCGGTGCGGGCGATCGGCACCGGGCCGGCGCCGCCGCTCCGTCTCGGTCGGCAGGCGTGCCGGAACCGCTGGCCAGCATCGTTGATCATCTCGACGAGCTGGACGAGGCCCCGGAGTTCATCTCGACTGCGATCTCGCCGAGGTGCTCGACTTCGACGCGGGTGGCTCGGCCGGCGGCTAGCCGAGTTGGGCTGTAGTCCACCCGCGAGCGGGTGACTTCGGAGTCGGGTCGGACACGGCAGATCCGCGGCTACCTCGTGGCCGACCTGATCGCGGCTGCCGACGCCGCGCGGGACGGCCGCACCGTGCTTCCGCAGGCCCAGCAGGCCTGTACTCGCGAGCCGGGCTTGCCTAACGCTCCTGTCACCGCCCGCGGCGAAAGTCCTTAGGTCCCGCTACGATAGTGCCCTTCGGGGCTAGCCGTTCCCGGGTGGCAGGTCGACGCTAGGCTGACTCTGAGCTAGGAGGCTGGCATGAAAGAAATACTCGACGCGATCCTCGACCCCGCCGGCCAGCAGGCTGACTTCGCCGCGCTGCCGCTGCCGAAGACCTACCGGGCCGTCACCCTGCACCGCGATGAGGAGCACATGTTCGACGGCGTACCCGACCGCGAACGCGACCCCCGCAAGTCGCTGCACATCGAGGAGGTACCGGTCCCCGAGCTCGGCCTCGGCGAGGCGCTCATCGCGGTCATGGCCAGCTCGGTCAACTACAACACGGTGTGGAGCTCGATCTTCGCGCCCGTGCCCACCTTCGCCTTCCTGCGCCGTTATGGGAAGCTGTCCCAGCTCACCGCTCGGCATGACCTGCCCTATCACGTGGTCGGCTCGGACCTGGCGGGCGTGGTGCTGCGCACTGGGCCCGGCGTGACCGTGTGGAAGCCGGGGGAGGAGGTCGTCGCGCACTGCCTGTCCGTGGAGCTGGAGAGTTCCGACGGGCACAACGACACCATGCTCGACCCCGAGCAGCGCATCTGGGGCTACGAGACCAACTTCGGCGGCCTGGCCGAACTGGCCCTGGTCAAGACCAACCAGCTGATGCCCAAGCCCAAGCACCTGACCTGGGAGGAGGCGGCGACGCCCGGCCTGGTGAACTCCACCGCCTTCCGGCAGCTGGTCTCGGACAACGGCGCCTCCTTGAAGCAGGGCAACAACATCCTGATCTGGGGCGCCAGCGGCGGTCTCGGCGCCTACGCCACCCAGTACGCGCTGGCGGGCGGGGCCATCCCGATCTGCGTGGTCTCCAGCGAGCACAAGGCCGAGCTGTGCCGGTCGATGGGGGCCGAGCTGATCATCAACCGGGCCGCCGAGGGCTACCAGTTCTGGAAGGACGAGGCCACCCAGGACCCCAAGGAGTGGCAGCGGTTCGGTGCCAGGATCCGCGAGCTCACCGGCGGCGAGGACCCGGACATCGTCTTCGAGCACCCCGGCCGGGAGACGTTCGGCGCCTCGGTGTACGTGGCCCGCAGGGGCGGCACGATCGTGACCTGCGCCTCGACCTCGGGCTTCCTGCACGAGTACGACAACCGCTACCTGTGGATGAGCCTGAAGCGGATCATCGGCTCGCACTTCGCCAACTACCGTGAGGCGTGGCAGGCCAACCGGCTGATCACCAAGGGCATGATCCACCCCACGATGTCGGCGGTGTACCCGCTGGAGCGGACCGGCCAGGCTGCCCTGGACGTCCACCGGAACCTGCACCACGGCAAGGTCGCGGTGCTGTGCCTGGCCCCGCACGAGGGCCTCGGCGTCCATGACCACCTGCTCCGGGAGAGGCATCTGACCGAGATCAACCGGTTCCGTAATGAATAGTCCGAACGGACCGGGGCTCGACGCCCCGACGCCAGGCCTCGTGTCGCTCATGCTGGCGCCGGGGTCCGGGGGGGCCAAGCGGGACCGGCCGTGGCTGATGCGGACCTACGCCGGGCACTCGACCGCGAAGGAATCCAACGCGCTGTTCCGCCGGAACCTGGCCAAGGGCCAGACCGGCCTGTCGGTGGCGTTCGACCTGCCCACCCAGACCGGGTACGACGCCGACCACGTGCTGGCCCGCGGCGAGGTCGGCCGGGTCGGCGTACCGGTCGGCCACCTGGGCGACATGCGGGCGCTGTTCGAGGGCATCCCGCTCGAGCGGACGAACACCTCGATGACGATCAACGCCACCGCCATGTGGCTGCTCGCGCTGTACCAGGTCGTGGCCGAGGAGCAGGGCGCCGACCTGGCCGCGCTGACCGGCACCACCCAGAACGACATTATCAAGGAGTACCTGTCCCGCGGCACCTACGTGTTCCCGCCGGGTCCCTCGGTGCGCCTGACCACCGACGTGATCGCCTACACGGTGGCCCGCATGCCCAAGTGGAACCCGGTCAACGTGTGCAGCTACCACCTGCAGGAGGCCGGGGCCACCCCGGTCCAGGAGATCGCGTACGCGCTGGGCACCGCGATCACCATCCTGGACGCCATCCGCGACCGCGGGCAGGTCCCGCCGGAGGAGATAAGCGAGGTCGTCGGCCGGATCTCCTTCTTCGTCAACGCGGGCGTCCGGTTCGTCGAGGAGATGTGCAAGATGCGGGCGTTCGCCCGGCTCTGGGACGCCATCACCCGGGACCGGTACGGCATCGACGACCCGACCCAGCGGCGCTTCCGCTACGGCGTGCAGGTCAACTCGCTGGGCCTGACCGAGGCGCAGCCGGAGAACAACATCCAGCGGATTGTGCTGGAGATGCTGGCCGTCACGCTCTCGCGCAACGCGCGGGCCCGCGCCATCCAGCTGCCCGCCTGGAACGAGGCGCTGGGCCTGCCCCGCCCGGTGGACCAACAGTGGAGCCTGCGCATCCAGCAGGTGCTGGCCTACGAGTCGGACCTGCTCGAGTACGGCGACCTGTTCGACGGCTCGCCCGTGGTGGAGGCCAAGACGGCCGAGCTGGTGGCCGGCGCGCAGGCCGAGCTGGCCGAGATCGCGAAGCTGGGCGGGATGGTCCCGGCGGTGGAGTCGGGCTACCTCAAGGCCCGGCTCGTCGCCTCGCACGCGGCCCGGCGGGCCCGTATCGAGTCCGGTCAGGACCAGGTGGTGGGCGTCAACTGCTTCCAGGCCGCCGAGCCCAGCCCGCTCACCGCGGCGGACGGCGACGCCGTCCAGCTGGTGGACCCGGCCTACGAGCAGGCGGTGCTGGCCGACCTGGCCCGGTGGCGGGAGCGCCGCGACCGGCGCGCGGTCCGCGCCGCGCTGGCCCGGCTCAAGGCCGAAGCGGAGGACCCGGACGTCAACCTGATGGAGGCCACGCTGGCCTGCGCCCGGGCCGGGGTCACCACTGGCGAGTGGGCCTTCGCGCTGCGCGAGGTGTTCGGCGAGTACCGGGCCCCGACCGGCGTCGGCGCGTTTTCCGCCTCCGCCCTCCAGGACGACAGCCCGCTCGCCGCGATCCGCGCGGCGGCGGACGCCACCGCGGCCGAGATCGGGGCGGGCCGGCTGCGCCTGCTGCTGGGCAAGCCGGGCCTGGACGGGCACTCCAACGGCATCGAGCAGATCGCCGTCCGTGCCCGCGACGCCGGGTTCGAGGTGATTTACTCCGGCATCCGGCTCACCACGGCGGGGATCGCGGCCGCTGCGGTGGCCGAGGACGTGCACTGCGTGGGGCTGTCGATCCTGTCCGGCGGGCACGCCGAGCTGGTACCCGACGTGCTGCGGCGGCTCCGCGAGGCCGACGCGGGCGACATCCCCGTGGTGGTCGGCGGGATCATCCCTCCGGCCGACGCGCAGGCCCTGCGCAGCCAGGGGGTAGCCGCCGTCTTCACGCCCGCCGACTTCGACATCACGGCCATCGTCGGCCGCATCGTCGGCGTGATCCGCCGCGCCCACCGCCTCGAGCCCGCAGCGACAATGGAAGGGTGACCAGAGCCGACATGACAACCGCACCGATCGCACCAGCAGCACCGCCCGCCACGGCCCGGCTGCGTCCCCGCCGGTCCTGCCTGGCCGTCCCGGGCAGCAGCCCGCGTTTCCTGGAGAAGGCCCAGGGCCTGCCCGCCGACCAGGTGTTCCTGGACCTGGAAGACGCCTGCGCGCCGCTGGTCAAGGAGAGCGCCCGGCACCTGATCGTCGACGCGCTGAACACCGGCGACTGGAGCGGCAAGACCCGGGTCGTCCGGGTCAACGACTGGACCACCCACTGGACCTACCGGGACGTGGTCACGGTGGTCGAGGGCGCGGGCGCCAACCTGGACTGCCTCATGCTGCCGAAGGTGCAGGACGCCGGGCAGGTAGTGGCGCTGGACCTGCTGCTCACCCAGATCGAGAAGACGATGGGCTTGCAAGTCGGCCGGATCGGCATCGAGGCCCAGATCGAGAACGCCCGCGGGCTGGTGAACGTCGACGAGATCGCGACGGCCTCGCCGCGGCTGGAGACGATCGTCTTCGGGCCGGCCGACTTCATGGCCTCGATCAACATGAAGTCGCTGGTGGTCGGGGAGCAGCCACCCGGGTACCCGGCCGATGCCTACCACTACATCCTGATGCGCATCCTGATGGCCGCCCGCGCCCACGACCTGCAGGCCGTCGACGGCCCCTACCTGCAGGTCCGCAACACCGACGGCTTCCGCGAGGTGGCCCGGCGGGCCGCCGCCCTCGGCTACGACGGCAAGTGGGTGCTGCACCCGGACCAGATCGCGGTGGCCAACGAGGTCTTCTCCCCGTCGCAGGAGGACTACGACCACGCCGAGCTGATCCTGGACGCCTACGACTGGTGCACGTCGCACGCCGGCGGCGCCAAGGGATCGGCCATGCTCGGCGACGAGATGATCGACGAGGCCTCCCGCAAGATGGCCCTGGTCATCGCGGGCAAGGGCCGGGCCGCGGGGATGCAGCGCACCTCCAAGTTCGAGCCGCCCCAGGAGTAAGCGCGATGCAGTTCGGACGCACCTACGAGGAGTTCGAGGTCGGCGCGGTCTACAAGCACTGGCCGGGCAAGACGGTCACCGAATACGACGACCACCTGTTCTGCCTGCTCACCATGAACCACCACCCGCTCCACCTGGACGCGCACTACGCCGAGGAGACCACTGATTTCGGCCGCAACGTCGTGGTCGGCAACTACATCTACTCGCTGCTGCTCGGCATGTCGGTGCCCGACGTCTCCGGGAAGGCCATCGCGAACCTGGAGGTCGAGTCGCTGAAGCACGTGGCGCCGACCTTCCACGGCGACACCATCTACGGCGAGACCACCGTGCTGGCCAAGCGTCTCACCTCGAAGGGTGACCGGGGCGTGGTCGAGGTGGAAACCCGCGGCTACAAGCAGGACGGCACCCTGGTGTGCGTATTCCGCCGCAAGGTGATGGTGCCGACCGAAACCTACGTCAAGGAGCGCGGCGGGGAGCAGCCCGCGCGCCCAGAACCAGCCAGCTGAGGGAGCGACCGCCATGGGACGCCTGGCGCACACCGACGGCCTGACCGAGTTCGAGCAGGACATCCTGGCCACCGTGCGGGATTTCACCAACCGGGAGATCATCCCGGTGGCGACCGAACTCGAGCACCGGGACGAGTACCCGGCCCAGATCGTCGAGGGGATGCGCAAGCTCGACCTGTTCGGCCTGACCATCCCCGAGGCCTACGGCGGCCTGGGCGCGTCCCTGCTGATCTACGCCCTGACCGTGGAGGAGATCGCCCGCGGCTGGATGTCGATGTCGGGGATCAACACCCACTTCATCGTCGCGCACATGATCGCCCGGAACGGCACCGACGAGCGGAAGGATTACTTCCTGCCCCAGATGGCGGCCGGCGACGTCCGGGGCGCCTTCTCCATGTCCGAGCCCGGCCTGGGCTCCGACGTCGCGGCCATCCGCACCCGGGCCGAGCGCGACGGCGAGGACTTCGTCCTCAACGGCCAGAAGATGTGGCTGACCAACGGCGGCACCGCCAACCTGGTGGCGGTGCTCTGCCACACCGATGACGGGCACGAGGCCCCGCACCGGAACATGACCACGTTCCTGATCGAGAAGGAACCAGGCTTCGGCCCCAACCCGAAGGTCCCGGGCCTGACCGTGTCGGGAAAGATCGAGAAGATGGGCTACAAGGGCGTCGACACCACCAAATTGGTCCTGGCCGACGTCCGCGTCCCGGCCAGCCGGGTCCTACCGGTCGTTCGGGGAAGTCACAGAAGACGAGCGCGCGACCAAGAATCCATTGTTCTCCTGGCTCGACCAGCCCGATGTCGGCGAATACTTCGCCCCCGGGCTGCCCTTCGAGCTTGACGGTTCGCATCCGGTGAGCATGCCGGCGCCGCCTTTGGCCAGGACACGGTCGAGTTGATCGCCGGGAGACTGGGATTGAGCCACGACGACATCACGCGCCTTCTTTCGGCGGGCGCGATCGGCTGAACTGCGCAAAGGAGTTAGCAATGACCAGACTGGCCCAGACACTCGGTCTCAGCGAGTTTCAGACCGAGATCGTGGCGACGGTGCGCCAATTCGTCGACAAGGAAGTCATTCCCAACGCGCCGGAGCTGGAACGCACCGACACCTATCCGCAGGACATCGTCGACCAGATGCGTGAGATGGGCCTGTTCGGCCTGACGATCCCCGAGGAGTACGGCGGGCTTGGCGAATCGCTGCTCACCTACGCGCTGTGCGTCGAGGAGCTGGCACGCGGCTGGATGAGCATCTCCGGGGTGATCAACACTCATTTCATCGTGGCCTACATGCTGCGTCAGCACGGAACCGACGGGCAGAAACAGCGTTTCCTGCCGCGCATGGCCACCGGCGAGGCGCGGGGCGCCTTTTCGATGTCCGAACCCGAGCTCGGTTCCGATGTCGCCGCGATCCGCACCCGGGCCAAACGCAGTCCCGACGGGAACTACACCATCGACGGGCAGAAGATGTGGTTGACCAACGGCGGCAGCTCAACGCTGATAGCCGTGTTGGTGCGAACCGACGAAGGAGCCGACAAACCGCACCGCAACCTGACTGCCTTCCTGGTCGAAAAGCCCACCGGCTTCGGCGAAGTCGCGCCCGGACTGGTCATTCCCGGCAAGATCGACAAACTCGGCTACAAGGGCATCGACACGACCGAACTCATCTTCGACGGCTATCAGGCCAGCGCCGACGACGTGCTCGGCGCCAAGCCCGGACAAGGGTTCTTCCAGATGATGGACGGTATCGAAGTCGGAAGGGTGAACGTTGCGGCCCGCGCCTGCGGGGTCGGCATCCGCGCCTTCGAACTCGCAGCCCGGTACGCACAGCAGCGCAGCACGTTCGGCAAGCCCATCGCCGAGCACCAGGCCATCGCGTTCGCCTTGGCGGAGATGGCGACGAAGGTCGAGGCCGCGCACCTGATGATGGTGAACGCTGCGCGCTTGAAGGATTCGGGGGAGCGCAACGACCTGGCCGCCGGGATGGCCAAGTATCTGGCAAGCGAGTTCTGCAACGAGGTCACCCAGCAGAGTTTCCGCATCCACGGTGGGTACGGCTACTCCAAGGAGTACGAGATCGAACGGCTGATGCGCGACGCGCCGTTCCTGCTGATCGGTGAGGGAACCAGCGAAATACAGAAGCAGATCATCAGCAAGCGACTGTTGGCCGAGTATCAGATCTAATGGAGGTTCGGGATTTCGCGGCGCGGCCACAGCTTTCCGACAATGTGGCCTGCTACGTTCGGCAGCGGATATTCGAGGGGAGCTACGGGGCCGGCGAATACGTCCGGCTGGAACAGGTCGCGGCGGAGTTGGGGATCAGTGTTACGCCGGTCCGTGAGGCGCTGCTGACGTTGCGGGCCGAGGGCCTGCTCGTGCAGCAACCCCGGCGAGGCTTCATGGTGGTGCCGGTGACCGGCCGAGACCTCGCCGACGTGTCCGGCGTGCAAGCTTTTATCGGCGGCGAACTGGCCGCCCGCGCGGCGACCAGGATCACCGACGAGCAGTTGAGCGAGCTGAAGGCGATCCAGGCCGAGCTCAAGGACGCGTACACCGGCGACGACCATGAGGGCGCGGTGCGCCTCAACCATGAGTTCCACCGCGCGATCAACGTCGCAGCCGATTCGCCGAAGTTGGCCCAGATGATGTCGCAGATCACTCGCTACGCGCCGGAATCTGTGTTTTCGACTGTCGCTGCCTGGCCGGCTCAGTCGAACAAAGACCACCGGCGGGTGCTGGCCGCGCTCGCGCAGCGTGACCCCGAACGCGCGCGGACTACTATGTCGGATCATTTCATGGCCGGCGTGGCGCCGCTGATCGATCACCTCAGGCAGCGCGGGGTGGTGGACGGGGCAACAAGCCGCCGCCAGCGCCGCTGAAGACACCGGGCCTCATACTGTATCGTCTACAGTAGCAACAATCGGTCAGCGCGCCCTGAGGAGTTGCTGATGAGCACGCGGATCATCGACGAGGCGGCGAAGGTGCTGGCCGATCCGATCGCGTATGACGACGAGGCGCGACTGCACGCCGCGCTGACCCATCTCGCGCCGACGCTCCGGTGTCCTGGGTCGAAGCGCCCGGTTACCGGCCGTTCTGGGCGATCACCAGGCATGCCGACATCATGGAGATCGAGCGCGCCAACACGCTTTTCACCAACTCGCCGCACGCCCGGTGCTGATGACCTCCGAAAGCGATGAACTGTAGGCCGCCGCGGGTGTGCGCACGCTCATCCACATGGATGATCCGCAGCATCGAGTGGTCCGCGCGATCGGCGCCGACTGGTTCCGGCCCAGGGCCACGCGGGCACTGTCCACGCGTGTCGACGAGCTGGCCGCACGCTATGTGGACAAGATGTCGGCGGTGGGTGGCGAATGCGACTTCGTCCAGGAGGTGGCTGTCAACTACCCGCTGTACGTGATCCTCTCGCTGCTGGGCCTGCCCGAATCCGACTTCCCCCGAATGCTGCGACTGACACAGGAGCTGTTCGGCAGCGACGACGATGAGTTCAAACGCGGAACCACAAGCCAGGAACAGATGGCCGCGCTGCTCGACATGTTCGAGTACTTCAACGCACTGACCACCACGCGCCGCAAACACCCTACCGAGGATCTGGCATTGGCCATCGCCAACGCGCCCGAGTCGACGGCGCACCGCTGGGCGACGTGGACACCGTCTCGTACTACGCGATCATCGCCACCGCAGGACACGACACCACAAGCACCACAATCTCCGGTGGGTTGCTCGCTTTGATCGAGCATCCGGATCAGCGGGAGCGGTTGCGCGGCAACCGTTCTCTGATCACACTGGCCACCGAGGAGATGATTCGCTGGGTCACCCCGGTGAAGGCGTTCATGCGCACCGCGACCGAGGACGCGACCGTACGCGGCGTGCCGATTGCCGCCGGCGAATCCTTACTGCTGTCGTACGTCTCCGGCAACCGCGACGACGAAGTCTTCGACGAGCCATTCCGATTCGATGTGGGCCGCGAGCCCAACAAGCACGTCGCGTTCGGCTACGGCGTGCACTTCTGCCTCGGGGCCGCGCTGGCCCGGATGGAAGTCAACAGCTTCTTCACCGAGTTGCTGCCACGACTGAAGTCGGTCGAGCTCACCGGGGCGCCGCAATACGTCGCGACGACATTCGTCGGCGGGCTCAAACACCTGCCCATCCGCTACTCGCTGACCTGAGTCAGCATCTCGCGTAACCGGGAGAACGTCCACCTTGCCGGTCGATCCGCGGGGAATCTTCTCGTCGGAAGCCAGCAACAGCCAAACCGTCGGTACCTTGAAGGAGCTGAGTACCGTACGCGCCGAATTGCGCAGCTCTTCAGCGGTCATCGTGGCGGTGTCGCACACCACCGCGGCGGCGACCTGATCGCCCTGCGAATCAGTGACGTTCGTGACGAAAGCCTTGCTGACACCGCTCAACGTCTCCAGCGCCCGTACCACCTCGCTCGGATAGACGGTGGCGCCGCGGACCTTGAACATATCGTCGGATCGGCCGTGATAGAACAGGAACCCGTCGTTGTCGATGTGACCGAGATCGCCGGTCGGGTAGAAGCCGTCCACAGTGAAGACTTCCTCACGACTGCGCCGGCAGGTGCCGCGCAGGGTGTGGGGCCCCGCAGCTGGATCTCTCCCACGGCGCCTTCGGGCAGCCGCTGCCCGGTTGAGGGATCGACGATCCGAACCTCCATGCCTTCGAACGGCTCACCGCAGCTGCGTCCTCGGCGGCGTCACCGGCCAGGGTTTCTATCAGATGATGGACGGCGTCAAGGTCGGCCGGGTCAACGTCGCCGCCCGCGGCTGCGGCATCGCCCTGCGCGCCTTCGAGCTGGCCATCGCCTACGCCCAGCAGCGGCAGGCCTTCGGCAAGCCGATCGCCCAGCACCAGGCGATCCAGTTCAAGCTGGCCGAGATGGCGACGAAGGTCGAGGCGGCGCACCAGATGATGGTGATGGCGGCCCGCCGGAAGGATTCCGGCCTCCGCAACGACCCGGAGGCCGGCATGCCCAAGTACCTGGCCTCCGAATACGGCAAGGAGGTCGTGGAGGACTCCTTCCGCATCCACGGCGGCTACGGCTTCTCCAAGGAGTACGAGATCGAGCGCCTCTACCGGGAAGCTCCCATGCTGCTGATCGGCGAGGGCACCGCCGAGATCCAGAAGATGATCGTCGGCCGCCGCCTCGTCGAGGAATACTCTGTTGTCCCGCTCGCCTCCGGGCGCTCTTGACGCGCCGTCTTCGCCGTCTTGCCGTCACAGCCAGTGTGACGGCACCGAATCGGCCTTGATACCGGTGAGCGGGTTGCGCTCGGCCCGCGCGCGAAGCCGAGGCAGCACATCCCAGGTGGCGAACCGTCGGATCAGCTTGGCGTGCTCGGAGTCGGTTATGCCGGCCACGTGCTCGATCAGCCATCGCTCGAACATGCAGATCTGCTTGTCGGCGACCATCAGCAGTTCCCGCAAGTGCGCCGCGGCCCGCAGGGTTGCAGGGCGTGAAACGCCGTGTGGGTCAGCTCGATCTCGCCGCGGCCGAGTTCGGCCAGCATGTGCGCCGGTGTCCGGTCGCGGCCCTTGCGAGGATGCAGCCAGGTCAGACCGGTCAGACCGGTCAGCGGGTTTGTTCATCGCGAGCAGGTGCGCGGCGAGCGGGACGAGTTCGGGTCGGCGCAGCGAACTCGTCCTGCTCGGCGCGAGTGAACTGGTCGACGGCGTTGCGCTGTTCGGTGAGGGCGCCCATCGGCTGGTCGGTGAACACGTCGTGCAGGCCGTCGTAGGCCATGTGGTCGAGGACGGTGACGCTGCCGTACTCGTAGCCCGCCCGGCTGTCCATCAGCAGGTGCGGTGCCTTGGTCATGGACTGCTGCCCGCCAGCGACGACGACCTCGAACTCGCCGGCACGGATCAGCTGGTCGGCGAGTGCGATCGCGTCGAGGCCGGACAGGCACATCTTGTTGACGGTCAGCGCGGGCACGTCCCAGCCGATGTCCGCGGCCACCGCCCCTTGGCGCGCCGGCATCTGCCCGGCCGCGGCGGTCAGCACCTGGCCCATGATCACGTAGTCGACCGACGCAGCCGCGACGTTCGCCGTGTCCAGCGCGATCCCGATCGCGCCCAGGTCACTCACCGAGAAATCCTTCAGCGAACCCATGAGCCTGCCGATCGGCGTGCGAGCTCCAGCAACGATGACCGTCGTCATGGCTACCTCCGGTGCTGCGTTCAGCGGTTGCTCGCACCGGCCGGGGATGCGAAATCTTTGTCGTCAGGTTATCTTAACGTTATGACTGCCAAGCAGGTTGACGCCCGCCCCGTTCTGGCGAGCGCTCTGGTGACGGCAATTGACCACGTCGGCATCGCGGTCGCAGATCTCGATGCAGCGATCGGGTGGTACCACGACCACCTCGGCATGATCGTGTTGCATGAGGAGCTCAACGCGGATCAGGGCATCCGCGAGGCCATGCTGTCAGTGCGCGGCGCGCCGGTGGGCAGCGCCCAGGTGCAGCTGCTGGCACCGATCGACGATTCGTCGGTGATCGCCAAGTTTCTCGACAAGCGCGGCCCGGGCATTCAGCATCTGGCCTACCGCGTCAGCAACCTCGAGGAGCTGACCAAGCGGCTCGACGCGCAGGGCGTGCGGCTGCTCTACAACAAGCCCCGCCGCGGCACATCGGACTCCCGGGCCAACTTCATCCACCCGAGGGATGCCGGCGGCGTCCTGATTGAGCTGGTCGAGCCGGCGGCCGGATACTAAGACCACTTTCGGGTCGGGCTGCACGTGGTCCGGTGTGCCCAGCACGACGTGTGCCAATGCCGGCGGTGGTCCAATCCCCGTTCGCCGACGTCGACCGGCCAGACGACCAGATACGCAGTCCGCGAACGGATTTCGTGATCGCAGCCAGGACAGCGGTAGGTCTTCGTGGCTTGCGCCGCCGCAATCGGGCGAACCTCGTAGTCGTATCCGTCCGGTCCGGTCTCGACACCGTAGAGAAAGTTTGAACACAAGTCTTGGCCGACAGCGGCCGACGGCGGCGATTCAGCTGGGCGCCGCCCACGCGGGGGCTGGTTAGGGTGGCGCCGGGAGCGGAGCGGACGGCGCCACCCCCATTCCGTAGTAATCAGGCGTAGAGGCGTTGTTTGAGTCGTCGTAGTGCCGGTTGTCGTGTGTGCTTGGTTTGGGCTTCGATGTCCTCGATGACGGCAGCGACGAGGGGTGTTTCGGCGAGTTCTTCGGGCGCGATGTGTTCGGCTTTGATGAGGGCCTGCAGGGCCTGGGTTGGTGAGCGGGTCAGGATATGGGCGCGGGCAAGGTCGACGAGGTAGCGGGCTTGTCGTTCAGTGGACATGTGCTCGGTGCGTACGTGGGTGGCGCGGTCGAGGGCCTGTTGACCGTTGCCGAGCTCGACGGCGACAGCGACAGCGTGTATTACGACGTTGGTCGGGCCGAATTCGGTGCCGTGGTAGTTATGGTCGCCGCCGAGGGCGGCGGCCAGTTCGCGCGCGACGTTGATACTGTGGTCAGCTCCGCGGGCGTCGGCCTTGCGGGCCAGAAGAACGGCAAGCAACAGTGCGCTGGAGCCGGGCGAGGGAGATCAGGCCGAGGTCGCCGTTGGCGATGATGGCGTCACGTCGGCGGGTGGCCTGGATCAGCACATGGCGGGCGAGGTCTTGTTCGCTGGAGTCGAGCAGTGTGCGGGCCATGCGAAGTTATCCAGCAAGGATTAGCACCGGGCTGTGGGGTCGACGACAGCCGTCTGCGGCAGGCGAAGAAGAAGCTCGCCGATGCTGAAACGCGCATGCGCCGACTACAGCTGTCGATCGAGGCTGGTGTGGAACCGGGAGCCGTTGCGGATGCGCTGAACCGTGCGCTAGAAGAACGTGAGGCTGCCCGCGCCGATCTCGATCGAGTACCTACCACCAACGTCCCGACCGAGCAGAAGATCGCGGAAATCGTCGACGGACTCGGAAACATCGCTGAGCTGCTCAATAGCGCCGATCCATCGGAGTTGGCAGCACTGTACGCCGCGCTTCGATTGGAGATGGTCTACAACGCCGCCGCCAAGATCGTCGGCGTCTCGATTCGTCCGACGGGTAGGGGTAGTAACCGTGTCCGAGGGGGGACTTGCCCACCTACGACACGGGTCCTGACCTGGCGAATCGGTACCTGATCGTCGTCCGTGCTGGGGTCGACCCACTCGAATATCGAGCGGTCGGATTAGGGGTCGAGCTGGGCGGGGGCGACTCGGCACCCGGCGGCTTGAGCTCCGGCGTGCAGGCGTCGGTCCCAAACGGCGACGATCAGGCCGGGTTCACCGACAGCCAACGCGCTGGCCAGATGAACAGCGTCGGCTCCGCGCAAGGCATGGGCGCGGGCGAGGCGGCCGGCGTGCTGTTCAACCGTCGCGGTGAGTTCGACTGGGCGGGTGGCGGCCCAGAAGTCCTCCCAGTCACGCTCGGCAGCGGCGAGCTCGGATTCAGTTAGGTCGTGATTGCGGGCTGCTGCAGCGAGTGCGGCGCGGACTTCGGGGTAGGCCAGACGACTGGACAATGCGGCGTCGCAGCCGTCCCATAGCGCGGACGCCAGCGGGCTCCCTGTCTCGGTGGTGAGAAGTTTGACGAAGGCGCTGGCGTCGAAGTAGACGAGCGGCACCGGTCAGCGCCGCTGGTCGCTGACCCGGTCAGACACCGGCCGCCGCGGTCGGGGCCGGGACCGACCCGCAGCGACGGGCCGCTGCGCGGTGGCCTTGCCAATCACGCCTTCGGCCGTGAGACGCTCCAAGGTGCCTGCGCTGTCCAGCGCAGCGAGTCGCGCGACCGGAATCCCGCGGTCGGTGATGACGACCTCACCACCAGCCCGAGCTCGATCGAGCCATTCGCTGAGGTGCGCGCGCAACTCGGTCACGGATACATCCACACCGTGAACTGTACACTCACTGAACCATGATTTGTACGTGTCACTACTGAGTGTGGCAACGACGACCTGAGAGATTGACCTGCGCAAGCCGGAGGCGAGGTGGCAACGGGCCGGTACACCGATTCGTCCGCGGTGCTGGCGACGCCGAGACGGTCGATGTCATGGTGGCTGGTCGCCCTCCGTCCAAGCGGCATCCGAAGGTGTTGCGGCGGAAGGTGTTTGCCGTCCCCGGTGGACTTCGGCGCAGCTGGCGTTCGTGGTCAGCTGCATGGCGCCGGCAGCGCCTCGGTGTCGGACGCCGGGTCTAGGTTGCAGCAACGAGCTTTTGAATTCTCTGCTTGAGGTGCTGTGTGCGGTGACTGCTAGCGATCGCCTTCATTGGCGTTCTGTTGCCAGCGACCCGATTCAACAACTCTCCTAGTAGTAACAGTTGGCCTGAGTCGCCAAGAACCTCGATATCCCTTGGATCGTATTCGTATGACGGAGCGTGCTTCAAGCTGGTGTAGGCGTCCCAGAACAGTTGGCTCCACTTGTCTAGGTCACCGACGAAGTCTGCAAAAGCCGGACCAACGTGGCGCCCGATCGACATTGGTAGCGGTTCGTTCGTCTTCTTTCGTAGCCGACGCGGTTGCGCCCAGGCTCGCCCTAGCTTTTTGTGGAGGTTGGTCCAGTACTCCATCCCGACAGCCAGTTCGATTAGATGGACCTCTATGCCGGTGCGGCCGTACCTGTATGTGTTCGTAATCGGACCCTCGCACGCCCGTGTTCGTGGTCAAGACGGATCCAGTTGCGGAGCCCTTTAGCGCCGCCGATGTGACCGAGGTAGAACAACGGGACCTCCGTCATCGACTTCGGGCTCGATACACCGCCTTGGCGCGGCAGCGCCATCAATCGAGAGTTCCAAAGTGTGGCAGAGTCGCGGGGGCTGCCGGCGTCTTCGATCTTGAATTCAACCCTCGCTTGCTCCGCTGGCACGAATCCTTCGTGGGCGAGATTGATCAGATCTTGGACGGCGAGTAGCGGCACAAGGTGGTCGTGCCACTTCCGCGGTGTGCGGCTTGTTGTCCCCACCACGAGCGGCGCATTGATCGTTCGCCGGTCGTCAGGGCCGTCGACGTGCCACGTCGAGTCCAGCTTCAAGTTGAAACCGCGTCTGATCTCCAATTCGAGAGGGTCCACCTCAACCGTTTCGGCCTTGTATTGCTTCCCCCGACTACCGCTGGGAGGAACGATTTCCTCGCGAATGCTGGTTAGCCCCGCCCATCTAGTCACCTGTGGAATCTCAAGCTCGACGGCGAGAAACTTGTCGTCCTTGAGCGCCGCAAGGGGCACGTTCACTATCACACCGCGTGTCCGAACAGTTTGGGTGGAAGCTCGTTCCCCCATCACGTTCGACTGCGAGATGCCGGCGATATCGAAGAAGATGGAACGGGTCACGTTCGTCATCGCGTAGATCGTGTCTGGCAGAGCAAGTCGCTCGCGGTTTGTGCCGAACTCGCTGTTGTACTGGCGAGTGCGCAAAGTGCCGATGTGGAATAGGTCGTCCTCGGCTAGCCGCACGTAGCCATCTGCTGCCTTGTCGAGGTTGTACACATCGCCGAAATTCATCCAGAAATGGCCGAGTGTCCCATCCATCGTTTCACGCAGTCGATCCCCCATGACCGGATCGTTGCACCAAGAGGCCGAAGGCGGCACGCGCGACACGCCACCCGACCCGGGCCGCGCGCCCCGTAGCTAACAGCCGCCCCGCAAGACTCACCAGCTGCAAGAGACGCGGCCCGCTGAATGCGTCATGCTCTTCTGCGGTCGTCCTGTGCTCGCTCCGCACGAGCACCGCGGTGACACCCCACGGCATAGCGCCGCAATGGGATATTCGCCATTCCCGCCGTACGACAGATTTAGGACGTCAACGCGATGCCCAATCGATATCAGCAAATGCAGAAAACCCGCTCTGATCAAGTTCACAGCGGGTTTTCTATATTTTTAGCTAACAAATTGTGTCCGAGGGGGGACTTGCCAACCTACGACACGGGTTGTGACCTTGCAATTGAGGCGGTGAACGCATCGCACGCTGGCGCCGGATGCCTTTCGAGAGCCGACACCAGAACCCTGCCGTTTGCCAGGGAACGGCTTGCAGCAGTCCTAGGGGTTAAGCGATTGGGTCGAGACTCTACAGACCCCCCACGCTGCCAGGACCGGGCATGGACCGTGACCAGGCCGATAGCAGGGATTTCGAGCCGTAGCTGCCGTTGTTAAGGGAGTAGTTGTCGTCACGGTTGTCGACTGACGAACTACACCGACTGAGGTTGATTGCGAGTCGCCAGGTCCAGCGGCCTGACGACTTCAGTTGATCGGACCCGACGGCGCCGTTGAGCCTGGTGGTCGAGTCAGTGGCTAGAGAGCTGCCGCAGTCACATCAACCCATCGTTTTCGAGACAGACGGTCGAGAGCATCAGGCAGCCCAAGGGATCAGAACACCTCACGCGGTAGGTCGACGGGTGACGAGTGATGTCGTCTATTTCGAGACGGTGTTCAGTTCTGTTCGGGCCTGGTCGATTTCGTCGTATGCGTAGCTCACCATGGCGGCGGTGGTCATCGCTTCGCCCTTGCGGGCCAGCGATTCGTAGGTCTGGTCGTCGAGGACATCGCGCAGGTGGGTGATGGCGGTGGTGAGTTGGGGGACTACCGACGCGGTGTGGGGATCGAATGCGAAACCGGCGATGGTGGCTGCCGGTTCGAGGCGTCCGAGGCGGTCGAGGAATACCGCGAGAGTTGCCAGGGGGCTACGGATCAGGCCGACGTTGCCAGAGTCGTCGAAGTGGCGGATGGCTAGAGTGATGTCATCGAGTGCCGCCAGCGGGTCGTCGTGTTCGGCCTCAAGCTGAGACAAAGCGGTCGCCAGCTGTGATTCGACCAAGCGGTTGCCGCTGTCTTGGGCGATCACCAGGCCCCGGCGCAGGGCTTCCAGCGCGCGAACGGGATCAGCATCGCGGAAGGCGTAGCCGTAGGCGCGAAGCGCGTACGCGAGCGCCCAGGGGTTGTGGGTGGCCTCGGCGGCCTCGATCAGCCCTTTCGCGGCCCTCGCCTCCTCACCGGCCCCGGCGTGGGACAGCGCGAGGACCAGCCATGTCCTGGTGAGTGTATGGGTGTCGCGGCCACGCGCGAGCTGGGCGCGACACCACTCGACGTATCGTTCGCGCTGGCCGATGGCCACGTACACAATGCCGAGCACCCCCTCGAGGCCGAACGGCACCTCGCTGCCACTGCCGATCACCGTTTCTGGCCGCTGTCGGCATAGCCGACAGCCTCCTCGATTCGTCCCACGATCCAGCATTGCGACGGCGCTGACACTGGATCTCACCGAGGCCGTCGCGCTGGCCGACGCCAGCCAGAAGCTGCTGGGCAGGTTCGCGTCGGTGGAGTACAAGGATGCCCGCGCTCCTCAGAACCTGGTGCCGATCGCCGGCCTCGAACGACAACTACGGCATCGACTCGGTGACCCCGCCTTGCTCTAACCGCGAGTTGCGGGCCGCAGCGCAGGTCCAGTAAGGAGACAAGCCACGTGTTCGGAAGCAGCGACGACGAATGGGACGCCCTGCTGGACAGCGCGATAATGATTCTGAAAGACCAGGCCCGGCAAAAAGCGCAAGACGTCGCACAGCGCGCTGAACGCCGAGCTGGTGCGCCAAACCGGAGAACCGCACCCACCGTCTTCGGCAGCGAGGACGGCACGGTGCAGTTGTGGGACGCCAACGCCGTCCAACCTGTCGCCACCCACAGGGAGCACACCGACGCGGTGACTAGCGCGGTGATTGTTTTGCGCCTGACTTCGCGATAGAGATCGGCGTGTCGATCAGACAACATCCGACGGGTCCTCCGAACCGTTACGGAGGATTTGCTCATGTCTCCAACGACCCCTGGCAGCGATCGGTCGGGTCGACGCCCGAAGCGATTTTTGAGCCCGTCGCAGAAGTACGAAATCTGGTTGCAGCTGGTGCGGCAGGAGGTGACGATCGCCGAGGCCGCCGCCGACCATCAGGTGGACCGGTCGACGATCATGCGGATTCGCACGCTCGCGAAGGACGGCGCGCTGGCGGCGTTGGCGGCCTCCAAGCCTGGCGCGGCGGCCCGGCAGCGCGACTACGAGCTCGAGGCCGCCAAGGCGGAGAACGCGCGGCTGTCGGAGGCGCTCAAGGAGATGGCCGTGCGGTTGACGTTGGTCGAGGGAAAAGGGCGCTGGGGCTAAGTGGCCGGGTCCCACGCCGAGTCGACGTGGCCACCAAGACCGGGCTGCTTGAGCTGCTTGACGAGGCGCTGGGCGCCGGCTGGACGCTGCGGCGGGCCTGCCGCGAACTGGCGCTGGGCGAGGTTCGCCGTTTCCAGCCGCACGATGCCCGTCCACGCACCGCTGGGCAGGCACGGCAGCCGCAGGTACCAGGAATAGCGTGACCATCCGGTGGCGATGGCGAAGATTGGGGTCCGTTCGGCCGTGCCCAGCGCCGCCACCATCGCGTTGAGGTCCGGCGGTAGGTACTGCGCATGGTGGGTCTTGTTGTACCCCAGTGCGCGGACAAGGTGTGCACGGTCGCGCAACGGCCCATCCACAACGAGCATGTTGTTCTCGCTGACACCATGGGATTTCGCAGCGGCCCGGGCATCATTCGCCGCGGTGATCTCAAGTTCCGTCAGCGTGTGCTGCGTTATGGCGAGGCTCAGATCTTATTGCCAGGCTATGTCTTTGACCAACGTCGCGACCAGTGATAAGAAGCCGCGTTTCGATGCTCACCGGTGTTGTTCGTGGAGCGTCTGCTCGTGCTCCCAGGCCAGCAGACCGTTGTTCATCTCATCCACGGAGTCGATCCGATTCCACGATCGAGCCGTTCTCATGACAGGCGAGGATTCAGAGAACCATTGACGCACAACGTGTTTAGCGTAGTCAGGCCACTCGTTGTGGGTGAGCCGGGGGCTGTGTCCGACCCGGCCGAACCGGACACCCGCCCATCAGTCGGCCAGACAAGCCTCGGCGCGGGTGGCTTCGATCCTCGCAACCGGCGCTCAGCGCAGCGGCCGCAGCACGATCGGCATGCCGTCCATCGGCACGGGCATGCCGCCGTATTCCCAGCGCGGCCGATAATCGGGCTGCGGGAGCTCCAGCCGGTAGTGACGCAGCAGCCGGTGAATGACGGTCTTGATCGCAAGCTGCCCGAACACCATGCCGATGCATTTGTGGGCACCGCCGCCCAATGGCGTGAACGCGTAGCGGTGCCGTTTGTGCTCGGCGCGCGGCTCGGCGAACCGCTCGGGATCGAACTTCTCCGGGTCAGTCCACAGGTCGGGCAGCCGGTGATTCAGCCCCGGCCAAATCACGACATTCGTGCCGGCGGGCAGGTAGTGGCCGAGCAGTTCGGTGTCGCGGACCGTCCGGCGCATCGCCCACGGCACCGGCGTCACCAAGCGCAGCGACTCGTTCATCACCAGGTCGAGTGTTTCCAGCTTCTCCAGGGCCTCGATATCCAGCGGCCCGTCGCCGAGCCGGGCCGACTCGTCGCGGGCACGTTCCTGCCATTCCGGGTAGGCGGCAAGGTGATACGCCATCGTGGTGGTCGTTGACGTCGAAGTGTCGTGCGCGGCCATCATCAAGAAGATCATGTGGTTGACGATGTCGGCATCGGTGAAGCTGTTACCGTCCTCGTCCTGGGTATTGCACAGCGCCGTGAGCATGTCGTTGCCCTCGGTGGTGCGGCGCTCGGCGACGCGCGCGGTGAAGTAGTCCTCGAGTAGCTTGCGCGCCCGCAAACCCCGCCACCATTTGAACGGCGGCAACCCGAACCGGAGGATCGCCCCGCCCGCGCGGGTGGTGGTGGTGAACGCCTTGTTCACCTTGGTCACCAACTCGTGGTCGGTGCCAGGGTCGTGGCCCATGAACACCAGCGACGCAATGTCCAAGGCCAGCTCTTTCATCGCCGGATAGAACAGGAAGCGCGAGTCGTCCGTGGCCCAGTCGAGTGCCACGACATGGCTCGTGACGCGGTCGATGTGCTCGACGTAGCCGGTCAGCCGGCTGCGGGTGAACGCCTCCTGCATGATCCGTCGGTGGTACATGTGTTCATCGAAGTCCAGCAGCATCAGCCCGCGATTGAAGAACGGGCCGATGACCTGTTGCCAGAATCGCTGTGAGTAGTCCTTGTTGCGGTTGGAGTAGATGATCTGCGCCGCGTCGGGGCCCATCGCGACCACCGCCGGCAGTGCTGGCGAATCCACGTACGTGATCGGCCCGCGGCTCTGGTACACCTGCAACATATAGTCCGGTCCGCCGCGGAACATCATCATGTGGCCGATGATCGGCAAACCGTTGCCCCCGATGACGGGTTTCAACCCGCTGCCTGGGGGCGCCTCCACCATGACCCGCTGTTTCCAATCGTGTGCGAGCAACCGCTTCTCGACCGCGCCCAGTCCCGGCAAGTTGTTCAACGTTGGCGCCAGCCGCCGCTTGGCCTGATCACGCAAATACTCTGGGGTGCTGATCGTCGCCATCCGGACGCTCCTTGAGGTCAAGAGGTTGTGGCCGATGCACTTCGCCCCATCCTGATGGCCACGCTTGACGCATGTCAAGTTCGTCGAGGGATTCGATCTCGGCGGACCGGTTGATGGTGGCCAGCGCGAGCGTGGCCTCCATCATGGAGAAGGGTCGCCGACGTACGACTGTCGGCGTCGGCCCGACGCTGGCGGCGGTGTTTGTCGCCTCGATCGGTGACGTGCACCGCTTCACCGACCCGCCCAGGTGTCCCCGGCGTCGTCGCCCGCTTGATCGACCCCGCGTGTTGCCACCGGCACCGCTCCATGCCCACCACAGCTGGGAGAAGGGACGACCGGCAGCCGGACCAATCCGGCCCTGCCCCAACGTATCTGCGCCATCACGGCTTGGAGAAGGCCACATCCACACAGTCGCGCCGCTGATCTTCCGGCATCCGGCGACAGCATGCATCGCGCCGGCCCAGCGCCAAGACCGTTCGTCCTCGCTACGCTGCGGGCGCTCCGCCTTGACCCCGGTCCTCACCCGACGCTGCCTGCAGGGAGGCCGAAAGCCGGCAAACCATTGGTCGTAACGCGTTGACAGAACCCGGCCCCTTCAGAGACGACAAATAACCAGCCACCCCACCCGACGGCGGGTCAGTGTGGCGGTTCTCGGGTAGCTGGCGCGGGTCAGCGGATCTGGCCGGCGGCTTCGATGATGCTCAAGTGGTCGTGGCCGGGCACGTCGACGCGCTGGGCATTGAGGTTGCGGATGAGTTTTTGGATCCGGGCGTTGTGGGGTTTGGCGAATTTGTCGTGATCGGTGAGGAAGACGCGGGTCTCGACGTGGCGGGGAAGGTGGACTTTTTCCATGTCTCGCTGGAATTTGCACCAGGTTCCCATGTCTTTGGCGGGGACGGTGTTGTGGATGTATTTGGCGATGGCGTCTGGGACGGGGGCGGCCATGTTGGCGATGACGAAGCCAGCGGCGGCGGGGGCGACGAGGTCGAGCTTGACGCGTTCGGGCAGCGCGCCTTGTTGGTCCAGTTTGTGGATGGCGTCGATGGCGACGCGCGCGCCCATGCAGTGGGCGCGAATCTGCAGGGGCTGGCCGGGATGCTGGCGAACCCACTGGCGGAGGCTGTCGGCCAGCTCGGTGCCGGATTGTCCCAGACGCATGTGTCCGTCGTCATAGGCGAAACTGAGGATGGCCTGGTCATCGGGCGCGGAGGAGACGAGGGGGGCGACAGTCTCGGGTGAGCTGTTGACGCCGTGCACGGTCACGACTGCGCCGTATTTGCCGTCGCGCACCAGCACGAGCACTCCTCTCCCCTGGTTGTTTTTCACGATTTCTCGCTCGCGGGCTTTGTCCGGATGAATCACGGCTTAAGCATGCACCGGGGCGGTGACCGGGCGGCGAACTCTTGCTGATTGTGAGTACGCATAATCCGTCTTTCCCGTCGCCCTCCGCGACGACGACGTGCAGACCACCAACGGGAACGACGGCGTGGCGTTCAACGGTGGCAGCGTCGATGCCAGACACGGCACCGGCAGCGTCGCCATCGCCGGTCGTAACAGCCGCGCCAATGTGGGGGTCGCCGCCAACAACAACGTGGTGGCCAGGACTGTACGACACACACGACCCGGAGATTCGGCGAATGTAGCCATGAGACAGGGCTTTTCCTCTGGGCCAGGTTCCCTGTGTGAGGAGGCGCTCTTACCCCGCACCTGTTGGTGCGGGGCGCGTGTCAGTCAGTGCTCAAGAGATGAAGATCGAGCGGTACCAGCGTGATGCATGAGGGCGCAGTCAGCCGGCATGCAGCCTGTCACGTCGCGATCGATCAATGCGGCTGCAACAGTTTGACGACAGTCTTGACGACAACGGCGACGACAGTGACTCCCTCAGCGTCGGCATCGACAGCGCGAGGTTCCGGTTACTCCTGCCTGGTCGCGGCATCTGCCCGCTGCTGGCAGTGTAGGGCTCACTGAGTGATTCCCTCGCCGGGCCTCAAATTGTGCTCAACCTTGGTGCGGTGGTCGTCAAAGCATTCGAACGAAAACTCGGGCCGTCGGCCGCCTCCCTGCCCGGCACAGCCAGCGGTGTCAGGTGGCACAGATCCGTACGGCGGACCCTTCGTCCATTGATGGCAAGGTCGCTATGCGCAATCTGCCAGTAATGCCGCCGCAAGTTGGGATGCGAACGCTGGTCCGTCATTCACGAGGGCGTAGCCACCGGCAAGTCCGCCTTGGTTGCACAGGAGTCGTCGTCGGCGGACCCTGCGGTGGCGTACTTTCCCGGTCTGGCTGTCTACCCGTTGGACTACCCGGTGGGCCGTCCGTGGCAGCACGTCGGTGGGAAAATTCCGTGCGATGTCGCGGTAGGTGGCTTGGGACCGCGACCAGCGACGGAGGATCCCGGCGGGCCGTCAGGTAGGCGTCCTGAGCGATGTCCACGACCGCGGTGGCTCGCTGTAGTCCGTGGACACCCCAAAAGCGGCCGGGTCCGTGGCCCGGCGTGCGCCAGGCGTCGGGCACGATGTGTTGATACTCCTTGTCGCCCTCGCGGTTTGGCGACGAATGTTTGGTGAAGTAGATCGCCAGACGTTTGGGATCGCAGGCGCGCAAACCGTTGAGGACGTCGACTGCGGTACAGGGCCAGCAGGTGGCGTGCGCGTTGCTCAGGGTCAGGGTGAGCAACGATGTCGGCCCATTCCTGGGATAGCCAGTTCCAGAACGTGCGCCCTGTCCGGCCGGGTGACTGCGGGGGAGCCATCCACAGGTGGATATGTGGCGCTCCCCGGCGTTGAAATTCGAGCTTCCAGATGTAGCGAGCCGGTTCGCCCCATTCGCGTTGGAATCGTTTGCGCCACAACACCATGTGGCGCTTCACGCTGGTCCCGTCAGGCGCCACGCATTCCCAGTCGCCCGGATAGGTCAGTGTCACCATCGCTGGGACCCGGCCGCTCTCCACCAGCGGCGTGTAGTCGAGCTCGAAGGTACGGCACATCGCGGCGCGGGATTTGCGGGACCACTCGGTGATCGTCCGGCCAGGCGGGTCAGATTTGTCGCGGCCTGTCTTGATGCGGTCTTCCTCGGTCGCCACGTCGAGCCGATGCCGGTTGACGGCTCGCTCGGAGGCCTTTTCGGCACGAACGGGATTCGTCCACCCCAGGCGGCCGATCCGGAAGACCTCGCACGCGGGCAGGACGCGGACCCGGCGGCAGGAACTGGGTACGCCGCCCTGCAGCGCCAGCTCAGCGAGGCGAATGCCAAGGTTGCTGCCCTAGTTACCGCCCTGGAGTCTGGCGTGGCCGTTGAGGACTTGACCGCTGCATTGCGTCGCCGCACCGCCGAGCGCGACGAGCTGAAGGCCCGCCTTGAGCGAGTCGAAAGACCCCGCGCCATGTCTGCCGCGCAGATCAGCGAATTGGTCGAGGAGTTGGGCGGGCTGTCAGCCGTGCTTGGTGAGGCAACCGGGGCGGAACGCGCGCAGGTGTACGCAAGCCTGGGTCTGCGTCTTGACTACGATCCCTACCTGCGACGGGTCAAGGCGACGGCCGACTTGAGTCGTGTCGCCGGACGTGTCCGAGGGGGGACTTGTCCACCTACGACACGGGTTGAGACCTTGCAATTGTAGGCGGTGAACGCATCGCACGGTGGATACCCGCGGGCCGACACCAGGCAACCCCGGCATGTTCGAATCCTGTCGGGGGCACCAGATCAAGCATGTTTTCGCCGGCGTGGGCTATAACCGGGCCATAGTGTGCAGCTCGAAGCTCGCCCACCCGCGCACCCGCCCACCCGCAAGTGTGATGCTGCGCTGGGCCGGGTGGTGTTGCGTGTCACTCATCTTGAGGCTGGCGGCGACACTCATTGTGCGCCTGGAATCTTGGCGATTCTGGCGTCAGCGTGATGATGGAGTTCGGTTGATGGCGCGAGATTCTTCGCCGGAGACAACGGCCGTGTGGTGGCTCGATCGGTTCAGCCGGAGCGCGTGCGTGCGGGCCGCACTAGCTAGGTGGGTGGTGTCGAACGGGCAGTTTCACGCGCAAGGCGAAATCGGCCAAAACCGGCACCGCACAGAACGGACGCTGAGCGACTTTCGGCGACCTGCCGACCAAATCACCCTCCCGGAAATCGCGATCTTTGGTGGTTGAAGATTGTTTGCCATGCAAAACACCAGCCACCTAGGCGGCCGGCGGTGATGAGCACGATCAGCGCCCAGGCCGAGGTGTGTGGGGCGGCGCCGAAGAAGCGTCTGATCGCTGCCGCGGCGGCGCCAAGCGCCTCGATGGTGTGCCACAGGAGTGACCGGTCGCTGGGTGGCACGACCGGATCGTCATGGTTGACGGCGTGCAGCACCGATG
>DATJQO010000149.1:0-5338 GCA_035505695.1 Mycobacterium sp.
TTCAGCCCCGACGGGCATCGCCTGGCCACCGGCGGCACCGACACCGCGGTGCGGCTGTGGAACGCCGACACCGGCGAACCGATCGGCGACCCGCTGACCCGCCACACCGCGCCGGTGGACGCTGTGGCGTTCAGCCCCGACGGGCATCGCCTGGCCACCGGCAGCGCCGACGCCGCGGTTTGGGTATGGAACGCCGACACCGGACAACCCGTCGGTCCCCCGCTGCGGCATTCCGAGGCGGTGCGAAGTGTGGCGTTCAGTCCCGACGGGCATCGCCTGGCCACCGGCAGCGCCGACGGCACGGTGCGACTGTGGAACGCCGACACCGGCCGATTGCTGAGCGGTGTGCTTGGCGGCCACGACGGGGACGTGCGCGCGCTGGCGTTCAGCCCCGACGGGCATCGCCTGGCCAGCGGCAGCGCCGACCAGACGGTGCGACTGTGGAACGCCGACACCGGCCGACACGAGGGTGAACCCCTGAAAGGGCACACCTACTGGGTGAACACGGTGGCGTTCAGCCCCGACGGGCAGCGCGTGGCCACCGGCAGCGCCGACAAGACGGTGCGGTTCTGGAACGCCGACACCGGTCAGCCCCTCGGCCGCCCACCGAGCGCGCTTTCCGGCGCGGTGCAGAGTCTGGCGTTCAGCCCCGACGGGCAGCGCCTGATCAGCGCCGGCCGCGACGGCACGGTGTGGGTGTGGCCTGCCGTCGCCACCCCGCAGCAACTGTGCGACAAGCTCACCACCAATATGAGTTCCAAACAATGGCGGGACTGGGTCTCCGCGGACCCGCACATCACATACCGCCAGTTGTGCCCGGGGCTACCAGCTGCCAATTGAGCGGCGCGAACCCGCCTCGCGGCGGCACATTCCGCGGTGGACCGCAATCAGCAATCAACCGTGATATGCAATTCGGCACACATCATTTGGTGAAAACTTTCTGGGGCTGGCACGACCAGCAGCTGGCGGATGGCACGCTGATCCTGACCTCACCGGCAGGCGATACCTATGTCACCACCCCGGGCAGCGCGCTGCTTTTCCCCAGCCTATGTCGAGTGATCGGTGGCGTGCCGGCCCCCGAAGTTGTTGTGGCCCAAGACTACTGCGCCGAACGCACCGCGATGATGCCCAAACGCCGCCGCACCCGCGCCCAAGACCGCGCCACGCGCATCGCCACCGAACGCAGCCACAACCGCGAGGCCCGCTTGGCCCGACCAGCCGAGCACCCCAGCTACTTCGGGCCCGCCCCACCCCACGACGACGACCCGCCACCCTTTTAGCGACTTGACACTGTATCGAACTAATGTTCGAATTAGGCCATGCGCTGGGCCAAGCAGGCCGTCGCGGTCAATGGAAAGCCGGTTGAGGACGGAGCACTACCGGGCCTCGAGCGGATCGGCTTGGTTCGAACCGTGCGCGTGCCGCAGTTCGACGGCATCACCTTTCACGAGGTGCTGTGCAAGTCCGCGCTCAACAAGGTGCCCAACGCGGCCGCGCTGCCTTTCCGCTACACGGTTAACGGCTACCGCGGCTGCTCGCACGCCTGTCGCTATTGCTTCGCCCGGCCCACCCACAAATACCTCGACTTCGACTGCGGCATCGACTTCGACACCCAAATCGTGGTCAAGACCAATGTCGTCGAGGTGCTGCGCCGCGAACTGCGCCGGCCGTCGTGGCGGCGGGAGACCGTCGCCCTGGGCACCAACACCGATCCCTACCAGCGGGCCGAGGGCCGCTACGCGCTGATGCCGGGCATCGTCGCCGCACTCGCCGAATCCGGCACGCCGCTGTCCATCTTGACCAAGGGCACGTTGCTGCGGCGCGACCTGCCGCTGATTGCCGATGCGGCACAACACGTTCCGTTGTCGGTCGCGGTGTCGCTGGCGGTCGGGGACGCCGCGCTGCATCGGGACGTCGAGCCGGGCACGCCCACGCCGCAGGCACGCCTGGGCCTGATCAGCGCCATCCGGGATGCCGGCCTGGACTGCCATGTGATGGTGGCCCCGGTGCTGCCGCATCTGACCGATTCCGTCGACCACCTCGATTCTCTACTCCGCCAAATTGCGGCCGCCGGTGCCACCGGCGTGACGGTGTTCGGCTTGCACCTGCGTGGCTCGACGCGCGGCTGGTTCATGTCCTGGCTGGGCCGCTCGCATCCCGAACTGGTCGGCCACTATCGCGAGTTGTACCGGCGCGGCGCCTACCTGCCGGCGAGCTATCGTGAGATGTTGGCGCAACGGGCCGCGCCGCTGATCGCGAAACACCGGCTGGGCGGGGACCAGCGCTCCGTTCCGCAGGCGACGGCGGCAGCGTCGGAAGTCGCTGCGCTGACCCTGTTTTGAGCTAGCCCGGTTTGTCGCCGCGCGGCTTGCTGAGGGTGAATTGATCCACGACGGTGACCGCGCCGAACGGTCCGCTCAGCGCATAATGCGTTGCCTTGATCGAGGTATTGCCGCCGGGCTGACCCGGGTCGACGTCGAACGCGGCGAAACCGTACGGGTAGTCGCGGTCGCGAAACGACGACCAGGGCGCATCCTCGACGACGTAGATCGGCGCCTTGCGCCCGAGCCCGGGATCGAATGCGCCGACGCCAACCAACACCCGGCACCGTGGTTGCGGGAAGAACATCGCGTTGGACGGCAACGATGTGCCCCCGCCGCCGATGACGACGTGCACCGTTCCCTTGGTGGAGTCGATCACGTCGTTGCGGGTGTCCACCGGTATCGGCGTTCGGGTGTCGGTGCCCAGCGCTCCGCGCAACGGATGTGACCGTTCGTAGTGGTGTTCGTGGCCGCACACCACCAGGTCGACCTGATACTGGTCGAACAGCGGCAGCCACTCCTGGCGGATGCCAAGGTCGGCGCCGTTGGTTCTGTCGGCGGTGGAGATGGCCGTCTGGTGCATGCACACGACTACCCAGTCCACGTCCGGGTCGCGACGCGCGGCCGCGAGTTCGGCCGCCAGCCAGCGTTTTTGCTCGCCGCCCGAGTAGCCGTGCACGTAGAAGTTGCCGCCGTCCTGAAAGGCGACGTCGTCGTTGTTCAGGCTGATAATCCGCACCGGGCCGGCCGTGAACGAGTACCACAACCCGCGGAGCTCCGGGCCCGCGCCCGAATCGGGCACCGCGAAGTAGGTCTGGTAGGCGCCGTAACCGACAGGGCCGTTGCCCAATTCGTTTTCATGATTGCCCGCCGCGGGCATCCACGGCCGGTAGCGCGCCGAGCGGGTGTTGTTCTCGAACCAGTCCGACCAGGTCCTCACCCGGTTTTGGGCAAGGTTGGCATAACAGAGGTCACCGTTGACCAGGTTGAACAGCGGCGCCATGCGTTCGATCGCCAGTGTGGTGTCGGCGGATGCCGGCGAGCCGATGTTGTCGGTGCCGTACGTGCCGTCGGGTAGCTGTTCCAGCGCTGGAGTGGACTGATCGCCAAAGCTGGTGAAGCGCAGCGCCTTTCGTCCCAACGGTGCGGTTCGTACCGTGCCCATCTGCGGCTCCGCACCGTCGTGCACGGCGGCGTAAACGTAGTCGGAGTCCGGGGCCAGATCCGTCAGACGAGCGTGGTACACCCGCACCTCGGTGTTCGACTTGGCGTCCCGGTAGGTCCGTGTTTCGGCCGCGACGGTGCGCCCGAGACCGGATGCCGGCGTGCCCAGCATGACCCGCGGATTGCTGACCGCCGCGGTGCTGTGCCAGGAAACCACCACCTCGGTGGCGGCGTGCTTGCCGAATTGCAGATGCAGCCCGGCCACTGGTGGCGTGCCGTTGCGGTCGGGCTGAAACCAGGCGGCAGGTGCGCCGGGGTGCGACCACACCAGCGCGGCCCCGCCCCCCAGGCCGGCCCCGAGAGCAGCCGAGACCGCACTCGTGGTCAACAGCCTGCGGCGGCTGATGCCGGTGGCGGGATCATCGCTCATGGTTGCTTCATACCTGAGCCGGGAGAGTGGGGGGTAACGAATTCGGTAGCGTTTCCGATATGACCAACGTGCGAAAGGTGACCAGCGGGGGTGCCGCCGCAGCTTTATTTGCCGCAGCCGCAGTGGTAGCTGTCACGCCCGCGACCTCAGCTGCGGACCCGGCCGGCCATCAGGTGACCTACACCATCACCACCACCGGCAATCTCACCGGCAACGTCCGGTATATGAACAGCGATCCGCCCAGCCAGGCGGCTTTCGACGCCAACTCGTCGCAGTACATGAACACTGTGCAAACGGCCTTCACCGCCGGGCAGCCGCTCGTTTACACCGCGACGCTGGCGAACCCGAATCAGTGGGCGTTCGTCGCCGCCAGTGGGGGCTGTCACTGGCCCGACTGCGGCTCGGGGGCCACCCCCGAACTGCACTGTGAGATCGCGGTGGACGGCCAGGTGGTGGTCACCCAGAACGCCACCACCGGGGTCACCTGCGCGACGCGACCGTGGTAATCGGATCGGTCATCGGTGCACCCGCACCGTGAGGTCGTGCTCATGCCGTCGGGTGCCGTCCAGGGTGTAGGTGACCGCTTTGGCCGCACCATCATCGTCGGACTTCAGGCAGCGCTCGGTGTGCTGTCGTTCGAATTCGGTCCACGGTGAACCTCTCGATGATCGTGTCGGGATCTTCCAGACTTCGATAAAGCCGCCAACTGTGGCCGCCCGTGCGCAGCCGGGATCGCCGCACCGCTCGCATCGCCTCGACGAAGCACCGGTCCATCGTTGGGGCGCGGTTCGAACACCACCATCGGCGCCGGCCAAGCCCGGGAGATGTCGCGGCTCAGCTTCCCGGTGGCCGGCAGCAACGGAAGCATGATGACGCTGAGGGCGGCAACGCCTAGCAGCGCCGCCGACCACAGCAGCGCCATGTGAACCCCCGACCGGGTGGCAATGACGCCCCACAGATACGAGCCGACCGCCTGAGATCCGGTGAAGACCAGTAGATACATCGACAACCCGCGGGCGCGCACCCATCGCGGCAGATGCAGCTGCGCGGCCGCGTTCAATGTCGTCAAGGTGATCAGCCACGTGATTCCGGACAGCACCAGAAACGGCACCGCCGCGGCGAACGGCAACCAAGCCACCGCCAGCGTCGCAACACCGTATACGGCGGCGCACAGCACCAGCAGCGCATTCGGTGACACCTTGTGGCGCACCGGTTCGGGAACCGCCACAGCGAGTACGGCGCCCACACCTATCGCGCCGAGCGCCACCCCGTAACCGCTGGCCCCTAGGTGGCTGGTGTTTTGATTTGCGAACGATTTTCCATCACCAAACATCGCGATTTCCGGGAGGGTGATTTGGTCGGCAGGTCGCCGAAAGTGGCTCAGCGTCCGTTCTGGCGGTGGTCGGTTTTGCCCGATTTCGCC
>DATJQO010000150.1:0-3553 GCA_035505695.1 Mycobacterium sp.
CGTGGGTGTCGTCGCGCTGGCCGCGACCATCTTCGTGTTTCTCACCGCCGACGCGCGGCTGATCGTGTTCACCGGTGTTGTCTGTGTTGTCCTCGCGGCTGCGCTGCGCCCGCTGTCGCCGCTTCCGGGCTCGTACGCCGATGCGCGCAGTGCCATCCCCGATGTCGGCATCGGAACAGTCCGCACTATCGACGGGGTCATCGAGGTGGAGAGCGTGTTGGGTGAGACGTTCATCGGCCGGTTGCGTCAGCGTCCCGGCGAGCCCGCCTCTATCTTGCGCCCAGGACTCGTGCTTTTGGTCGCGTTCGATCCGGCAACCCGCGAGGAGCTTTCGCTCGCCGATGACATGGTCGCGGTGCATGCGGCGTCGTTGAAGGCGCAGCGACGTGGAAGCGTTGCGCGTCGATGTGCGCTGTGCGAGGGCACATGCGTGTCGTGGTCACCGGCGCACCGCCAGATATCGTGTCGCACATCGTGGCCGAGCTAGGGGTCCGCGGCCACGATGTTGCCAGGGTGCGGCTGGCCAGGCTGATCAGCGTTGCACTTGCCGTCCGACGTGGGATTCGGCCCGCAGCCGAGCGACCATGTGCGGATAGTGCAACTCGAACGCGGGACGTTCGGAGCGGATCCGGGGCAGCTCGGTGAAGTTGTGCCGCGGCGGCGGGCAGCTGGTCGCCCACTCCAGCGAGTTTCCGTAGCCCCACGGGTCGTCGACCATCACGACCTCGCCGTAGCGCCAGCTCTTGAACACGTTCCAGACGAACGGGAACATCGAGGCACCGAGGATGAAGGCGCCGATCGTCGAGACGATGTTGTACGGCTGGAACCCGTCGGAGGGCAGGTAGTCGGCGTAGCGGCGCGGCATACCCATGTCGCCCAGCCAGTGCTGAACCAGGAACGTGGTGTGAAAACCGATGAAGGTCAACCAGAAGTGCAGTTTGCCCAGCCGCTCGTCCAGTAACCGGCCCGTCATCTTCGGGAACCAGAAGTAGACGCCGGCGAACGTGGCGAACACGATGGTGCCGAACAGCACGTAGTGGAAGTGGGCCACCACGAAGTAAGTGTCGGTGACGTGGAAGTCTAGCGGCGGGCTGGCCAGCATCACCCCGGTCAGACCGCCCAGCAGGAAGGTCACCAGGAAGCCCACCGAGAACAGCATCGGCGTCTCAAAAGTGAGCTGCCCCTTCCACATCGTGCCGATCCAGTTGAAGAACTTGATCCCGGTGGGCACCGCGATCAGGTACGTCATGAACGAAAAGAACGGCAGCAGAACGGCGCCGGTGGCGAACATGTGGTGCGCCCACACCGCGACCGACAGCGCGGCGATCGACAGTGTCGCGTAAACCAGTGTGGTGTAACCGAAGACCGGTTTGCGCGCGAACACCGGGATGATCTCGGTGATGATCCCGAAAAACGGCAGCGCGATGATGTACACCTCGGGATGGCCGAAGAACCAGAACAGATGTTGCCACAGCAGAACTCCGCCGTTGGCCGCGTCGTAGACGTGGGCGCCCAGATGTCGGTCGGCGGCCAGCCCGAACAGCGCGGCGGTCAGGATCGGGAACGCGATCAGGATCAGGATCGACGTCACCAGGATGTTCCAGGTGAAGATCGGCATCCGGAACATGGTCATCCCGGGCGCGCGCATGCACACCACGGTGGTGATCATGTTGACCGCGCCCAGGATGGTGCCCAGACCCGCGACGATCAGGCCCATGATCCACAGGTCTCCCCCGGCGCCCGGCGAGTGCACGGCATCCGATAGCGGCGTGTAGGCCGTCCAACCGAAATCCGCGGCCCCGCCGGGAACGATGAAGCCGGCCGAGGCGGTCAGGCCGCCGAAGAGGAACAGCCAGAACGAAAACGCGTTGAGCCGCGGAAACGCCACGTCGGGCGCGCCGATCTGCAGCGGCAACACCAGGTTGGCGAAACCGAACACCACGGGTGTGGCGTACAGCAGCAGCATGATCGTGCCGTGCATGGTGAACAGCTGGTTGTACTGCTCATTCGACAGGAACTGCAGTCCGGGCGCGGCCAACTCGGTGCGCATCAGCAGGGCCATCAGTCCGCCGATGAAGAAGAAGACGAAGCAGGTGACTGTGTACATGATGCCGATCATTTTGTGATCGGTGGTGGTGATCAGTTTGTAGACCAGGTTCCCTCTGGGACCGGTCCGCGCCGGGTATGGACGAACGGCCTCGAGTTGTCCCAACGGCGGCGCTTCGGCTGTCAACAGCTTCTCCAAACATCCGGATCGGACAGCGGCCCAGAATCAGTGAATACCCGAATCTTAGCCGTCGATGATGGCGACGTCAGGGCTGGTCCTACAAACCGTCGTAAACGGTGCGGCGGTGACGCGTGTCGGTTCGCGGCACGGGCTGCACGCTGGACAGATGTTAGCGTCGGATCCGTGCTCATCGGCGTGACTCGGCCCGCGCGGCTATTCGCGGCCACCGCGCTGGCGGCCGCGATCGCCGTCGCGGGCAGCGGCTGCGGATCAGGAAAACCGGGCGGCAGAGCACCGACGTCTTCCCTGGTCACCCCCACCACGCAGATCGCCGGAGCCGGCGTGCTGGGAAACGACCGTCGACCCGACGAATCCTGCGCACGGGAGGCCGCCGCGGCCGACCCGGGGCCACCGACACGACCGGCCCACAACGCGGCGGGCGTCAATCCCGATGTGGTGCAGGTGCCCGCGGAACCGCAGCGCATCGTGGTGCTCTCCGGTGACCAGCTCGACGCCCTGTGCGCGCTGGGTCTGCAATCGCGAGTGGTGACCGCGGCATTTCCGGACGGCTCCTCCAGCCAGCCCTCCTATCTGGGCAGCGCGGTGCACGGCCTGCCCGGCGTGGGTAGCCGCAGCAACCCCGACTTGGCCGGTATCGCGGCGGCCCACCCCGATCTCATCCTCGGGTCACAGGGGTTGACGCCCAAGCTGTATCCGCGGCTGGCCGCAATCGCCCCCACGGTGTTCACCGGGCTGCCCGGCACGGCGTGGGAAGACAATGTGCGCGCTGTCGGCGCCGCCACGGCCCGCGGCGCTGCGACGGCCGCCCTGCTCACCGGCTTCTCACAGCGGGCCACCGAGATCAGCGCCAGGCATGACGCGTCGCACTTTCAGGCGTCGATCGTGCAGCTGACCGTCAGCACCATCCGGGTGTACGGGACCAACAACTTCCCCGCCAGCGTGCTGGGTGCGGTCGGGGTGGATCGGCCGGCCGCCCAGCGCTTCACCGACAAGCCCTACATCGAGATGGGCGCCACCGATGCCGACCTCGCGAAGAATCCGGATTATTCGGTGGCCGACGCCGACGTCGTCTACTTCTCCTGCGCCACACCAGCCGCAGCCGAGCGGGCCGCGACCGTCCTGGACAGCAATCCCTGGCGCAAGCTCTCGGCCAACCGTGACAACCGGGTTTACGTCGTCAACGACGAGGTGTGGCAAACCGGCGAAGGCGTGGTTGCGGCCCGCGGCATCATCGACGACCTGCGCCTGGTCAACGCCCCGATCAACTAACCCGACAATTAGCCGCGGTCATCGGCCGAGTTTTGG
>DATJQO010000151.1:0-82234 GCA_035505695.1 Mycobacterium sp.
CGTGCGCCGACCCCGCGACGCGGCCAGCTGTGCGTTGCGCTCGCGCGCCTGCCGCTTCTCCGCGATCTGCTTGGCCATCCGGTCCTCGGTGACGACCAGGAAGTTGTCGCCCGCACCCGGCACGGCGGTCAGCCCGAGCACGAGCACCGGGCGCGACGGCCCGGCGTCGTCGACGGGGTCGCCGTTCTCGTCGAGCATCGCGCGGACCCGGCCGAACGCCTCGCCGGCCACGATCGAGTCGCCCATGTGCAGCGTGCCGCGCTGGACGAGGACCGTCGCCACCGGACCGCGCCCACGGTCGAGGTGCGCCTCAATGGCGACGCCCTGAGCGTCGATGTCATCCGGCGCCCGAAGGTCGAGGGCGGCGTCCGCCGTCAGCAGGACCGCCTCCAGCAGCGAGTCGATGCCGGACCGGGTGATCGCGGAGACGTCGACGAACATGGTGTCGCCGCCGTACTCCTCGGCGACCAGGCCGTACTCGGTGAGCTGGCCGCGCACCTTGGCCGGGTCGGCGCCCTCCTTGTCGATCTTGTTCACGGCGACGACGATCGGGACCTCGGCCGCGTGGGCGTGGTTGAGCGCCTCGACCGTCTGCGGCTTGACGCCGTCGTCGGCCGCGACCACCAGCACCACGATGTCCGTGGCCTGGGCGCCGCGGGCACGCATGGCGGTGAACGCCTCGTGGCCCGGGGTGTCGATGAAGGTGATCAGCCGCTCGCTGCCGTCCAGGTCGACCCCAACCTGATACGCGCCGATGTGCTGGGTGATGCCGCCGGCCTCGGCCTCGCGCACGCTGGCATTACGAATGGTGTCCAGCAGTCGGGTTTTACCGTGGTCGACGTGACCCATCACGGTCACCACCGGCGGCCGGGTCTGCAGGTCTTCCTCGGTGCCTTCGTCTTCCCCGTAGGTCAGGTCGAAGGATTCGAGCAGCTCGCGGTCTTCGTCCTCCGGGCTGACCACCTGGACGTTGTAGTTCATCTCGCTGCCCAGCAGCTCGAGCGTCTCGTCGCCGACCGATTGGGTGGCCGTCACCATCTCGCCGAGGTTGAACAGGGCCTGCACCAGCGCCGCCGGGTTGGCGTCGATCTTCTCGGCGAAGTCGGACAGGGATGCGCCGCGTGCCAATCTGATCGTCTCGCCGTTGCCGTGCGGTAACCGCACGCCACCGACGACCGGCGCCTGCATCGAGTCGTATTCCTGCCGCTTCTGCCGCTTGGACTTGCGGCCGCGCCGGGGCGCGCCGCCGGGACGGCCGAAGGCTCCGGCAGCACCGCCACGCTGCCCGGGACGGCCTCCGCCGCCGGGGCCGGGGCCGCCGCCACCGCCGGGACGTCCCCGGAAGCCGCCGGGCGCGGCGCCTACTCCGCCGCCACCGCCGCCGCGGTAGTTACCGCCACCGGCATCGGAGCGGCCGCCGGGACCACCCGGCCGGCCGCCTCCGGGCCGCGGCGCACCGGTCCGCGGTGGGCGCGGCCCACCCGAAGCGCCACCGGGTCGCGGGGGCATGCTGCCCGGCGAAGCGCCGGGACGCGACGCTCCCGGCCTGGGGGCTCCGGGACGGGGCGCCGGCGGACGCGGAATGGGCCGGTCGACGGGCTGCGCCGACGAGAACGGGTTGTTGCCGACGCGCGGTGTGCGCACCCCGGGCTTGGGCATCGGACCAGGACGCGGGCCGGGCGTCATCCCGGGATGGGGTCCAGGCTGGCCGGGCGCGGGCGCTTTGGCCTGTCCGGGCTGCGGCTGACCTGAAGGCGCTGGGCGTTCGGGCATCGGCCCGGGTCGCGCCGGTGCCTCTGCGGGCGCAGCAGCGGAGGCCTGGGCCGCCGGTGCGGCAGGCTTGGCGGGCGTGGCAGTCGCTGCGCCGTTGCCGACGGCCGGGCTGATCGCCTGATCGAGGGCCTGGTCGAGCGATCGGTCGGGGCCCTTGGCGGGTGTCTTGGCAGTGCCTCGCGCGGAGCCGGGTGCGGTGGCCTTCGCAGCGGCTTGAGCGGCCTTTTCGGGGGCCGGCTTGCCGCCTCCGAAGGATTCCCGCAGCCGGCGAGCGACCGGTGCTTCTACCGTCGACGATGCAGATTTGACGAATTCGCCCTGTTCATTCAGTCGGGCGAGGACTTCCTTGCTGGTGACACCGAGTTCCTTTGCCAACTCGTGTACGCGGGCCTTACCTGCCACTACATCTCCTGTCTATGAGGCGACAGTCGTGGGCCGCGCCTCGGGTTTAGCTATGACGCATTGTCATCGGGACTTCACGGTGTACTCATGTTCTTTGCTACCTGTTCTGTTGCCGAGGGGATCGGGCGCACTGAGAAACTCTATGTGCTCGACCACCGCGGAGGTGTCCGGTGAACCGGCGATGCGCAGCGCTTGGGTGAAAGCACGCCGCCGAATCGCCTGTTGTGCGCACTGTGGCACGGGATGCAGCCACGCACCCCGCCCCGACAGGCTTCTCGCTGTGTCAACGACCACGGCGAGTTCGCCGTTCCCGATCGGCACAGCCACCACTCGAAGCAATTCGACGGCCGGCTCTCGCTTTCGGCACCCCACGCACGTCCGCACGGGTCCGTGCGCCCAGCTGGTGTGGGGAGCCGAAGGCTCACGCTGGATCACGGCTCAGTCTAGCGTCAGTTATTCGATGCTCAGAATCGCCCGAACGGTTCGTTAGCGCTCGTGGGCCATCCCGTGGGTGGCGCCATGTTCCGGCTGGCTCTCCGCATGCCCGGGTGAGTCCCCGCGGATGTCGATACGCCACCCGGTAAGTCGGGCGGCCAACCGTGCGTTCTGGCCCTCCTTGCCGATGGCCAGCGATAACTGGAAGTCGGGCACCACCACCCGGGCGGCCCGGGCCGTTTGGTCGATGATCGACACCGACACCACTTTGGCCGGCGACAGCGCGTTGGCGACGAAGCGAGCCGGGTCTTCGTCGTAGTCAATGATGTCGATCTTCTCACCGGAGAGCTCGCTCATCACGTTGCGGACCCGTTGTCCCATCGGCCCGATGCAGGCGCCTTTGGCGTTCAGGCCGGGAACGTTCGACTTCACCGCAATCTTGGAGCGATGGCCGGCCTCCCGCGCCACGGCCACGATCTCCACCGATCCGTCGGCGATTTCGGGGACCTCCAAGGAAAACAACTTGCGCACCAGGTTCGGGTGGGTCCGCGACAGCGTGATGACCGGCTCCCGGGCGCCGCGGGTCACGCCGATCACATAACACCGCAGCCGGTTGCCGTGCTCGTAGCTCTCGCCGGGAACCTGTTCGGCCGCCGGGATCACACCCTCGGAGGCCTTGGTCTCCGTTCCCATCCGGACCACGACGAGACCACGCGCATTGGCCCGGCTGTCACGCTGAATCACGCCCGCAACGATCTCGCCCTCGCGGGTGGAGAACTCGCCGTAAGTGCGCTCGTTTTCCGCGTCCCGAAATCGCTGCAGCATCACCTGACGCGCGGTGGTGGCGGCGATCCGCCCAAAACCCTCAGGTGTGTCGTCCCATTCACTGATGACGTTGCCGTCCTCATCGGTCTCGCGGGCGACCACCTTGACGACACCGGTCTTGCGGTCGATCTCGATGCGCGCGTCGTTCTGGTGGCCCTCGGTGTGGCGGTAGGCGGTGAGCAGCGCGGATTTGATGGTCTCGAGCAGCTCGTTGACCGAGATGCCCCGATCCACCTCGATGGCATGCAGTGCGGCCATGTCGATGTTCATGTTCCGGCCTCCGTCCTGTCGGCCTGCCCCCGGATAACACCAGCCGCCAGATCCAGCTCGACCTGCGCGGGGGGCAAAAACTCCACCTGCACAACAGCTTTGGCAATGTCAGCGAGCGCAATGTGGCGCACGGTCCAGTCGCGGCCCGCGCGGACCACGAGCGCGACCTTGCCGTCGCGTGTCTCGCCGACGCGACCGGTCAGCTGCGATCCGTCCGACAGCACGATGTCGACCTTGCGGCCACGGGTGCGCCGGAAGTGCTTTTCACTGGTCAGCGGACGATCCACGCCGGGGGAACTCACCTCGAGCACGTAGTGCTCGCCGATATTGTCCAGGCGGTCCAGCAAAGCCGACGCCGACCTCGACAGCGTGGCTATGGTGTCCAGGTCGAGAGCTTGGTCACCGTCGGCGGTCACCGTGATCCGCGGCGGACGCGCCCGGGAGTCGATGGCCACGTCTTCGATCTCGTAGCCCGCGCGCGCGAACTCTCCGCTAAGCAGCTCGATCACCTGTGTCTGCGAAGGTAGCCCGGTGGTCACGGCGAGTTCCTCATCTTGAGTTGTCCGGTCAGCTGGATGGTGTCGCCGTCCCGCTCGCGCGGGCCGGCTCCAGTGTCCCGGCGGAACAGAAGCGGACGCTGTTCCGCGAGAGCCAGCTACCAACGATACGCCAGGAAACGCGTATGTCGGCGTGATCGCGTCCTGGCATCATGCCCACCTTCGCGCCGATGGCAGGATGTGTTTTGTGTCTAGCGCAGCACCCGTCGTCACCAGGCGGGGTGTGCTCGCCGGTGGCGCGGCCCTGGCCGCGCTTGGGGTGGTGGCGTCCGCCTGTGGCGAGTCCCCGCCCAAGCCGCCAGCCGTCGAAGAACTGCTGAGCCCCTTGGACCAGGCCCGACATGACAGTGCGCTGGCCGGTGCCGCCGCGGCTGCCGTCGGTAATCCGCCGCAGATCGCTGCCGCGCTGACCGTGGTCGCCAGCCAACGCGCAGCGCATGCCCGTGCCCTGTCCACGGAGATCTCCCGGGCCACCGGCAAGATCACCTCTTCGTCGAGCGAAACCACCACCCCGAGCCAGGCCGAACCGGCGGGACCGCCGCCGCCTCCGCCGCCGGTGTCCGACGTAATCAACGCGCTGCGGGCATCGGCCGATAGCGCCAACCGCCTGGTGGCCTCCGAGTCCGGTTACCGGGCTGGGCTGCTCGCCTCGATCGCTGCGTCGTGCACGGCGTCGTACCTGGTTGCTCTGGTGCCCGGGGGTCCGTCGATATGACCTCCGGCAAAGACGCCGACGACACCGCGCTGTGTGACGCGCTGGCCGTCGAACACTCGACGATCTACGGCTATGGCATCGTCTCGGCGATGTCACCGCCCAGCGTGAACGGCATGGTGGTCGAAGCGCTGACCCAGCATCGCCAACGCCGCGACGACGTCATCGCCATGCTGACCGCCCGCAAGGTCAACGCGCCGGTCGCGGCCGCCGGCTATCAGTTGCCCATGCTGGTAGCCAGCGCGGCGGACGCCGCGCGCCTGGCCGCGCGGATGGAGAACGACGGCGCGGCGGCGTGGCGCGTCGTCGTCGAACACGCTGAGACGGCGGACGACCGTGCGTTCGCTTCGACGGCGCTGACGCAAAGCGCGGTGATGGCCGCCCGATGGAACCGCGTGCTGGGCGCCTGGCCGATCACGACCAGTTTCCCGGGTGGAAACGACTAGCGGGGCTAGGCGTTCAGGGCCGCGGCGATGTCGGTGGCCAGCGACGGTCCGACGGCCAACTCGCGCGTTTCCCCGCTGAACCGGTCCCGCAGTTCGACCACGCCGTCCGCCCAGCCCCGGCCCACCACGACGATTCGCGGCACGCCCAGCAGTTCGGCATCCTTGAACTTCACCCCGGGTGAGGCTTGACGGTCGTCGAGCAGCACGTCCACCCCCAGCCCGTCCAGGTCGGCGGCGAGCGCGGTCGCTCCGGTGCGAGCATCGGCGTCTTTGTTGGCGATCACCAGATGAACGTCGAACGGCGCGACGGCCGACGGCCAGCGCAGGCCCAGCTCGTCATGGTGTTGCTCGGCGATGACGGCGACCATCCGCGACACCCCAAGCCCGTAGGACCCCATGGTCAGGCGCACCGGCTTGCCGTCCTCCCCCAGCACGTCGGCGCTGAAAGCATCGGTGTATTTGCGGCCGAGCTGGAAGATGTGCGCGATCTCGATACCGCGCGCGGAGACCAGCGAGCCGGCGCCGTCGGGAGATGGGTCACCGTCACGCACCTCGGCGGCCTCGATGGTGCCGTCGGCGGTGAAGTCCCGGCCGGCCACCAGACCGACCACATGCCGGCCGGGCTCGTCGGCTCCGGTGATCCAGCTGGTGCCGTCGACCACCCGGGGATCGACGAGGTAGCGAACACCGTTGTCGCGCAGGGCTTTCGGGCCAATATAGCCCTTCACCAAAAATGGGTGCTTGGCGAAATCGTCGTCGTCGAGCAGCGCATAGTCGGCCGGTTGCAGCGCCGCGCCCAGCCTCTTGTCGTCGACCTCGCGGTCGCCTGGCAGACCGATGGCCAACGGCTCCCAATCCCCGCCGGGCTGGCGAACCTTGAGTAAAACGTTCTTCAGTGTGTCGGCAGCGGTGACTGTGCGGCCCAAGTCCGCACTGTTGGCCCAGTCCACCAGGGTGGCGATCGTCGGGGTGTCGCCGGTGTCGTAGACCACGGCCTCGGGCAGCCCATCGATGGGCCGCGTCTCCGGGGGGGCGGTCACCACCGCCTCGACGTTGGCCGCGTAACCCGACTCCATACACCGCACGAAAGTGTCTTCGCCGACCGGACTTTCGGCCAAGAACTCCTCCGATGCGCTGCCGCCCATCGCTCCGGAGACCGCGGAGACGATGACGTAACGCACCTGCAGCCGGGAGAAGATGCGCTGATAGGCCTCGCGATGCGCGTGGTAGGCGGCCTTGAGCCCGGCGTCGTCGATATCGAAGGAGTAGGAGTCCTTCATCAGGAACTCCCGGACACGCAAGATCCCTGCGCGCGGTCGCGCTTCGTCGCGGTATTTGTTCTGGATTTGGTAGAGCAGCACCGGAAAGTCTTTGTAGGAGCTGTATTCGCCTTTGACGGTCAGGGTGAACAGCTCTTCGTGTGTCGGGCCGAGCAGGTAGTCGTTGCCGCGGCGGTCCTTCAGCCGGAACACCCCGTCGCCGTATTCGGCCCAGCGGTTCGTCGTCTCATACGGTGCGCGTGGCAGCAGGGCGGGAAACAGGATCTCCTGGCCGCCGATGGCGTTCATCTCCTCGCGGACGATGGCTTCGATCTTGCGCAGCACCCGTAACCCGAGCGGTAGCCAGCTGTACAGTCCGGGCGCGACGGGCCGGATGTAGCCGGCCCGGATCAGCAGTTTGTGGCTAGGCACCTCGGCGTCAGCGGGATCGTCACGCAACGTGCGCAGGAACAGCTGGGACATCCGGGTGATCACAGCGGGCCAGCCTAGCGGTGACTGGTCGCTCGGCGACGATGCGGGCCGCGCGGCGTATCGCCGCAGCCGAGCCACGATAGCGCATGTGCTTCCGCTGCACAGGGTCCCCAGGCGCGTATTGAATCGGCAACTTGCGCTGCACACCGATGGCCCGCACAGAACGGCATCGACGACCACGAAGCCGCGGGATACCTGCGTCGGCTGGTGTGGCCTTGACGCGCTAGGCCGGGCTACATCTCGCCGGTGTCGATCGCTTCCTTGACCTCTTGGGCGTGCGCCACCTGCGCGGGCGTGTAGCCGATGAACAGCGCCGCCCCACCGACGATGATGGCCGCGCCGGCCACCCACAGCAGCCCGTATGTGTAGCCGTGGTCGAGCGCGTGCAACTGCGCGTCTGTCATGAACTTCACCGGGCCCGTGGTGCCGCCCAGGTAGAGCGTGCGCGAGGTGATCACGGCCTGGATGACGGCCAGCACGAGCGGGCCGCCCAGGCTCTGCGCCATCAGCGCGATCGCCGAGACCGGGCCGATCTGATCGAAACCCACGCCGGCGATCGCCGACAGCGTCAACGGGACGACGGCCATGCCGATGCCGATCCCGCCGATCACGATGGGTGCCACCAGGTTCGGGAAGTAGGGCACGCCGCGGTGCATGAACCACCAGCCGTACAGCATCGCGAAGACCAGCAGGTAGCCACCGGCGATCGTCAGCACGCGTGGTGAAAATCGCGAGACCAGCTGCGACGACACACCCAGGCCGATTCCCATCGCAATGACAAACGGAATGAAGCCGACGCCGGCACGCATCGCGCTGTAGCCCAGGATGTCCTGCACGTACAGGCCAATGCATACGGTCAGGCTGAACATGACGCCGCCGGCCAGCAAGATCGCGATGAAGGTAACCAGCCGGTTGCGGTCGCGGAAGAGATGGAACGGTACGACGGGGTTTTCGGCGCTGCGCTCCACCAGGATGAAGGCAAGCGCGGCCGCCAACGCCACCGCGCCCGAGCCGATGGTGGTGACCGAAATCCAGCCTTTCTCCGGGCCCATCGAGAAGGCGAAAACAGCCGCGGTGCACGCCAACGTGGCCAGCATCGCCCCGGTGGCGTCGAGCTTCATCCGCTCCCGGTTGGTCTCGCGCAGCGCGGTCCGGGCGAGGTACATCATCACCAGACCGATGGGCACGTTCACCAGGAACGCCAGCCGCCAGGACACCTCGGTCAGCGCGCCGCCGACCACCAGCCCCATCACCGAACCGACCGCGGTCATCGCGGCGAACACCGCCGTGGCGAAGTTACGGGCCGGCCCTTTGGGGAAGGTCGTCGCCACCAGCGCCAGCCCCGTCGGCGAAGCAATGGCGGACCCGACGCCCTGGGAGAGCCGCGCGATGACCATGGTGGCCTCGTCCCAGGCCACCGCGCACAGCACTGAGGAGATGGTGAACAGCGCGACGCCGACGATGAAGGTGCGCTTGCGCCCGATGGTGTCGCCCAGACGGCCGCCCAGCAGCATCAGCCCGCCGAATGTCAGCACATAGGCGGTGATCACCCAGCTACGGCCGGCGTCGGACAGGCTGAGCTCGTTTTGGATCTTGGGCAGCGCGACGATGGCGACGGTGCTGTCCATGGTGGCGAGCAGCTGCATACCACCGATGGCGATCACAGCCGCGATGAAGCGACGAGAAGGCAGCCACGTCGGGTAGTACTTGCTGATGCGTGTCGAGGCGGTCTCCGCCGGGCGCGCCTGGCGCGCCGGGGCCGGACGATCGGGGCGCGCGGAGGCCCAGTTTTGAGCCGCGCGCTCAGTGTCGTTGAGAGCCGTCATAAAGGGTTACCTTACAGTAATCTTAAGATCCGTTTAAACCCCGGGCGCCGCTGAGCCCCACAACGGGCCCGATGACGATGATCGCGGGAGGTCGGATGCCTTCGGCGCGGATTTTCTCGGGCGTGTCGGCCAGCGTGGCCCGCAAAGTTTGTTGGGCCGCCGTCGTTCCGTGTTGTACCACCAGCACCGGCGTATCTGCAGGTCGGCCGCCCTTTAGTAATGCATCGGCGAAAAGTTCGATGCGTTCGACCGCCATCAGCAAAACAATGGTGCCCGACATTGCTGCCAGTGCATCCCAATTCACTAACGATTCGGGATGACCGGGCGGCAGATGGCCGCTGACCACGACAAATTCGTGATTGATGGCCCGATGTGTGACCGGAACGCCGGCCAAAGCGGGCACACCTATGGCACTTGTCACACCTGGGACCACGGTGACCGGAACTCCGGCGTCGACGCAGGCCAGAACCTCCTCGTAGCCACGGGCAAACACGAATGGATCGCCCCCCTTGAGGCGGACGACGAACTTGCCGGACCGGGCCCGTTCGATCATGACGTCGTTGATCGCGTCCTGGGCCATCGCCCGTCCGTACGGGATCTTGGCGGCGTCGATGACTTCGACATGCGGCGCCAGCTCGGCAAGCAGTTCCGGTGGTGCGAGCCGGTCGGCAACCACCACGTCGGCATGGGCGAGCAGGCGACGCCCGCGCACGGTGATCAGCTCGGGGTCGCCAGGACCGCCGCCTACCAGCGCTACCCCACCACGCACTACGTCGGAGCTCTCGGCGGTGATCACCCCTTGCTGCAACGCCTCACGAATGGCCGACCGGATCGCCGCCGACCGGCGATGCTCGCCGCCGGCCAGCACTCCCACAGACAATCCGGCGTAGCTGAAGGAGGCCGGGGTAACGGCGGTCCCCTCAACCGCAATGTCGGCGCGGACGCAAAAGATGTTGCGGCGCTCGGCTTCGGCCACCACGGCGGCGTTCACCTGCGGTTCGTCGGTGGCCGCGATCGCGTACCAGGCTCCGTCGAGGTCGCCGTCGCGGTATTCCCGCAACGACAACGTGCTCCCGCTCATCGCCTCGACCGCCGGGGTGACGCTTCGCGAGATGACGTGTACATCGGCGCCACTGGCGATGAGCAACGGCAACCGGCGCTGCGCAACAGTGCCGCCGCCGACGATGACGACCTTCTTGCCGGACAGCCGCAGCCCGACGAGGTAGGCGCTCTCGGTCACCGGCCAAGCCTAGTGTCGACCGCCAGTGCGGCGGCCGCGGCATGTGCGACGAAACGCGCCACCGCGTCCGGCGCAGCGGCCGGATGGGTGTGCAGGTATGACGCGTGCACGCCGCCATGCACGGCACCGTCTCGCACCCCGTTCACCGGTTCACCCGCGTAGACCCACGCTGGCTGATAACTCTCGGTGAAAGTGACTGCGGTGCGGTGGAATTCGTGCCCGACCACCCGCCGGCCGGCAGCGTACAGCGGCGAATCGGCCACCGCGACGGCGTCGCGATATGCCAGCGTGAGCCGGGGTGTGAAACACCCCGATCCGGCCAGCACCCCGCACATCGGGTGCCCGTCCAGTTCGGAGGCCAGATAAATCAGCCCGGCACATTCGGCGTGCACCGGTGCGCCCGCAGCCGCCAGTTCTCTGATCTGCCCGCGCACGACCTCATTGGCCGAGAGCTCCGCGGCGAATTGTTCGGGAAAGCCGCCCGGCAACAGCACCGCGTCGCTGCCGTCGGGCAGGCGATCGCTGAGCGGGTCGAATTCGACCACATCGGCACCGGCGGCGCGCAGCAGCTCGGCGTGTTCGGCATAGCCGAAGCTGAATGCCTTGCCCGCCGCCACGGCGACGGTCGGGCACTGACCGACCGTTTGTCCCACCGCCGCCGCCGGATCCCACGACGGGCTGGCGACCCGGCTTGCGGCGACCGCAACCAGCGCCGCCAGGTCGACGTGCCGAGCGACCAAGTCTGCCATCGCATCGACCGCAAGCCGCGCCCGTCGCCCATACTCCACCGCAGTGACCAAACCCAAATACCTTGTCGGCAGCTCTAATTCATCGATTCTTGGAATGGCACCCAACACCGGGACACCCGCTTGTTCACATGCCTGCCGCAGCACTTGCTCATGCCGGGCCGAACCCACCCGGTTCAGGATCACCCCGACGACCCGTGTCGACGGATCGAATGTGGAAAACCCGTGCAGCAGTGCGGCGATGCTCTGGCTTTGACCACGGGCATCGACCACCAGGATCACCGGCGGACCCAACAAGGTGGCGACGTGGGCGGTGCAGCCCACTGCGGGAGTGGTTGCAGCAGGCCCGATCCGACCGTCGAACAGACCCATGGCCCCTTCGATGACGGCGATGTCAGCGTCATTGGCGCCATGGCCGTACAGCGGCCCAATCAAACTCTCCCCCACCAACACCGGGTCGAGGTTGCGCCCGGGCCGTCCCGCTGCCAGGGCGTGGTAGCCGGGGTCGATGAAGTCCGGGCCCACCTTGAACGGCGCCACGGTGTGACCGGCTCGTCGTAGTGCGCCGATCAAACCCGTTGCCACGGTGGTCTTTCCGCTGCCCGACGCGGGTGCGGCGAGCACGACCGCGGGAACACTCACCACTCGATGCCCTTCTGCCCCTTGCACCCGGCGTCCATCGGATGTTTGACCTTGGTCATCTCGGTCACCAGGTCGGCCGCCTCGATCAGCCGCTGCGGGGCATCACGGCCCGTGATGACCACATGCTGGTGACCGGGCCGCGCCAAGAGCGCGTCGACCACCTCGTCGACGCCGACCCAGCCCCATTTCAGCGGATACGTGAATTCGTCGAGCACGTAGAAGTCGTGACGCTGGGCGGTCAGGCGGCGCGAGATCTCAGCCCAACCGTCGGCGGCTGCCGCCGCGTGATCGACGTCGCTGCCCGCCTTACGCGACCATGACCAGCCGGCACCCATTTTGTGCCATTCGACGGCCCCCCCGATGTTGTGCTGGTGGTGCAACTCGCCGAGTCGAGCGAAAGCAGCCTCTTCGCCCACTTTCCATTTGGCACTCTTGACGAACTGAAACACCGCAACGTCGAGCCCCACATTCCAGGCACGCAGCGCCATTCCGAACGCGGCGGTGGATTTGCCCTTGCCCTCACCGGTGTGCACCGCCAGCACCGGGGCATTGCGCCGGGCCCGCGTCGTCAAGCCGTCGTCGGGGACGCGGAGCGGATTTCCCTGTGGCATGAAGGCTCACCTCTCGACGGCTCAGGCGACGCTGCGCACGGCCCAGGTCAGATGATCGGCATGCAGCTGCTCCAGCCTCAACACCGGCGCACCCAGTTGGCGGGCCAGCTGCTCGGCCAGGCCGAGCCGGACATACGAGGTCTCGCAGTCCACCACCACCGCCGCCGCACCTTCGGCCCCCAGCAGGGAGGCGGCAATCCGGCTGCGTCGCAACGGATTCTGGCCCGCGGTGGCCCGGCCGTCGGTGAGCATCACCACCAGCGGCCGCCGGGCGCGGTCGCGTGCTTTCTCCCGCACGACGAGCTCACGCGCGGTGATCAGGCCTTCGGCCAGCGGGGTCTTACCGCCGGTGTCGAATCGGGCCAGTCGCCGAGCGGCGATGTGCGCCGAGGATGTCGGCGGCAGCACCACCCGCGCTTCCTGCCCGCGGAAGGTGATGACGGCGACCTTGTCGCGCCGCTGGTAGGCGTCACGTAGCAGCGACAGGGTCGCGCCCCCGACCGCGGCCATGCGATCCCGGGCGGCCATCGAACCCGACGCGTCCACCACGAAGATGACTAGGTTGCCCTCGCGCCCCTCCCGGATGGCGCGACGCAGGTGCTCGGGCCGCGGCCGCAACGGCCCCGGGCCGGCGTGCTCGGCGGCCGCTAGCAGGGTGGCGAACAGGTGCAGTCCATGCGCGCCGGAACTCCTGGCCTCCGCGGCGCCCACCACACTGCCGGAGGTGTTCCGGGCCCGCGACCGCCGCCCCGGGGCCCCGTCGCCGACCCCCGGTACGGTCAGCGCCCTGGCGCGGAAAGTTTTCGACGGCGGCGCGCTGGTTTTCGTCGACGATCGCGAGCGCGGCGAAGCCGGGCGCTGCGGGTCGTCGCCATCCGGTTTCGTCGACGATCGCGAGCGCGGCGAAGCCGGGCGCTGCGGGTCGTCGCCATCCGGTTTCGTCGACGATCGCGAGCGCGGCGAAGCCGGGCGCTGCGGGTCGTCGCCATCCGGGTTCGTCGACGATCGCGAGCGCGGCGAAGCCGGGCGCTGCGATGACGCACGATGCGAATTATCTTGCGGCGCAGGATCGTCAGCGCCCTGACCGCCGCCGGGCGGCTCGGGGTCGGGCTCGGGGTCGGGCTCGCCATCAGCGCCCCGGGCCAGCGCCTCATCCAGGTGGTCGCGATCGATGCCGGGATCGTCAAACGGATCGCGGCGGCGACGGTGCGGCAGCGCCAGTTCCGCCGCGACCCGGATATCCTGCTCCTCGACAGTGAAGGCGCCGCGCCACGCGGCGTGCGCGGCGGCGGTGCGGGCCACTACCAGGTCGGCCCGCATCCCGTCGACATCGAACGCCGCGCACACTGCCGCGATGCGTCGTAATTCCTTGTCGGGCAGCGCTACATCGCCGACCATCGCACGCGCGGCGGCGATTCGCCCGGCCAGTTCGGCCTCGGCGTCGGCATATCGTTGTGCGAACGCGTCCGGGTCGGCCTCATAGGCCATGCGCTGCCGGATGACCTCCACCCGCACGTCGACGTCACGCGATGCGCGCACGTCGACGGTCAGACCGAACCGGTCCAGCAACTGCGGACGCAGCTCGCCCTCCTCGGGGTTCATGGTGCCGATCAACACGAATCGTGCCTCGTGTGAGTGGGAGATGCCGTCGCGTTCGATATGCACCCGTCCCATGGCCGCGGCGTCGAGCAGCACGTCGACGAGATGATCGTGCAGCAGGTTGACCTCGTCGACATAGAGCACGCCGCCGTGTGCGCGGGCCAGCAGTCCGGGCGAGAACGCGTGCTCGCCGTCGCGCAACACTCGCTGTAGGTCCAGTGAACCGATCACTCTGTCTTCGGTTGCGCCGAGCGGCATTTCGACCAGGCCGGCCCCCGAACCGGCACCGGCATTACCGGTCGCGGCGGACAGTAGCGCCGCCAGACCGCGCACGGCCGTCGACTTGGCGGTCCCTTTCTCACCGCGAATGAGCGCACCGCCGATCTGCGGGTGCACGGCACATAACAGCAGCGCAAGGCGCAGTTCGTCCTGTCCGACGATCGCGCTGAACGGGTACGGCTTCACGGCTGTTCCGTCAGGCCGGAGCCGGGCCGCAGCATCGGCACATGGGGAATACCGTCGTCGACGAAATCGTCACCGTCGCGGACGAATCCGTGCTGAGCGTACATGTCGGCCAGATAGGTCTGCGCATCGATCCGGCACGGGTAGTCACCGACTTCGGCCAGCGCGGCACGCAGTAGCCGGGTGGTGTGCCCCTGGCCGCGTGCGCTGCGTTTGGTGCACAACCGGCCGATCCGGAAGGCCTTTTCGCCTCCGGCATGCTCCTCCATCAGTCGCAGCGTGCAGATCACGTCACCCGCAGGGGTTTCCAGCCAGAAGTGCCGTGTCTCGGCGAGCAGGTCGCGTCCGTCCAGCTCCGGGTACGGGCAGGCTTGCTCGACGACGAACACCTCTACCCGCAGCTTGAGCAATTCGTAAAGCGTCCGGGCGTCAAGGTCTTTGGACCAGGCGCGGCGCAGCGCTTCACTCATGGGCGCCGCTCTCCCCCGCAAGCGGGTGGGGGGTACCTCCCACTTGTGGGGGCGTTCCCCCACTGCATCGTCGGCGGCGCGGCTCATCTGACCACCCGATCCGAATCCAGCTGCAGCACCTTGGTGCCCCACGACCACACCTCGTCGAACAGTGTGGGTTCGCCGGACAGCTCCACCCCCAGCGAGGGCACCATTTCCTTGAGAGTGGGCAGCCACGAACGGTAGCGGTCGGGAAAGCATCGTTGCAGCACCTCGAGCATCGCCGCCACGGCGGTCGATGCCCCCGGTGAGCCCCCGAGTAGTCCGGCGATGCTGCCGTCGGCGGAGCTGAGCACGATGGTGCTGAAGTCGAGCACGCCGCCCTTGCGCTTGTCGCGCCGAATCACCTGCACACGCTGACCGGCCACCGTCAGACGCCAGTCGGTATCTACTGCGCCGGGCGCGAATTCACGAAGGGCACGCATCCGGTCATGCTCGGACAACCGCAGTTGGCCGATCAAATAGTCGAGCAGCGGCAGTTCGGTGACGCCGACGCCGAGCAGCGACAGCAGGTTGTCGGGCTTGACCGAGCGGGGCAGGTCGGTGAAGTGGCCGTGTTTCAAGAACTTCGGCGACCAGCCGGCGTACGGCCCGAACACCAGCCACGACTTGCCGTTGACGAACCGGAGGTCCAGATGCAGGGCACCCAGCGGCGGGGCTCCGGCGGCTGGGGCGCCGTACACCTTGGCCCGGTGCGCGGCGGTGAGTGCGGAGTTGTCCGCGCGCAGGAATCGGCCGCCGATCGGGAAGCCGGCGAAGCCCTTGACCTCTGCGATGCCGGACTTCTGCAGCAGCGGCAATGCGTCACCCCCGGCCCCGACGAACACGAATCCGGCGTTGAGCCGGTGCTTTTCGCCGGTGCGGCGATTCGCGACCAGCAGCGTCCAAGTGCCGTCGGATTGGCGGGCCAGGCTGCGAACTTCGTGACCGAACAGCGCCGTGGCCCCGCGCTGCACGCAAAAGCCGATGAGTTGCCGCGACAGCGCACCGAAGTCGACGTCGGTGCCGTTGGCGGCCCAGTTGAGGGCGATCGGTTCACCGAAGTCGCGTTTGGCGGCCATGAACGGCAGCCGGCGGGCGAACTCATCCGCGTCCTCGATCAATTCCGTGCCCGCGAACAGCGGGTTGCCCGCCAGCGCCTGCCGTCGCCGCCGCAGGTAATCGACCTCGTCGACTCCGCGTACGAAGCTGACGTGTGGGATAGGGTTCAAGAAGCCGCGATCACTCAGGATGCGGTGTTCGACGGCATAAGCCCAGAATTGGCGCGACACCTGGAACTGCTCGTTGATACGCACCGCTTTGGTGATGTCGATGGAGCCGTCGGAGTTTTGCGGGGTGTAGTTCAGCTCGCACAAGGCGGAGTGTCCGGTGCCGGCATTGTTCCAGGGACTGCTGCTTTCCGCGGCGACGGCGTCCAGCCGCTCGACCACCGTCATCGACCAGTCCGGCTGCAGCCGACGCAGCAACGCACCCAGCGTGGCGCTCATTACACCCGCGCCCACCAGCACGACGTCCGTGCGTGCGGTTGTGGCTAGCGTTGACACCGGCTGGTTGGTCCTTCCCTCGACTGCGCCGGTCCCAGGTTATCCCGACCCGAAATGGGGCACAGAAGACATGCGCCTCCCGGTGACCAGCAAAACCTTTAAGCTGGCCTCGTGACTGGCTGGGTGCCCGATGTGCTGCCCGGCTATTGGCAGCGCACCATCCCGCTGGGCTGCGACCCGGCCGGTGAGGGCGACATCGTGGCCACCCTGATCCGGCGGGGCCCCGGCGCCGGGCGCGCCGAGCACGCGGTGCTGGCGGTGCATGGCTACACCGACTACTTCTTTCACACCGAGGTGGCCGATCACTTCGCCGGGCGCGGATTCGAGTTCTATGCGCTGGACCTGCACAAGTGTGGCCGGTCGCGGCGCGACCACCAGACACCCCACTTCGTCACCGACCTCGCCAACTACGACACCGAACTCGAATACGCCCTGTCCGCCATCAGCGAACAGTCCGGTGCGGTGAAGGTCCTGGTGTACGGCCATTCCGCGGGCGGGCTCATCGTGTCGTTGTGGCTGGACCGGCTGCGCCGGCGCAACGCGGCAGCCCACGCCGGCGTTGGCGGTCTGGTACTCAACAGCCCGTTCCTGGATTTCCACGGCCCGGCCGTCGTGCGGCACGCGGTGACCGCGGCGCTGCTCGCCGCCCTGTCTCGGGCGCGGTCCAAGGGCGTGCTGCCGCGCACCCCGGGTGAGGGCGGCTACGGAGCCACCTTGCACCGCGACTACCACGGTGAGTTCGACTACAACCTGCAATGGAAACCGGTGGGCGGATTCCCGACCACCTTCGGCTGGCTGCATGCCGTTCGTCGCGGTCAGGTTCGGCTGCATCGGGGGCTGGACGTCGGCGTGCCGAATCTGATCTTGCGGTCGGATCACAGCGTGCGGGAAACCGCCGACCCGGCGTCCATGCACTGCGGCGACGCGGTTCTCGACGTCACCCTGATCGCCAGGTGGGCCGGCTGTATCGGGAGCCATACCACCGTCGTTCCGGTGGCCGACGCCAAACACGACGTGTTCTTGTCACTCCCCCGGCCGCGCCAGCTGGCCTATCGCCAGCTGGACCGTTGGCTGGATGGCTACCTCAGCGCCGTCGGCGCCGCCTCGGGGTCTTCGGAAGAAGGGTGACGGGCGACCATGGAAACCTACGACATTGCCATCATCGGAACGGGCTCGGGCAACAGCATTCTCGATGATCGCTTCGCTGGCAAGCGGATAGCGCTGTGTGAGCAGGGCACATTTGGTGGGACCTGCCTCAACGTCGGGTGTATTCCGACGAAGATGTTCGTTTACGCGGCTGACGTCGCCGCGACGATCCGAGGTGCGGCGACCTACGGCATCGACGGGCACGTCGACCGGGTGCGATGGGGCGACATCGTCTCCCGGGTCTTCGGGCGGATCGATCCGATCGCGCTCTGCGGCGACGAGTTCCGGCGCTCCTCACCCAATATCGACTTCTACAGCCAGCACACCCGGTTCGGGCAGGTTCAACCCGCAGGGCGCTACCTTTTGCGCACCGACGCAGGTGACGAATTCAGCGCCGATCAGGTGGTGATCGCGGCGGGGTCGCGCCCGGTGATCCCCCCGGCCATCGTCGCGTCCGGGGTCTCTTATCACACCAGCGACACCATCATGCGGGTCCCGGAGTTGCCCGAACACATCGCGATCGTCGGAAGCGGCTTTGTGGCAGCCGAATTCGCGCACGTCTTTTCCGCGTTCGGCGTACGGGTGACGCTGGTGATCCGGGGCGGCTGCCTGCTGCGGCATTGCGACGACACCATCTGCAAACGGTTCACCCGCATCGCCGCGGCCAAATGCGAGCTGCGCACTCACCGCAACGTCGTGGCGGGCACCGATGCCGCCTCTGGCGTCACGCTGCGGCTGGACGACGGGTGCACGCTGAACGCCGACATGCTGTTGGTCGCGACGGGACGGGTGTCCAACGCCGATCTGTTGGACGCCGAACAAGCCGGTGTCGACATCGAGAAGGGGCGTGTGGTGGTCGACGAATACCAACGCACCTCGGCCCGTGGCGTTTTCGCCCTGGGCGACGTCTCGTCGCCGTATATGCTCAAGCACGTCGCCAACCACGAGGCGCGGGTCGTGCAGCACAACCTGCTGTGCGACTGGGACGACACCGGGTCGATGGCCGTCACCGACCACCGCTACGTGCCGGCCGCGGTATTCACCGATCCGCAGCTGGCGTCTGTCGGGCTCACCGAAAATGAAGCTGTGGCACGGGGATTCGACATCTCAGTCGCGATACAGAACTATGGCGACGTCGCCTACGGTTGGGCGATGGAAGACACCAACGGGATCGTCAAGCTCATCGCCGAGCGGCACAGCGGGCGCCTGCTTGGCGCGCACATCATGGGGCATGAGGCATCGTCGATCATCCAGCCCCTGATCCAGGCGATGAGCTTCGGACTCACCGCCCGCGAAATGGCCCGCGGCCAGTACTGGATTCATCCGGCGCTTCCCGAAGTCGTAGAGAACGCGTTGCTGGCCCTGTAGCGACGTCAGCGCTTTGAACGTTTCAGCGTCCGCGCCTCGCGCTTGTCGTCCTGGCACTGCGGGCACAGGCCGTGCAGCGTCAGACCGGCTGCCTCCGACAGTGCGAAGGAACTGCCCGCCATCGCGTGTTGGAGCGCAGAACTCAGCTGGCGGGCGGGCACCTCGATGATCGAGCCGCATTTAGTGCAGACGGCGTGGTGGTGCGGCGCGGTCGCCATCCCATAGGTGGTGACCCCACCGTCGACAGTCAGGGCGTGCAGCACCCCCTGCTCGACCAGCGTGGTCACCGTTCGATAGATGGTCGCCACGTCGGGCGCCTGCGCGCCAATCGGCAGGCACGCACGAACCCGCTTGTGGATCTCCCCCACCGCCAGGTGCCCATTGACCGGCTCGAGCACGGCCAGAACCTGGATCCGCGACGACATCCGCCGTAGCCCACGGGCGCGCAGCAGATCGCCGATGCGCGCGGTGACGGAAGGGTCCGGTACCGACGGCTTGGGCGTCACCCGTTCAGTGTCCCGCCCGTCACCCGCGACCGCTAGTTTTCGGGCCAAATCGCCCTTCGCGATTCCTGCAATCCACTTGCATCTAGCCGGCGCCGGAACTTACAGTGCCGGAGTGTTCTCTGCCTGATGCTGGACGAACCCGGAAGGACCCCAGTGGCCGGTACCGAACTCGACCCGCGGCCGTCGTGGACGACCAGGCTTCCTCGCGCGTTGGCGCCGGCGGAGTGGTGGCGCCTGGCATCGATGTCGACGGTCGTCGTCGCACTGCATGCGGTGGGCTGGCTCACGTTGGTGTTACTCGTGGCGCCGGCTCAGTTCAACTTGGGCGGCAAGGCATTCGGCGTCGGTATCGGGCTGACCGCCTATACCTTGGGCTTGCGGCATGCCTTTGACGCCGACCACATCGCCGCCATCGACAACACCACCCGCAAGCTGATGAACGACGGGCAGCGCCCGCTTGCCGTCGGGTTCTTCTTCTCGCTGGGCCACTCCACGGTGGTCTTCGGGCTGGCGCTACTGCTGGCTTGCGGAGTGGAAACGGTCGTGGGACCGATCAGGGACGACAACTCGACGCTGCACCACTACACCGGGCTGATCGGCACCAGCGTCTCGGGTGTGTTCCTCTATGCGATCGCCATCCTCAACGTCGTCGCGTTGATCGGCATCCTGCGGGTGTTCGCTCAGCTGCGCCGCGGTGAGTACGACGAGGCGGGGCTGGAAGAACGCTTGAACAGCCGTGGACTGATGAACCGGTTTCTCGGCCGCTTCACCAAGTCGATCACCAAGTCGTGGCACTCCTACCCCGTCGGGTTGTTGTTCGGGCTGGGTTTTGACACCGCCACCGAAATCGCGCTGCTAGTGCTGGCGGGCACCAGCGCGGCAGCCGGGTTGCCCTGGTACGCCATCCTGTGCCTGCCCTTGTTGTTCACCGCCGGCATGTGTCTGCTGGACACCATCGACGGCTCGTTCATGAATTTCGCCTACGGCTGGGCGTTTTCCAAGCCGGTGCGCAAGATCTACTACAACATCACTATCACCGCGCTGTCGGTGGCGGTCGCGTTGGTGATCGGCAGCGTCGAACTGCTCGGCCTGTTCGCCGGCCAGTTCGGCTGGCGTGGCGCGTTCTGGCATTGGATCAGCGGGCTCGACCTCAACGCGCTCGGCTACCTCATCGTCGGCATATTCGTCGTCACCTGGGCGGTGGCGCTGCTGGTCTGGCGCTACGCGCGAATCGAAGAGAAGTGGGCTCCGTCTTTGGGAACGGATACCGCAAGCTGACGGCGCGGGTGTAGAAAAGTGCCATGCATGAGCTGTCGCTATGCGAAGCCATCGCCGACGTGGTCAAGACGCATGCCGACGGTCGCCACGTCGACGTGGTTCGCGTGCGGATAGGGGCTCTTCGCCAGGTGGTGCCCGAGTCGCTGTCGTTCTGCTGGACGCTGGTGCGAGACGCCGAGGACATGCCGGAGGCCGAGCTGGAACTCGAGTGCGTCAGCGCCGAGGTGAGGTGCCATGCCTGCGGTCACCAATCGGAGATCACGTCCCCCTGGTCGATCTGGTGTCCCCAGTGTGACAGCTCCGACGTCGAGGTATTACGCGGCAACGAGTTCCTGGTGACGTCGTTGGACGTCTCCTGAAAGCTTCCCTAAAGCTTCCCTTCCGAACGGATTTGACCATGGGTAGGTTTCACCGGCACGACGACGGAACCGTGCATGCTCACGAGCACGATGCTCCGGACCACGAGCATGGCCGTGACCACGGCGATCACAGCCGTTACCGCACGGGCAAGCAGCGCATCGAGGTGCTGGAGGCGATCTTCGCCGAGAACGACATGCTCGCCGAGGCCAACCGCGCGGAGTTCGAGAGCAACGGGGTGCGCACGCTCAACCTGATGAGCTCCCCGGGATCGGGGAAAACAACCATCCTGCAGGCGACGCTGGACGAGCTCGCCGGCGAGTTGGCGATCGGAGTGATCGAGGGCGACATCGCCACCGATCTCGATGCGGCCAAACTCAGCGGTCGCGGCGCCCAGGTGTCACTGCTCAACACCAGCAATGGGTTTGGCGGTGAATGCCATCTCGATGCACCCATGGTGCACCGTGCGCTGCCGGGCCTCGAGCTTTCCACCTTAAACCTGGTCATCATTGAAAACGTCGGGAACCTGGTTTGTCCGGCCGAGTTTGACGTCGGCGAGCACGCCAAAGCGATGGTGTACTCGGTGACCGAGGGCGAGGACAAGCCGCTGAAGTACCCCGTGATGTTCCGCTCGGTAGATGTGGTGCTACTCAACAAGATTGACTTGGTGCCCCACCTCGACGTCGACGTCGACACGTACATCTCGCACGTCCGCAAAGTCAATGCGACAGCGACGATCCTGCCCGTCAGTGCACGCACCGGAGCCGGTATGGGCGCCTGGTTCGGCTGGCTACGGCGATTCGCTGCGGACCAGCCGGCCTGAACCGCTTTTGCAAAACACTTGCATGACAATCTCGCCGGCGTGGCGAGGTCGTTATGCACCAGCTGTTTAACTACTGAGTAACGCCACAACCGTTGACAACACCCGACGGCGGGAGTAGACCCAAAAACTAGCGCTGCGCAAGTGGGCCGACGGTCGACTCCGGCAGCGTAGGAGCCTTCCAGCCCGGCTCCGGAAAGCTGCAGCATGCCAACAGAAGCGGCAGTCAAAGCAGAAGAAACATTGATTCATCTGCTATGGATTAATGCGGGGCTCAGTTGTGACGGCGATTCGGTGGCGTTGACTGCCGCCACCCAGCCCAGCGTCGAGGAGATCGCACTGGGAGCTCTGCCCGGACTCCCGAACGTCGCCGTGCACTGGCCCCTGATCGATTTCGAGTGCGGACCCAACGGCGGGGCCGACGACTTCCTCGAGTGGTTCTTCAAAGCCGACCGCGGCGAATTGGAGCCGTTCGTGCTCGTCGTTGAAGGTTCCATCCCGAACGAGAAGATCAAAGATGAGGGCTACTGGTGCGGGTTCGGCAACAACCCCGCCACCGGCCAGCCGATGACCACCAGCGAGTGGCTGGACCGGCTGGCGCCCAAGGCCACCGCGATCGTGGCCGTCGGGACGTGTGCCACCTACGGCGGCATCCACGCCATGGCGAGCAACCCGACCGGGGCGATGGGTGTGCCCGACTACCTGGGATGGGAGTGGAAGAGCAAGGCCGGCATTCCGATCGTTTGTGTTCCGGGCTGCCCCATCCATCCGGACAACCTGTCGGAGACGCTGACGTACCTGCTCTACATGGCGACCGGCCAGGCGCCGATGATCCCGCTCGATGCCGCGCTGCGCCCGAAGTGGTTGTTCGGCAACACCGTGCACGAAGGATGCGACCGGGCCGGCTACTACGAGCAGGGTGACTTCGCCACCGAGTACGGGTCGCCCAAATGCATTGTCAAGCTTGGCTGTTGGGGTCCGGTAGTCAAGTGCAACGTGCCCAAGCGTGGATGGATCAACGGTGTCGGTGGCTGTCCCAACGTCGGCGGGATTTGCATCGGCTGCACCATGCCGGGTTTCCCGGACAAGTTCATGCCCTTCATGGACGAACCGCCGGGCGGCAAGTTATCGAGCACCGCGTCGGGTCTGTACGGCACCGTGATTCGCAATCTGAGGGGTATCACGGAGCGCACCGTCGACAAAGAGCCGCGCTGGCGCCACAACGGCAACCAACTCACCACCGGAGCCCGCCGCACCTGGTAGGTCGCGGCCCGCTCCACTCTCACCACAGGAGCCTTCTGGCTCACGAGCCCCAAAGCGGAGGGCAGCAGCGCGATGACAACCACCATTCCCGAGCCCACCCACGCCAGGAAAGAACCCGGCCAACTGGTCGATATGGCGTGGGACCCCATCACCAGAATCGTGGGCAGCCTGGGCATCTACACCAAGATCGACTTCGAGAACCGCGAAGTCGCCGAGTGCCACAGCACCTCGTCGATCTTCCGTGGCTACTCGATCTTCATGAAGGGCAAGGACCCCCGCGACGCCCACTTCATCACCAGCCGCATCTGCGGCATCTGCGGCGACAACCACGCCACCTGCTCGTGCTATGCGCAGAACATGGCGTACGGCGTCAAGCCGCCGCACCTCGGTGAGTGGATCGTCAACCTCGGCGAGGCCGCGGAATACATGTTCGACCACAACATCTTCCAGGAGAACCTGGTCGGCGTTGACTTCTGCGAGAAGATGGTTGCCGAGACCAACCCCAGTGTGCTGTCACTGGCCGAGAAAACCGCGGCACCGCACGCCGATATGCACGGCTACAAGACGATCGCCGACATCATGCGTTCACTCAACCCATTCAGCGGCGAGTTCTACCGGGAAGCCCTTCAGGTCAGCCGCTGGACGCGAGAGATGTTCTGCCTCATGGAGGGTCGCCACGTGCACCCGTCCACGCTGTATCCCGGCGGGGTGGGCACCGTCGCCACCATTCAGCTGATGACCGACTACATGACCCGGTTGATGCGCTATGTCGAGTTCATGAAGAAGGTCGTGCCGATGCACGACGACCTGTTCGACTTCTTCTACGAGGCACTGCCGGGCTACGAGAAGGTCGGCCTGCGCCGCACCCTGCTCGGCTGCTGGGGATCGTTCCAGGATCCCGAGGTGTGCAACTTCGAATACAAGGACATGGAGCGTTGGGGTAACGCGATGTTCGTCACCCCGGGCGTGGTCGTCGACGGCAAGCTGGTCACCCACTCCCTGGTGGACATCAATCTCGGCATCCGAATCCTTTTGGGCAGTTCGTATTACGACGACTGGACCGACCAGGAGATGTTCGTCAAGACCGATCCGCTGGGCAACGCCGTCGACCGGCGCCACCCGTGGAACCAGCACACCAACCCGCACCCGCAGAAGCGGGATATGGAGGGCGGCAAGTACAGCTGGGTGATGTCGCCGCGCTGGTTCGACGGCAAGGACCACCTGGCGCTGGACACCGGCGGCGGCCCGCTGGCCCGGCTGTGGGCCACGGCACTGGCCGGTCTGGTCGACATCGGCTACGTCAAGGCGACCGGCAACAGCGTCAAGATCAACCTGCCCAAGACCGCTTTGAAACCTCCGGTGGAGTTCGAGTGGAAGGTCCCCAAGTACGGCAGCAACACGATCGAACGTGACCGGGCCCGCACCTACTTCCAGGCCTACGCCGCGGCGTGCGGGTTGTACTTCGCCGAGAAGGCGCTGGCGGAGATCCGTGCCGGACGCACCAAGACGTGGGAGCGCTTCGAGGTGCCCGACGAGGGCATCGGGTGCGGCTTCACCGAAGCGGTGCGCGGTGTGCTCAGCCACCACCTGGTGATCCGGGACGGCAAGATCGCCAACTACCACCCGTATCCGCCCACCCCGTGGAACGCCAACCCGCGCGACAGCTACGGCACACCGGGCCCGTATGAGGACGCGGTGCAGGGGCAGCCGATCTTCGAGGAGAACGGCCGGGAGAACTTCAAGGGCATCGACGTGATGCGCACGGTGCGCAGCTTCGATCCGTGTCTGCCCTGTGGTGTGCACATGTACCTGGGGAAGGGCAAGACCCTGGACAGACTGCACACCCCCACCGGATCACCCGTCGGGGAGTGACGATCGCAAGCTCGGCGAAGCCGGGCGCAGCGGGTCGTCACCACAATGGAGGACGCATGGCGGATCGCCCGGAGAGCCCCGAGAATGACACAGAGTGGCGCATGGCGGGCGATCGGATTCAGACGCTGCTGGATTCCTGCGCGGCGAATGGGCCCGCCGCGTATGAACGCGCGAGTGAGTTGGTCCGCGAGGTAGTCGGCCTGTACGGGGCCGGGCTGCAACGGATCCTGCAAGCCGCGGACGGGGGTCTGGCCGAGCGGCTGGCCACCGACGACCTGGTGGCCAGCCTGCTCCTGGTGCACGGCCTGCATCCGCATGACGTGCACCGCAGGGTCCGTGACGCGTTGGACCGGGTGCGGCCCTACCTGGGTTCGCACGGCGGTGACGTGGATCTGCTCGGCATCACCGACGACGGGGTGGTACGGCTGGCGTTCAAAGGAAGCTGCAAAAGCTGCCCGTCCTCGGCGGTGACGCTGGAGCTTGCGGTGCAGGACGCGGTCCGGGCGGCTGCACCGGAGATCTGCGCTATCGAGGTGGTCTCCGCCCCGACCGAGCAAGCCGCCCGCATGATCCCGGCCGAATCGCTGATGGCGCACGTGAAGTCGAACGGATATGCCCCCGGCTGGCATCAGCTGCCCGAGGTGGCTGAGCTGGCGCCCGGTGAGGTGGCGGGCTTCCTGGTGGGCGGCAGCACCATCCTGGTGTGCCGGGTCGATGGCGATGGCCAGCCCTTGGCCTACCGCGACCACTGCCCGGTCTGTGACGATTCGCTCGCCGGTGCGGCCCTGCACCAGGTGATGCTGGAATGTCCGCGCTGCCGCACGCATTTCGACGTCGTGCATGCGGGGGCCGCAGACAACGGGGCGCACCTCGAACCGCTCCCCCTCCTGACCCGCGATGGCGTGTTCTCGGTGGCACTGCGCGACGAACCGATGGGGGCTCCGGCATGAGCACCCCTTACGACGTACTGGCGCGCATCACCAGCCCCCGGGTCCCCGAGCCGGCCGGCGAACGATGCGAGATGTGCTCGGAACTGATTCCCGACGAGCACCAGCACGTCGTCAATGTGGCCGGCCGACAACTAATGTGCGTCTGCCGGGCCTGCTATCTGTTGTTCACCGACTCAGCAGCCGAGCTGCGCTACCGGGCGGTGCCGGACCGGTATTTGGCGTTGCAAGATTTCGCTCTGGACCGCCGCGCCTGGGAGGCAATGCAGATTCCGGTCGGTGTCGCCTTCTTCTTCACCAACTCTGCGCTCGGGCGCACGGCCGCCTTCTATCCCGGCCCGGCCGGAGCCACCGAATCGGAGTTGGATTTGGACCTTTGGAACGCCATCGGCGGCGCCGACCCGCGGGTGGGCCTGCTGGCCGACGACGTGGAGGCGCTGCTGGTCCGGGTACCGGAAGACGAATCCGAGCAACCGCACACCTATCTCGTTCCGATCGACGCTTGCTACGAGTTCGTCGGGCGGTTGCGCATGCTGTGGCGGGGTTTCGACGGAGGCCAGGAGGCTCGCGCGTTCATCGACGGCTTCTTTGCCCAGATCGAAGCCCGCGCCGTGAAATCGCCTGGGGCGCCGCAGTGATGGAGGTCAACTTCACGGTTCTCGACATGACGCCCGAACCGTACACCGTCAGCCCGGTGCTCACCGCCCGCGTCGGTGTCGCCGCCAGTGGTGACGATCCGGTGCGCGCGATCGCCCTGCGGTGCCAGGTCCGCATCGAGCCGCTGCGACGTTCCTACTCCGACGACGAGGCGAGCGGTCTGATGGACCTGTTCGGACCCCGCGAACGCTGGGCCACCACCCAGCGCACCTTCCTGTGGCAGCACTGCACCGCCATGGTGCCCGGATTCACCGGTAACACCACGGTGGCGCTGCCGCTGGACTGCACCTACGACTTCGAAGTCGCCGCCGCCAAATACCTGCACGCGCTGCGCGACGGCGCCCTGCCCCTCCAATTCCTGTTCAGCGGGACCATATTCGTCAAGGGCGAACGCGGGTTTTCGGTCCAGCAGGTGCCGTGGGACTGTGAGTACCACTACGACATGCCGGTCGCCGTCTGGCGGGAGCTGATCGCCCAGCACTACCCCAACAGCGGTTGGGTGCGGCTGAGTCACGAGACCATCGCCGCGTTGGCCGCCTACAAGTCCGCCCACGGACTGCTCGACCTCGACCACGCGGTCACCTCATTGCTGGACACCGACCGGGAGAGCGTCCGATGACGTCGAACTGGGGCCGGGCCCGCGCCGTCGCCGACGCGGTGCTGTATGAGGGCTATCTGCTCTACCCGTACCGGGGGACGTCAAGTAAGAACCAATCACGTTGGCAGTTCGGCGTTTTGGGCCCGCCCGGCGCCGCAGACGCCGGCCTGGGGGAAGACGACACCCTGGCGGCGGAGTTTCTGGTGGACGGGGCGCAGGCCATCACCCTGGTGGTGCGGTTCCTGCGGTTGCAGCACCGCCGAGCGGAGCGGGAAGTCGCCCCTGGCGGATACGAAGCCGTCGACGAACTCACCACCGCGGCCGGGTCGTGGTTGACCTGGGACGAGGCCGTGGCATGTGAAATCTCTTTCGGCCCTCTCGCCTTCGAGGATCAACCACGGACGCTGCCGGTGACGGCCGACTCGGCAACCGACATCGAACCGCTCGACGGTGGCCGCCTGGTCCGTCAGCGGCAACTGGTGCGCGGCGCACTGACGGTGGCCAGCGAGCCGGACGGCGGCCTGCGCCGGGTCTCGGTACGGGTGAGCAACGTCGGTGCGGCGGCAAGCGACAAGACCGACGCCATCGCCCGGTCCATGATCGGCACCCACATCATCGCCGAAGCCGTTGGCGGGCAGTTTGTTTCGCTGCTCGAGCCGCCCTCGGAGGCCTCCGACGCGGTGTGCCGCTGCAGCCAGCACCGCTGCTTCCCGGTGCTGGCCGGCCCGGCCGGCAGCTACGACGTGCTGTTGATTTCACCCATCATCCTCTACGACCACCCCGAGGTCGCCGAACAGAGCAGCACCGCCCTGTATGACTGCACGGAGATCGACGAGATCCTCACCCTGCGTGTCATGACCATGACGGACGAGGAGAAGGCACAAGCGCGCGCCACCGATGCGCGGGCCGCGCAGATCATCGACCAGTGCGACGCCATGTCGCCCAAGGCGATGGCGCGCCTACACGGTGTGCTGCGCGATCCGCACGCCATCTCCGGCTTGGTACCCGAGATTCCCGACGGAGTCGACTGGTGGGATCCGCTGGCGGACAACGCGGTGCGCCCCGAAATCGACGCCGTACTGGTGAACGGTATCCGGGTGGCGCGCGGGAGTCAGGTCCGGCTCCGACCGAGGCGCAACGCCGACGCCCAGGACATCTTCGTCGCCGGCAAGACCGCACGCGTCACATCGGTGCACGAGGACGTCGAGGGCAACACGCACATCGCGGTCGTCGTCGACGACGACCCGGCCGCCGACCTGCACGACTGGTACGGCCGCTACCTGTACTTCTCCCCCGACGAGGTGGAGCCATTGCAAACTCAACGTAGCCAAACAAGCCCGTGAAAGGAGATCGACATGGAAGTCATGGGTTGGATATTCGTGGCCATTATCGCGCTGGTGCTCGTGGTCGCGCTGGCGTTGGGGGTGGTATCCCTGCCGGACGCGCGCCGCTACCTGAAGATGAGGCGGATGTAGGCCAGCCGGCCGATGACGGCGCGCATCCTGGTGGCAGGGATCGGCAACATCTTCCTGGGCGACGACGGGTTCGGTTCGGAAGTCGTCCGCCACGCCGGGGTCGGCCGCGATGACCCGAGTGTGCGCGTGATCGACTACGGCATCCGGGGCATGCACCTGGCCTACGACTTGCTCGAGCAGTGGGACGCGCTGGTGCTCGTGGATGCGGTGCCCGGCCGGGGCAACCCGGGCGCATTGCACGTGTTCCAGGCCGATCACGATGCGCATGCCGAAACGGGCGCGGTGGACGCTCACAGCATGGATCCAGCCGCCGTCTTCGCAAGCCTGCGGGCGCTGGGCGGCAGTCCGCCCTACACCGTGGTCGTCGGGTGCGAGGCGGGCAATGTCGAGGAGGGTATCGGCCTCACCGAACCGGTCGCCAGGGCGGTGCCCCGGGCGGTGCGAGCGGTCGAGGAGATCGTCGCGGCGTTGCAGAGCCCGGGGCATTCCGCTGCCACGCCGGAGCGGGGCTGAACCATGTGCCTGGGGATACCCGGTCAAGTGATCCGGATGCTGGACGGCTACGAAGGACAGCTGGCCCTGGTGGACGTCACCGGGGAGCAACGCAAGGTCAATGTCGGCATGTTGCCGGAAGTGACGTTCGAGCCGGGCGACTGGATAATCATTCACATGGGCTTCGCCGTCGAGAAGACCGACCGGGCCGGTGCCGAGCAGGCAATGGCCAGCCTGGAGTTGATGGGCCGCGGCCACACCGATCCGAGGGCCGGCGCGGGGGGCGGTTGAGATGACCGAGTCCCCCCTGACGCTGGCCGCGGTTCCCGGTTGCGACGACATCCGTCAGCACATCACCGTGACCGGTGTCGTCCAGGGGGTGGGCTTTCGCCCGTTCGTCCATCGCATTGCCAGTGACCTGGGCCTGGCCGGTTTCGTCGGAAATAATTCGGGTGCAGTCTTTCTCGAGGTGCAGGGCGAACGCGCAAGCGTGCAGGAATTCACTCGCCGGCTGCGCGCGCAGGCCCCTCCGCTGGCACGCATCGCCGCCATCTCCGTCGAGAACGTCCCGGCCGAGCCCGGGTGCGTACCCGGGTTTCGCATCGTGGCGAGCACCACCGTCGCCGGCCCCGACACGCCCACAACGCCGATTCCCGCCGACGTCGCGGTGTGCGACGACTGTGTCGCCGAGCTGTTCGATCGACACGACCGGCGCTATCGCCACCCCTTCGTGACGTGCACCAACTGCGGGCCGAGGTTCACCATCATCCGCGAGTTGCCCTACGACCGCCCGGCCACCACCATGTCGGCATTCGCCATGTGTGCGCGATGCGCCGCCGAGTACCGAAACCCGGCGGACCGCCGATTCCACGCCCAGCCAATCGCCTGCCCGGAATGCGGGCCGTCCCTGTGGTTCCGGTCGGCCACCGGGCGCGTCGACGGATCGGACGCCGCCCTGGCGGCCGCTCAGCGTGCCCTGGCGGCCGGCGCGGTGGTCGCGATCAAGGGAATCGGCGGCTACCATCTGGCCTGCACCGTCGACGACGGTACCGCGGTCGGAGCGCTGCGGACCCGAAAAGCCCGCGGCGCCAAGCCATTTGCCGTGCTGGTCCGGGATCTGAAGGCCGCGCGCCGCTACGCCCACGTCGACGACACCGAGGCCGCGGTGCTGCTCAGCCCCACCCGCCCGATCGTGTTGCTGCGGCGCCGCCCGGGCGCACCGGTCGCCGACGCCGTCGCGCCCGGCAGCCCGTTGCTCGGCCTGATGCTGCCTTACTCCCCCATTCATCACCTGCTGCTGGCGCCCGTACCGGGTGCCGGCCAACCGGTGCCCGATGCGCTGGTGCTGACCAGCGCCAACCGTTCCGATGAACCGATCTGCTTCACCGATGACGATGCGGCGCAGCGCCTTCCAGCGCTATGCGATGCGGTCCTCGACCATGACCGGCCGATCCATGTACCATGCGACGACTCGGTGGTGCGGGTTGTCCGAGACCAGGATGGGGCCCGCGAGCTGCCGATCCGCCGGTCGCGTGGCTACGCGCCGCTACCGGTCGATACCGGCCGGGACGGCCCCGCCGTGCTGGCCGTGGGCGGGGAGCTAAAAAACACCTTCTGCCTCACCGACGGTTCGCGGGCCTACATGTCCGGGCACATCGGCGACATGGCCACCTGGGAGACACTGCGCGCGTTCGAGCGTGCGGTGCGCCAACTCACCGGAATGCGGGGAACCCCGACGCGATTGGTCGCCGACTTGCATCCGGGGTACCACACTCGAACATGGGCGGAGCGCCAGGCGGGCAATCGGCCGCTGGATCTGGTGCAGCACCATCACGCGCACGTGGTGTCGCTGCTGGCCGAGCACGGACGCATCGGCGAACCCATCGTCGGAGTGTCGTTCGACGGCACCGGTTATGGCTGCGACCAGACGATCTGGGGCGGGGAGATCCTCACACTGGGAACTGATAGCCACCGTTTCGTCCGGTCCGGTCACCTGTTGCCGGTGCCGCTGCCCGGCGGCGATGCCGCGGTACGTAATCCGTGGCGGATGGCGCTGTCCCAATTGTGGGTGGCCGGCATCGACTGGACCCCCGATCTGGCACCGGTCACCGCCGCGACGTTCGACGAATTACGTCTCACCCGTTCACAACTGGAGAGCGCGACGGGATGTGTCCCGTGTTCGAGCATGGGCCGGCTGTTCGACGCGGTCGCCTCCTTGCTCGGGGTGCGCCACCGCATCGACTACGAAGGGCAAGCCGCTATCGAGCTCGAGGCGCTGGCGGAGCCCGCGGTTGACCGGGCCGGCCCGTCGCTGCCGCTGACCGTCAGGGCCGACGGGGTCATCGATCCAGCCCCCATGGTGCAAACGATGGTGTCGGCGCTGCACGCCGGCACGCCAACCGCGGTGCTGGCCGCCGCGTTCCACCGGGCGGTGGCGGACGCCGTCGCGAAGGTGGTCATTCAGGTGGCCGGCGCGATCCCCCTAGTGGGGCTCACCGGTGGGGTATTCCAGAATGTGCTGCTGCTACAAGCATGCCGAGAACGGCTGCGGTCGGCGGGTTTTGAGGTGTTGACCCACCACATTGTGCCGCCGAACGACGGCGGGCTGGCACTGGGTCAGGCCGTGATCTCGATGCTGGCCGCGCTAGAGGAGGGCTGAATTGATGACCGCCACCGCCATCGATCGCGGGCTGGGTGCCGAGCTGGCCGAGGACTTGGCCGCCGCCGCATTCACACTCGCCAAGCGATTCGCCGCCGGCGCCGCCATGTGGTCCATCGCGCCGTCGTGGGAACCGCATGCGATGCATATCGCGGTGGAGTTCGTGCATCCGGTGATCGTGGGCAAACGGGCCTTGCCGGCGGTGGCACTGACCGGACCCGACCTGGTCGACTTGGTGCGGATGTCGGTGCAGCCCGGCGACATCGTGGTCGCGGTTTCCGGTGCGGATAACCCGCAAGTGCGCTCGGTGATGCGCCGCAGCCCGGCTTGGGGCGCCACCACGATCTGGATTGGCAGCGGGGAGCGACCCAAGCCCGGCACGGCCGATCACGTGCTGTGGCTCGACGACCCCGACCCGCGAGTGCCCGCGACGGGCGGCTTCGTGCTGTTCTATCACCTGTTGTGGGAGCTCACCCACGTGTGTTTCGAGCATCCCGGCTTGCTCAAAGACGAGTGCCCGGAAGGGGTTTGCGTCACCTGCAGCGACGAGGGTCGCCTGGGCGAAGTGGTGAGCGCCACGGCGCACGGGCAAGCTAGCGTGCGCACGGCGCGGGGCATCGAGACCGTGGTGACCACACTGGTCGACCCGGTCGCCGCAGGCGACCTCGTCCTGGTCCACGCCGGCACGGCGATCAGTAGGCTGGACGAGGAGGACCGATGAACCAAGACGAACCCACCAATTTTCTCTATCCGTTCATCGACGCCCGAGAGGACGACGCCACGTCGCTGCTGGCCGATCTGGCCGCGTCGGCGCAGGCAAAAGCGGCCGAGAGCCTGGCGCTGCGGCGCTCCACCCTGGAGGCCAACGCCGCCCCGCTGCAGGCAGCGGCTATCGAGATGGCGCGCCGATTCTGCGCCGGCGGGCGGTTGTTCACCTTCGGAAACGGCGGCAGCTGCACCGATTCCACCACTTTGGCGCGGTTGTTCGCCCGCCCGCCCATCGGCAAGCCGCTGCCGGCCTGGGCGTTGACCGCCGATCCAGCCATCCTGACGGCGTTGGGCAACGACGTGGGGTTCGAGCTGGTCTTCGCCCGCCAGCTGATCGCCCGGGCGAGGGCTGGTGACATCGCGATCGCCATGTCCACCAGCGGCAATTCACCCAACCTGCTCACCGCGCTGGCCGAGGCACGTCAACGCGGGCTGTACACCATCGGTTTCGCCGGCTACGACGGCGGCGCGTTCGTGAACAGTCCCAACGTCGACGCCTGCTTCGTCGTTCGCTCGCAAAGCGTGCACCGGATCCAGGAATCCCAAGCGCTGCTCGGCTACCAGCTATGGTTGGCAGTCCACGATCGTTCCGGTGCGGGATTGGGGGCGGCATGAATAAGTCGGCAGGCGACTATCTCTCGTCCGGGCCGCGGTTCGCCGAGGGCGAGGTGATCGAGCGGATCGAGTCGTTTCGCAGGCGCCGGCCCCGGCTGCTCGACGACCATGTGACGCTGGCGCACGGGGCGGGCGGCAAAGCCTCGGCGGCCCTGGTGGATGCGGTATTCGTGGAGGCGTTTGGCAACCCGCTGCTCCAGGAACTGGGCGACGGCGCGGTCCTCACCTTGCCCAGCGGGGAACGGCTGGCGATGTCCACCGACTCGTTTGTGGTGCAGCCCCGGCGCTTTCCCGGCGGCTCCATCGGCGAACTCGCGGTCCACGGAACCTGCAACGACCTGGCGATGGCCGGCGCTGTGCCGTCGTGGATCTCGGCAGCCTTCGTCCTCGAAGAAGGTTTCCCGATCACCGAATTGAAAGAGATCGTGGCCGACATGGCGGCGGCGGCCGCAGCCGCCGGTGTGCAGATCGTCACCGGCGACACCAAGGTAGTGCCCAGGGGCGCCGCCGATGGGATGTTCGTCACCACCACCGGAGCCGGGGTCATTCCCGCCGGCCGCACCCTGTCCGCGGCGTCGGTCCGCCCCGGCGACAAGGTGCTGCTGTCGGGGTCCATGGGCGATCACGGCATGGCGGTCATGCTGGCCCGCGGCGATCTGGCCATCGAGGCCGACATCCGCTCCGACACCGCGTCGGTCAGTCCGTTGGTGGAACTGCTGATGGCGGCCGCCCCGTCCACCCGGTGGCTGCGCGACGCGACGAGGGGCGGGGTGGGCACCGTGTGCAACGAACTGGCCCAGGCGTGTGGCCTCGGGGTGCTGCTCGCGGAGGAGCGGCTGCCGGTGGCGCCCATGGTCAACGGCGCGTGCGAGCTGCTCGGTATCGATCCCCTTTACGTCGCCAATGAGGGCAAGTTCGTCGCCGTGGTGGCGCCGGACGAAGCAACGGCCGGGCTGCAGGCGCTGCAATCGCACCCGCTGGGCGCCGAGGCGGCCGAAGTCGGGGAAATCGTCACCGAGCCGGCCGAAAGCGTGGTGCTGCGCACCGGATTCGGCGGGACACGGATCGTCGACATGCTGGTCGGCGACCCGTTGCCGCGAATCTGCTGAGAGCACAGAGAGGGAAAACCGATATGTGTCTTGGAATTCCGGGCCGGATCGTCGAAATCACTGACCCGGCGAACTATTTGGCGAAAGTCGACGTCAGCGGCGTACAGCGCACGATCAGCGTACGGCTGCTCGAAGACGACATGCCCGCCCCCGACGACTGGGTACTCGTTCATGTCGGGTTCGCGATGGCCAAGATCGACGAGACCGAGGCGTTGCTGACCCTGGCGGCCATCAAGAAGCTCGGCGACGCCTATGCCACCGAGATCCAGGCCTTCGACTCTTCCGCCATCGTATGACTAGGAGCGGCAATGAAGTTCGTTGACGAGTTCCGTGATCCCGCCGCGGCCCGCAAGCTGCTGAGCGCCATCGAGCACTTAGCCGATCAGGCCGCGAGCGGCCGAGAACACTTCAAGTTCATGGAGGTGTGCGGCGGGCACACGCACACCATTTACCGGCATGGCATCGAACACCTGCTGCCCGACAACGTCGAACTGGTGCACGGGCCGGGCTGCCCGGTCTGCGTGATCCCGATGGGACGCATCGACGACGCGATGTGGCTGGCCGGCCAACCCGACGTGATCTTCACCTGCTTCGGCGACATGATGCGAGTGCCCGGTTCGGCCGGCAGCCTGCTGGACGCCAAGGCCCGCGGCGCCGACGTCCGGTTCGTCTACTCCCCGCTGGACGCGTTGAAGATCGCGATCGACAACCCCGACAAGCACGTGGTGTTCTTCGCCATCGGTTTCGAGACGACGGCGCCGTCTACCGCGGTAACACTGGTGCGCGCACGCGACCTCGGCCTAAACAATTTCAGCGTGTTCTGCAACCACGTGACGATCGTGCCGCCGATCAAGGCCATCCTGGAGTCACCGGACTTGCGGCTGTCGGGTTTCATCGGCCCCGGCCACGTGTCGACCGTGGTGGGCAACCGTCCCTACCGGTTCGTGCCCGAGGTGTACCGAAAGCCATTGGTAGTGGCCGGTTTCGAGCCGCTGGACATCCTCGCGGCGGTCGCGATGCTGCTGACCCAGATCCGCGAAGGCCGCTGCGAGGTGGAGAACCAGTACAAGCGTGTGGTGCCCGAGCACGGCAACCCGGCAGCTTTGGCGCTGATGGGCAAGGTGTTCGCGCTGCGCCCGCATTTCGAATGGCGCGGGCTGGGATTCATCTCGCAGAGTGCACTGCGGCTGCACGACGATTTCACCGAGTTCGACGCCGAGCTGCGGTTCGCGATGCCCGGTGTGCGGGTCGCCGACCCCAAGGCCTGCCAGTGCGGCGAGGTGCTCAAGGGCGTGCTCAAGCCGTGGGAATGCAAGGTTTTCGGCACCGCGTGCACCCCGGAAACCCCGATCGGCACCTGCATGGTGTCCCCCGAGGGAGCTTGTGCGGCCTACTACAACTTCGGACGGATGCACCGGGACGCCGTCAAGCTAGTGGGCCGCACTTGATGCCCGAGGCGCTCTGTGCTCACCGGGGCGCTGAGATGTTCGCGCGCTACGCCTACGCGCCGAACGCCCTGGGCTATTGCGGTCCCCCGCTGGGCGCCACCTTGCGGGACGGCACGGTCGACGAGGTGCGAAGGGCGGCGACGAGGTTTTCCGGAGCCTGGCCGTACTTACAGGTGTTGTCTCGACTGACCGGCATTACCGACCCGCTGGATTATCGGCTGGTCGAGGCGTATTGGCTCGGCGGCGGCGTGGGCGCCGACCTGGACCCGCAAGACTTCTTCGACGCGTTGCTGGCCATCATCGGGCCGCAGGCGGGGCGCTACTGGTCGCATCTCACCCGTGATTTGGCCGCCGAGGCCGCCGGCAATCACAGTTTCCACGTTTTCGGCGTGTATCCCTGGACCCGGTTCCTGGGCCGAGGCATGGACGAGCACCCGCTGAGTGTGCTCGACAACTGCCGGATCACCTGGGGCACAGTGGTTTCCCGCGCGGGCGATGATGTCGAGGTAACGTGCCAAAGGCTGCTCTGGAACGGGAAGGCGCTCACGCTGTCCGAACCCTCCGCGCGTGCGCTCGAGGTGTGGGCCGACGGGTATAGCGCGATGCCCGAAGTGGCCGCCGGCGACCAGGTTGCGGTGCACTGGGGCCGGCTGTGCGGGCGGCTGTCGGCGCATCAGGCCGCTGCGCTCGCCGACAGTACCGACCGTCAGCTGCGGCTGACCAGCAAACGGGTCGCGGACCTCTAATGGCGTGCCAGACTGGGCGGCGTGCCCGGTTCTATCTGCGATGTGCTGCCCGCCGTCGCGGCGCTGCTCGGCGCGGCGGGTGGTGTCGACAAACTGGGTCTTGCGGAATCGGTGGGCGAAGTCGACCGGGTGGTGGTGGTGCTGGTCGACGGCCTGGGTTGGCATTTGCTTCCTCAGCTCGACGGCAGTGCCCCGCTGCTCGCCGCCGTGCTGGCCGGTGCGACCGGGCGGCTTAGCCAGCTGGCCTGCACGTTCCCGTCGACCACACCGACCAGCCTGGTATCCCTGGGCACCGGGGCGGAGCCCGGCGAGCATGGGATCCTGGGCTTCACGCTTAACATTCCGGGCACCGATCGGGTAATCAACCACATCTTGTGGCGTGACGATCCACCACCAGCCGCATGGCAACCGTTACCAACCTGGTTCGGGCGCCTGGAACGAGCCGGCTTTGGGGCGCGCGCCGTGCTGCCGGCGACCTTCTTGGGCAGTGGGCTGACCGAAGCCGCCTATCGCGGCGCCACCTTCCGCCCCACCGATCCGACCGACGATTACGCACAGCGGGTGGCCGACGAGTTGTGTGCGGCCCCGGGATTGGTCTATGGCTACACCGCTGATCTGGACACCGCGGCTCATGTGTTCGGCATCGGGTCCACCGAGTGGCACGAGGCGGGCGGGCGGGTGAATACGCTGCTGAGTCGCCTGGTCGAGAAGGTGCCGGCAAATTCGGCACTGCTGGTGACCGCCGACCACGGCGGCCTCAATGTCCCGGCGGACGCCCGCGTCGACCTCGATACCGATCCGCGATTGGGCGAGGGGATACGGGTAATCGCCGGCGAGCCGCGCGTGCGTTATCTGCACACCGAGGCCGGGGCCGCCGCGGATGTGCAGGCCGCCTGGGGCGAGGTGCTGGACGGGCGGGCCGAAGTGTACAACCGCGAGGAAGCCGTGGCCACGGGAATGTTCGGACCGGTCAGCCCGCAACACCTGGCCCGCATCGGCGATGTCGTGGTCACCTGCACCGGTGATGCGGCGGTGCTGGCAACCTCCCACGAACCGCCGGAATCGGCTCGACTCGTCGGCTTTCACGGCGCGGCCACCGCGGCCGAAACGGCGATCCCGCTGATGGTGCTGGGAGCGCACGGCTGAGCCGCGTTGGCCGTTGACGACGCTTGCTCGGGCCGCAACTTCGTCGCTTGGGGTTTAACAACGGTAGTGGGGTGAAGTCTGCCCTCATGCGTGAGACCGCGGCGGGCCGGGCAGCAGCCGACGTTCCCCTGGGGCGGCGGGGCCGAACGTTCGCCGCTGTGGGTCTGGCTTTGAGCGCAATCCCGTATTCGGCGTGGGTGCTGCAATTTCCATTGCATCTCGGCACTGACCTGGTGTGCGCCTACGCCAGTGAACTGGCCAGGCGGACCGGACCCGACCGTTGGTTATTCGCCTCCACCGACCTCGCCGCCGGTTTGCTTGCGGTCGCTGCGGCGGCCGTCATGCTGCTGAACGGCGAGCCGCGATCGCTCACATCCCGAACCGCCTGGGCAGGACTGGCCGGCTTTGGCGCCGCGACCACGGCGGATTCGCTGCTTCCGATGCCCTGTGGCCCGCACATCGGCCCCGGGTGCGCGGCCCGCCAAGCCGCGCATCAACTGCCCATCACCGATGCCTTACACACCGTCACCAGCGCCGCCGCCATCGCCGGGCTGCTGGTGGCGATCGTGTGCTTCACAGTCGGCACGAAGCCGGGAACCCTCGCGCACCGCGCCGGCGCCGCGATCTCGCTCGTGTCGGTGGCCAGCACGATGTGGACGCTCGCGGAAGTCGTACTCGATGAGACGGCCCCCAGCCGCGAACAAGTTGGGCTGGCCCAACGAATTCAATTGGTTGCCTTAGCCGTCGGGGTCGCCTACATCGCCTGGCTTGCCTGGAGCGGCCGCAGCGCTCGGGACGCCGGCTGGTAACGCGCCCACCGGGCGCCGCGGCCGATTTCACTCATCACACTCACGACAGCGGGAGACTGAACAGCCGCTTCGGTTACGGTTGGGCCGGCTGACCTCGCGTCTGGCCGGGGTGACGGCCTGCTCGTTGGGGCAGGACGATTAGCAACGCGACGATGATGGCGGCGATGACCGCGGAGGCCAGCGGACGGCTCAAGGCCAGACCTCCGTCGGCGACGGGTTTGTCGAGGAAGTCTCCGACGGTGGCGCCCAGCGGCCGCGTCAGGATGAAGGCGACCCAAAACAAGGCGACCCGCGACACATCGGTCCAGTAGTACAGGGCCACCACCACGAGCAGAGCCGCGCCGAACACCAATGCCCCGCGTTCGTAACCAAACCCGCGAGTGTCGGCGAGCCAATCGCCCAGCGCGGTGCCCAGCGTCTGCGAAAACGTGATGGTCAGCCAGTAAAAGGCCTCCGCCGTCGGCGTCGCAACGCTGGTCACCGAAACCGTTCCCAGCGACCACCGCCAAAGCCCCAAGGTGACCAGGAGGCAAACCAACAGCAGGAGCGACCCGCCCGCATAGCCGATCCCCAGTGAGCGATCCGCGAAATCGGCCATCGCGGTGCCGAACGTCGTCGAGGCCACGATCGTCGCCCAGTACAACGTCGCATGGAAACGCTTGGCAAAGATCTGCGCGGCAACCAGCACAACCAGTGCGACACCGAAAAGCACGACCCCGGCCAAATAGCCCCAATTGAGCGTCATGGTGACGGTGTCGCCGCCCGTCTCGCCCAACGTTGTCGCCAGGATCTTGATGACCCAAAAGCCCAGGGTGACCGCCGGTACCTTGGTCGACGTCTGTTTCGCCACGTCATTCATAGACGACCTTCCGGTCTCGTCGCATCGGTGCAGTCCCCACCATTTCGACCGTACCGTCCGGTGCCACCGCATCGGCTGTGGAGCTACCTCAACTTAGCGCGCCCTGAGAAGCGGTAGGTATTTCCTAAGATTAGGTATCCACTCGCGGTTGCTACCAACACTTTTCGTAATACAAGAGATTCATATCCGTGGCTAGACACCAAGCTAGTTTAGGAATTACCCTAGCGTTCAATAAGTTACGGCGATGCGGTGGCCGTCAGGCACGTGCTGGGCAAAACGATTCTGCCAATATGGTTGCATGCTAAAAGAAGCGGACGTGATGATCTTCCGCCTCGGCGCCGGTGCGCGGTGGTCGATCATGATCGTCTCGCTGGGGGTGACGGCAAGTTCGTTCTTATTCATCAATGGCTTCGCGTTCCTGATCCCTTCGCTACAGGCCCGTCGTGGCATTCCGCTGACCGAAGCCGGCCTGTTGTCGTCGATGCCCAGTTAGGGCATGGTGGTCACGCTGGTCTTGTGGGAGTACGTGCTGGATCGGGTCGGCGAACGTGCGGTGTTGACGGTTGGCTCGGCACTTACCGCGGTGGCGACCTGCGCGGCAGCCTCTACCCATTCGCTGCTGTTGACGGGTGTCTATCTGTTTCTCGGCGGCATAACCGCGGCGAGTTGCAACGCCGCCGGGGGGCGGCTGGTGTCCGCCTGGTTCCCGCCACAACAGCGCGGCCTGGCAATGGGCATCCGCCAAACCGCGCAGCCGCTGGGAATCGCCTTGGGCGCCCTCAAATTGGGGTGACATAGGCAGAGCTGATGCCCCCGTCGACGAGGAATGTCGACGCGGTGATAAACGATGCGTCATCACTGGCCAAAAACGCTACGGCAGAAGCGATCTCGTCGGGTTCGGCGAACCGCCCCAACGGCACATGCACCAGCCGGCGAGCCGCCCGTTCGGGGTCTTTGGCGAACAGCTCTTGCAGCAGCGGGGTGTTGACCGGTCCCGGGCACAGCGCGTTCACCCGAATACCCTGCCGCGCGAATTGCACCCCCAGCTCCCGAGACATGGCAAGGACACCGCCCTTCGAGGCGGTATAGGAGATTTGCGAGGTCGCCGATCCCAGCACCGCCACGAAAGACGCCGTGTTGATGATGGAACCGCTGCGCGCGGGAACCATGTGCCGCAAGGCCGCCCGGCAACACAGGTACACCGATTTGAGGTTGACGTCCTGGACGCGTTGCCATGCCGCCAGTCCGGTGTTTTCGATGACGTCGTCTTCGGGCGGTGAGATGCCGGCGTTGTTGAACGCGACGTCGACGGAGCCATAGCGCCGCGCCGCGGTGTCGAACAGCGCGTTGACCGCGTCCTCGTCGGAAACGTCGGTTGGCACGAACAAACCGGACAGCTCGCCGGCGGCCGCGGCGCCGGCGTCGCTGTCGACGTCAGCCACCACAATGCGCGCGCCTTCGGCATGCATCCGCCGTCCCGCGGCCAATCCGATACCGCTCCCGCCGCCGGTGATGACGGCAACCCGCCCGGCGAGCCGTCGGGCCAGGTCCATCACGGAACCTCCTTGATGGCGATGAACACGTTCTTGGTCTCGGTGAATTTCAGTGGCGCGTCCGGGCCCAGCTCACGGCCCAATCCCGACTGCTTGAAGCCGCCGAACGGGGTGTTGTAGCGGACCGAGGCGTGCGAATTCACCGATAGATTGCCGGATTCGACCGCTCGCGACACCCGCAGCGCGCGGGACAGGTCGTCGGTCCAGATAGATCCGGACAGGCCGTAGACGGTGTCGTTGGCCAGTGCGACCGCGTCGTACTCGTCGTCGAAGGCCAGCACCGTGACGACTGGGCCGAAGATCTCCTCGGTGACGGCGCGATCGCCGCGCCGCGGCGTCAGAACCGTTGGCGGAAACCAAAATCCGCGACCGGTCGGCGCGGTGCCGCGAAACGCGACCGGGGCGCCCTCGGGCACATAGGAAGCCACCTTGTCGCGGTGCGCGGCCGACACCAGCGGACCCATCTCGGTGTCACGCGAGCGAGGATCCCCGACGGCCACGCCGCGCACCGCCGGCTCCAACAGCTCCATAAACCGGTCATAAACGTTGCGCTGCACCAGGATCCGGCTGCGCGCACAGCAGTCCTGCCCGGCGTTGTCGAACACCCCGGCCGGCGCGGTGGCCGCGGCACGCTCCAGGTCGCAGTCGGAGAAGATGATGTTGGCGCTCTTGGCGCCCAGTTCCAGCGTCACCCGCTTGACGTGAGCGGCCGCGCCGGTCATCACCTTTTTACCGACTTCGGTGGAGCCGGTGAACACGATTTTTCGAACATCAGGGTGGGTGACCAGCCGCTGCCCGACCACCGCGCCCTCGCCCGGCAAGACCTGCAGCAGATCCGCGTCCAGCCCGGCTTGCACCGCCAACTCACCAAGCCGGATGGTGGTCAGGGGTGTCCACTCGGCGGGTTTGACCAGCACCGCGTTGCCCGCGGCCAGCGCCGGGGCGACGGCCCACGATGCGATCATCATCGGGAAGTTCCACGGCGTGATCACACCGACCACGCCCAGTGGTTCGTTGAAGGTGACGTCGATTCCTCCGGCGACCGGAATCTGCTTGCCCGCCAAGCGTTCCGGGCTAGCAGCGTAGAACGTCAACACGTCGCGGACGTGGCCGGCCTCCCATTCGGCCGACACGATCGGATGTCCCGAATTGGCGACTTCGAGCGCGGCGAGCTCGTCGAGATGGGCGTCGACGGCGGCGGCGAACGCGCGCAACCCGGCGGCCCGCTCCGACGGCGACAACCGCGCCCAGCGCCGCCCCGCCGCCCGGGCCCGCGCGACCGCGTCGTCGACCGCGGTAGCGTCGAGATGCTTTACGGACCCCAGCACGTCCTCGGTGGCCGGGTTGATCAGTTGGACGGTGTTCATCGGCTGTCCGCGTAGCACCCCGCCGCCTCGACGATGGCGGTGAACAGCCGCAGGTCGTCCAGGGACTGCTCCGGATGCCACTGCACGGCAAGCGCAAAGCTGTCGCCGGGCAGTTCGAGCGCCTCCACCACCCCGTCAGGGTCAACGGCGCTAACCACCAGAGGGTCCCCGACCTGGTCGATGGCCTGATGGTGGTAGCACGGCGCGTCGACGGTCTCCCCCAGCAGCGCCGCCAACCGGGTACCCGCCACGGTGCGCACCGGCAGCCTGCTGAACACCGCATTGCCCGCCCGATGGCCGTGGTGCCCGAGAACGTCCGGCAGGTGCTGGTGCAGGGTGCCGCCGAATGCGACATTGAGCACTTGCGCGCCGCGGCAGATGCCCAGCACCGGCAGCCCCCGCGCCAGCGCCCCCCGCACCAACGCGAACTCCCAGGCGTCGCGGGCGGGACGAGGCTGGTCGGTGCTTGGATGGGGTTGCTGGCCGTACGCGGCGGGGTCGAGGTCATAGCCGCCGGTGATCACCAGCGCGTGCACGCTGTCCAGTGCCGAGCTGACGATGTCGGGGTTCACCGGCTGCGGCGGCAGCAACACCGCGATGCCGCCGGCCATGACGACGCCCTCGAAGTAATCGGCCGGCAGATAACCCGCGGGGATGTTCCAGATCCCGGTTTGTATCTGCTCGAGATAGGACGTCAGGCCGACAACCGGGCGCCTAGAGGCGTTCAAAACCACGCATCCTCTCCCAATCGGTGACCGCCGCGTTGAACGCCGCCAATTCCACCCGAGCATTGTTCAGGTAGTGCGCGACCACGTCGTCGCCGAACGCCTCGCGGGCGCGCACCGACTCGCCGAAAAGCGCGGCCGCGTCGGCCAGCGTGGCCGGCAGCCGCTGCACACCGGGGGCCGCATAGGCGTTCCCGACGCACGGCTCGGGAAGCTGCAGACCCTGTTCGACACCGTACAGCCCCGCGGCGACCAGCGCCGCGACCGCCAGGTAGGGGTTGACGTCGCCGCCGGGAACCCGGCATTCCACCCGGGTGTTGCGCCCGTGGCCGACCACCCGCAGCGCGCAGGTGCGATTGTCCAGTCCCCAGGCCACCGCGGTGGGTGCAAAGCTGGCATCGGCAAATCGCTTGTAGGAGTTGATGTTCGGCGCATAGAAAACAGTGAACTCGGGTAAGGTGGCGAGCACGCCGGCCAGGAAACTACAAAACGTCGCCGACATCCCGTGCGGGCGCCCGTCGTCGGCGAACACCGCAGCACCATCCTCGTCGCGCAGCGAGAGGTGAATGTGGCAGCTATTGCCTTCCCGCTCATCGTATTTCGCCATGAACGTCAAGCTCTTGCCGTGCTGGTCGGCGATTTCCTTGGCACCGTTCTTGTAGATGGCGTGGTTGTCGCAAGTGACCAACGCCTCGTCGTAACGGAATCCGATCTCCTGCTGACCCTGGTTGCATTCGCCTTTGACGGCCTCGAAAGGCAAACCTGCACCCTGCATACCCTGGCGAATGTCGCGCAGCAGCGGCTCCATCCGCGATGACGCCGAGATCGCATAGTCGATGTTGTAGTCGCTGGCCGGTGTCATGCCGCGATAACCGCTGGCCCACGCCTCGCGATACGGCTCGTCGAACACTATGAACTCCAGCTCGGTCGCGACGTAAGCCATCAGTCCGTTTGCGGCCAGCCGGTCGAGCTGGCGGCGCAGCACGGCGCGGGGTGCCACGGGGACGCAACTGCCGTCGGCCCAGCTGAGGTCGGCTATCACCAGGGCAGTGTTGGGCAGCCAGGGAATGCGGCGAAGGGTGGATGGATCGGGCCTCATCACCATGTCGCCGTACCCGGTGTCCCAGCCCGACATCGCGTATCCGCTCACGGTGTTCATATCGACGTCGACGGCCAGCAGATAGCTGCAGCACTCCGCACCGGCGGCCACCACTTCGTCGACGAAGAACCGCGCGCTCACGCGCTTGCCGACCAGCCGCCCCTGCATGTCGGCGAACGCGACGATGACGGTGTCCACCTCGCCGCTTGCCACCAGCTCTTCCAGCGCTCCCAACGACAGCATCGGGCTCCCGGCCGGTTACCAGGTACTGGTGCGCAATACGATCTCGGCGGCCAACTGTGCCGTCGACTCCTGCACGGTGCGCCGTCCCAGATGCACCACCCGGTATTCGGCGTAGACGTACTGCTGGCTGGCGCGGGCCACCGCCCCGGCGGCGGGGGAGCTGAACAGCGCGGTGGTGCCGATCTCCACCGGCGGGCAGTGTTCGTCGCGCACCACGCCGTCGCGGTCGGCCACCCGGGGATGTCCCCGGTCGATCACCACCAGGCCGACGAACCGGCCCAGCTTGGTTGCCGCGAGTTCCCACGCGAGGTCGCCACCGGCGCGGTCGCCCACCACCACGGCCCACCCGATGCCCAGCGCGTCGAGGATGCCGACCACCGACTTGGGCGTCAGGCGCGGATCGAGGCCGACAACGACCGTTCGAAGCGATGCGGTGTGCAGGCGCTCGCACACCGCGTCATACGCCGCGGGGGCACGTTCCTCATCACCGACTATGACGACCACAACGCCCTTCTCCGGACCGGCTACACCCACAGGGACGGGAAAGCCGTCGAGCGTGGTCATCATCGAGGGCACCTACGCACGCTACAACCAATCGGCCTGCCCGCGCGACGATTCATCCACATCCGTGCGCGCACCGCCAATCCGGTCCGCGATGCACGACGGTTCGCTGCGTCGCCGCCGGCACGAACCACGCGTCGTCATATCTGAGCGAATCCGTCACGGCCGCAACCGACTTACCACATGCGGGCCGCGGGGCGGCGGGCCGTCCAGCAGTGCCAGGACCGCGTCGAGGTCGACATGTGCGGCCAGCAGATCGGCGATCAAGTCCAGTTGGGCATCGCGCCGCGCGGCGACGTCGGTCTCTGCGACGAGGAAGCCGCTTCGGCCCGCCGCAGCGGCCACGTCGGTGAGCCAGTCGCGACGGAACTCGTCGTTGTCGAGCAGGCCATGCCCATGCGTGCCGAAAATGGCGCCGCGCCGGACGCCGTGCGGCCGGCCCTCGTCGTCGGTCCCGAACCAGGTCTCTTCGGCGCACCGCGACATGCGCCCGTGACGGATTTCGTAGCCCGCCAAACAGCCATCGGTCCGCCGCTGCCAGCGACGCAATGTCTTGGCATCGTGAAAGGCGATGTCGGCGTCCAACAGCCCCAGCCCAGCCACTTGCCCGGCGCCGGATTCCACCGGGTCATCGATGCTCCGGCACAGCATCTGAAACCCGCCGCAGATGCCCAGCACCGGCTTGCCGGCCGCGGCGTGCTCGGTGATGGCGCCGGCCAGGCCGTGATCGCACAGCCAGCACAGGTCGGCGACGGTGGCTTTGCTGCCCGGAATCACGATCAGGTCCGCGTCGGCCACGTCGGCGGCGTCGGTTATCCAGCGCACCACCACACCGGGCTCGCAGGCCAGCGCCTCGACGTCGGTGGAATTCGAGATTCGCGGCAGCCGGATCACGGCCACCCGCAGCCACTCCCGGCCGCGCGGTGCGGCGGGTATGCCAACCACGCGGTGCGCGACCACCGACAGCGAGTCCTCAGCGTCCAGCCACAGATCGTCGGCGTAGGGCAGCACCCCGTAGGTCGGGCGGCCGGTCATGGTAAGCAGTTGCTGCAGCCCGGGTTGCAATAGGGCCGGGTCACCGCGAAATTTGTTGACGATGAAACCGGCGATCAGCGCCTGGTCGGCCGGCTCGAGCACCGCGAGCGTCCCGAACAGATGAGCGAGCAGGCCGCCGCGGTCGATGTCACCGACCAAGACCACCGGCAGATTCGCCGCCCTGGCCAATCCCATGTTGGCCAAATCCGTGGCACGTAAGTTGATTTCGGCTGGCGAACCGGCCCCTTCGCAGATAACCGCATCGAATTCGTCACGCAGGCAAGATAGTTCGTCCGAGACGATCGCGGCAAGCCGGTCGCGGTGCTGAAGGTAGTTTGTCGCCGTGACCGAGTCGGCGACCCGGCCCCGGATCACCAGCTGTGAGGTGCGGTCACTGCCCGGTTTGAGCAGGATCGGGTTGAAACGCACGCTGGGTTCCAACCCCGCAGCCCGGGCCTGAATCGCCTGAGCCCGCCCGATTTCGCCGCCTTCGACGGTGACCACGGAGTTGTTGGACATGTTCTGGGCCTTGAAGGGCGCCACCCGCACACCTTTGCGGGCCAACAACCGGCACAGGCCCGCGACCACCAGCGACTTCCCGGCGTCGGAGCTGGTGCCGGCGACCAGCAGAGCCCCGCTCAACGGTTCACGGCAGCGTGAGGATTTCGACGCCGGTGTCGGTGACCAGCAGGGTGTGCTCGAACTGTGCGGTCCACTTGCGGTCCTTGGTGACAACGGTCCAGCCGTCGTCCCAGATCTCGTAGTCCAGGCCACCGAGGTTGATCATCGGTTCGACGGTGAACGTCATTCCCGGCTGCATGATGGTCGCCACGGAGGGCTGCTCGTAGTGCAGCACCACCAAGCCGTTGTGAAACGTGGTACCGATCCCGTGACCGGTGAAGTCACGAACCACGTTGTACCCGAAGCGATTTGCGTACGACTCGATGACTCGGCCGATGACCGACAGGGCGCGACCAGGCTTGACGGCGTTAATTGCGCGCATCGTCGCCTCTCGGGTTCGCTCCACCAGCAGCCGGTGCTCTTGCGCGACGTCGCCGGCCAAGAACGTCGCATTGGTGTCACCATGCACCCCGTCGATATAGGCGGTGACGTCGATGTTGACGATGTCGCCGTCCTCGATGACCGTCGAGTCGGGGATGCCATGGCAGATAACCTCGTTGAGCGACGTGCAGCACGACTTCGGGAATCCTTTGTAGCCCAGGGTGGACGGGTAGGCGCCGTGGTCGATCATGTACTCGTGGGCGATCCGGTCCAGTTCATCGGTCGTCACTCCGGGGGCAACCGCTTTGCCGGCCTCGGCCAGCGCGCCGGCCGCAATCCGGCCGGCGACGCGCATCTTCTCGATGACCTCAGGCGTCTGCACCCACGGCTCGCTGCCTTCCTGGACGCCTGCCTTCCACGCGTATTCCGGACGGGGGATGCGGCTGGGCACCGCCAGAGTCGGGGACAGCTCTCCGGGGGAAAGCGCGGTGCGAGCAGGCATGCCGACCAGCTTAATCACACCGCGCGACGCGGGCTGAGCCACGAGTGTGCATCCGCGGCGTGCCGTGTGAAGGTGGGGCGGCGACACGCCGCATGCGGCCGCCCTCAATTCACCCGCGACGCGGGCTGAGCCGATCAGCCCGCGCGGCGGCGCAGCAGCGATCGGCGCGGCCCGCGGATGATCACCGAACCACACACCACCCGACCGGTCAACACCACGTGCGGGCGTCCTTCGCCGGGTGCGTCTTTGCGGCGGTCGCTGGCGCTGCCTACGTAGACCTCGACGTCGTCGATGGACGCGCTGGCGCCAACGGGCAGCCGGACCTCCACCGAGCCGAGCCTGATGTCGAGTTCGATGACCACCACCGGTCCGGCGAACCGGGCTTTGGTGAGGTCGAGTTCGACCGAGCCCAGCCGCCGTACCAGCGCCAGGCGGGTGGGCACCGTCCATTCGCCGTGGCGCTTGAGCGAGCCGGCCCAGCCACGCAGTTCCACCCGGTCAGCCGCGGACGTGACGATGGCGCCCGGCCCGGGCAGGTCACCGACCAGCCTGTCCAGCTCACCTCGGGTGCGTGCGTAGGACACTTGCGACGAGCGCTGCTCGAACTCGTCGATATCGATCAGCCCGAGCGCGACGGCGTTGTGCAGTCGCCGCATCGTGCCGTTTCGATCGGCGTCCGAGACCCGTAACGCCACCATCTCTCCACCGGTCTCAGTCATGGCCTTTCCTGACGCTTAGCCTATCGACGGCTTACCCTCGTAACTTACCGCTGCGCGGAGCCGGGTGGCTGAGGCTACAGCACCGGCCCTAGGAGGCCGCTGAACAAGGCGGTTTCTGGGGACAGGGAGCCGCGCGAGCCAAGGAGCGAATATCGCGCGCAGGCGCTGGCGAAGGCGGATCGTGCGGGAACGGCTGTCGGGTCGGTGACAGAGGTGGCGTCGGCGGCCGGTGGATGGCCGGCGAGAGCCCGGTGACGGCTTCGTTTTGGCGCCGGTGGGCCGCCTTGTTCAGGTGGTCTGCGGCACCAAGGCCCAGATTCCTGTCGTTCGGGTGAGGCCACGGCCGACGAGGTTACGCAGGTTGAGTCCGGCAGTGCGGCGGGTGAGCCATGCGTGGTTCTTGTCGGTGCCGCGATAGCGCAGGTTCAGGCGACGGCCGCCGCGGCTGGCGATCTGGGAGACGACGCGTTCCACGTTGGGCCGGTTCATCCGGTACTTCTCCCGCAGGTCGGGCTTGTCGGTCCAGTCGCGGCGAGCCCGGCGGAGCAGGTCGTCACGCTCGTGCAGGCTGATGGTGCGGCCGGTCTTGGATGTGGTGCAGCGCGCGGCGAGCGGGCAGTTGCGGCACAGTGCGCCGAAGACCACGTGACGGGCCTTGGTGATGGGACGGGTGTTGCCAGCCGGGCAGGTCATGGTGGCGGCGGCCTCGTCGACAGTGAAGTCGTCCACGGTGAATCCACCCGCGACCGCGGCAGGGATCGGCCTGGGCTTGATCACCGCGTCGTGTCCGGCGTCGCGGATCGCGCCACGCAGATCCCCTGTGCCGTAAGCGCAATCGCCGTACCACTCCGGCGTGCGCGCCTCACCGTCGTCGGTGGCGCCGTCGGCGGCGACGAACTTCTCCGCCACCGCCGGATCGGAGTTCTCCATGCCGGCGGCCTTGGTGAGCGCCTCGTCGGTGATGATCCCCGTCTCCGGCTCGGCCACCACATGCGCCCGAAACCCGTCGCGACGTGCCTCCGACGACTTGCGGGTGTGCCGCGCCTCCGGGTCCACCAGCGATATCACCCGGTCGGGGGCCACCTTGCGGGCGATCCGCCACCGCCCATCGGTGCCGTCGGATCCCTCGGCGGGTTCGACATCCTGGCCGGCGACCAACGCCAGCAACCCCACTGCCGCGGCCGCCGGCTCCTCGGCCTCGTCCGAGTCAACGGCGAGTGCTTCCAGCAGCGCATTCGCATCGTTGACCAACGCCGAGACCAACGCATCCTTCGCACCGGGCTCGTCCCAGTCGATCGACGGCTTACCGGGGCGGCTGTAGTCGTGACCGGTGCACACCGCCACGATCTGCTCGGCGGCGCCGGGCACGATCCGCCCGACCCGCCGGATCGCCGAGATCAGCTGGGTGATGGTGTCCTGAGTGGCGACCGCATCGGCCAGGATGGTGGAATCCACCGCACGTTTGCGGCGGCCCCGCAGGATCCCGGTCTCGGCGACCACCCTGCGCACCGCCTCGTTGATCCGATGCGGCCGCTGCGACTTGGCCAGCCGGTTACGCCAGTACACCAGGGTGGTCGGGTCGAATCCATTGTGGTCCAACGCCATCCCGGTAGCGACCTTCCACCGCAGATCGCACCGGGCCGCCTCGGCGGTCTCCCGGTCGGACAGATCATGCAGGGTCTGCAGCACCAGGATCGAGGCCATCACCGACGCCGGGATCGACGGCCGTCCCCGCCCCGAGGGGAACAGGTCCTCGAACTCCTTGTCACAGAACAAGTCCCGGCGATGCGCGGCCAGGAACGCAAACATGCTGCCCTCAGCCACCAGATGGCCGACCAGAGCCTCCGCGTCCAACAGTTCCCGATCCGCCCGCTCCACACCCAGCATGAACCTATTTTCCCAGCTCAGGCAGATATTCCGCCGAGGCGCGCCGATTATTCAGGCCAGCCCTAGGCCAGGAAGTCCGGCGGCAGCGATTCGAACATCACTTTGGTCATCCGCACCGCGTATTCCGAGCTGCCGCCCCCGACGATCAGGGCGGCGAAGGCCAGGTCGCCGCGGTAACCGGCGAACCAGGAATGTGATCCGCCGGGGAATTCGGCTTCGCCGGTCTTCCCGTACACCGCCCCGCAGCCGGCGATCTCCTTGGCGGTCCCATTGGTCACCACCAGGCGCATCATCGGCCGCAGCGCGTCGATCATCTTCGGGCTGATCGGCGTGGTGTCGCCCTGGACCGTGGTGGGCCGCCCGGCGATCAGCTGTGGCACCGGCGTCTTGCCGGCCGCGACGGTCGCCGCCACCAGAGCCATGCCGAACGGGCTGGCCAGCACCTTGCCCTGGCCGAAGCCGTCTTCGGTGAGCTCCGCGAGGTCCACCGTCGGCGGCACGGACCCGGTTACCGTCGTGATGCCGTCCACCTGATAATCCAGCCCAATTCCGTAACGGGTTGCGGCCTGCGTCAAACCGCGGGGCGGCATTTTGCTGCTCAGTTCGGCGAACGTGGTGTTGCACGAACTGGCGAACGCGCGTGACATCGGCACCACGCCGAGATCGAAGCCGCCGTAGTTGGGGATGGTCCGGTGCCCGATGTCGATATGGCCGGGGCAGCCGAGCATCGTGTTAGGAGTGGCCATGTCGCGGTCGACGGCGGCGCCGGCAGTGATCATCTTGAAGGTCGAGCCGGGCGGGAACAGGCCGGTGGTGGCCAGCAGCCCGTCGGCGTCGGCGCCGCCGTTCTGCGCGATCGCCAGAATCTCCCCCGTCGACGGCTTGATCACGACCATCATCGCTTTGCCGCCGCGGGTGTCCACCGCGTGTTGAGCGGCGTTCTGCACGGCCCGGTCCAGGGTGATCGAGACCGACGGCGCCGGCGACCCCTGCACTTCGTGCAGCACTTCCACCTCGACGCCGTTTTGGTTGACGCTGACCACCCGCCAGCCCGCCTCGCCGTCGAGTTGGTCGACCACGGACTTCTTCACCGCGGAGATCACCGCCGGCGCGAAATGCGGGTCGGTCGGCAGCATTTCGGGCTGCGGCGTGATCACGATGCCGGGCAGCCCGCCGATCGCGGGGAAGACCTTGTCGTTGTCGTCAGGATGCAGCGTCACCAAGTCCACCGGTTGGGTCGCCGAGCTGGCTTGTTCGGCGAGCAACTGGGGGTCGTTCAGCGTGCCGTTGAACGGATGCAGGACGTCCACCACCGCGTGCACCGTCCCGATCAGCGCGGCCCCGGATCCGGCCTGGGTGGCGTCCAGCGTGTAGTGATACAGGTAGCCCGGTACCAGCACATCGCTGCCGCCCAACTCGTTCACCGAGGCGCGCCGCGGTGCATCGGCCCGCAACGCGAAGGTCTGGTGCTCGCCGAGTTTGGGATGCAGCCCGGTGGTGGTCCACCGGACTTCCCAGCGCCCCTCGTCGCGCGCCATCTTCAGCTGACCGTCGTAGCTCCACGTCCGGTTTTTGGGCAGGTGCCAGGTGAAGCGATAGGCGACCGTGCCGGTGTCCTCGGCGTACTTGGCGTTGAGGATCTGCGCATCCAGGTGTGATGCCTGCAGCCCGGACCACGCCGCGTTGAGGGCTTGGCGGGCTTCGTTGGGGTTGTCGCTGAGTTGGGCGGCCGTCGCGGTGTCCCCGACCGCCAAGGCGGCGAAGAACTTTTCGGCGGTTGGGCCTGGGCCGTCCGGCCGCGGCGTGCATCCTGACAACGCGACGGCGCCGACCAGCAACAAAGCTGAGGCATATGAGGCCACTGTTGTTCTAGTTACCATCGTTGCTGATGTTAAGAACTGTGGCGTCGACGCCGGCGCAGACACACCGAGACCGAACCGTTACGCGGCAGGAAACTGCTCTTACGTAACCGCCCGGCGAAAAACGCGGCCGGAAATCGCGGCCAGGTCACGCTCGCGGGCCCGCGGGCTCAGTCCAGCAGCACCGTCGCGAAGGTGCCGACTTGGTTAAAGCCCACTCGGGCGTACGCGGCACGTGCCACGGTGTTGAAGCTGTTGACGTACAGGCTGGCGGTCCGCCCGCTCCCGACGACCACGGCGGCCACCGTTGCGGTGCCGGCCGTGCCAAGGCCCAGGCCCCGCCACTCCGGGTGCACCCACACCCCTTGGATCTGACCGACACGGGGAGATTGCGAACCGACTTCGGCTTTGAAGACGACGTGGCCCTGCTCGAATCGCGCCCAGGCGCGGCCGGCCGCGATCAGGCTGGCCACCCGTCGCCGATAACCGCGACCACCGTCGCCGAGCCGGGGGTCGACGCCCACCTCGCCGATGAACATGTCGACGGCGGCCACCAGGTAGGCGTCCAGCTCGTCGGGCCGGACCTGGCGCACCGCAGGGTCGATGTCACAGTTCGGGTGGGCGGACAGAGCCAGCAGCGGCTGGTGGTCGCGCACATCACGAGCCGGGCCCCACGCCGACTCGAGTCGCTCCCACATCGGCATCACCTGTTCGGCCCGGCCCACCAGCGACGAACAGCGGCGCGCCCCGCTCATCGCCTCGTCGGCGAACGCGTTCAGGTCAGCCGGGGCGCCGCGGAGCGGAATCAGGTTCGCGCCGGCGAAGCACAGCGACTCCTCGACGCCGCCGAGCGTCCACAGTTCCCCGCCGATCGAGGTCGAGTCGATGCCGTGGTCTGCCACCCGCGCCGCCACCATGCACGATCCGACGGGATCGTCGTCGAACACTCGCCAGACAGCGGCGGCGTCGCGCACCACGGACACCCGTCGCTCGCCTACAAGGCGAAAGATGGGCGGAGCCGACATCGGGCGAACTCTCTGTGGTGCGAACGAAGGACCAGCAGAAGGGCAACTGGCCCCTATCAGCTTACGGTGACAATGGGTGAACCGCTGGATGTTGTGCCGGGACCGTGATCGGTCCCCATTTCCGAAGCCAGCCGCATGGCCTCCTCGATCAGCGTCTCGACGATCTGAGCCTCGGGTACGGTCTTGATCACTTCGCCCCGAACGAAGATCTGCCCCTTGCCATTTCCCGATGCGACCCCCAGGTCGGCCTCGCGGGCCTCCCCCGGACCGTTCACCACGCACCCCATCACGGCGACCCGCAGCGGCACATCCAGACCGTCCAGGCCGGCGGTCACTTCGTTCGCCAGCGTGTAGACGTCGACTTGGGCGCGACCACACGATGGGCAGGACACAATCTCCAGCGAGCGCGGACGCAGGTTCAGCGACTCGAGAATCTGGATGCCGACCTTCACCTCTTCGACCGGCGGCGCCGACAGCGACACCCGAATGGTGTCGCCGATCCCGCGAGACAGCAACGCGCCGAACGCGACCGCGGACTTGATGGTCCCCTGAAAGGCGGGGCCGGCCTCGGTGACACCCAGGTGCAGCGGATAGTCGCACTGGGCGGCCAGCTGCTCGTAGGCGGCGACCATCACGACCGGATCGTTGTGCTTGACGCTGATCTTGATGTCGCCGAAGCCGTGCTCCTCGAACAGCGAGGCTTCCCACAGCGCTGACTCGACCAGCGCCTCGGGCGTGGCCTTGCCGTACTTCTCCATGAACCGCTTGTCCAGCGAGCCGGCGTTGACGCCGATGCGGATCGGGATCCCGGCCGCTGCCGCGGCTTTGGCGACCTCGCCGACCCGGCCGTCGAATTCCTTGATGTTGCCCGGGTTCACCCGCACCGCCGCACACCCGGCGTCGATGGCGGCGAAGATGTACTTCGGCTGGAAGTGGATGTCGGCGATCACCGGTATCTGGCTGTGCCGGGCGATCTCGGCCAGCGCGTCGGCATCCTCCTGACGCGGGCAGGCCACCCGCACGATGTCGCAACCCGCGGCGGTCAATTCGGCGATCTGCTGCAGCGTCGAGTTGACGTCATGGGTCTTGGTGGTGCACATCGACTGCACCGAGATCGGGTATTCGCTGCCGACGCCGACGTCGCGGACCATCAGCTGGCGCGTCTTGCGGCGAGGGGCGAGCGTGGGCGCCGGAGCATCCGGCATGCCCAGGCCAACAGTCACTGTGTGCCTTCTCTCGTCTTACTGGAACAGCCTGATCGGATTGACCAGGTCAGCGGTCACGGTCAGGAGCATGTACCCCACCACGAACACCAAGACGACGTACGTGGCGGGCATGAGCTTGAGGTAATTCACCGGCGCGGCCGCGACCATGCCGCGGGCCGATCGGATCATGTTGCGGATCTTCTCGAACACCGCGATGGAGATGTGGCCGCCGTCAAAGGGCAGCAGCGGCAGCAGGTTGATGGCGCCGAGGATGAGGTTCAACTGGGCCAAAAAGAACCAGAACGCCACCCACAACCCGTGGTCGACGGTGTCGCCGCCGATGATGCTGGCCCCGACCACGCTCATCGGCGTCTGCGGGTCGCGCTGCCCGCCGCCGATGGCGTGCACCAGCGCACCGACCTTGGTCGGGATGGTCACGAGCGCCTTGCCGACCTCGACGGTCAGGTCGCCGGCGAAAGCGATGGTGCCCGGTATCGCGGAGAGCACACCATAGTGTCTGGGCGGCACTTTGACGGCGCCGACGCCGATGGCACCGACCGTCGCGGCTTGGGGTGGACCGCCCTGACCATTGCTGACGAAACGCTGGGTGGATGTGACGTCGACGTAGGTGGTGATCGTGGTGCCGTCGCGCTGCGCGACGACCGGAACCGTGCCGTGCAATTTGCGGATCGCGGCGGCCATGTCTTCGAAGGTGGACACCGGAGTGTCACCAACCTTGACGACCACGTCACCGGGGCGGATGCCGGCCAGCGCAGCCGGACCGGGACCGGTGCAGTCGGCAACCTTGCCGGGAGTCACTTCCGGTGCTACACAAGCGGTTTCGCCGACCACGGCCCGGGTGTCCGGGTGCAGGTTGGGCAAGCCCCACACCAGTGCGATGCCGTAGATCAGCACCAGGCAGATGACGAAGTTCATGCCGGGACCGGCGAACAACACCGCGACTCGTTTCCAGGTCGCCTGCCTGTACATCGCGCGATCGGTTTCGTCGGGCGCCAGTTCCTCGACCGAGGTCATACCGGCGATATCGCAGAAGCCGCCCAGCGGGACGGCTTTGAGGCCGTACTCGGTTTCGCCGCGCCGGGTCGACCAGAGCGTGGGGCCAAAGCCGACGAAGTAGCGGCGCACCTTCATCCCGGTGGCGCGCGCGACCCACATGTGGCCGCACTCGTGCAGGGCCACCGAGATCAAGATGGCAAGGGCGAACAGCACAATGCCGACAACGAACATCATTTCCGCTGCTAGGACCTTTCTAAGACCATTCCGGCAACCTCGCGTTGCGCTCGCGCACGGGCCCAACGCTGCGCCTCGAGTACGTCATCCACGGTAGCTGGTCCGACGGCCCATTGGTCGGCAGCGCGCAATACCTCGGCGATGGTGCCGACAATCGCGGGGAATCCGATCCGGCCCTGCAGGAACGCTGCGGCTGCTTCCTCGTTGGCGGCGTTGTAGACGGCGGTCATGCAGCCGCCGGTCTCACCGGCGTGCCGAGCCAGCATGACGGCGGGAAACACGCCGGTGTCCAGCGGCTCGAAGTCCCAGCTAGCGGCGGTGCTGAAGTCGCAAGACGGGGCGGCGCCGGGCACTCGGTCCGGCCAGCCCAACGCCAGCGAGATGGGCAGCTTCATGTCCGGGGGGCTGGCCTGGGCGATGGTCGAGCCGTCAACGAAGGTGACCATCGAATGAACAATCGACTGTGGGTGTACGACGACCTCGATGCAGTCGTAGGGGATGCCGAACAGCAGGTGGGTTTCGATCAGCTCCAGCCCCTTGTTGACCAGCGACGCCGAGTTCAGCGTGTTCATCGGGCCCATCGACCAGGTCGGATGGGCGCCCGCCTGTTCCGGCGTGACGCCCTCGAGCTGGGCGGCGGTCCAGCCGCGAAACGGCCCGCCCGAGGCGGTCAGCACCAGCTTGGCGACTTCGTGGGGAGCACCCCCGCGCAGGCATTGAGCCAGCGCGGAGTGTTCGGAGTCGACGGGCACGATCTGTCCCGGGCGCGCGGCACGCACCACCAGCGGGCCGCCGGCCACCAACGATTCCTTGTTGGCCAACGCCAGCCGTGCCCCCGACTCCAGCGCAGCCAAGGTGGGTCGCAGTCCGAGCGCCCCGACCAGCGCGTTGAGCACGACGTCGGCTTCGGTCTCCTCGACCAGGCGGGTGACCGCTTCCGGGCCGCGGAAGGGAATGTCGCCGGCCAGCTGGGCCGCAGCCTCGTCCGCGATGGCGATGTTGGTGACTCCGGTTTCGGCCCGCTGCCGCAGCAGCGTGTCCAGATTCGCGCCCCCGGCGGCCAGGCCGACCACCTCGAAGCGGTCCGGATTGGCGGTGATGACCTCCAGCGCCTGGGTGCCGATCGAGCCGGTGCTGCCCAGCACCAGCACACGCAGGCGACCCTCGGTTTGCCCGTCGGGGGTGGGGTTGGTCACTCACTCATTGTGCCGTCCACCGACGGCACCGGCCATGTTACGGCCGTGGCCCGCGGACCCCGCCGCGGGTGTGCCAGAATCTCCACTCGAGTAGCCAATCCGATCCGAAGGGGATTCGCCGTGGCCAGTACCGAGGTGGAGCACTTCAACGGCGTCGACACCGCGGAGGTGCCGTCGACGGCGTGGGGTTGGAGCAGAATCAATCACCGCACCTGGCAGATCACCGGCCTGGTCATCTTCGTGTTCCTACTGGCCATGCTGCGCGGCAACCACGTCGGCCACATCGAGAACTGGTTCTTGATCGCCTTCGCCGCGCTGGTCCTCTTCGCACTGGCCCGCGACTTGTGGGGCCGCCGGCGCGGATGGATCAGGTAGCAGCTACCCGCCTGCGGCGGCCAGCTGTCCGCAGGCCCCGGTCGATTCGCCTGCGCTCCAGCTACCCGCCTGCGGCGGCCAGCTGTCCGCAGGCGGCGCTGATCTCGCGGCCGCGGGTGTCTCGGACCGTGCACGCGACCCCCTTCGCCCGGACCCGCCTGACGAACTCCCGCTCCACCGCCTTGGGGCTGGCATCCCAATCGCTGCCCGGGGTGGGGTTCAGTGGGATCAGGTTGACGTGAACCAACGGCCCGAGCAATCGATGCAACCGCTGCCCCAGCAGATCGGCCCGCCAAGGTTGATCATTGACGTCGCGGATCAATGCGTACTCGACCGATACCCGACGACCGGTCACATCGGCGTAATAGCGTGCGGCGTCCAAGGCTTCCGCGACCTTCCACCGTTTGTTGACCGGGACCAGCGTGTCGCGCAGTTCGTCGTCCGGCGCATGCAGCGATAGCGCCAGGGTCACCCCGATCCGTTCGTCGGTAAGTTTGCGGATCCCCGGAACCAGGCCAACCGTCGACACCGTCACCGAGCGGGCCGAAATGCCGAACCCGTGCGGCGGCGGCTCGGTGATGCGGCGCACCGCGGCCAGCACCCTGCCATAGTTGGCCAGGGGCTCCCCCATGCCCATGAACACCACGTTGGACAACCGCTGACTGACCGGGCCGAACTCGTCGCGCAGCGCGACGGCGCCGCAACGAACCTGTTCCAGGATCTCCGCGGTGGACAGGTTACGAGTCAATCCACCCTGACCGGTCGCGCAGAACGGACACGCCATACCGCACCCGGCCTGCGACGAGATGCACACCGTGTTGCGCTCCGGGTAGCGCATCAGCACCGACTCGAACGTCGCGCCATCGGCGGCCCGCCACAACGTCTTTCGCGTCTCACCGGCATCGCAGGTGACCTCCGAAACCGCGGTGAGCAGCGTCGGGAACATCGCCTCGGCGATCCGGTCGCGCACCGCCGCCGGCAGGTCGGTCATCTGCCGCGGATCGGCGATCAGCCGACCGTAGTACTGGTGGGCAAGTTGCTTGGCCCGAAACGCCGGCAGGCCCAGCTCGGCGACCGCCGACGCGCGGCCTTCCGCGTCGAGGTCGGCCAGATGCCGCGGCGGCCTGCTCGGGCGGGGTTCGGCGAAAACCAGTTGTTGGGCCATGACATGTCCAGTATCTCCTGCTTCAGGAGACGAGGGTGAGAACGATCCACGCCGCGACCGCCGACGGAAGCACCCCGTCGAGCCGGTCCATCAGCCCGCCGTGACCCGGCAGCAGGCGTCCCATGTCCTTGATGCCCAGGTCCCGCTTGACCTGGGACTCCACCAGGTCACCCAGCGTGCAGGTGAGCACCAGCACGACACCGAGCAATGCGCCCACCCACAGCGCCTTGTGGGCCAGGAAGGTCGCCGTCAGGATCGCCGCCGTGATGCCGAAGATCAGCGAACCAGCGAACCCCTCCCAGGACTTCTTCGGGCTGATCGCGGGAACCATCGGATGCTTGCCGAACAGCACCCCCACCGCGTAACCACCGACGTCGGAGGCGACGACCGTGACCATCAGGCAAAACACCCGACCCGGGCCGTCTTTCGGGTAGATCAGCAACGCGGCGAAGGAAGCAAACAGGGGAACCCAGGTGGCCAGGAACACCGTCGCCGAGGTATCCCGCAGGTAATTGGCCGACGGCGAACCGGCGAACGGCTCCGGCCGTTTGCTGTTGTCCTGCATGAACAACCGCCAGAACATGCAGACCACTGCGGTGGCGCCGTAGCCCGCCAGCGCGCCGGCGACATGGAAGGGCCAGGTCAGCCAAACCATGGCCTGGCCACCGACCAGCAGTGGAATGACGGGTATGACGTATCCGGCTGCGCGCAGCCGCCGGACCACCTCGTGGGTCGCGACCAAAATGGCCAGGGCGACCAGGACCACCCAGTAGCGCGGAGCGAACACCAGCGTGGCGATGAGAACGCCGCCGATGCTGGCGCCAACCAAAATGGCGGCGGGCAGATCGCGTCCGGCCCGGGACGTCTTCTTCGCCGGCTGCATGGTCTTCTTGGTCCCACGCGCCGGCTCGTCGGGCGGGATATCTTCGCCGGTGGTTGCCACTGACTTAACTGGTCTTAGCTGCTGAGCGGCCTGCTAGACCTCCAGCAGCTCCCCTTCTTTGTGCTTGACCAACTCTTCGATCTGGGTGATGTACTGATGGGTCGTCTTGTCCAGATCCTTTTCCGCACGCCCGACCTCATCCTCGCCGGCTTCGCCGTCCTTGCGGATTCGGTGCAGCTCTTCCATCGCCTTGCGGCGGATATTGCGCACCGAGACCTTGGCATCCTCCCCCTTGCCTTTGGCCTGTTTGACCAGCTCGCGTCGACGCTCTTCGGTGAGTTGCGGTACTGCCACCCGGATCAGGGTGCCGTCGTTGGTGGGATTGACCCCCAGGTCGGAATTGCGGATCGCCGTCTCGATCGCACCCAGCTGACCGGCTTCATAGGGCTTGATGACCACCAGCCGCGCCTCGGGGACGTTGATGCTGGCCAACTGCGTGATCGGGGTAGTGGTGCCGTAATAGTCGATCACGATCCGGGAGAACATGCCCGGGTTGGCGCGCCCGGTCCGAATGGTTGACAAGTCGTCCCGGGCGACCGCTACGGCCTTTTCCATTTTCTCTTCCGCGTCGAAGAGAGCCTCGTCAATCATCTGCGTCTTCCCCTCAGGTGGTGACCAGCGTCCCGATCTTCTCACCAGCAACCGCACGGGCGATATTGCCATTGGTCAGCAGGTTGAACACCAGGATTGGCATGCCATTGTCCATGCACAGGCTGAACGCGGTGGCATCGGCCACACGTAGCCCGCGGTCAATGACCTCGCGATGGCTGATCGCGGTGATCAGCTCCGCTTGCGGATTCAGCCTCGGATCCTCGGAGAACACCCCATCGACCGCCTTGGCCATCAAGACCACGTCGGCGCCGATCTCCAGCGCCCGCTGCGCCGCCGTGGTGTCGGTGGAGAAGTACGGCAACCCCATGCCGGCCCCGAAGATCACCACCCGCCCCTTCTCCAGGTGGCGCACGGCGCGCAACGGAATGTAGGGCTCGGCGACCTGGCCCATGGTGATTGCGGTCTGGACGCGGGTGACGATGCCTTCCTTCTCCAGGAAGTCCTGCAGGGCGAGGCTGTTCATGACCGTACCGAGCATGCCCATGTAGTCCGAACGGGTGCGCTCCATACCGCGCTGCTGCAGCTGCGCGCCACGGAAGAAGTTGCCACCACCGATGACGACGGCCACTTGGACACCACCGCGGACCACCTCGGCGATCTGCCGGGCCACCCGTGCCACCACATCAGGGTCCAAACCGACTTGGCCGCCGCCGAACATTTCACCACCAAGCTTGAGCAACACCCGTGAATACTTGGCCCGACTCGGCTGCTGGCCGGAAGCTAGTCCGTTCTCCGGTGCAGGTGCCGGGCCGCCGTGGCTGGTGTTCGTCGGCTCCCGAGCCGCCGAGCCGGCGACTCGGGACTCGCTGGACTCCGTCATCAGACTCCTCGCATGAGAGTGCCATCCCGGGCGACCTCACCGGAACGGCATTTCACATCCTGCCTCATCGCAGCACAACGCGACGTCGGCGGGGTGCATTATGCGCGCAGTCGGCGACCTGGACCACCCTTGCCGGCTATCGGCCCAGGTAAGGCCCCATACCGTTGCTCGCGTCACGCACCCTTGGGGTATCAGATGTTTGAGCGACGCGCGCCCTGGGGAATCCGCACCAACGCGGCGGGAAACGACGGGTCTTGAGAATAAGGACCGCGCCCCCGCCGTATGACCGGGCCGATCGCTCAAGGCGATCGGCAGTGAGCGCGGATCGCTCAAAACATGCCAACGAGGAGGAACTGATCCATGGCGGACAACAACTCGGGACCTGCCGAAGCCGTTAAGGGCGTCGTCGAGGACGTCAAAGGCAAGGCCAAAGAAGCTGTTGGCGCAGTGACTGGTCACGACGACCTCACTCGCGAGGGCCAGGCCCAGCAGGACAAGGCGGAAGCACAGCGCGACGCAGCGCGTAAGGAAGCCGAAGCCGAAGCGGCCCGCGGCGGCGCTGAGGCCGCTGAGGAGCGCCAGAAGTCCAACCAGTAGCTTGCCACGAGGATGGGTCCGGTCCGTTGCAAACGGACCGGACCCATCGATTTTCCCGGGGCAGGACGAAGGTTGCTTAATCTCGCCGTGAGCGGGTAATCAGCGCTGCGCTGGCCGACATCTCCCCCGCGAGGTGCCTACGGGCCGGGGGCCCACCACACCAAGGTTGGGAGATGTCGTTGGACGTGCTATTGCTCACCGATGCGGACGATTTCGAATGCGTTCTGCCGCAGCTGAAGTCGTTTACGCGCACGATCCGCCGCGCGGTTGGCGGGTCGCGTTGATGGGCGGCACGGAAGCGCCGACGTCGCCATCGTCGATGCGCGCACGGACCCCGAGGCTGCTCAAAAAATCGGCCATCAGCTGACAACTGAGTCACCCGCGGTCGCGGTGGTGGCCGTCGTCGCACCGGCCGCGACGGCCGGCGCCGACGGACAATTCGACGATGTGGTGCTGCCCGGCACCGTTTCGGACGAACTGCAGGAACGGCTGGGGCGATCACGCGCCGGCGCGGCGCTATCAACGGCACATTGAAGTTCGGTGACCTGTTACTGCACCCGACCAGTTTCACCGCATCGGTGGCGGGTGAAGAACTGGGCCTGACGCTGAACGAGTTTAAGTTGTTGGATTTCCTTGTGCAGCATGCCGGTCGGGCGTTCACACGTACTCGGCTGATGCACGAGGTGTGGGGCTACGACTGCAACGGTCGGGTCCGCATGGTCGACGTTCACGTCCGGCGACTGCGCGCCAAACTCGGATCTGACCATCAGTCAATGGTCGGCACCGTCAGGGGCGTGGGCTATATGGCGCCGACGCCGCCGCAGCCCGAATAGATCCTTGCCTCATCGACGCTGACGTCGTTCTGGAAATCGACACCAACGACGGCCACACGCTAACACACCGGACCCCGATTCCCGTTGTGCTGCAAGCTTTATCGGGCCCAAGTCAAGCGAAGAGCGGCAATGCGCGCTTGCGCGCGAGCGCGTCCGTACCCTGCTGGATGGCATCTTCGACCTCGCGATACTTGCGGTCGACGTATTGGTCGTCCTCGGCGCGGGCCAGATCATGGTCAAGCTGCACCGGCGGCATGAACCGGGTCCTGATCTTGGCCGGCAGCGGCCGCGTCATGGGTTTTCGCGAACGTCCGTTGCGCTTTGGCGCTGGAACGCTGCAAAGTGCTGGGCAATTCGTCCTTTTTCGGCTTGCCGCCTTTCGTCGTCTTCGGCATGAATCCTCCTCGTGCGCCAATGCGGTGAAATAACTTTCTCCCGCTGCCCGGTTACCCCTTGGGCTGCGCGGCAATCACGGCCGGGTGGCACCTCGGTAGCGAGGTTGGCCGGCTTTGCGGCCATCGACCAATGTGTGCATCGACCCGGCGGAATATGTCAATATCGCTGACATGGTTGCCGCCGATGACGCTCCGCTTGGCTTCCTGCTCTACCGGGTGGCAGCCGTGCTACGCCCGGAAGTGAGCGCCGTGTTGAGCCCGCTCGGGCTGACCCTTCCGGAATTCGTTTGCTTGCGCATTCTTTCGATGTCTCCGGGAAGGTCCAGCGCCGAATTGTCCCGTCACACCAACGTCACCCCGCAGGCGATGAACACCGTGCTACGCAAGCTGGAAGACATTGGGGCAGTGGCCCGGCCGGAATCGGTGTCCAGCGGGCGCGCCCTACCGGCCAACCTGACCGCCTCGGGCCGTGCGTTGCTCAAGCGCGCCGAAGCCGCCGTGCGCACGGCCGACGCCGGCATCCTGGGCAAGCTGACCCCCGCGCAGCAGCGCGAGTTCAAGCGCATGCTGGACAGCCTGGGTTCAGACTGACTCGACGGAGTGGATCCGCGCCCATGGCCGGGCCTCTTCGAGCTCGTAGGCCAGTTCCAGCAGCAGGGCTTCCTGGCCGAGGTCGGCCGAGAGCATCATGCCCACGGGCATCCCGTCGGCGGATTGCGCCAACGGCAGCGAGATCGCCGGCTCCCCGGTGACATTGTGCAGCGGGGTGAACGCGACCCAGTCGATCAGCCGGTCCATGACCTGCTGGTAGTCGGTGGGAGCCAGATGCCCGATGCGGGGTGTCTGGTCGGCGAGCGTCGGCGTGAGCACCGCGTCGTACGTGCGGAACAACTCCACGGTGCGCCGCCGAATCCGTTTCAGCCGCACGATCGCGGCCGGCAGCCGATGGATGTTGCGGCTGGTGTGTCGGTCCAGGCCGAGCGTCAAGCCGTCCAACCGGGTGCGGTCGAACGTCTTGCCGAACATGCGCCGTCCGCCGCGCACCTGTGCTAATGCCAGGAAACCCCAGTAGAGCACGAAGTCGTCGGGGAAACTGGCCGGCACCGGGGGCACGTCGAGGTGCTCGACGCGGTGGCCGAGTTCTTCGAGCAGCCCGGCCGACTTCAAAGTCAGCTCGCGGATTTGGGGACTGCACTCCCGCTGCACCGAGCGGGTGACGACGGCGATTCGCAGCCGCTGCTTCCCGGGGCCGGTGACGTCCCCGACCGGTGCCAGCTTGCGGTTACGCCACGTCCGCTCGGCCTCGCGGTAGAACGCCGCGGTGTCTCGCACGGAGCGGGTGAGCACGCCGTTGGCGACGATGCCCACCGGCATGCGGCGATGCGTCGGGTCCAGCGGCAACCGCCCGCGAGACGGCTTGAGCCCGACCAGCCCATTGCAGGCGGCCGGGATACGGATCGAGCCGCCGCCGTCGTTGGCGTGCGCGATGGGCACCACGCCGGCGGCGACGAACGCGCCGGACCCCGACGATGAGGCGCCCGCCGTGTAGTCGGTGTTCCAGGGATTGCGGACCGGCCCGAGGCGAGGATGTTCGGCAGATGCGCTGAACCCGAACTCCGATAGCTGCGTCTTGCCGAGCGAGGTCAGCCCGGTGCCCAGATACAGGTCGGCGACGACGCTGTCGGCGACGGCGTCAAAAGGTGTCCACGCATCGGCGCCGTGCATGCTCGGCTGGCCCGCCACGTCGACGTTGTCTTTGACGAACGTCGGGACGCCCTGGAAAAAACCGTTCGCCGGGGCCGAGGCGGTGGCTCGCGCTTGCCGAAACGCCGCATACGCCAATCCGTTGAGCGCCGGGTCGACGGCCTCGGTCCGGGCGATGGCGGCTTCGATTACCTCCGCCCGGGCGACCCGGCCGGCTCGTATGGCCTCGGCGAGGCCGACGGCGTCCAGATCACCCAGGGCATCGTCGCCGAAAGCATGAACGTGTCGCATGCCATCAGACGCTAGCCCGCCGCAGCGCGGTGGTTAAGCCTGGCCCACCTCGAAGCGAACAAACCGCGTCACCGTCACCCCGGCGTCGTCGAGCAGGTTCTTGACCGTCTTCTTGCTGTCGGACACCGACGCCTGCTCCAGCAGCACCGTGTCTTTGAAGAAGCCGTTCAGCCGGCCGTCGACGATCTTGGGCAGCGCCTGCTCCGGCTTGCCTTCCGCCTTGGCGGTCTCCTCGGCGATGCGGCGCTCGCTGGCCACGACATCTTCGGGAACCTCGTCGCGGGAAAGGTAGCGCGCCTTGAGCGCGGCGATCTGCAGCGCGACGGCGTGAGCCGCATCTTTGTCGTCACCGGTGAACTCGACCAGCACGCCGACGGCGGGCGGCAAGTCGGCGGCACGCTTGTGCAGGTAGGTCTCGACGTTGCCGCCGAAGTACTGCACGCGGCGCAGTTCGAGCTTCTCGCCGATTTTGGCCGACAGCTCGGCGATGGCCTGCTCGACGGTCTTGTCACCAACCTTGGCGGCTTTGAGCGTGTCGACGTCGGTGGCCTTGGCCTGCAGCGCGGCGTCGACGATCTGCTCCGCGAGAGCCTGGAACTCGGCGTTCTTGGCCACGAAGTCGGTCTCGGAGTTCAGCTCGATGAGGGCGCCGTTCTTGGCGGCGACCAGACCTTCGGCCGTGGCCCGCTCGGCGCGCTTGCCGACGTCTTTGGCGCCTTTGATCCGGAGCGCCTCGACGGCCTTGTCGAAGTCGCCGTCGGTTTCGGCAAGCGCGTTCTTGCAGTCGAGCATGCCGGCACCCGTGAGCTCCCGAAGCCGCTTGACGTCGGCAGCGGTGAAATTCGCCAATGGTCAGCCTTCCTTATGAGGGGTCAATGGTCGATTCGATTACGTCTGAGTCGGCATCGTTGGCGGCAGAAGTGGTGGCGGTGGCGGAAGCCAGCAGCTCCTGCTCCCATTCCGCGAGCGGCTCGGCGGATTCCGCCTCGGGCTTGCCGTCACCTCGGCCCAGCCCGGCGCGGGCCTGCAGGCCCTCGGCGACGGCGGAGGCGATCACCTTGGTCAGCAGCGCCGCCGAGCGGATCGCGTCGTCGTTGCCCGGGATCGGGTAATCCACCTCGTCGGGATCGCAGTTGGTGTCCAGGATCGCGATGACCGGGATGCCGAGTTTGCGGGCCTCGCCAACGGCGATGTGCTCCTTGTTGGTGTCGACGACCCAGATCGCCGAGGGCACCTTGTTCATGTCGCGGATACCGCCGAGGCTGCGCTCCAGCTTGTTCTTCTCGCGGGTCAGGCCCAGGATTTCCTTCTTAGTGCGACCTTCGAAGCCGCCGGTCTGCTCCATCGCCTCGAGTTCCTTGAGGCGCTGCAGCCGCTTGTGCACGGTGGAGAAGTTGGTCAGCATGCCGCCCAGCCAGCGCTGGTTCACATACGGCATGCCGACGCGGGTCGCTTCGGCCGCGACCGATTCCTGCGCCTGCTTCTTGGTGCCGACGAACAGCACCGTGCCGCCGTGGGCAACGGTTTCCTTGACGAACTCGTAAGCCTTGTCGATGAACGTCAGCGTCTGCTGCAAATCGATGATGTAGATGCCGTTGCGGTCGGTGAAAATGAACCGCTTCATCTTGGGATTCCAGCGACGGGTCTGATGCCCGAAGTGGGTGCCGCTGTCGAGCAGCTGCTTCATGGTTACGACAGCCATTGCCGCCATTCCTTTGTTGTCGGTTGTCGCCCGGCATCGGGTGAGGCCGGGCCCTGGCGTCTGCTGCGATGCCGGACCCATTACGGGACCGCCCGGCATGCGGTGCTGGCTCCCAACGAACTCGGAAGCCGCGGTGCAGGCGCGCGAAGTCAGCCCACGAACGAGCTGCGACCAGCAGCTTACACCGACTGCGCTGGTGCTTTTTCCACAGTGGGGTGCCGTTGCACAGAACCGCTGTACACGGCTGGCCTGCCCGCCGTCGCCGCGCTGGACTGCAGGGATGCGGTGGATAGCGCTGATGATGAGCGTGGGCCTGCTCGGTGCCGCACCCGCGGTCGCCGACGACGTTCGACTGGATTGGCCGTTGCGGCCACGGCCCGCCGTCGCGCGCGGGTTCGACGCGCCGTCGCCGGACTGGCATCCCGGGCATCGCGGTGTGGACCTGCCCGGTCGCCCTGGCCAGCCGGTGTACGCCGCCGGCGATGCCACCGTGGTGTTCGCCGGGCTACTGGCCGGACGGCCGGTGGTGTCGCTGGCCCATCCCGGTGGGTTGCACACCAGTTACGAGCCGGTGCGGGCGGCCGTGCGGGCCGGCCAGCCGGTGACCGCCACGACCGTGATCGGTGAGTTGCTGGCCGGCCATACCGGCTGCCCGGCCACGGCGTGTTTGCACTGGGGCGCGATGTGGGGCCCGGCGTCGGGCGCCCACTACGTCGATCCGCTGGGCCTGGTGAAGTCGACTCCGATTCGGCTCAAACCGCTGCACCGCTAGTCGAGTGTGCGTCCACGGCGTCGCGCGTGAGTCCTCGGCGGTCCGGCACGGCGTGTCGCCGCCCTCTGCTCACACCGAGAACGCGGCTAGGCCCGCGGATGGGCTTGGTCGTGCACCGCGCGCAGCCGGGACACCGCGACATGGGTGTAGAGCTGGGTGGTCGCCAGACTCGAATGACCGAGCAACTCCTGCACGACCCGCAGATCGGCCCCGCCTTCGAGCAAATGGGTGGCCGCGCTGTGCCGCAGCCCGTGCGGCCCCATGTCGGGGGCGCCGTTGACCGCGGCGACGGTCTGGTGCACGACAGTGCGTGCCTGACGCACGTCGAGCCGCCGGCCCCGCGCCCCCAGCAGCAGCGCGGGGCCCGACTCGGCGGTCACCAAAGCGGGACGCCCGTCGGTCAGCCACGCACCGAGCGCGTCGGCGGCCGGCAGCCCGAACGGCACGGTGCGCTGCTTGTTGCCCTTGCCCAGCACCCGCACCAGCCGATAGCGGGTGTCCACGTCGTCGATGTCCAGGCCGCACAACTCGCTCACCCGGATGCCGGTGGCATACAACGTCTCGACAATCAGCCGGTCCCGCAACGCCATCGGATCACCTTGCGCGGCACCGGATTTCGCTGCGGCCATAGCATCCAAGGCCTGATCCTGGCGCAGCACCGCCGGCAGCGTGCGGTGCGCCTTGGGTACCTGCAGCCGGGCGGCCGGATCGCCGCTCAGCAGGCCGCGTCGCGCGGCCCACGCGGTGAATGCCTTGACCGCCGAGGTGCGACGGGCCAGCGTCGTGCGGGCCGCTCCGGCGCCGGCCGCCGCCGCCAGCCACGACCGCAGGACCGGCAGGCTCAACCCGTCGAGCGCGACTCCGCGTTCGTCCAGGAAAGCCAACAGCGAACGCAGGTCACCGAGGTAGGCGCGGCGGGTGTGCGCTGACCGACCGCATTGCAACGCCAGGTACTCGTCGAATTCCTCGAGGATCGGTTCGCCGGCCAGCACTCCCCCACGCTCGCAGACCGAGCGCGGCGAACCTCAGTCGACGCGCCGAAGTGTGTCCGGGGTGAGATCCTTGAGCGCGGGATATCCGTCGACGGCCATGATGAGGTCCGCTTCGGCAAGGATCGCGCGCAGCACGTGCACGACCCCGTCGATACCGCCCAGCGCCAAGCCGTAGGCGTATGGGCGTCCGATACCCACGGCGGTCGCGCCCAGCGCAAGCGCCTTGATGACGTCGGCGCCGCTGCGGACACCCGAGTCGAACAAGACCGGCAACCCGTCGGCCGCCTCGACGACCGCGGGCAGGCAGTCGAGCGCCGGCAGGCCACCGTTGGCCTGCCGGCCGCCGTGGTTCGAGCAGTAGATGCCGTCCACGCCGCCGTCCTTGGCGCGTCGGGCGTCATCGGGGTGGCAGATGCCTTTCACTAACAGCGGCAGGTCGGTCAGCGACCGCAGCCAGGTGAGATCGTCCCACGTCAGGGCGCTTCCGAAGACCTGCACCCAGCGCAGCACCGCGCCTTGCGGGTCCTCTTCCGGCGAGCGTTGCAGGCCGGCACGGAAGACCGGGTCGCTGGTGTAGTTGGCCAGGCAGTGCCCGCGCAGCTGGGGAAAGTTGGAGGTGCTCAAGTCGCGCGGGCGCCAGCCCGTCACCCAGGTGTCGAGGGTGACGACGATGCCCTTGAAGCCGGCCGCCTCGGCGCGATGCACGAGGCTGGCGGCCAGTTCGCGGTCGTTCGGTGTGTACAGCTGGAAGAAGCCGGATGTGTCGCCGAGGGCGGCGGCGACCTCTTCCATCGGGTCGACCGACAGCGTGGAGGCCACCATCGGGACCCTGGTGCGGGCGGCCGCGCGGGCGGTGGCCAGGTCGCCGTGGCCGTCTTGGGCGCAGATCCCGATCACACCGATCGGGGCCATGAAGACCGGCGACGGCAGCGTCATGCCGAACATCTCGACGGACAGGTCCCGCTGGGCCGCGCCAACGAACATGCGTGGGTACAGGCCCCACCGTTCGAATGCCGTGCAGTTGGCCCGCTGGGTGCGCTCGTCGCCGGCGCCGCCGGCCACGTACGACCACACCGAGGGGGGCAGCGCCGTGGCGGCCTTGGCCTCGAGGTCGGCGAACGCCATCGGGTACGACGGCACCACACCGGCCAGGCCCTGCAGGTAGATCTCGTTCTGGTAGTCCCCGAAGTGCGCCATGCGATAGAGGATGCCAGCCGGCGCGAAGCCCGCGGCTAAGCCCCTGACTCCGCCTCGGCCAGCTCTTTCTTCCACTGCCGAAAGGTTTCCTCGGTGCGCCCGCGCCGCCAATAGCCCGAGATCGACGACGCCCACTTCGCGTCCACCCCGCGTCCCTTGCGGATGTAGGGCCGCAGGTTGTGCATGACGGCTTGCGCCTCGCCATGGATGAAGACGTGCACCCGCCCCGGCAGCCAGGGGGTGGTGGTGACCGCCTCGATCAGCGGCGCGTGATCGCCGGCCCGGTCCTCGGGAACCAGATCGGCGCGGCCACCCCGATACACCCAGTGCACCTCGACGCCTTCCGGCGCGGACAGCGGGATTTCGTCCTCTTGGCCTGCGACCTCGATGAATGCCTTGCCGACGGCGTTGGCGGGCAACGCTTCCAAGGCGGTCGCGATGGCCGGAAGCGCGGATTCGTCGCCGGCCAACAGATGCCAGTCGGCGGCCGGGTCGGGGGTGTACGCGCCGCCGGGGCCCATCAGGTAGATCGGCTGGCCTGGCTGGGCCGCGGCCGCCCATTGGCCGGCGATCCCATGCTCGCCGTGTACCACGATGTCCAGCGTGATCTCGCGGGCCGCAACGTCGACGCGACGCACCGTCATGGTCCGTACCGAAGGCCTTTTCTCCGGGGGCAAGGCCGCGAAGCTGTCCAGGATCAACGGCTGCGGCAGGCCGGCGAGGTCGACGTTGTCTGCGACGAACACCAACTTGACGTAGGAATCGGTGAATTTGCTGGGCATGAATGCGTCGAAGTCCTTGCCGGCGAGCACCACCCGAACCATGTGCGGTCCGAGTTGTTGGGTAGCGACGACTTCAAAGCGTTGCAGAGGCCGACCTGCCACTTATCCTCCTGTCCAGACCCGACCCTCGTCGACTATACGAGCCGCGTCGTCGACGCAGCGTGCGCGGCGGCGGCCCGCACGATTCGCCACCGCCCCTCGCGGCGCTCCACCAAGCCGGCGAGCTCGAGAATCGCCAGCGGACCCAGCACCTGCTCGGCCACCATCCCGGAGGCGACCGCGATCTCGTCGACCGTGGCGCCGCCGCGGCCCGGCAACGCCTCGTATACCCGGTTTTCGGCGTCGCTCAGCCCGTCGAACACCGTCGTCGGGCGCGGGTCGTCGGGGGCCAGCTCACCGATGCGACCCATCAGCTCAACGATGTGGTCGGCCCGGGTGACCAGTTCGGCGCCGTTGCGCAGCAGCGCATGGCATCCCGCCGACGCCGACGACGTCACGGGTCCGGGCACCGCGGCCACCACCCGTCCCAGCACCCGCGCCCAGGCGGCGGTGTTCGCCGCGCCGCTGCGCAAACCGGCTTCCACCACCACCGCGGCCCCGGCGACGGCGGCGACCAGGCGATTGCGGGTCAGGAACCGGTGACGGGCCGGGCGGACGCCAGGCGGATACTCCGTGAACAGCAGGCCGTGCTGGCCAATGCGGTGGAGCAGCGCGGTATGCCCGCTGGGATAGGGGATGTCGAGCCCACCGGCGAGCACGGCCACGGTGATTCCCTCGCAGTCCAGCGCAGCGCGGTGAGCCGCACCGTCGATACCGTAGGCGCCACCCGAGACCACCGCGACCGCACGATCAACCAATCCGGCCACCAAATCGGCGGCCACCTGCTCGCCATATGCGGTCGCGGCGCGCGTTCCGACCACCGCGGCCGCACGTTGCGTGACCTCATCGAGCCGGGCGGGCCCCTGCGCCCACAACACCATCGGGGCGCCGCCGCGAGGTCTTGCTGCGGCACTATCGAACGCGGCGAACGCCAGGAGCGGCCACTCGTCGTCGTCGGGAGTGATCAATCGTCCGCCACGACCAGCGAGGAACTCTAGATCTGCTGCCGCACAATCTAAATCGCGCCTCGCTGCGGTGTGCCGCGCCAGGCCGTCGTCGACCAGACCGCGCCGGACCCGGTCGGCCGCCTCCGCCGGCCCGACACGCCGCACCAGGGCGGCCAGTTCCGCGCAAGGCGGTTCGGCCACCCGGGACAGGTAGGCCCACGCCCGAAGCACGGGATCGTCAACCGCCGCCGTCATCGCCGTGCTCCCGGCTCCAATTCGCCCGCCAAGAATTCGCCAAGGATCCATTTGGCCCCGTGTCGCAGCGTGGTGTCGTCAACCCCTAGTCGCCGTCGCGCACCAGCCGGTAACGAACGGAGCGAACCATGACGACCTGCCACCCGAGCGAGCTCGCCGTGTCCACAGGTCCGATAAACCCCTGGGCCATTTCGGCTTTCCTTTTGAGCCTGATCAGTTGGTGCGGCATGCCCATCCCCATCCTGAGCGGCATTCTCGCGTCCATCGCGCTGCGCGACATGCAAGAGCGCGGCGAAAGCGGCCGTGCCATGGCGCAATTCGCCCGGGCGTTCGCCATCCTGGTGACCGTCGCGATAGTGGCCCGCGGCGGGCACACCGACTGGCTGACGGCCGCCCGCTGGTGACCTGGTCGGCCCGGCGTTCATCGCTGCGCACCCGCTTGCCGGAAACTGAGGGCGGTGGCAACTTCGTCGGGTCCGGGCGACAGCCGACCCGCCAAGTCAGCCAGGCTCCACGCGACCCGCAACGTGCGATCCAGGCCGCGGATACTGAGCAGCCCGCGGTCCAGCGCTCGTTGCAGCGGCTCCATCGCGGTGTTGGCGGGACGGAACTTCCGGCGCAACAGCGCGCCGCTGACTTCGGCATTGGCGCGAAATCCATGCGGCAGCCAGCGCTGGGCCGCGGCCTCCCGGGCCGCCGCCACCCGCTGTCGGACCTGCGCCGTCGATTCGCCGTCGGTGCCGGTGAAAGCGCCCGCGCGCACCGGATGCATCTGCACCCGCAGGTCCACCCGGTCCAGCAACGGCCCGGACAGCTTGCCCAGGTAGCGGCGCTTGGCCGCCGCCGCACAGATGCAGTCCTGCGGATCGGCAGGCGCACACGGGCATAAGTTGGCGGCCAGCACCAACTGGAACCGAGCCGGGTAACAGGCGACGCCGTCGCGGCGGGCAAGGCGAATCTCCCCGTCCTCCAACGGTGTCCGTAGTGCTTCCAACGCGCTGACGCTGATCTCGGCGCATTCGTCGAGGAAGAGCACTCCGCGGTGGGCCCGGCTGACCGCCCCCGGGCGTGCCATTCCCGAACCTCCGCCGACCAGCGCTGCCACGCTGGAGCTGTGATGTGGCGCCACGAACGGCGGCCGGGTGATCAGTGGCGTGTCGCCGGACAACAGTCCGGCGACCGAGTGAATCGCGGTGACCTCCAGTGACTCGCTCTCTGAGAGCGGCGGCAAAAGCCCCGGAAGCCGTTGGGCCAGCATCGTTTTGCCGACCCCCGGTGGGCCAGTCATCATGAGGTGATGCGCACCGGCGGCAGCCACCTCCACCGCGAACCGCGCTTGCGTCTGCCCGACCACATCGGCCAAATCAGCTGCGGGCTCGGGCGCGGTGGGTTTGGCGGTGATCCGGTTGTCCAACGCGGCGGATCCGCTGAGCCACTTCTGCAACTGGCCCAGGGTGCGCACGCCCCATACATCGATGCCGTCGACCAGGCCGGCCTCGGCCAGGTTGTCTACCGGGACGACGACGGCCGGCCAGCCGTCGCGTTTGGCGGCCAACACGGCGGGCAACACGCCGCGCACCGGACGGACCCGTCCGTCCAGCGATAGCTCGCCGAGGAGCACCGTTTTCTCCAGGCGATCCCACGGATTTTTTCGCTGCGCCGAAAGCACGGCCGCCGCCAGGGCGATGTCGTAGACCGACCCCATCTTTGGCAGCGTCGCCGGCGACAACGCGAGCGTCAAGCGCGCCATCGGCCAGGTGTTGCCGCAGTTGGCCACCGCCGCCCGGACCCGGTCACGAGACTCCTGCAGGGCGGCGTCCGGCAGGCCCACCAAATGCACGCCGGGCAGCCCGGAGGTGATGTCGGCTTCGATTTCCACGATTTCTCCGTCCACTCCGCGCACCGCGACGGAGAACGCGCGACCGAGCGCCATCAGCCGATCGCTTGCACATGGGTGATCTCCGGGGTACGGCGGCGCCCGATCCGCACCCCGATCACATCGATGCGGATTGCTGCCCAGCCTTCGCCCTGGCCTGACAGCCACAGCCCGGCCAGCCGGCGCAGCCGTCGAACTTTGCGTGCGGTGACCGCGTACGCCAGCCCGCCATAGCCCTCGCCGGTACGCGTCTTCACCTCGACAAACACCACCGTGCGGGTGACCTCGTCACAGGCGATGACGTCGAGTTCGCCGTAGCGGCAACGCCAGTTGCGGTGCAAGATCCGCAACCCGATCCTGGTCAGGTGGTCCACGGCGAGCGCTTCACCCATCGCTCCCAGCTGGATCCGAGTCATAGTCGTTTGGCTCGTCATGGCGGCGACGGTGCACGATGCCCCCGACAAGCCGGGCCGGCGTCGACACCGGCGCCCGGCCCAGCGACCGATTATCCCCAGTCGGCTGCCCATCCACAGCCGGGGCGGGCCCGGCCGAAAGCGACTAGGTGATCCGGTCCGCTCTGGTGTAGATGTTCATCGAGTCCTGCCGCAGGAACGCCACCAGTGTGACGCCGGCGTCCTCGGCCAACGAGACCGCCAGTGATGACGGCGCCGACACGGCGGCCAGCACCGGGACCCCGGCCAGCACGGCCTTTTGCGTCAACTCGATGCCCCGGCTGCTGACCAGCAGCACCGAGGCCGCCAGCGGTACCCGCCGATGTTCCAGCGCCCAGCCGATGACCTTGTCGACCGCGTTGTGCCGGCCGATATCCTCCCGCACCACCAGCGCCGAGCCATCCACCGTGAACAACGCCGCGGCGTGCAGCCCACGGTGCTGTCGAAAACCCTTTGCGCGGAGCGTAATTGGTCCGGCAAAGTCTTGAGCGTGGCCGCGGTGACGGTGGCGGGATCGGCGCCCGGCGAGAACCTGCCGATCAGCCGCACCGCTTCCAGCGATGCCTTGCCGCATATCCCGCACGACGAGGTGGTGTAGAAGTTGCGCGTCACATCGAGATCCGGCGCTTCGACGCCGGGCGCCAGGGTCACGTCCAGGATGTTCTAGGTGTTGGCCCCATCGGCACCACGCCCGTCGCAGTAGCGGATCGCCAGCACGTCGTCAGGGCGCCCGATTACTCCCTCGGTGAGCAAAAACCCTTGCGCCAGTTCGATATCCGCGCCGGGCGTGCGCATGGTCACCGTGACCGGCGCACCGTTGACGCGGATCTCCAGCGGCTCCTCGACGGCCAGGGTTTCCGGTCGCGTGACGGCCCGGTCCGCGCTGAGATGCTGCGCGCGCCGACGCGCCGTGACATGACCCACGCAGCCAAACTACCTTGGTTTTCGCCCGTCACACCGCCGCGGCCAGCGCTGCCAGCGTCTCCGCCGCCCAATGCACTGGGTGCCAGCCCAGTTGGGTCTTCACCTTGCTGGTGTCCATCACCACGGACGTCCGCGCCACGTGCAGCCATTCCAGCATGGACGGGACGAACGGCACCGCGACAGCGCTGCCGACGCCGCCGATGCCGCGACGGCGGGAACCCGCACCGGCCGGCCCCCGAGCGCCTTGGCCACCTCGGACACCGTCACCACCCCGTCACCGGCGATGTTGTACGCCCCGGGCGGTGCCGGAGCCGTCGCCGCCAGCGCGATCGCTTCGGCGACGTCGTCATGGTGGACAAGCTGCAACGGGATCCCCGGATCCGGCGCCACCGGCTTCAACATCGGCGCCACCTTGGAGATGGCGCGCACCGGTGCCGGCAGCTGATTCCACGGCATCTCGTCGGCCAAAGCGGTCGCCCGCGGCCCCGCGACGATACGGGGCCGCAGGATGAACACCTCGAGCGACGAGTCCTTGGTGGCCTCGGCCAGCAGCGCCTCGCACGCGGCCTTCTGCGCGGAGTAGTAATGCTCGGGGAACCCCGTGTCGGCACGTCCTCGGTCAGCGGAAGGGGTTGTCGGAGTGGCAGCCGTAGGCCGCCACCGACGAGGTGTAGACCGGCCGCTGCGCGGCGACCGTCGCCTCGAACACGTTTCGGGCGCCCTGCAGGTTGATGCGCTCGCTCTCTTCACGGGAGCCCATGATGATGAACGCCAGGTGGATCACCACGTCCGCCTGTTCCACCAAGGCGTCGACGGCCTCGCGGTCGAGGATGTCGGCCTGGTGGTAGGTGGTTTTCAGCCAGCCGCGCGACGACGGGTCAAACGGTCGGCGCGCTATCCCGATGATGTGCTCAACCGCGGGTTCGCGCTCCAGCGCCGTCACCGCGGAGATACCGATCTCCCGGGTTGGCCCGGTTACCGCAACGGTGACTCCCACTGCATGGTCCTTTCCCGTCCGAGCGGCGTCGAAACCCCGGGTTTGGAAAACGCCACCGCGCGATGAAAGCCATTATTCGAGCTGCCGCAATTCGTCAACGTCGAATGTGGGGTACCCGTATTGTCAGCGGGTGTCATTCGCTCGCCGGGGACTGGCAGGCGATCTGACGTGGGGACACTGCCAACACCGCAGGAACGAGGTGCAACATGGCGGACGAGTCGACGGCCGGCGCGCACGGATCGACGCCGGGCGGGGAAAAAGCCGACCCAGCGACGGTTTTCGCGGCTTTGGCCGAGATCATCTACCAAGGCTCGGACGCCAACCAGATGTATGCGGCTATCTGCGTCGCCGCCACCCTGATCGTCCCGGGCTGTGACCACGCCAGCCTGTTGGTGCGTGACAACGGCCGGTACGTCACCGTCGGCGCCAGCGACCGACTGGCCCAGAACATCGACGATATCGAACGACGTGCCGGTGACGGCCCCTGCATTGATGCGATCGAAGAGGAAACCCCACAGATCGACGCTGACCTGACGACGCCGTCGCTGTGGCCCAAGCTGGCGAAGATCCTCGTTGCGGAGACACCGGTGCGCGGCGCCATGGGTTTTCGGCTTCTCATCGACAAACGCAAAGGAGCCGCACTCAACCTGTTCAGCGAGACGGCCAACACGTTCAACGCCGAGTCCGCCGGAGGGGCGGCGGTGCTGGCCGCATTCGCCAGCGTGGCCATCAATGCGGTCGCCAAGGGGGAAGACGCCGCAAGCCTTCGGCGAGGACTACTCAGCAACCGCGAGATCGGCAAGGCGGTCGGCATGTTGATGCTGCTGCACGGAATGACCGAAGACCAGGCCTTCGACCTGCTGCGCGGCCACTCCCAGGCACTGAACATCAAGCTCGCCGATGTGGCGCGCGAGGTCATCGACAGGCGGGGCCAGCTGCTTTCCGCCGACGAGAAGCAGCCGCCGTCGAACAGCTAGCTCCGGCTATTCGGGCAGCCGCAACTCGGGCTTCTCGACTTCTTCGATGTTGACGTCCTTGAAGGTGACCACCCGTACCTGCTTGACGAACCGCGCCGGCCGGTACATGTCCCAGACCCAGGCGTCGGACAGGCGCAGCTCGAAGTACACCTCGCCGTCGGCGTTGCGCGGCATCATCTCCACGCTGTTCGCCAGATAGAAGCGCCGCTCGGTTTCCACGACATAGCTGAACTGACCGACGATGTCCTTGTATTCGCGGTACAGCGAGAGCTCCATCTCGGTTTCATACTTTTCGAGATCTTCTGCACTCATCTGCCACTCATCTGCTCAGACGTCCTTCTCCTGACAACTACCCCGGCGTCCCGGCGAGGCCGCTGGGAGGCCCTGTTGCGGCCCGCTGTACGTGCCGCTGGCAGCCTGCGTCGTCGCCGGGTGGGAGTCCTGGTCACATCTTTCCTCACCGATATCCGTCACGCTCGGGCGGAGGGTCGCAGTCCGCCGTCGCGACCACCCGGGCATCCGACCCGTCTGACCCTATGGCCACCCGCCGCACGTTGATGAACGAATAGCGATGCTGGGCGCACGGGCCCAGCCGCAGCAGCGCCGCGCTGTGATCAGGGGTGCTGTAGCCCTTGTGCTCGGCAAAGCCGTAACCGGGGTGGTCGGCGTCCATGGCGACCATCAACCGGTCCCGGCTGACCTTGGCCAGCACACTGGCCGCTGCGATACAGGCCGCCACCGCGTCGCCGTCGATGACCGGCAGCGATGGTATCGGCAGCCCGGGTACCCGGAAGCCGTCGCTGAGCACATAACCCGGCCGGACCGACAAACCGGCCACGGCACGGCGCATGCCTTCGATGTTGGCGAAGTGCACCCCACGCCGGTCCACCTCGGCTGCCGGTATGAACACCACGTGGCAGGCAAGCGCGTAACGACGGATCAGCGGGAACAGCTTCTCCCGCATGTTCTCGGTAAGTTTTTTCGAATCATCAAGCTCTGCAAGGCTTTCCAGCCGCCCCGGGCCGAGCACACAGGCCGCCAGCACCAGCGGACCGGCGCAGGCACCGCGGCCGACTTCGTCCACCCCGGCCACCGGGCCCAGACCGCTGCGGTACAGGGCCGACTCCAGGGTGCGCAGACCCCCAGACTTGCGGATCACGGTACGCGGCGGCCAGGTCGTGGCCATGGCTACGGATTCTGCTGAGGGTTCACCGAATCGACACCGGCCCATCGCGACGGCGGCCACACGATGAACCGGGCCTTACCGATGACATTGGACACCGGCACGGCCCCCGACATCGGGTCGCCGGTGCACACGATGCCCTTGATCGCCTCGGCCGGGACGCTGGTGCAGTGCGCACGCGAGTCTGCCGAGTGCGTCCGATTGTCACCCATCACCCACAGCCGGCCCTGCGGGACGGTAACCGGACCGAACTCACTGCCGAGGCAGGGGTACACCGACGGGTCGGCCATCATGGTGGCCGGATCCAGGTAAGGCTCCTTGAGCGGCTTGCCGTTGACCGTCACCCCGGTATCGGCCCGGCACTGCACCGTCTGCCCACCCACCGCGATGACGCGCTTGACCAGGTCGTTCTCGTCGGGAGGGACGAAACCGACGAACGACAGCGCGTCCTGCACCCAGCGCAGCGCGGTGTTGTTGGAGCGGATCGACTTGTACCCGAGGTTCCACGACGGTGGTCCCTTGAAGACGATGACATCACCGGGATGCGGTGAGCCGAAGCGGTAGGTGAGCTTGTCGACCATGATGCGGTCGCCGACGCAGCCGGTGCATCCGTGCAGCGTCGGCTCCATCGATTCCGAAGGGATCAGATACGGCCGCGCCACGAACGTCAACATGACGTAGTAGAGCACCACCGCGATCACCGCCAGGATGGCGAATTCGCGCAGCGCGGACCGCTTCTTGTGCGGCGGCTGGTCCGACTCGGGCACATCCGCCGCTTCGGGGACCGGTTGAGCCGCCGTCGGGGTCGCGCCGGGGGGCGTATCTGGGTTGCGGGTCGAGACCTTCGGCTCTGAGTGGCCAGCGCCGGACTGGGGCTCAGATGAGTCCGTGGTGTCGGTCACGAGATCAGCGTAGCCAGGACAACGAGCGGCGCCGACAAAGCGCCCCGGAACCGACAGGGCGATCCGGAATCGCCGGCCAGGGCTGCCAGCTCAGCGCTTTTCCTTGATCTTGGCCTTCTTGCCGCGGAGTTCACGCAGGTAGTACAGCTTGGCGCGGCGTACATCGCCACGGGTCACCACCTCGATATGGTCGATGTTCGGCGAATGCACCGGAAAGGTCCGCTCGACGCCGACGCCGTAGCTCTCCTTGCGGACGGTGAACGTCTCGCGGATGCCGCCGCCCTGACGACGGATCACCACGCCCTTGAACACCTGGATACGCTCCTTGGCGCCCTCGATGACCTTGACGTGCACATTGATGGTGTCACCCGGGCCGAAAACCGGGATGTCGTCGCGCAGCGACGGTTGGTCGACGAAGTCCAGCCGGTTCATCTGAGTTGACACTTCCTTGAGGTCGCGGCTTGCGGCAGCTGCCACACACACGTGTGAGACGGTCGCCAAGCCGATGGTTTTTGGCTTGCTGGCGTATCTCGCAGCAGGCGAGAAGCGGCCCGGCCGGCCTGCAACCGCTGGAGACAACTGACCAATTGTGCCAGACAGTCGGCATGCCGCGAAAATCACAGGATGTGAGCGCGGTTCGCAGCGCGCCGAACACGCTGGTGAATGGTACATATGACTGGGGTCAGAACGCGCTTTTCCCGACCTCGGCGTGACGCCCGGGGGAGGCGGCGTGGTGCGACCCGCCCTTGTATGTGTGCTGCCAGGTCGGAGGAGAGGAATGCGTGTACGGCCGCTGACGCTGTTCACCGCCACGGCGGCGGTGGCGTTGGTGGTCGCCGTCGGGTGCGAGGTGACGGTACAGGCCAGGGTCTACAGCCTGCCGGTCTACGTGGTACCCAATCGGCTCTCGTCGCCGCCGCCACAGCCGTCGGCTGACTTGATGGCGGAGGCGCTGGCGCCGACGCAGCCTCCGGCAGCCCTGCCGAACGCCGGGCTGGGCAGCTTGCAGGCGCGTGTGCAGCAGGCCACCGACGAGGCTGCCGCCGGCGGAGCCGCCCTCTCGGTAGCCATTCTCGATCGGGGCACCCATCAGCTGGTCGCCAACGGCAACGGCCAGATCATCGGGACCGCATCGGTGGCGAAGCTCTTCATCGCCGACGACCTGTTGCTGCACGAATCGGAGGCGAAGACCGCGCTGAGCCCCGAGGATCGCCAGGCGCTGGACTTCATGTTGGAATCGTCCGACGATGGCGCGGCCGAGAAATTCTGGGGGCAGGGCGGCGGAGCGGCCATCATCACCGAGGTCGCCACCCGATACGGACTCACCTCGACCACCCCGCCCAGCGACGGGCGCTGGTGGAACACCACGAGCTCGGTGACCGACCTGATCCGCTACTACGAGATGCTGCTCGACGGATCGGGTGGGCTGCCTGCCGAGCAGGCCAAGATCATCGTCAGCGACCTGGCTCAGTCCACCCCGAACGGACTCGACGGCTACCCGCAGCGGTTCGGGATCCCGGACGGGCTCTACGCCGAACCGGTGGCGGTCAAGCAGGGCTGGATGTGCTGCATCGGCAGCGACTGGATGCATCTGTCGACCGGGGTCATCGGCGCGGACCGTCGCCACATCATGGTGGTCCAGTCGCTGCAGCCATCCGACGACGCCACCGCCCGAGACACCATCACCCGGGCGGTCAAGACGATATTTCCCGACGGGCGGATCGACCCGCCGCGGCGCGGCCTCTAGCCGTCGTCGCGCGGCGGCAAGCCCGCTGGGGCGTCCAGAAGTTCCGGGCGGCGTTCGCGGGTGCGCTGCAGCGACACGTCCCGGCGCCATGCGGCGATACGCGCATGATCGCCCGATAGCAACACCTCGGGCACGTCCAGGCCGCGCCAGCTGGGCGGCCGGGTATAGCTGGGCCCCTCCAGCAGCCTCTCCAGCGCCGGCGAGTGCGAATCATCGCGGTGCGACGCGGGATTGCCGAGGACTCCGTCGCGCAGGCGCAGCACGGCTTCGATCATCACCACGGCCGCCGACTCCCCGCCCGGTAACACGTAGTCGCCGATCGAGACTTCCTCCACTCGCATCCGTCGCGTGGCGTCGTCGATGACCCGCTGGTCGATGCCCTCGTAGCGTCCGCACGCGAACACCAGGTGCGTCTCGGTGCTCCAGCGCTGGGCGGTTGACTGCGTGAACAGTGCACCGGCGGGGGTGGGAACAATCAACAGCGTTTCAGCCGAACAGACGTCATCCAGCGCTTCCCCCCAGACCGGCGCTTTCATCACCATGCCCGGACCACCGCCGTAAGGCGCGTCGTCCACCGAGCGATGCACATCATGGGTCCACCGGCGCAAGTCATGCACCTGCAGCTCGACCAGGCCTGACTGGATTGCCTTGCCCGGCAACGATTGCCGTAGCGGGTCCAGGTAGGCCGGGAAGATGGTGACGACGTCAATCCTCATACCAGATCCAGCAGGCCCTCGGGCGGATCGATGTTCACGACACCGTCCTGCAGCGACACCGATGTGACGATGGCGCCGACGAACGGCACCAAAACCTCCCCGCCGTCGCCTGTCCGCACCGCCAGCAACTCGCCGGCGGCGGTGTGCAACACCTCGGCGACCACCCCCACATCCCGGCCCGTCGTGGTGCGAACGTGCAGGCCTTCGAGCTGGTGGTCGTAGTAGGTGTCCGGCTCGTCGATCGGCGGCAAGTCTTCGGAATCGACGACGAAGAAGGTGCCGCGCAGCGCGTCAGCGGTGTCCCGGTCGGTTACCCCGGCCAATCGCACCAGCAGCCGCCCACCGTGTTCGCGCACACTTTCAATGACATAGCTGCGTTCGGCGCCGCCGCGAGATGGCTTGGCGCGCAAGGAACTTCCTGGGGCGAACCGGGCAGCGGGATCGTCGGTGCGGATCTCCACAACGACCTCGCCGCCGATCCCGTGCGCTTTGGCTACGCGCCCGACTGTCAACTCCAAGGGAGCTCCATGCGCAGCGCTCCGCTACTGGTCGGTGTCCACCACGTCGACGCGGATTCCCCGGCCGCCGATCCCGGCGACCAGTGTGCGCAAGGCGGTCGCGGTGCGTCCGCCGCGACCGATCACCTTACCCAGGTCATCGGGATGGACGTGGACCTCGACCGTGCGGCCGCGACGGCTCGTCACCATGTCGACCCGGACATCGTCGGGGTTGTCGACAATCCCGCGAACCAGATGCTCAACAGCGTCTACGACGACCGTACTCATCCGACTCAGCTTTCGTTGCTCGGCTCGGCCTGCTCGCCACCCGCGGCCGGCTTGGCCTCGGCGGCGGTCTCGGCCGGCTCGTCCTCGGCGGTGGTCTCGGGAGCAACCGCGTCAGCGGCCTCCGGTTCGACCGCGGCGTCGGCTTCTGCGGGCTTCGCGGTTTTCTTGGTCGGGGACTTCTTCTTCGGTTTCGCGGCCTCCGTGGTGGGACCGCCCTCGGCCTCGGCCAGCGCGGCGTTGAACAATTCCAGCTTGCTGGGTTTGGCCGGCGCGACCTTCAACGTGCCCTCCGCACCCGGAAGGCCCTTGAACTTCTGCCAGTCCCCGGTGATCTTCAGCAGCTTGAGCACCGGTTCGGTGGGCTCAGCGCCCACCGAAAGCCAGTACTGGGCGCGCTCGGAGTTGATCTCGATGAGGCTGGGGTCTTCTTTCGGGTGGTAGCGACCGATGACCTCGATCGAGCGGCCGTCGCGCCGCGTGCGTGCGTCAGCGACCGCGATGCGGTACTGGGGATTGCGGATTTTGCCAAGCCGGGTGAGCTTGATCTTCACAGCCATGGTTACGCGGTTTCTCCTGTGTGTCACGCTGCAATTCAGCGACCGGGGCGGGATGCCCGGGTCCGGTTTTGCCGTGCGTGTGTGACCAGCGAACAGCCGTAGTTGTTCGGCGGACAGCCG
>DATJQO010000152.1:0-22190 GCA_035505695.1 Mycobacterium sp.
CATGAATACCGCCCCACAGTTCCAGCTTCCGCCTAGCGACGGTTTTATCGTCACCCACTTCCTGGTCGTCTCCGACCAAGACCGATCACGCGACTTCTACAGCAAAGTGTTCGGTGCCCGGGTCGTGCGCAAGGCTGGCCCCGTGATCCTTCAGCTAGCCAATACCTGGCTGATCCTCAACAGTGGCGGCGGCCCGACGGACGATAAACCGACCGTCACCCTCACTACGCCCACCGACCCCAACACCGTTAGCGGCTCTTCAATTTTAACGGGGCAGTTGTGATTTCGCTCTCATAGAGCGTGTCGTTGCATGAGGAGGCCCTTGGCCTTCCGAAGTCTGAAGTTTGCGGATTTCAGGCGGAAGGGAAGGAACCAAGGGCTGTGTCTGACGGTACGACATTGTTGTTCGGGCTGCCAGGAGTACGGGTCGAGCGTGTCGAGCGGCTCGCCGACGGGGCCCGTGTGGTTCATGTGGCGACGGCCGAGCCGACGGCGGCGGCGTGCCCGTCATGTGGGGTGGTGTCCACCTCGGTGAAGGCCCGGGTGGCCACCTCGCCGCGCGACATCCCTTACGGCGAGGACCCGATTGTGGTGCGGTGGAACAAGACACGCTGGCGCTGTCGGGAGGATTACTGCGAGCGGTCCTCGTTCACCGAGGCCATCGCGCAGGTGCCTGCGCGGGCGCGCACCACCCGACGGTTGCGCACCCAGATCGGCGCAGCGATCGGGGACGCGGCCCGCTCGGTGGCCGAGGTCGCCGCAGCTCATGGCGTGTCGTGGCCGACCGCGCACCGCGCCTTCGTCGCCCACGCCGAGGCGGTGCTAGGCGAGCCGCAACCGGTCCGGGTGCTCGGCATCGACGAGACCCGCCGCGGGAAACCCCGCTGGGAACGGTGCCCGGGGACCGGGCGGTGGGTGCGCGTCGACCCGTGGGACACCGGATTCGTCGACCTGGCCGGCGATCAGGGCCTGCTCGGGCAGCGCGAGGGCCGCACCGGCGCCGCGGTCATCGGCTGGCTATCCGAACGTACTCCGACCTTCCGCGAGGCCATCGCCTACGTCGCGATCGATCCCGCGGCCGCCTACGCCTCGGCGATCCGCACACCCGGTCTGCTGCCCAACGCGACGATCGTGGTCGACCACTTCCATCTGGTCCGCCTCGCCAACGACACGCTCACCAAGGTGCGCCGCCGCGTCACCTGGGACCTACGGGACCGCCGCGGCGCGCGCCTCGACCCGGAATGGGCCAACCGGCGACGACTGCTGCGCGCGAGAGAACGCTTGTCGCAGAACAGTTTCGCCAAGATGTGGAACGCAATCGTGTCCCAGGACGACACCGGCCAGATCCTGTCGGCGTGGATCGCCAAGGAAGAACTGCGCACCCTGCTGTCCACCGTACGGGTCGGCGGCGACCCGCACCTGACCCGCCACCGCATGCACCGGTTCCTGGCCTGGTGCATCGACTCGCAGATCCCCGAGCTGCTCACTCTGGCCGCCACGATCGACACCTGGTGGCCCGAAATCAACACGTTCGTCCAGACCGGCATCACCAACGCCCGCACCGAGGGCTACAACCGGCTCGTCAAACAGGTCAAGCGGAGCGGCTGTGGGTTCCGAAACCGGGAGAACTCAGCCCGACGGATACGATTCCACTGCACCCGCAAACGGCGGGCCGCAACCCGGACTTCGTGCTGATTGCCCGGTCAAAATCGAAGAGCCCTCAAAGTAGCCTGAAAACTCAAGACAAGTCCATGAGTACTAGGGACCAAGGGTCCCTAGATATATAGACAAGTTTCGTCGCCGAAACTCATCGCTGAGCTACATCCAGAGTTTGGCTAGTGAGTCGGCGAGGGCCTCGGGATCCTGCTTGTCGGTATTGCAGCTGATGGCCAGCGATGTGGTGCGGTCCTTACTGACGCGGAATGCGGTGACGAAGCCGGCCCAGAAGCCGTCGTGATCGAGGGTGCCGTCAGCCATCAAATAGATTCCGGCTTCATACCTGTCACCCCCGCCCCGTTGGGTTGGGACTGCCCCGGCAAGTTGTGCCTGCAGTAGTTGGGCGCCGCCTACGCGGCCGGTCCGGTAGTTGTCCCCCAGTCGACGAGTTGGCTGGGCGTGGTCTGGATGCCGCCGTCGCCGATTTCCTCCCAGCCAGAGTTGGTCGCCTGGTAATCGCGGCCGCGCTTCGTGTATGCGACGGCCTTATTGTGGATGGGGCCGGTCGGATCGACCACCATGGCCAGCCCGAGTGGACGAAAGATCTGTTCGGTCAGGAATTGCGGCAGCGGTTGCTGCGAGACCCGGTGCACGATCTCGCCCAGCAGCAGGTAGTTGGAGTTGGAGTACTCGAATTGGGAACCGGGTTCGAACTCGAGATTCGCAACGCCCACCAATGCCTGCAGCGCTTGGTCCTCGGTGGTGCGGTCTGCGACCTGAAACCCTTGCGCCTCGAGTAAGCCGACGTAGTCCGGGATTCCGCTGGTCTGATGCGTCAACTGACCCAAGGTGACGGTGCTCGCCCACGCCGGAAGCTCAGGCATGTGTCGGGATAGCGGGTCGTCGAGGGTCAGCTTGCCCGCATCGACTAGCAATAGGAGCGCGCTTGCGGTGAATTGTTTGGACACCGAAGCGATTTCGAACACCGTGTCTGCGGTGATCGGCTTGTCTGCGGCTATGTTGGCAATGCCGCGAACACCTGTCCACACAACTTCACCTTTGACGCCGACCGCAGCGGAGCACCCCGGCGCCCGTGCGTCGATGGCGTCGTCGAGCACTCTTTGGCTGCGGACTGCTGCGTCGGCATGATCCGTGGTGCGGCCGGCGGGCGTAGCGTCGTGGCCGCAGCCGGCGAGCAGCACCATGACGGCAAAAAGCAAGAGCGGCAGTCGCATTCGCTGATTCTAGGCAGTCCCGCGATCGGCACCACTGCAGCCGGGTCAACCCCATCCGGCGGGCTCCCGACCCGAGCGGTAGCCTACGCGCCAGGGTCACCACGGTTGTTCGATCACTTTCACCAGGAGTTGTCATGCCGGGTCGCAAGTTTTCCTTCGAGGTCACCCGTACCAGCACTGCGCTCGCCGCGACGCCGTTCCGGTTGGTGACCGATGGCGCCAACTGGTCGAAGTTGGGCGAAGCCGATCGTTGTTCATTCGAGTTGGGCGCGGCAGGGCGAGCCGGCGCCCGGCGGCGTCTGGGCCGTTCGCAAATTGGGGATGTGGCCGGCGCTGGTCCAGGAAGAAACTGTCGAGTACGAGCCGGACCGCCGCCACGTCTACAGGCTGATCGGGCCCCCGAACCCCGCCAAGGACTACACCAGCGAGGTGCTCTTGACGCCAAATTCGGGCGGTGGAACAGACCTACGCTGGGCGGGTTCCTTCACCGAAGGAGTTCGCGGTAGGTGCCCGCTGATGCGAGCCGCGCTGGGAGGAGCGATCCGATTTTTTGCCGGCCGGCTGGTCAAGGCGGCCGAGCGCGAGTCGAACGGCCGACAGTAGCGTCGGTATCCGGGCTCGGGACTAGGGGTCGTTGGCCTGTTGCTCGTCGCGCTGAGCCTGCTGCATATCCTGTTCGAACTGCTGCTGGGCCTGCTCGTTTTGTTGCTCCGCCTGCTGCATCGACTGTTGCATCTGCTGCAGGGCCAGCTGTTCTTGTAGCTGGGCCTGTTGCTGGGCTTGTTCGTCGTCGTTGTCGGCGGCGAAGCCACCCGATGGGCCGCTGGCCGCAGCGGGTAATGCGGTGTCGTGCATAGTGTGTGCGATGTCGGGCCATGCGGCGTCGAATAGCGCGAACGTCGCCAGGGCCGCAGCGCCCACCAACATGGTCTGTATTTTTGCTGATTGCCGACGGTGGTGCGGGGCGGTGGGATCCATCCTCCAGTTTTGCTCCGCGTCTTTAGCCGGCACCTGAGACCTGGCTGTCAGCCGAATATGTAGTTTCGTTTTTGCCCATTCGGTCGTTGCTGCCAAACCCGAACTGCGCTGGGCGCAGTGATTGACGTCGTCGTTGCCGGTGCGGGTCCAAATGGATTGATGCTCACGGGCGAACTTGGGCTGGCCGGGATCCGGCCGGTGGTGCTGGATCCGATGCCCGGCCCGAATCCAGGCCGACGAGCCAACGGCATTGTCGGATAAGGGGTTCGGATCTTGGACCACCGCGGCCTGTACAGCGGACTGGCGACCGACTGCATCACGATTGCCGCGGGATCGCCCGATGGCGACGTCGCTGCGACGGCCGTGCTGGTACGCCCCGACGGTTATGTGGCAATGGGCGTCATCGGCGGCCGCGCCCGGTAGCGACGAATTGCGGCGGCTACGAAGCACACTGCGCATGTGGTTCGGCCTGTGAGCCGTTACTTCGAGCCGACTTCGTCCTGATACTTCTTCGTCATGTGCTCGATGGCCTGCAGCTGCGTCTGCGCGAGGTTTTCCCGCACCTGGCCGGCCCGCTCAGCGGCATCCAGAGTCGGTTGCGCCAGTCCCTGAAAATGCGGCATCACTTCGGCGGCGAACAATTCGGCCGACCGCCTGGTGGCGGCCGGATTGGCCCATTCGTGGCCCATCTGCAGCATGCAGCCGAAGCCACCGGACTGGTCGCACAGCCTCTGCACCTGGGCCCGCGCCCGCTCCGGGGTGCCGATAACCCCTGCGCCGTTTTCGTTGATGACGTCGATCATTTCGTCCAGCTGATCGCCGGGCATCGTCATCTGCGGGAAGGCGGCCACCTTCTGGAAATACCGGAACCACGGCTCGATACCGAACTTCACGTCCGCACGTGCTTGCTCGTCGGTCTCGGCGATGTGGAACGGTCCGACCAGGCTCCAGGCCTTGCGGTCGACCTGCGTGCCGAAGGCCGCGGCGCGTTCTTCGACGATGCCCCAGTGGTACGAAAGAGCGTCGAAGCCTTCGACGGTCAGCGTGGCACCGATGGACAACAGCCCGATACCGTGCTTGCCGGCTAGCCGGGCGCCGGTCGGTGAGGCGACGGCGGCGACGGCCAGCGGGATGCCTCCGTCAGAGTACGGGGCAAGCTGCAAGCGGGCATCGAACAGCTCGTGCGTCGGGGTCTTGGCGGTCACCGTTTCTCCGGCCAGCAGTCGAACGACGATGTCCAGGTTGGTTTCCAGTAGCTCCCGCGTATCAGTCGGATTCAGCCCGATCATGGCCGAGTCGGTGGGCAGCGAGCCCGGCCCGAACCCGCCGATCACGCGGCCGTGGGTGAGATGGTCCAGCAGCATCAACCGGTCGGCGACCCAGAGCGGGTTGTGGTAGGCCAGCGAAATAACGCCGGTGCCGAACCGTATTCGCTTGGCGCGTTCGGCGGCGGCGGCGATGAAGATTTCCGGGGAGCTGATGATTTCGCTGCCGGCTGAGTGGTGTTCGCCCAACCACACTTCATCGAAGCCGAGGGCGTCGAGATGTTCGATGAACTCGAGGTCGCGTTGCAACGCGAGCGTTGGATTTGTGCCGGCCCGATGGAACGGGGCGATGAAGTATCCAAACCTGAGCTTCGACATCGAAGTCCCCTTGCATCCGAGTTGGCCAGAACCATAACTCGAATGCGGTGCTCGGCCTAGGCCATTAGCGGAAGACGCTCGATGCCGATCGCATTTTCCTGCTCAGCCGATGGGGCCGGGTGATCCCAGCCCCACCGGCTTGGTGAGCAGAGTCTATTACCGCTGGCTCAAGTCGAGCCGGCTCACTAGAAGCCGCCGCAGGCGTTGCCGACGCAACCGCCGCCGCCGCCCGGTCCATCGCCGCCGCCACCGACGCCGGGGATTCTGCCGCCTCCGCCGCCGAGTCCGCCACCGCCGGTGGGACCGCCCGGGACGCCGCCGGTACCGCCGGGACCGCCCGGTCTGCTGGACGGGGCCACGCTGGATGAGGGAGTAGTCGTCGGCGTGGTCGTGCTCCTCGGCCCTTTATGACCGCCGCCACCACACGCGACCGCTAACACAAGCATGGCTGAACCGCCGCAGAGCGCCACCGCGGTCTTCACTGCAGATCTCATCGGAACTCCCCATCTCGACGTACCCCGGTTGCGTACAGTCCACTTCTCCTTAACCCGGGTTGCGCCTCCGCAAACGGGATTTGACGTGCGAGTCAAGTCGACGAAACGCGCGATGGCCCAGCACCCGAAGGCGGTGGGCCACCGCGAAACTCATTCGTCGCACGGACCTGCTAGCGGCCGTCCGCTCGCCTAGCAGTCCAGACCAGCGACACAGCCGGCGAGGGTCGCGGTGTGAACGCCCGGCGCGGTTGTGTCGGGGCGTGCGGGTGCGACGCTGGACGATGCGTGTGTGGTTGCCATCGACGCTTCACCCGTTGGGCTGACACCTACCCCGCCGAAACCGACCGTCAAAACAACCGCGGCCGTGCCGCCGAACACGGCAAGCGCCGTCTTAGTTTGGGCCTTCATCAGGCTCTCCTTCCCGGTTCCAAATCGTTGTCGCATCTTGTGCTCGCTCGCTACCAGCAAATCATATATATGTGCAACTATTGCCGCAAGTGAGATTGTCCACAGTGCAGATCAGCCACGCCCAGGAACGACCCCGCAGGCAACGCCGCACCCGCGACCCGAGCTCCTGTCGCGAGGCGACAGGCCTACCGGCCGACGACGCCTGTTGCCCTCGATAATTACTACAGACCGGGCAGGCAGATCGGGGCTCCGTAGCACGGGGGCGGACCTAGCGGCCGCCGTGGCGCATTTCCCTCCCAAACGAATTGGCCAACGTTCCCCATGCCTCCGACGGGCACCCAGTACCAGTGGTGGCAGACACCCATGTCCCAATGGACATCCGGCATCGGCAAGGGTTGCCCCGGGCACCAGTCGTGCGGGACCGTGAAGTTGTCTAGCGGGACGGAGTTGTGAAATTGCGGCGCATAACTGCGCTCCGCGTGGGCCGCGCCCGCGGCAAGCCCGACACCGGCCACCGCGACGCCACATGACAGCAATGCCCCGGCAAAAACCTTCTTGAGCTTGTCATTGTCCAACATCGCCTCGCGCCCTTTCTTCGACGCTGTGTGCTGCCGATCAGTATCCGCTTGCAGCCATTCCGTCACGTAAGTAATTGGCTACTCGAATCAGCACACCGGAGTGCGTTTACTACCGATCCCAACAACGCGAACGGGTCTTGGTAGTGGCTCAGTTCGAAGCTGGGCAGTTATTGGGATCGGGAGCAGCGCGGGGGGTGTTCAGTTGTCTTACACCCGACCACGACCAGAACTCAAGGATCACTATGAACCGAAGAACGCGATTTACGCGCAATCTGAATGCCTGCCACGCTTGTGAAGAGGATAATCGCACATTTATGAAGCGATTCATTATGGGGTCAGCCGCGGCGATCTTGCTGTGGGGCGGCGTCGCCGCGGTGATCGGGCCCGAAGTCGCCCAGGCCAAGCCCGGTCCGGTACCGCTGAACGCGTGGCCCGGCTGTCCTGACGACCACCCAGCGGGACCATGTCACTGGTGTCCGGGGGACCCCCCGGTGCAGACCGGCAACCTTCGTGTCGACCCGGTGCGTTGGGACGCAACTATCTGCCACACCTACTGGTATGTCTCGCCGGGGCAGGGCAATGTTGCCCGGATGATTTGGGATGGAGATAACCCACCGGCGCCTCCGCCGGCTCCGCCCGGCCTGAGATTCTGCCCGATCCCGCCGTGGTGCCCGTAATCTGGGCACCGTGGCGACCAGGGCCGCCGACCCCGGAACAGCTGGCCGCCGACGAGCCGCTCGCTAATCTTCTTTGGTGATCAACTTCCGCAGGGCTACCCGGTCGGGCTTCAGCAGCTCCTCGATCCGCGGATGGTTCACCTCGGCGACGATGATCTCGCCCACCTCTTGATTGACCTCGCTGAAGATGCCGTGGGACTTCATCTTGGAGGTCTGGTAGAGGTTGTCCTCGGTCGGCGTGACGTAGTACACCGCATCGGCCTTGAAGCGGTACACCAGCCAGAGGTGGATCAGCGTCATGAGCCGCTTCTGGCGCAGCTTCTCCGCGAAGGTGTTCTGGTCGCGCACAGTGAGGATGCTGCGGCCGTGGCGATCCTTGATCGGATCAAAGACGACGTTGGCCAGCTGCTCGTCCCCGTCGCCGTAGATGCCGAGCACCAGTACATCCGAGCCCGCGCGTCGGGGCCGCAACTGCACGCGCAGCTTCTCGCCAAGCTGGTAATGCTCGCTCCACAACGCCAGCCACTCCTCGAGCAGCTTCTTGGGCACCTCGGTCTGCACGAGATGCTGATGCTGAGTCGAGCCCTTCCCCATCGCCTTGGTGGTCGCCGTCCGGCCCGACGACGCGGCCAGCGCGGCGTCGCTGCGCGGGCCGCCTACCAGCGTTTGCGGTGTGCGGTAAGGAGATTCGACGAGTCGCATCTTGCGCTGCAAGCGGGCCAGCGCCAGCATGCCGTCCTGGCGCAACGCAGTGGCGAACTCCTCGGCCGCGACACCGTCAATCTGGTGCCCGCCATAGGTGATGAAGTTGAAGACGAAGCCCATCTTGCCAAGCTCCTCGGGGAAGCGCCGCATCTCCTCGTCAGTCATGCCGGTGGTGTCCCAGTTGAACGACGGCGAGAGGTTGTAAGCCAGCATCTGCTCGGGGAACTCGGCATGGATCGCCTCGGCGAACTGCCGGGCGTCGGTGAGGTCGGCGGTCTTGGTCTCCATCCAGAGGATGTCCGCGAAGGGCGCCGCCGCCAGCGACTTGGCGATCGCATAGGGAATCCCGCCGCGGATCTGGTAGTAGCCCTCCGGGGTCTTGGCCAGCTCGGGGTCCCATGGTGGGTTGACGCCCAACTCCTTGGCTTTTTCCCGCGCCGCGTAAAACGACGCGCGTTGAGCGAACCGGCGCCACTGCTCGGGGCTCATGTCGACGGGCTCGTCCTCGCGCTCGCCGAAGGCGAGCACCTCTGCGACGGCCTCGCCGTAGGTCATCAGCCCGGCGTCGTCCTCCCAGGCGGCCACAAATCGCGACTCGACTTGGTCGAAGAGATCGTCGATCGAGTGGTGGCCGTCCTCATGCCAGGCATTGATGGCATCGGAGACCAGACTTTGAATGCCTTGTCGCTCGAGCCAAGCGCTGGCGAAGGCGTACTCGGAGTCGGCAAGTGCGTAGAGGAAATGTCCGTTGAGTTCCTTGACGCCCAGTTCATAGAAGCGTCGGAGGAGCGCCAAGAAGCAGGCCTTATAGGAAGGGATGGCGAGGTTGGTGGCGCCGAGAAGGAACGGCTGATCACGCTCGTCGGCGCGGCTGTCGATCAGGTTGGCCGCCTCAGCGTCGGTGCGGGCGACGATGATTCCTGGCACCCCCATGACGTCGAGCTGGAAGCGGGCGGCGTTGAGCCGCTTGATCTGTTCGTCCGACGGCACCAGCACCTTGCCGCCCTGATGGCCGCACTTCTTGGTGCCGGGGCGCTGATCCTCGATGTGGTAGCCGGCCACACCGGCTTCGACGAAGCGACGGACGAGGTTGCGCACGTGCGGGTCACCGCCGTGGCCGGTGTCGGCATCGGCGATGATGAATGGCCGGTAGTCGTACGCAGGTGTGCTGGCGCGCTGCTGCTCAGTCATGTGCAGACGCTGGAAGTGCTGGTTGCGGTCGGCTGTGAGGAGCGCTCGCACCAGTACCGCGGCGTCGTCAGGCACCTGGCTCAGCGGGTAGCTGGCGAGGTCGGGCCCAGGGTCTTCGGTGGTCGAGCCCTTGGCTGAGGTGGCCCAACCGCCGAGATAAATGCCCTCAATGCCCATCCGCTTCATGGCGACTGCTTGACCGGGCGAATATGGTCCGAACGTGGTGATGCTCTGCTTAGCGGCGAACAACTCCCGCAACCGTTCGTAGAAGGCGGCCGCGGCTTCTCGCGCCACGGTGTAGTCGGTGGGAATGGTGCCGCGTTGCTCGACTACTTGGCGAGCTGTGTAGAGGCGGGTAATCCCGGCGAAGCGCGGGTCGTCGAAGTATCGCTGCGTGGCGGCGACTTGGTCTTCGAACGATGTCCGGACTTCGGTGTCCGTGTCAATGATGGCCATGGGTTTACGCTCCTCTTCAGCACGATTCCCCTGAAAAGCCGAGTCTATCCCCGGAGGCGACCGTTCAATCAGGGGTCGAAAGGCCCCAGCCAAAACTGTGTTGGCCGGTCGGAGTTCCGCGGCACACACAGGCCTTGGTCTTCTTAGCGCCGACTGCGGGCGGGTGATGCGAGCTCGGTCGCAACTCGGTTGTTGCGCAACGGTTTTCGAGGGCCGTCACGCGCCCGCACCCGTGCCGGGCGCCGGCCGGAATCCAGAAACGCAGCGGGCCCAGCAAACCAGCGGTAAGGTCGTTGCCGTGCCCACCGAATTGCGCTATGAGCGGTGGTATCTCCCCCTATCGATTCCTGTAGGGCTGGGCCCCAAGCGCAGCGAGCTGCGGATAGAGGCGGGGACGCTACACGTGAAGATGGGCTGGGCATTTGACGCTCACATTCCGTTGGCGTCGATCACCCGTGCCGAGAAGGCGGACGACCGGGTGCTCACCCTGGGCGTGCATTACTCGGGCGGGCGCTGGTTGGTCAACGGTTCTGGTAAGGGCCTGGTGGCGTTGACCATCGAGCCACCGGTTGACGCGAAAGCCGTAGGTCGATCGGTGTCGCTGCGCTCGTTGTGGGTCAGTGTCACGGATCCGGATGCCCTCGTCGCCGCCTGTACCGCGCGTAGCGCCTAGCCGGAATCGGTGGCCGCGCGGCCGGTGAGCCAGTCGCGCTGGCGACCGATGAACTCCGCGTCGACGACCTTTCCGTGGCCCGGGACATAGATGGCCCCGGCCCCACCCAAGGCGAGTAGCCGATCGAGGGTGGCCGGCCAGGCCAGCAGGTCAGAGTCGGCGTCGATCGCAGGATCGGCGGACTCCTCGACAAGGTCGCCGGTGAACACGACGACCGGATCGTCGCCGTCCAACCCGGGCACGGTCACGACCAAGTCTGAAGTGGTGTGGCCACGGCCCAGATAAGCCACCGCAACGGTGCGGTCGCCGAGATCGATCAAGGCGTTGTAGATCCCGTGCTGCGGTCGGCGCAGGGCCGCGAGCGTGCGATCTATCTCCGCGGCGTCGGCGCCGTAGTGCAATGCGTCCGCGCGCAGTTGGTCCGTCGCCGAGGCCAGGCATTCGACCACCTCTGGCGCGCAGTAGATCTCCGCTTCGGTAAAGAGTGCGGAACCCAAGACATGGTCGAAGTGCTTATGCGTCAAGACGATATGGCTGACCGAGCATCCGGCCAGCTCTCGGACATCGGCGCGGATGGCGGCTGCCTCGGCGAGCGTGCTACCGGTATCGACGAGCACCGCCCCGCTACCGCCCCGCACCAGCCCCACCGTGACATCGCAGAACGGCAGCCGGCAGCGATGCACGCCGGCGGCCAGCCGTTCCCAGCCGAAATGCACAACCAGCAAGGTAGTCGCACCGCGGGAAGCCGGCCCAATCAATTGTCGGAAAGTGCACGCCGCCGCCGGTGGTGTGGGTATTGCGGCCGTCCAGTTCGCCAAAGCCGCCGGGGCCGAGGTGCACGGCAGCGCATCACCCGGAAAGCACCGCAAGCTTGCCGAGTTGTTGGGGGTGGACCGCACGATTGACCACCGCCGCGACCGCTGGTGCCAAGGCCTCGGCCGGTATGACTTGGTGCTCGACGCACTCGGCGGGACGTCGTTACGGCGGTCTTACGAGTTGTTGCGCCCCGGCGGAAGGCTTGTCGGCTATGGTGTTTCGGCAATCCAGCAGGGCGAGAGGCGCTCGCTGCGCAAGGTGGCTGCGCACGCCCTGTCAATGCTGCGCGGGTTCAATCTGCTCACCCAACTCGAGGGCTCCAAAGCCTTGATCGGTCTGAACATGTCGCGGCTCTGGGACGATCGCGGCACGCTCGAACCTTGGATCACCCCACTGAGTCAGGCGCTGCACGACGGCACCATCTCCCCGATCGTCCACGCTGCCGTGCCATTTGCCGAAGCGCCGAAGGCCCACCGGATTCTGGCGGCGCGGGAGCACCTCGCCAAGGTGCTGCTGGTGCTGTGAGACGACCGGTTGGCGAAAAGGTAGTTTCAGTAACGCCGCACCGGCTATGTTGTCTGCCATGGCTATCACCGAGTCCCGCGAGGTCGTCATCGAAGCGACACCTGAGGAGATCATGGATGTCCTGTTCGACATCGAGTCGTTGCCCGAGTGGTCGTCAGTTCATCGAAAAGTCGAAGTCCTCGAGCGCGACGACCAGGGCCACCCAACCAAATCACGGCAAGTGGTCAAGCTGGTGGGTGTCAGCGATGAGCAGGAACTGGCCTATACCATTCACGACGACGGCGTGAGCTGGACGCTGATCCGGGCGAAACAGCAACGGGCCCAAGAGGGCCGCTACACCCTTAAGCCCGAAGGCGACCTCACTCGGGTCCGCTTCGAGCTCACCCTTGACCTGCTGATGCCGGTTCCCGGCTTCCTGGTCAAGAAGGGCACCAAGAGTCTGATGGACACGGCCACCGAGGGACTCCGCGAGCGGGTGCTGGAAGTCAAAAAGCGCGGCGAATAACCAGTTAGCCTAGCTGAACATGCGCCATGTCGTAGGGGCTGCGCTGACGGCTGCGTTCGTCGCGGCGGTCGCGCGGCGGATTCGCATCGCGGCCGGGATGCGTCGCGGTGACCAAGCGGTGATCGATGCCAAGCGGCGACGCAATAGCCGGTTCGCCAACAAGATGGTGACCCGCGTGGGCCGCGCCGGCCGGCGCCGCAGCATCTTCGGGGTCATCGACTGCACCGGCCGGCGCACTGGCAAGCGTTATTCCACTCCCATCCGAGTCGTCGAGGAGCCCGGAGGCTTCATCGTCCCGCTTACCTACGGAACCCGAACCGGCTGGTATGTCAACCTCAAAGAGGCTCCCGGCCGACTGTACTGGCAGGGACGCACCATCCCGGTAGGCAACCCGCTCCTCATCCCCACCAGCGCCGTCGTCCACCGGTTTCCACCGCCCTCGCGGTTTCTGCTGCGGCTGGACGGTACCCAACAGTGCGTGCGGCTGCAGGACCTCAGCCGCTGACCAAAGGCCGGCGCGGGATGCCCCAGACGCCTTTATTCACCGACCACGTTGGGCGACACTTTCCTCATGAAACCGACAAGGACGCACACATTTGCGCGCACGGCATTGGCCGGCGCGGCTCTGGCACTGGCAGCGGCGCAGCTTGGCTGTGGAGGCCAAGGCGGCAGTCGCATGATGGCGCCATCCGCGCCGAGAGTGACGACGGTTGCCCGCACCATGGCAGAAGCACCTGCCGGCGGTCCGTTGGCGATCAGCAGCCCCGCATTCGCCGACGGTGCACCGATCCCGGTGCAGTACACGTGCAAAGGCGCCGATGTTGCGCCGCCCTTGCAATGGTCCGCACCATCAGGAGCGGCGCTGGTCGTCGACGACCCAGACGCCCCCGCAGGCCTCTACGTGCACTGGGTCGTTACCGGGATCGCCCCCGGCTCGGGCAGCACAGGTGACGGTCAGACGCCGCCCGGCGCCACCACGTTGCCGAACACGGCCGGCCAGCCCGGGTACAAGGGCCCGTGTCCACCGGCGGGAACTGGGACACATCGCTACCGGTTCACGCTCTACCAGTTACCGAACGACTATCAACTGCCCGGCGGCCTTGGCGGCGTACCGGCGGCACAGACGATCGCCGGCGCCGCCACTGCGCAGGCGCAGTTCACCGGCACATTCGGGGCCTGACGTTGCCGGCCTTAGAGGTCAGCAAGGCAATACAATTCGCGCAACTGGTTAACGCGACCTACGCGACGCCGCCGAGCGATTTGACGAACGCTGCCGGGCAGGCGTTGAGTGCCGGGGGCATCGACTACGTCATCGTCACGACGATCTACGCCAACGATTTGGCGACCGACATGAACCCGGGCCGGGCCAACGACGAGGTTTCTATCGGGTTGATCTGCCAAGCGGACAAAAGCGGGGACGTGGCGATCGCGATCCGCGGTACCGAAGGAATGCTGGAGTGGATTCACGACGCCGAGTTCCTGCAGGTGCCATGCCCGTTTCTGGCCGGCGCCGGCCGCACGGAAGACGGCTTCACCGACATGTATGGATCGTTGCGGACCGATGCCCAGCCGGACTCGCCGAGGGTGGTTAACGCACTGGCGAAGCTGCCTTTCCCGCGGCCCGTGGGCACGGTGACGATCTGCGGACACAGCCTGGGCGGCGCCCTTGCGACGTTGCTCGCGCTCGACGTGGCGGCCAACACGGCGTTCAGCAACCCCGCCGTTTACACATATGGCAGTCCACGCACCGGCGATTCACTGTTTGCAAGCACCTTTGACCAGGTGGTCAAGAACTCGTATCGGGTCGCAAATCGGTTGGACATCGTCCCCGCCTTGCCGCCTCCCGCCGACTACGAGCACGTGCTCAATCCCTACGAGCTCAACCCGGTTCGGTTATTCCCGCTGCCGCCGAGGGTCCTGGTCAAATACAGCCTGTTCTGTGAACATTCGCTGGCCACCTACCTGTATCTGCTGTCCCTGCAAACGGCCGGCCCGGCCCTACCCTTGGACCCCGCCTGTGCGCCCTGAGCAAGGAAGCCCTCAGGTCATGTCCTCAAGCACCTGATAGCCGGCGTTGTACCCGGGAGTGAACGTAATACCCGGTCCCCCATGACATCCCGCACCCCCGAGATAGAGGCCGTCGATCGGAATGGGCACGTCCAGGAAGCCTTTCGGGCCGGGCCGGTTCGGGCCCATCAGGTCCGGGTGCAGCAACCCGTGGCAGAAGTCGCCGGCAGGCGCGCCGAACATGGTGTTCATGTGGTAGGGCGCGAACGTGATATGGCGGATCACGATGTCTTTGAAATTCGGGGCGAACCGGGTGATCTTGTCGATAACCCGTTTCGCCATCTCGTTTTTGAGATGTCCATGCTGGTCGCGGTTCACTTCGACCGGGAACGCGTAGGCGAATGTACTGGCGGCGTGCTTGCCGGGCGGTGCCATGCTGGGGTCGTGCACCGACGGGATCTGCATCCCCATCGACGGGTTGTCCGGAACGATGCCCCGCCGGCAGATCTCCCATTGCAGCTGTTGCTCTTCCGGCGACCCGAAGATACCGACTGACTGTTGCATCCCCTGCTCATTGAGGAACTCATACGGCGGGGCGAATTCGGGCAGCCCGTCCAAGGCGAAAATGGATCTGCACGAACTAGGCGCGGTGGTCGCGGCCGGAGACACGCGAGACAAGTTCCGCGGGAATGTGTTCGGGGGCAATGAGCTTGGCGAGGGTGACATCGGGCGACAGGTTGGAAACCACGATCGGCGCCGAGATCGTCGATCCATCCCGCAGTCGCACGCCGGTCACCTTCCTGCGGTCGACGAGAATCTGTTCGGCTTTGGTTCGGAAACAGATCTCGCCGCCTTGCGAGATGAAAAGCTCGCGCAGGTGCTCGGTGAGTGCGCCCACGCCGCCCTTGAGTTTCGTCATCATCGCGGTGCTGTCGTCGGGTACCGCGAGGGCGAAGGCCAGACACGTGGCGCTGCCCGGTGTGTACGGTCCGCGGTAGGTGGAGTTGACGGCCAGGAACGCCAGCATGCCGCGCATGACCGCGTGCCTCTCTTTGTCGGGCAAAAAGCGGTCGATCACGTCCATGGCTGAGCCGAAAAGCATTTCGTGAATCGCTCGGCGTTCGGCGTCGTTGGTCGCGCATGCATACATTTGATCGAGGGTCTTGGGTGGCTGGCGCACGTCGAATCGACCGAGCGCCCGTGCGGGTGCCTGGCTCCAGCCGATCAATTCGGCCATGCCGGTGACGGCGTCGAATCCGTGTTTCTCGCCCAGGTGGGTCATCAGCTGCATGGGGTCGCGATAGAAGATCATCGGCTCTTCGCCGTTTTCACCGATGTTGGTTGACATCACCTCGGGCTCCACCGCGGGCAGTGCGTCGAGCCCGAGATCCTTGCTGAGCTGGCTTGCCATCGGGAACTGCACCGAGCCCGCGATCTCATAACGGAAGCCGTCGATCAATTCGACGGTTGCGGCCATGCCGCCGGCGTAGGTGTTGGCCTCCAGGCACACGGTGCGCAGGCCCGCCCGCTGCAGGATCACCGCGGCTGTGAGCCCGTTGTGCCCGGCCCCGACGACGATCGCGTCGTAGTCAGTCATCGCTTATCCTCCTCGGTTGGCGCGTGACAAGAATATGTCAGTACTGACACAATCGAAAGATGTCAGTCCTGACTAGTTTGGGAGGGTTGGGATACGATCGGGCCGATATGGACGCGCCGACCAACCGTCATCAGCTGCGCCGGCGATCGACGCACGAGGCGCTTCGCCAAGCGGCGTTGAAGAGCTTCGCGCGCAAGGGATTTGCGAACGTGACGGTGACCGAGCTGGCCGCTGAAGCCGGCGTCACCGAGCGCACCTTCTTCCGCCATTTCTCGACCAAGGAGGCGGTGCTGTTCCAGGATTACGAGACCCACCTGGACTGGCTGGCCGATGCGCTTGCGCGGCGTCCACCGACGGAGTCGCTATTCGAAGCGGTGCTGGCGAGCGTCGCCACCTTCCCGCACGACCCCGAAGTGGTACGTCAGGCCGCGACGACCCGCGCCGAGCTGATCAGCGCGGACCGCATCGAGAGCCATCTTCGGGTGGTGCAATCCTCGTTTGCCCGGGTGCTGACCGACTTCGTAAGAAACCGCAACCCCGATACGCCCAACATCGATCTGCGCGCGGAGGTGGCCGGCTCCGCCCTGGCCGCGGCTCTGGTTGTGGCCGTGGAGAATTGGGGCCGCAACGGGTGCGCCGACGATCTCGGTGAACGCGTGGCGGTCAGCCTGGACCTGCTGCGCTCGGGCCTGGCGCCGCTGGCCTAACCCGTAGGTGTCCGGGTAGCGAGCCGAATCAAGCCGCGGCGCAGCTGTTCGTCGCGCGCGCCGGCGGCAAGCTCGATCAGGGCGATCTCCGCGACCGCCGCGACCAGCAGCGTGGCAATCGGCTCCGGCGCCGCCCACCCGAGCGCGACCAGATCGGATACCACCAGTGCGGCCGCGCTCTCATTGCGGGCGGCGACCAAATCACTTAACCCGGCCTCGGTGCGGGACTGGACGAGCAATGCTTTGGTGGCCGGCTCGGCGAGACACCCGTCCAGGTAGGCATTCATCCCGGCCGCCAGCCGGTCGGCCCCGGGCGGCAGGTCAGCTGTGGCCGCCGCGATCGAGTCCTGCAGCCGGTCATGAAATCGGCCGTGCAGGGCGCGCACGTAGTCGGCGCGGCTGGGCCAGTGCTGGTAGAAGCTGCCCTTCGCCATCCCAGCCTCGGCGACGATCGCGTTGACCGAGATCCTGGCCAAATCGGAAGTTCCCAACAGGCGCTGTCCGGCGTCGAGCAATGCGTTGCGACCGGGCTCTGGCGGCCTCACCGCAACCCCGCTTTGCGTTGAGTGCGTCGTGCCAGCATTTCGCCGTACTGCTCGCAGACGTGGATCACGCCGGTGAGCTGATAGGTGATCCAACCTTTACGTGTCGACGGGAAATTGTTCTCGAAGAGCCAATGGCCAAGAATCTGCACCATCCATCCGCCGACGAACATCGGCGCACCAACCTTGGGTTTGGCAAACAGTAGCGGCAGGCCGGCGGCGATGACCGGTGTGCCGACGAGGTGAGCCGCCCGTACCCCCTTTGAGGTGTGCTGGGTTCGGTAGTAGGCCATTTTTTCGGCAAATGGTGCTGCGGGGGGCGGCGCTTGTCCCATGTTGATTTCCTCCTTGTCACCACGCTGCCATAGAGGTAGCGTACGGGATGACCGACCAGTCGGTCAATGATCGGAAGGAACCCCTATGCCGACCATCCAAACCAGGGCGGGCCGGGTCGCTTACCACGAACTAGGCAGTGGCCCAACGCTTTTGCTGCTGCACGCGACGCTGCATGACCGACATGACTTCGACCCGATCGTCGAGACGCTGGCTCGGCGTTACCGCACCATCGCGGTGGACTGGCCCGGCCACGGGGATTCGGATCTCATTGACTCCGCCACTACACCCAGCGCACCACTTTTCGCCGACGTGCTCGAAGACATCGTCGACGGCTTGGGCTTGACCAGCGCCGCGATCATCGGAAATTCGGTCGGCGGGTTCGCCGCTGCGCGGCTGGCGATCAACCGTCCCGACTTGGTCGCCGGACTGGTCCTGGTCAACACCGGCGGCTTCATACCGCTAAACCCGCTGACGCGCGCCTACTGCCGGCTGGTGGGGACTCCGTCATGGATCCGGCGCGCCGCTCCCCGCTTCATTCGCGGCTACCTGAAGGCCAAGACCGACAGTGACCGGCAGATCGTCGAGCGCGCGATCTCGGCGGCGAAAACGGCCGAGGGCATCCGGGTGATGACTGGGCTCTGGCGAAGCTTCGCCACCTCCGAGCACGATCTGCGCAGCCGGGCCCCTGAGCTGACCGCACCGACGCTCATCGTGTGGGGCAAGAAAGACATCGCGATACCGCTGCGGGCCGGACGCGCGACCCATGACGCCATCCCGGGTTCCCGGTTCGAAGTCCTCGACACCGGGCACGTCGTTTTCTCGTCCGATCCAGACGGCTTTCTCGCCGTGGCCGAGCCCTTCCTGGAATCGGTCAGTTTGCGGCGGTAAACATTGCGCGGGGCGGCCGCTTAGTACAGGGGTGACCAGGCCGACGTCCGCAGCAGCCGGCTTTGCCACTGGTCGCGGTGCTTGAGCGCCTCGAACATGTAGCTGCCGGGCTGACGGTGTTCCCGCGGAGGTTCGTTGGTCAACAGGCGCACCAGCGCCGCGTAGTTGTCGGTCTCTTCAATCTTCTGCCACAGCATGGCTTCTCGTCGCCGATAGCTTCCGTGCGCGACCTGAAAGCACGCCTGGATGTCGAGGATCCGCATACCGGGCGGGGCTTTGGACAGCACCCGGTAGTAGATCTCGTCCCAGGAACGGATGTAGTCATCGAGCGGGGCGTAGGGCCAGCCGGTGTCTTCCATGAACAGCCTCAACGGATGGGTTGCGCCATCGGTGGGCACCGTCGTCAGGTCCACCGTCTGCAGCGGCGACCAGTAGACCGGCACCAGGATCTTGCCGATGACGTCGTGACGCAGGCGGTCCAGTCCACGCATCCACCCGCTGAGATCCCCGTCCAGCGTGCGGCGAGCGAGCCTCTCCCAGGCGGCGCCGTCGACGATACCGGTGATGGTGACGACGTTGTAAGACACCCCGGAGCCATGAGCGTGGTTGGTGTACCAAAGCAACCGAGCGGTGTCGTCCTTCGCCAGCGTGGGCATCCAGCCCTCGCGGTAAGCGGCCTCGAACTCGTCCTCGCGTGCGCCGACCACCTTGTGGGTCTCATGAAGAAAAAGCATTGGGGCTCCGCGATTTCAGGTCGCACTCACGATTAGCGCGGCGAGCTGACGACGGTTGACCTTGCCGGTCGAGCTGTAGGGAATGCTGTCCACGATCGCCAGCCGCTCGGGCAGTTTGAAGTAGGCGATCAGCCGGCGGCAGTGCGACTGCAACTCCTCGAGTGTCACTGGCGCACAAGCCATTACCACCGCCCCCACCCGCTGGCCTAGATCTTCGTCGGGAACCCCCGCGACCGCGACGTCCCGCACTGCCGGATGGGAACGCAACGCCTCCTCGACTTCGATCGGTCCAAACTTCTCACCCCCGCGGTTGATGGTGTCACCCAGGCGTCCGCTCGGGAAGATGTAGCCCTCGGAGTCTTGACGGGCCAGATCACCGGTGCGCAGCCAGGCTTCGGTGACGTTCTGGGTGGTGTTGACCCACAACTCGCCGACCGTTCCGGCTTCGACGTCGTTGCCGGTTTCCGGATCCACCACGCGCACATCGACTCCCGGTAGTGGTCGGCCAACCGATCCCGCGCGGGCGGGATCGCGGTGATCGGCGGGCAGCAGCGTGGTGTAGGCGCCGAGGGTCTCAGTTTGGCCGAACACGTTGGCAAAGGCCACATGCGGAAGCGCGGCCATCGCCCTGCGCACCAAACTCACTGGGGCGGCGGCGGCCCCGTAGGCGATCGCGACCAACGACGTCAAATCGGTGCGGATGAAGTCGGGATGGTCAAGGATGCGCTGCAGCATCGTGGGCACCAGGAACGTCATGGCGACCCGATGCTCCGATACGAGGCGTAGCCACCCGCCGGCGTCAAACCGCTGCTGTATCACCGAAGTGTTGCCCGAGTACACGCTGCCGAGCATCCCCAGCGCGCCTCCGACATGGAAAAAGGGCACACACATCATCCCGACCGTGGGTTTGGCGTCCGCCCGAAACGGTGTCGCCATCTCGGTGATCCGCCTGGCCAATTGCCGGTCGCTGATGGCGACGGCTTTGGGCAATCCGGTTGTGCCGCTGGTGAACAACACCAGGGCTTCCCGGTCGACGGCGTCGTCGGAGGGTAACGGCGACTCTCGGTCGTCGCCCCCGATGAGATCGGGCACCGTCAGTACCGTGGGCGCGCCTGCTTCGCGGAGCCGGTCGACGTGCGGCTCCCCTGCGACAGCTACCTCGGCACAGCGGGCGCTTGTCCGGAGTTTCTGGATTTCCGCCGGCGTCAAGGCGGGGTTCATCAGCGCAGCCGCGGCACCGATGCGGGCCGCTGCCTGCAAGGTCGCGATCGACAGCAGACTTCCGCCGTCGACCACCGCTACCCGCTGGCCGGGCTCCACTCCATGGTTGGCCAGGGCGGCGGCGCATTGGCGCACCGTCATTGCCAGCTCGCCGTAACTGATGGAGCGCCCGTCGATGACGAGCGCGGCCCGAGTGGGATCGCCCGCCGCCGCGGCGTCGAGGATCGTCGCGATATTCATCCGGCGTTCAGTACAGGGGGGACCATTCAGAGGTCCGCAGCAATCGAGTGGTCCACTGGTCGCGCAGGTCTAAGGCGTCGTACATCCACGTGCCGGGCGCGCGGTACTCGGCAGGAATATGGGTCCGCAGCAGATCGAGCAGTGCCTCGGGCCGGCTGATGCGCTGCATGAGGATCACCTCGCGGCGCACGTGGCTGCCGAGCGCAGGTTGGAAGGCGGCATGCATGGACAGCATGGACGAAGGATGCTCGAGGCTCCGGGCGTACACCCCACCGCAGCGGACGATGTATTCCTCGAACTTGTCCTCGTACGGCCACATGGTGTCTTCCATGTAGAGGCTCATCTCATGCTCGCGCCCGTCGACCGGCACCTCCTCGAACGGCACCTCCAGCAATGGCGACCACGGAAGGGGAACCAGCAGTTTCGCGTCGACGTCGTGGCGGAATTCGTCGACCCTGCGCATCCAGTCCTGCAAATCGCCCTTCTGTACCCGCTTGGTGAGGCGCTCCCACGCCGCTCCGTCGCGAACGGCCGTCACGGTGATGACGGTGTAGGCGGGGCCGCTGCCGTGCGCCTGGTTGGTGTACCACAGCAGCCGGGCGTCGTCGCCGTCGGCGAGCATGGGCATCCAGCCCTCCCGGAAGGCGACTTCGAAGTCTTCTTCGAAGCGGCCGCGCACCTTGTGCACCTCGTGCATGAACAGCACGCCGAGACCTCCCACTCGCGGCGCTCTGCCATGAACGCCGTCGTCCCACGGACGGTAACCCTGACCGTTGCCCGTGTCCATGCCGGGTCGACACATGCACAATGGCGCGTGACCGATGACCTGGACAGCGCAGTTGAGAATCTGGTTTGCTCGACTCGGTAACTGTCTTCACCGGGCAGGAGTTCGCCGATGGCCCGTCTCAACGTGCCGGATGGCCCGGGCGGCGAAGCCGCCATGATCTGGACGCTACGGCCGCAACTCGGGGACACGGTGGAGCGGCTGATCCGCGGCGCATACCAGCAGAGCATTCTGCCTGCAGACGAGCGCGAGTTGGCCAGGATGCGCATCGCCCAGCCCAACGACCGTGTCGCATGCGCTGATTTCCGGGCCCCCTCGGTGCTGGACGCGGGCGTCGAGCCGGAGCTGTACGACAATGTCGCGGCGTACGCCAGCTACCCGGGCTATACGCCACGCCAGCGGCTTGCCATCGAATACGCCGGGCGTTTCGCCAGCGACCATGCGTCCATCGACGACGCTTTTTTCGAGCGGCTGCGGGCATCGTTCTTCGACCCGGAGATCCTGGATCTGACGCTGTGTGTCGCGGTATTTCTGGGCCTGGGGCGCTCATTGACCGTGCTGGGCGTCGACCAGTCGTGCGGGATCGATCTCTAG
>DATJQO010000153.1:0-5127 GCA_035505695.1 Mycobacterium sp.
CCGGCGCCGTGTCGGGCAACCTTTCGATGGATGATGCCGAGCTGACCACATTGTGCGAGAAGATAATACGGACCTACGACCCCTGCATTTCATGCTCGGCGCACTTCCTCAAGCTGAGCGTGAATCGGCGCTGAACACCCCCTAAGCCTCGCGTAGGCTCAAATTTTGTCGATGGGTGATTTCCGCTGTAGATCTATAGCGGGGGGTCTTCCGCGTGACCGGCATGCTCGAGGTGCGCCGTCAGTTCTCCTTCAGTTATCTTTCGATCGAACCGCTTTTTGCTAGGCTTTGAACCTTTTGCTAGCTACGTCTCGTCGACAGGGTGATCGACCAGATATGTGTCGGCTTACCCAGACAATCCGAAGCTCCTCTGCGACCGAGTTTTCCATTTCGATTCGCCGGGGCCAGTGGGCCAGGTGGGGTGCAGCATCGATTTCTGCGTCGGCGCTGACACCACGTTGATGGGCGCACCACAGATTCAGCCGCGTTGACCAGGTCTGCAGCGGTTTCAGTCGAATCGGATTATGCCGCCAGGCTTCAGCTGTTTCGTCTCGCCGCGGCACTTGACCTCGACCGGCGCGGCGACGCCCCTCTCGGCACTGATCTGTGCGCTGCGCCCGCTGACCCACAGGTGTAACCGGTGGCCACGGTATCGCAACGTAAACTCTAATTTGCCAAGCGATTTCGGCCACAGTGGTTCGAGCACAACCCGGTCACCGCGGAGTTCCAGGCCGGTGAAGCAGCGCTGCACGAGGTCGATTGTGCCCGCCATCGCCGCCAGGTGTATCCCTTCGGCCGTGGTGCCTTTCTGGATGTCGACGACGTCGGAAGCCATCGCCTGGTTGAAGTATCGCATCGCTTGATTACGATTGCCGCGGGCCAACACCCAGGCGTGCACGAGGGCGCTCAATGTGGAGCCGTGCGAGGTGCGGGATTGGTAGTAGTCAACCGTCCTCGGTATCTGCTCGGGCGCGAAGCGGTATCCAAGCTGGCCGAAGAGATCGTACAGCTCGTTGGAAGACAACAGGTAGAACAGCATCAACGCGTCGGCCTGCTTGGAGGCCTTGTAGTTGTTGACGCTGTCGTTTTCGGCCTCGAGGATACGGTCAAGCCGCTGCAGGTTGTCGTATCGCTTGCGGTAGCTCTCCCAGTCCAATTCGCGCAGCTGCTCGTAGCCCTCGAATTGGCTGATCACCCCGTCGTGGAAGGGAACGAACATGCGCAGGCTGACTTCCTGCCAGTGCTCAAGATCCTTGTCGTCGATGCCGAGCGTCTCCAGCAGAGCGACTCGGTAGTAGATCGGTGTGTGCTCGAGGGCCTCCAGTGCGCGCAGGATCGTCCAGACCGCCATCACATTGGTGTACGCGTTGTTGTCGATGCCGTCGTAGCCACGGCCCGGGTAGCCGGAATGAAACTCGTCGGGCCCGATGACACCGCGGATCACGTAGCGTTCGCGCGCTGGATCGAAGGTCGCCAAACTCACCCAGAACCGGGCGATGTCGGCCAGCATCTCCGCCCCATAGTCGATGAGGAAGCTGATGTCGCCGGTGACCTGATAGTACTGCCACACGTTGTAGGCGATCGTGATGCCGATGTGATGTGCCCGTGCGCTCGGATCGGGAAGCCACCGGCCCGAGCGCGGATTGAGATGCATTTGCTGGCTTTCCTCGCGACCGTCGCTGCCCGACTGCCACGGGAACATCGCGCCGGCGTAGCCGGCCTCTTTAGCCGCTCTGCGGGCCTCGGGCAACCGTCGGTACCGGTACAACAGCAGCGATCGAGTCACCTTGGGCAGCCTGATGTTCAGCACCGGGAAGACGTACAGCTCATCCCAGAAGACGTGCCCTCGGTATGCCTCACCATGCAGCCCACGCGCGGGCACCCCGACGTCGATATCAGCGGTGTGCGGCGAAAGCGTTTGCATAAGGTGCAACTGGTGAATGCGCAGGATCCGCAGTGCGTCGGGGTCACGGCCCATCTCGATGTTGAAGCGCTCCCATAGGTGCGCCCACGCGAACTGATGGCCACGTTCGAGCTCTGCGTATCGGCCAAGGCGGTTGAGCTCGCGTTCGGCTTCGGTAGCGGGTTCCGATATCCCATGGTCACGTCCGGTGAAGATGGTGACGACCTTCTCCAGCGTAATGGACTGGGCCGCCGCGACGTCGACGGCGATGTCATGCCCGATCCGCGCCTCCTCCCGCACGATGCGATAATCGGCAGCGACCGGCTGGTCGTCGCGCCACACGGTGTTGCGCGCCGCGATGCCGACTCGAATCTTCGACTGATTCGTTTCGGCTTCCAAAACCACCGAGTCAGTCGACAAGTCCCCTAGGCCACACACGTTCAGATGGCGCGACGACAGGTCGCGGTAACGCTCGACTCCCGTGTTCTGAACATCGCCGTCGATCAGGGATCGAAACTCCAGCCGTCCCGACCAGTTTTCGGCCAGCACCGTCGTTTCCATCGCACCCACATGGTGATAGTGCATCGCGACGAATCGGCGCTGCGTCAGACTGGTCGTGCGGCCGGATTCGTCGCTAAACCGTATTTCGCGGGTCAGTACCGCACGGCGCAGGTCAATGGTGACCAGATACCTCAACACCGTGGTGTCGTCGATGTCGAACCACTGACCGCCGTCGATCCGGAACGTCAAGGCCAGCCAGTTAGGCAGGTTCACCATGCTTTCGTTGTCGATGACGGATCCGGCGACTTGGTCGGTCAGCCGATTGTAAAGACCTGCGACATAAGTGCCCGGGTAGTGAAACTGCCCGGCGCGCGACTCCGGCGCGCATCCGCGGACCGCGAAATAACCGTTACCCATGGTGCACAACGCCTCGCGCATACGCTCGTCACGGGGGTCATAGCCCCCGTATGTCATCGTCCACGGATTGTTCGAGGTGTCCTGCTCGGCGGCGAGCTGCCCGGTGAGCCGCTCGACGGACCGGCGCACGGCAGCCGGGTTGTCGAGCGCGAACCGCGCCGACGACCGTCGATCCCCATCTTCGGCGTGCCGCACGATGATTCCGACACCGTCGTGACGCACCGCATCGAAGGCGTCCTCGTCGGTGAGGTCGTCACCGACATAGATCGGGAATTTCGGTCCCGGGCCATCGACTTGCTCAAGGATCCACTCCACCGTTTTGCCCTTGTCCCAGTCCAGATTCGGTCGCAGCTCGATGACCTTGCGCCCGGAGGTCACCCGCAGGCCGTTGCGCTGTCCGATGACCCGCACCGCAGTGGTGACCTCTGCGACCCGCTCGGGCGCAACGTTGCGGTAATGCACGGCGACGGAGAACCGCTTGCTTTCCACCAGGACACCCTCGATGCCCGACAACCGATTACTCAGTTCCGCCGCGGCATGCTCTAGCACGCCGACGGCCGCGATGGCTTCGTCGTTCTGATGATGCGTGCCGTCAGGTGCGGTCAGCTCGAAGCCGTGGCTTCCCGCATACCAGATGCCGGACAGGCCGACGCGTGCCCGAATGTCCTCCAGGCCGCGACCGCTCACCACGGCCACCGGGCAGTGCTCGGCCAACGACTTCAACGCGTCGGCCATCCCGGGGATCAGCGTGGCGGCGCCCGGGTCGTTGACGATCTCAGACAACGTGCCATCGAAATCGAAGAGCACCATGGGTTGCCGCATCGCAATCATGGTGGACATTTCTCCGTAGGAGTCCAGGACGTCCGGCAGCGCCGACATCTTTTCGTAGCCGGTTGCGACCCTGACGGCGACGAGATCCAAAACCACCGCGTCGGCCCCGGACTGAAGCAGCTCCTCGCCGTGATCCGTCCGGTCGACGCCGATGACGAGCGCGAATCCGCCGTCGCGCCCGGCGGCCACGCCGGCCTCCGAGTCCTCGGCGACCACGCATCGATCCGGACGGACCCCCACGCGCCTGGCTGTTTCGAGCAACACGGCGGGATCGGGCTTGCCGGGCAGCCCGAGCTCCTTGGCGACCACGCCGTCGACGCGAACCGGAAAGAGATCCGCGATCCCGCTGGCCCGCAGAATATGTTCGCAGTTGCGGCTGGCCGAGAAGACGGCCGTGCCGATGCCCAGCTGCTGTAGTTGCCGCACGAGTTCGACGGTCGAGTCGAACACCCGCACGCCGGAGGCCAACAAATCTAGGAACAGCTTCTGCTTGCGGTTGCCCAGGCCGCATACGGAGTCGTCGGTGTCGTCCGTCTCGGTGCCCCACGGCAGCGAGATGCCGCGCGACTTCAGGAAGTCCGCCACGCCGTCATACCGCGGTTTGCCATCGACGAAATGCCGATAGTCGGCGTCGGTGAACGGCGCGTGATCCTCGCCCCGTGTCTCGGGCCGCGAGGCGAGATAGCTGTCGAAGAGCGCAGTCCACGCCGCCTGATGGATCGGTACGGTGTCGCTCACCACACCGCCGAGGTCGAAGATCACGGCGTCGTGATAGCGCGGGTCGATGGTGATCGGCAGTTTCATGGCCAGCGTCCCTTGCATTGAGTTAGTGGGTGCACGCTGAGCGCGCAGCAACGCCTTGGCGAGATGACCATATCGCCGTTGAGCTATTATCCCGCAAGGGCTGGAAACGAACTGAGGACCAATGGCCAACCACTTGGGGACCTATGCCCCCTGAAAACCATGTCTTCTCGACGCTTAGCCCGGCGTCGTGCCAGAGGGGCAAGGACGGCGAAATGCGCAAGGTTGTGCCCTGATTGACATCTGTTCAGCCGACAATGCTTCTCTCCGGTGTTCCCGGTGAGCTGGTCAATGCCAGAGTGGATGCACACGGTGAAGCTGTATTGGCGTGGTGGGCTGATCAAAGTCAACCCGGTGCTTGCTGTGAGACGTTGGCACACCGACCCGGCGATCTGTAGGCGATGCAGATCTGCACTCGCTGCAGCGCAGGGCATCAGCGCACGGCCAGCATATCGGTGCCTACGCCGCAGCAGTGCTCGAGCATCCGTTGCCATAGACCAAGATGCGCAGATCTATCGGCTGCTGGGGGCTTGGAGCGCCGAATTCGCCGAACTCGCCCTCGCGACGATCGCCCGGCCGATAATTAACTGGGAAGTCATCCGCATCGCGGAACAATCCGGATGGCGCCCCGCTAACCGCACCGCACCCGAAGGAGCACACCGATGCCCGCCGTC
>DATJQO010000154.1:0-9523 GCA_035505695.1 Mycobacterium sp.
TCATCACTCATCCCTGATCCTCCACAACCAGCGCACCAAGCCGCCGACCCTCTGAGCATTGCCAGCCACACCAGTCGCCCGCAACCCCCTGACCTAGCAACCATGACCGTAAGCCCCCACCCCCTCGACCGCACGACAATCCGCGATTTCGCTTCGTAGCGAAACGGAGCCGATCGACGCGACGGAAACGACGGGTTTGCGCCTCCCGACGGCGACTTACGCGCCGAGCCTCAGCCCTCGGCCTCGTCGCCCGCGGGGATCTGGAAGGTGAATTCGTGGTCGCAGATGCGGACGTGGTCGCCGTCGTGCAGCGTGGCGGCTGAATGGATCCGCTGGTGCCGCACATGCACCCCGTTTGCCGACCGGAGGTCATTGATGATGTAGCTGGTGCCGGTGTCGACGATGACGGCATGGTGGCGGCTGACATTAGGGCTGTCGAGGATGATGTCGTTATCGCTCAGGCGTCCGATGCGCGTCGCCGCCGCGTGCAGCGGGTAGCTGCGTCCTGAGGCGTCATGCAGATAGGCGACGGCTTTCTGCCCAGACACCAAGGTGCGCTGCTCGAGCACCGTGATGGTGTTGGCGGCGGTCGTCTTGGCGCTGCGCTTGACGTCAAGCGGCTCCTGCCGCAGGACCCGCTCATTGAGGGATCGCAGGGTGGGGCCTGGGTCGATGCCAAGGTCGTCGGCGAGTGTTGTCTTCACCCGGCGGTAGGCGCCCAAGGCATCGGATTGGCGGTCGGTGAGGTAGTAGGCGGTGATCAACTGAGCCCACAGCGGTTCGCGGTACGGGTGTTCTACGGTCAGGGCTTCCAGTTCGGTGATCACGGCAGACGCACGTCCGCAAGCAATTTCGGCTTCTGCCTTCGCCGTATGGACCAGAATTTTTTCCTCAACGAGTGAGGTGGCGAAGGTGTCGATGAACCGGAACTCACGCAGGTCCTCGAGCACCGGTCCGCGCCATTCCGCCAACGCGGCCAGCAGGTGGCGGCTGGCCCGCTCGAAATCGCCGGCGGCGGCCGCGTGCACGCCAGCAGTCTTTTCCGTAATGAAGCGCCCAAGGTCACAACTGTTTTCGGCAACGTTGAGTCGGTAACCCGGCGGGGCTGCGGCCAGCACCACTCGTGCGTCGATGCCAACACCATTGAGGAGCTTACGGAGATTCGACACGTAAGAATGAATGCTCGCCCGCGCCCCCGACGGGGGCTCTCCCTCCCACAGCGCAGTGATGAGCCGCTCGACACCGACGGGGCTGTTGCGGTTCATCAACAGCACGGCCAGCACCGCGCGCTGTTTTGGGGTGCCCAATGGCGTCAAGGCGCCGTCAACGCTCATCTCCAACGGGCCGAGCAGACCGAGTTCGAGATGCCTGTCCACCTTCGCGTTCCAGTCCTTCCGGTCCTCCGCAGCGACGCGTACCAAGGAACTGTCATTATGTTTGATAGTGCTGTCAACCTTGGCCGATTCGGCGACAACCGGCAAATATCCGTGGCGGCGCCCGCATCGGCAATCCTCAAGCCGGATTTGAAATGCGTTCCCCGCCAGGACGATCGTCGCGAGCTAGGCGAACCGGACTGGCGCTCAAAACCGCTCGGAAGGTTGCGCGCGGTGTCAGAACCAGATGCGCTCCAGCGGCAAATGGGGGGATCCCGGTTGCCGGGATCCCCCAATTGTGTGGGTGGGTGGACTAGGTCAGCTGAGTGGCCAACTGCGGGCAGTAGGTCTTCGTCGCGCCGACGACGAAGGAGGCCGCTTGCTTGGTCGTCAGGTCCGTCTGGCTGAGGACTTCAGCGGCGATGTCGGTCCCGGTCTTGCCGGCGGCTAGCTCCGAGCACACCTGGTGGCCCTCCTTGACCGCCTCTTGTGGGGAAGTGAAGGAAATGCCGAGGCTGTGCATTTGAGCGATGAAAGCGTCGTCGGCGGTGGTGGCCCCGGCAGTGCCGGCGGTGGCAACCGCGGCGAGCCCGATGGCGGCGGCGCCGATCGCGGTGCTGGCGACTGTGGTGATCCGGTGAGAGAACATAGCTGTGGTCCCTTTCAGGTGGCGGTTCGGCGGGATGACCTCAGCATCCGGTCCGCTCCTTGAAGGATTCTTAATAACTTCTTGATAACGACTTGGCGGCTTTTTCGGCTCACGCCTTCGGCTGGGCTCGGGCTATGCCTGAGTCATCGCGTGGTAGGCGCCTCGCCGGGCCAACAGCTCGGCGTGAGTGCCTTGTTCAACAATCTGGCCGGCCTCGACCACCAGAATGCGGTCCGCGTCCCTGATCGTCGAAAGACGGTGTGCGATAATGAAACTCGTTCGATCTCGACGGAGCTCACGCATAGCGCGCTGGATAAGGGCCTCGGTACGGGTGTCGACCGAGCTGGTCGCCTCGTCCAGGATCAACAGCTGCGGGCCGGCAAGGAAGGCACGAGCGATCGTGATGAGTTGCTTCTCTCCGGCGCTGATGTTGGCGCCATCGCCACTCACCCGGGTCTGGTAGCCGGCCGGCAGGGCGTGCACGAATTGGTCGACAAAGGCTGCCTTGGCCGCCTCGACCACCTCGTCCTCGGCCGCCTCCGGCCGTCCATAGGCGATGTTCTCTGCGATCGTCCCGTCGAAGAGCCAGGCGTCTTGCAGCACCATGCCGATCCTTGACCGCAGCGACCGTCTGCTCACCGTAGTGATATCGACCCCGTCGATCAGTATTCGGCCGGAATCGACATCGTAGAACCGCATGAGCAGGTTCACCATCGTGGTCTTGCCCGCTCCGGTTGGTCCGACGATCGCCATGGTGCTGCCCGGTTCGGCGACCAGCGACAGATCCCGAATTACCGGAGTGCCGGCTCGGTAGGCAAAGTTGACGTGCTGGAACTCCACCCGCCCGGCGATCGCGTGGCCCTGACCATTGCGCCCGGGCAGAGTGTGTTCGGAAGGTGGCTGCTCGGGGTCGGGCGACTCCTCCGGCTCATCTAGCAAGTCGAACACCCGCTCGGCGCTGGCCACCCCGGATTGCAAGGTGTTGTACATGCCGGCCACCTGGCTCAGCGGTGCATTGAACTGCCGGACATATTGGATGAAAGCCTGAATGCTGCCCAGCGTGATCTGACCGGTTGTTACCTGCAAGCCGCCCAGCACCGCTACGGCGACGTAACCGAGGTTCCCGATGAACGCCGTCGCCGGTCCCACCAGGCCGGAGAAGAATTGGGCGCCGAAACTGGCCTGGTAGACGTCGTCGTTGAAGCGGCGGAACTGCTCGCGCGCCGCGGCCTGATGACCGAACGTCTTGACCACCGTGAAACCGCTATAGGTCTCCTCGATATGGGCGTTGAGACGACCGGTGCTGGTCCACTGGGCCACGAACAGGCGCTGCGAACGCCGCGCGATCGCCCGCGTCGCCAGCACGGACAGCGGCACCGTGAGCAAGGTGATCAGCGCCAACAGCGGCGAGATGGACACCATCATCGCCAGCACCGTTACCACTGTCAGGATCGACGTCAGCAGCTGGCTGATCGTCATAGACAGCGACGACTGGACGTTGTCGATATCGTTGGTGACCCGGCTCAGCAGCTCACCGCGTTGCCGCCCATCGAAGTAGGACAACGGCAGCCGGTGGATCTTGTCCTCCACCTCGGAGCGCAACGTTACCATGGTGCGCTGCACGGTGACGTTCAGCAGCCGGGCCTGGGCCCAAATAAGCAGCCCCGCAACGAGGTAGAGGGCCAAAGCCACCGCCAGCGTTCTGGCCACCGCGCCGAAGTCCACACCTTTGCCCGGAACGACATTCATCCCTGAGAGCAAGTCGGCGAAGCTGTTGTCACCGCGCGCCCGGGCTGCGGCGACGGCCTGCGCCTTGGTCATCCCGGCCGGGAGCTGGCGTCCGATGACCCCGTTGAACAGCAGATCGGTGGCATGGCCGAGGATCCGCGGAACGATGACCCCGATCGCGGTGCCGATGATGCCCAGCATGATCACCGCGATGCTCAGCCGGCGTTGCGGCGCAAGACGTTTCACCAGCCGAGTGGCCGAACCCCAGAAGTCGTGGGACCGCCCGGTTGTTGGCGGCACGCCGCGAGTGACCGCCGTGGTCATGGCGTTCCTCCGACGCCGGTGCTCATCGACTGCGAATCGGCGAATTCGGCATAGGTCGTGCAGTCGGTCAGCAGCGATTCGTGTGTGCCCGAGCCCACCAATCTCCCGTCGTCGATGACGATCACTTGATCGGCCTGAGCGGCAATCGAAATCCGTTGGGTGACAATGATAACTGTTGCGCCACAGGATATTTCGCGCAGCGACGCGCGTACCCGCGCATCGGTGTGCACATCGAGTGCGGCGAACGCGTCGTCGAACAGATAGATGGTCGGGCGCCGGATGACGGCACGGGCAATCGCCAGTCGCAGCCGTTGCCCGCCGGAGAAGTTGATCCCGCCCTGAGCGACGCGCATGCGCAGTCCGTCGTCGTGTGCCCGCACGAATCCATCGGCGTCGGCCACGCGCAACGCGTCCCACATTTCCTCGTCGGTGACTACTTGTCCTGGTGCCGCGCCGTACCGCAGATTGTCCGCGATGGTGCCGGAGAAGAGGTAGCCGCGCTGGGGGACCAGCCCGATCGCCGACCACAGCCGCTCGGTGTGGTACTCGCGAACGTCGATGCCGTCGACGAGCACCGCACCGCCGGTCACGTCGTAGAGTCGGCAGATCAGCGACACCAGCGTCGACTTTCCCGAACCGGTGCTGCCGACGATCGCAGTGGTGGTGCCGGGCAATGCGGTCAATGAGATCTCTTGCAGCACGGGGCGGTCCGCACCCGGATAGGTAAACGTTGCGCCGTCCAGCCGCACCACCCCGGTGATCCCCCCGGGCGGGAACTTCGGGCTTTGCGGGTTGTTGACCTCAGCATGGGTGGAGAGCACCTCGGTGATCCGGTCGGCGCATACCGATGCCCGGGGCAGCACTACCAGCGTCATGGTCGCCATCAACACCGCCATCAGAATCTGGGTGAAGTAGGCCAAGAACGCGGTCAGCGAGCCGACTTGCATTTGGCCGCGGTCGATCCGCAAGCCACCGAACCAGATCAACGCGACGCTCGACACGTTGACGGTCAGCGTGGTCACCGGGAGCATCAGCGCTTGCCAGTTACCGGCGGTCAGCGCGGTATTCGACAGCGCCGTGTTGGCGCGAGCGAAGCGTTCGCGCTCGAAGCGCTCGCGTGCGAACGCCCGGACCACCCGGACGCCGGAGAGTTGGTCGCGCAGCACTCGATTGATGCCGTCGATCAGGCCCTGCATGCTGCGGAATAGCGGCAGCATGTGCGACATGATCCAGTAATTGGTCACGCCCATGATCGGGACGCTGACCAGCAGCAGCCATGTCAGTGCGGCCTCCTGGTGGATGGCCATGACGATTCCGCCGACGCACATGATGGGTGCGGTCACCAGCACGGTGCCGGTGATCTGAACCAGGTACTGAATCTGCCGGACGTCGTTGGTGCTGCGGGTCAACAGCGTCGGCGCGCCGAATCGAGCGGTCTCGCGTTCGGAAAAGGTGGTGACGTGGTCGAATATCGCCGCGCGCAGGTCCCGACCGAAGCCCATCCCGGTCCGCGAGCCGAAGTAGATTGCCCCGACCGCGCACAACACCTGTAATCCGGTGACGGAAAGCATCACCAACCCGAGCCTGACGATGGTGGTCGTGTCGCCTTTCGCGACACCCTCATCGATGATGGCGGCGTTGACCGTCGGCAGGTACAGCGACGCGAGGGTGCTGATCAACTGCAGCACCATCAGCACCGCAACCGGCCGCCGGTAGGGCTGGATGTACTGGCGCAGCAGGGCCAGGAGCATCTGGTAACTGTACGCACCGTACCCGTCGCTGCCGCCGAAATGCCTGCTCAGGCGCGTCGGTGGTTGACCCGCTGGGCTGCGGCTACAGTGCATCGTGTGGATGAGCAGCAGCCTGAGGAAAAGCAGGGTAGCGGTGCGGCGTAGTGCGAGGGCGCTGGCTCTCGCGGCGTCAGCCTTGGTGATCCTGGTCCCCGTGGTTGCGGGATGCTCCGATTCCGGCGGTAACAAACCGGGAGCGACGTCGTCCTCGGCGCCGGGGAATGCGGAGGGCCAACACGGGCCGATGTTCCCGCAATGTGGCGGCATCAACGATCAGACGGTGGCGGAGCTGACCAAGGTGAGTGGGTTGGTCAACACCGCGCGGAACTCGGTGGGGTGCCAATGGCTGGCCGGTGGGGGGATCCTCGGCCCGCACTTCTCTTTCTCCTGGTATCGCGGCAGCCCGATCGGACGCGAACGCAAGACCGAGGAGTTGTCGCGTGCCAGCGTCGATGACATCAACATCAACGGCCACAGCGGGTTCGTCGCCATCGGTAACGAGCCCAACCTGGGTGACTCGCTGTGCGAAGTGGGCATCCAGTTTCAGGACGACTTCATCGAATGGTCAATCAGTTTCAGTCAGAAGCCGTTCCCACCACCATGCGACATCGCCAAAGAACTGGCTCGTCAGTCGATTGGGAACGCGAAATGACCCGACGAAGCGTCCGTGCCGGAGTTGCCGTCTTGGTCATGGCGCTTTTGGTCATGACCGGTTGTTCGAGATCTGTTGCGGGGAACGCCGTCAAGGCAGGTGGCCCGTCGCGCAACAACAACTCCCAGCAGCAATATCCGAACCTGCTCAAGGAGTGCGACGTGCTGACCAGTGACATCCTGGCCAAGACCGTGGGTGCCGACCCGCTCGACATTCAAAGCACGTTCGTCGGCGCGATCTGCCGGTGGCAGGCGGCCAATCCCGCCGGGCTGATCGACATCACTCGGTTCTGGTTCGAACAAGGCAGTCTCGGCAACGAGCGCAAGGTGGCCGAGTTCTTGAAGTACAAAATCGAGAGCCGCTCGATCGCGGGGATCGACTCCATTGTGATGCATCCCGACGACGCGAACGGCGCATGCGGTGTGGCCAGTGACGCCGCTGGCGTGGTGGGGTGGTGGATCAATCCTCAGGCGCCCGGCATCGATGCGTGCGGCCAGGCCATCAAGCTGATGGAGCTGACGCTGGCGACCAACTCCTAGGGTTCAGCGGCGACGATGCGGCCCGCGTAGCGGGGCGAGAAGGAGCCGCGCAATCGGGTTCAGCGCGGCACTTCGAAGCCAACCAGCACGGCACCGCCGAGTTCGAGGGTCTTCCACGCACCCGGCACCGTCAGCACCGCGATCGCCGAGGTCGGGAATTTGGTCGAAATCCGTTGGAGTTCATCGTCATCGCTACTGTCGCCGGCAAGACCGAGCGCCACCGCGGACATCGTTGGCTCGTGACCGACGACCAGCAGCGTCTTAACGTCATCACCAACCGTATTGATCTCGGCGATCATGGTTCCGGCAGCACAGTCGTACAGTCGCTCGGTGTAGCGCACCGGGGCCTCGATGCGCGTATTCGCCAACGTCTCCCGGGTACGCGTTGCGGTCGAGCAGAGCACGCCGTCGATGGCCGGGGCGTTGGCACGCAGCCAGTCACCGGCGAGTCCGGCCTCTCTGATCCCGCGCGGCGCCAACGGCCGGTCATGATCTGCGACACCGGGCGGGTAATCGGATTTCGCGTGACGCATCAATAGCAGGGTGCGCTGGCTGTTCACGGGAGTCACGCTAACCAATGCGGCGCTGACACGGCTACCACTCGTCGTCGTCCCAAGCGGCAAGCAGCTTTTCGGGGAAATTGAATGTGCTGGTGCGGGGTTGGCCGTGAACCGCCGAAATACATTTCGGGGGGCTCTTAGCGGCATAAACGTCTGCGGACGCGCCGACCGCCCGTACTGACGGGCTTTTCCTGACACCGGAACCTGACCCGCTGCTCGGTTTACACTTCCGCAATGTTCTCGGAGACGCGCTACGCGCTGAATGGGGACTTGAACGTTGCCTATCGTGCCTCTCGCGAAGGTCTGCGCGACATCGTGGTCGTCGCGAACTGGTTTTCGTGCTGCGAAGTTATTCCGGAGCTGCCATCAAATCAGGGTTATATCGAGGCGATGACCCCGCTCGGTCGATTCGTCTACTTCGACCAGCCGGGCACGGGAGCATCCGATCCCGTCACACCGGACGCGCTGCCGACTTTGGAGCAGTGGGCCGACAGCATCACCGCGGTGCTCGACGACCTCGGCGGCAGCGAAGCGGTTCTAGTCGCAGCGAACTTCGCGTTCGCGCCCGCTGCGCTGTTCGCAGCGACACATCCGTCCCGCACCACCGCCCTGGTCGTGCTCGACGGTTACGCAGATGGGAGCGGCACCGAACTCATTCGAGACAAAACCCGAACTGCGAGCGGCCGCATGTGGGGCACGGGGGAGACCCAGCATGTCTTGAATCCAGACATGCCGTGGAACGAGGAGATCCGGGCATCATGGGCCCGAATGGAACGTCTGGCGGCGAGCCCACGGACGCTAGCTCGCATGATGCGGCTGGTGGCCGAATTAGACGTGCGAGCGGTCCTTCCGACCGTCCGCGTACCGACTCTCATTGTCCACCAATCCCACTCGGTCATCCCGCCCGCGAAGGGCAAGTACATCGCCGAGCACATACCCGACGCTAAGTACGTCGAGGTGCCGGGCCGCAATTTGTACCACGCGGTGGAACCCTGGCGGGCGTCGTTCCACGCGATCTCCGAGTTCCTCACCGGTCACCAGGCCGACGTCGCGGACGACAGTGTTCTGGCCACCGTGCTGTTCACCGACATTGTGGACTCGACGCGGCGGGCCGCCGAGATGGGCTACCGGGACTGGCATGCGTTGCTTGATGCGCACGACGTCATCGTCAGGTCGCAACTGTCTCGGTTTCGGGGGCGTGAGGCGAACACCTCGGGTGATGGCTTCCTGGCGATGTTCGACGGCCCGCAGCGGGCGATCCGCTGCGCGATGGCGATCCGCGACGCGGTGCAAGCACTCGGCATCCAGGTGCGTGCCGGGTTGCACACCGGCGAGTGCGAGATCCGCGGCGATGACATCGGCGGTATCGCCGTGCACATCGGGGCGCGCGTGAGTGCCCTGGCCGGGCCGAAAGACGTGCTCGTGTCCAGCACACTGCGCGACCTCGTGATCGGATCAGGGCTTAAGTTCGAAGACCGCGGCGCGCACGAGCTCAAGGGCGTGCCCGGCGAATGGCGCGTCTTCGCGGTCGCTTCTAAATGAGCAGCGAGACGGTCTGACATGCCGCAAATTGAGGCGTTAGAGTCCGAAACGCGAGAGTCCGCTACGCGATTTGAGGAGCCAGAGATGTCCGTCATCGATAGATCTGTCGGCATGGAATCGGGTCGGCGGGTGGCATATGCGCAAATGGGGCACCTCGGCGGAACACCGCTGTTCTACTTCCACGGCCTCCCCGGATCAAGGTTGGATTTCGATCAGCCGCTTAACCGCGCCGCACTCGATGAATCTGGTGTGCGACTTATTGGGATCGATCGCCCCGGCTATGGCCGCTCTACGCACCAGGCCGGTCGGCGATACCGCGATTGGCCTACCGATATCCTCGCGGTTGCCGACGAGCTGGGAATCGAC
>DATJQO010000155.1:0-3852 GCA_035505695.1 Mycobacterium sp.
TCGCCCACCTTCCGTCATCGTCACAGCCAGCACTAAGAGACATGCCCCTCATCGAGAAGCAGAAGCAGGCCTTTGCGGACCCCAGTCTCCCTTACGCCGAGATGTGGGCCGGATTCGAGCGACAAATCCTGCTCAGAGATCCTGCTTTCAAGAGGGCAACGGCTTGCATCCCGCTAGACGATTGGGATACGACGACGAAACCTTCCCGGCGCTCATACCTGGTCACATACGAGGCGGAAGCGTAGCCCCGGTGAACCCGCGCCGCCGACGGACGTTTCGGAATCACGCAAGCCCGTCAGGGACAGGTGATCAGCATCAACCCCCCGGAAGCCGCCTTGCAGCAAGCCAAGGCCCGCCAGAAAGATCCGGCCTGGCCGCAGGACTACCGAAGCTACCGCGCGGTCGTGGAATACCAGACCAGCCAGTTCACCCGCCGCCCCGGGGCGGCCGAAAAGCCCGCTGCGCGGCAAGAAACGCATCCTGACCGACATCCTGACCCGAGCCCAGCGCCCTCAACCTCGACCGACTGGCCACCTTCGGCCTGCACCACCGACCCACCGGCAGGGCCATCGCCTGACACGGACCCCACCATCAGCCACTCCCGGCACCCCGACCGGTAGTGCGGTCCACCGCACACCACGTCAGCCACACAAACCACACCGCCAACGCCCCGCCAAGGGCGGTTAATGTTCATCGGTTGCGACCGGTCAGCGCGCTGTCCTGATGTTTCATCAGCGGCGGTGCTACGGCTGGCCGTGTTCTCCCGCCGTGGTCGTCGATGATTGGGAGCGCCGCGGCGTGGTATTGGCCGCTCCCTTCCGCTTCGTCCCCTCGCTGGAACGCCGTCGTGGTTTGCTGGTCGCCACGAGACGCGCCAACCCGGATTCGATGCCCTCGGCCAGCTTGTCCACGTCGGGTGCATTGTCGTAGTCGGCGGTGATGCCGAACGAAAGATCGCTGGCATAGCTCAATATGGCGATCCCTACGCGCACTTGCATTGCAATCGGCACTATTGGCAGCACCTCCAGCACCTTGCGGCCCAGCACATATACCGGCTGTCGGGGACCGGGGACGTTCGTGGTTACCGTGACGATGGAATGTTGCGGCAACCGAGTCAGCGCGCGAATCGCCCTGGCGGTTACGGCGAACGGGATGTAGTCGGCCGCGGTGACAATCAGGCTCGCGGTTTGGCGTTGGCCGCTGATCTTGGCATTGCTCAGTCGTGAGTGCACAGCGCGTAGCCGCTCGACCGGGTCTGCCACCTCGACGGGCAGGTAGACCAGCATCGCCGAGACCAGGTTGTGTGCTCGGCCCATCTCCTCGTTGGAGCGCACCGACACCGGCACCAGGGTGCGGATCGAATTCGGTTTGGGCTGCTCGCCGCGGCGGATAAGGGCTGCGCGGAAACTGTCGGTGATGACAGCCAGCGCGACGTCATTGATCGTCACCTCATAGGCCTGGCACACGTGCTTAACGTCGTCGAGCGAGACCCGGGCGGCGCTGTAGCGACGCCTGGTCGCGACCGACCCGATAAACGACGACGCGGCCGCCGGATGAACCAGCCCGGCAACGACGCCTTTGGCAACGTCTATTGCCCGGCCCGCAGCGCTGGCCACCGCGCTCGAGGCCTGCCACGCCCCCCGCATCCACGCCAGCGGATTAGGGGTGAGCCTAGGCAGCGCAATGCCGGCGCGCCTCGGTTCGGTGGCCGCCCGTATTGAGGTCGCGAAACTGTCAGCTCTCCCGTCGTCGCACATGGCGCTGAGCACCTGCATCGCCGCGATCCCGTCGGCCATGCAGTGGTGCAACTTGATCAGGACGGCCCATTGGTCATCGGCCAGCCCTTCGATGACCCAGCACTCCCACAATGGGTGATCGCGGTCCAGGCGCCGCTCCATGATGTAGCCGACCAGCCGGAACAACGCCTCGTTATCACCAGGTTGCGCAACCGCGACGCGGCGCAGATGGTGGGACAGGTCTGGGCTGGCATCCTCCACCCATTCCGGCGCTACAACATCGAACGGGTGTCTCCGCAGCACCTGTCGGCATCGTGGGATGGTCAGCATCCGCTGGCTCAATGCCGAAACGATAGCGTTGTCGTCGGGGCACGGCCCTTCTATCACCGAAACGGCACCGAGCGCAAGACTAACGTGCGGGTCGGAATCCTCGGCTTCCAGAAAGCTAACGTCCAAGCCTGTCAGGTGCTCCACTAGCAACCTCCGAACATCGCATCCCAGGATCGACCTCACGACTGCTCCAGAGCAGAGGCAGAAGTCACCACCGCAAGGGACTTTTGGAGCAATCGCCTCCTCGCGACGGGCACGCCCGTCGGTGTTCAGGGAAAGTTGAGTCGACGACCTGCCCGACGCGCTTCCGCGCCGCGTCACACAACCACCCGACGGCCACGCCGGTGGGCGGTTTCGCCCTCGGAATGCAACGGCGCCGGACACGTCCCCGTGCAGCTCGCCCAGATGCCAAACCGGCGCAATTAGATGTGAGTGGCCCGCACCGTCGAGCGGTACCCGGTATGGTCAGCCAGGTAAGACGTGCGCGATCGGGCCGGGTAGCGTGCTCCGCAACCCCCAACCGGATCGTTTATTTGGAAGGATTTGGAATTGCCAGGTGACAACGCCCGCCCGAACGGCTACGGGCGCGGGTTCCGCGAAAGGGACAATTGTCCCCGGCGCGGCTTCCCAGCGCTGGGGCAGCCGTGACCCAGCCGACGGCCTCTCGCATCCCGCCCGGCGGATTCCGAGAGCTCGGCCTCCCCGGATGGCTGTTCTGCAAGATCACGGCCCGTTTGGAAGGCGTTCCGCAAGTACATCTGTTCACTACGCTGGGCCAGCATAGGCGGCTGTTTAGGGCATGGTTGCCGTTTGGCGCGATGCTGCTGGGCATGGGGAAACTACCGCGCCGTGACACCGAGTTGGTGGTCCTGCGTGTGGCACATCTGCGTGGCTGCTCATACGAGCTGCAGCAGCACCGCCGCATTGCCAAGCGCCGCGGCCTCGACAACGAAACGCAGGCCCGCATCTTTGCCGGTCCCACAGCCGAGGGGTTGACTGAGCGCGACCGCGCGCTGCTGAGCGCGGTCGACGAACTCATCGACACCCGCACCATCTCAGATCGGGGCTGGCAAGAACTCGCCAAGTTCCTGGACCGGCCGCAGATCATCGAATTCGTCACCCTCGTCGGCCAATACGATGCCTTGGCCGCGACGCTGAACGCCCTTGGGGTTCCACTCGACTATCCGGAGTAGCGTCCCGCCGTTTGGGCCCCGCGGGTCTTCACTGGTGCGCCTGTGCCTTTCTCGCTCGAGATGTTCACCCTCAGGTGACGGCTCGCAGCCGCTCTCGCGCAAAACTAGCCGACCTGCAGTGCGAATCGCTCAGAGGCCACTGGATTCTGCCCGGCCGCAGCCGGTTCAAGACCTGATGGTGGGCTTCACGGCTGTGGAAATCAACGGTAGTGCACCAGGGACTTTGGTCCGTTCGATCACCGACTTCTGGCCCGTTCGGGCAATGACCTATGAATGCGAATCGTCGGGCTATAAGGCACTCGCCCGAGGCGTGTCTTTCAGCGATTCTGAGTTTGGAAGAAGGGTTGCACGTTGGACGTTGACAGATCCGAAACGGACCAGGTCACAGGTCGCTACGACGACGAATTCCGCGAAGTGGCGAATATGTTCAGAAAGCAGATTGCGCGCACCGACGGCGGCGCGTCGGTGGCTGTCTACCACCGCGGTAGGCTGGTCGTCGATTTGTGGGGCGGAGTCCGGAGTCGGAACGGGGATCCCTGGACTCGCGACACACTCGCCATGTGCTTCAGCACCACCAAGGGCGTCACCGCCAC
>DATJQO010000156.1:0-3335 GCA_035505695.1 Mycobacterium sp.
AGCGATTATGCCGAGGTCTGCGTTAAGCCGAGGATCGGTGGGGATGGCCTGTTCCGGGGTGGGTTGCTGGTGGATTCCTCGGCTTAACGCTTCCGGTGATGGTTAGCGTCCGTCGTATCTCTACGTCTGTGGAAGGAGACGGTCATGGATACGACGGTCAATGGGATCGGCGCGGTTGTTGTGGAAGAGTTGCGGGCGGCCGGTTACATGGAATCGACGATTGGTCAGTACGCGAAGACGATCAAAGCGCTCACTGAGTTCGCTTCGGGGCGTGAGTATTCCGTCGGTTTGGGTGCGGAGTTCGCCTCGATGACGACCAGTGTGCGCACCGGTCGATTCAGCCCGCAGCGCCGGTTCGATTACCGGCGTCTGGTCGCGGTATTCGACTCGTATGTGCAGACCGGGCGGGTGGACCTGGCGATTCGTGGCCGCGGCGGCGGAGGTCCACGGCCGGCGGGCAGCGGCTTCGTTGCGCTGGACGCCGCCTGGGAGGCCGAGATGGGTCGGCGCGGTCTGGCACGGGCCACCCGCGAGGCCTACGGGCGGGTGGCACGCAGTTACCTGGTGTTCCTGGAAGCACGCGGTATCACTGGCCTTGACGGGGCCGATGGCGCCAGTGTCCTGGCGTTTTTGGAATCGCTGCTGGACCGGTGGGCCAAGTCATCGCTGTTTTGGGTGGTGTCGAACTTTCGCCCGTTCCTGAAGTTCACCGACCGCGCCGATCTGGTCAATGCACTGAATCTGGCTGGCGTCAAACGCTTTCACGCGATAGTTCCCGTCCTCGACAATGCCGACGAGGAACTTGTCGTTCATGCATGCGCGTCGGGTGTCATCAGCGCGCGGGATGCGGCGATCACTTTGCTTGCGTTGTCGACGGGGTTGCGGGCGTGCGACATCGTGGCGCTGCGTCTCGGTGATGTCGACTGGCGCGGTCACACGATCGGCCTCGTGCAGCAAAAGACGGGCAACCCGCTGACGCTGCCGTTGCCGGCGCTGCTGCTGAGCAAGCTGGCCTCCTATGTGCTCGATGAGCGTCCCAGCTCCGGCGATGATCACCTCTTCCTGCGCATGAAAGCCCCACACATCCGGCTGGGCGATCACGCGACGGTGCACCGGGTCACCGTGGAGACATTCCGCAAAGCCGGAGTCAGCAAGCCGAAGGCGGGAACCCGGCGGCTGCGCCACAATGCCGCATCCCGGCTGCTGGCCGCAGCGGTCCCGCTACCGACGATTGCTGCGGTGCTCGGCCACGCCAGCGAAGAATCGACGAACCTCTACCTGAGCGTGGACCGGGCACGTCTGCTCGACTGCGTCCTGCCGGTCCCCGAAGCGGTGCGATCATGAGCGGCCACGGCTTCACCAGCGCGTTCGCCACCGAGTTGGACAACTACCTGACGTTCAAGGCGAACATGGGATCCACCGGCGCCTCCCGCATCTGGTACCTCAAACAGTTCGACGCCTACTGCACCGCCCGTGACCGCACGGTGTTCGACAAGGACACCGTGGAAGGCTGGGTCAGTGCTCGGCTGCAACGGTGCGGCCGCTACCGGTCCTGGATGTCCTACATCCGCGACGTCGGCCGCTGGATGACGACCAACGGAACCCCCGAGGCCTACGTGCTTTCTGATCAGTGGAAAGCCCCGTTCGTCACCGCGCACCCGTATTTGTTGTCCCGCCGTGAGATCGAGTTGTTCTTCGCTGCCGCCGCCCGGCTGCAGACACCATCCCCGTGGCGATGGCAGGCGGTCGCGTTCTTCACCCTGATGCACTCGTGCGGGCTGCGGACCGGTGAAACCCGCGCCCTGCAGACCAGCCAGGTCGATCTGGATGCCGGGCACATCGACATCATCTGGTCCAAAGGCCATCGCAGTCGCAGACTGCCGTTAACCGATCAGGTCATCAAGATCCTCGACACCTGCGACCGGACCTCGCGAGCGCGTTTCGCCTCGCGGCGCATGTTTTTCGTCTCCGCCGCCGGCACCCAGGTCAGCCCGGCGGCCGTCGGGGTCATGTTCGGCCGCATCTGGGATCAGGCCCGGCTGGCACGGCCCGTGGCCGGTCAACAGCCACGACCCTATAATCTCCGACATCATTTCGCCTACGCCAACATCGGCCGGTGGATGACCGCCGGCGACGACGTCACCGCGATGCTGCCCTATCTGACTCGTTACATGGGGCATGCGACCTTTGAGAGCACGTACTACTACGTGCAAACCTCGCCCGATTTCCTGGCCGCCTACCCCGAGCTCACCGCGCAAGGCCAATCCGTGCTACCGCAGGTGGGATTCTGATGAGACGCGACCCACGCACCGGGGCACCGGACTTCTTCGGATTCGCCCGCGACTATCTGCACGCCTACCTGCCCAAGACCGCAGGACTCTCTCCGAAAACCATTGAGGCATACCGGATCAGCCTGGAATGTTTCCTGGACTACCTCGCCGAGGCCGAACACATCGGACGTGAACACGTCAGCTTCGATCACTTCGAGCGCCCGCACCTGAAGGGATGGCTGACCTGGATGACCGCTCAGCGGCACTACACACCCAACACCGTCACGTTGCGGCTCAGCACGGTCAAAGCGTTCCTGACCTACGCGGCCTGCGAAGACCTCACCCTCGTCGCACTGAGCCAGGCAGCCAAAGCGCTCAAAGCTCCGGCGAGTCCTCGCCGGCCCATCGAGTACCTCACCGAAACCCAGACCCGGGCGATCCTCGCCGCGTTCGCCGGAAAGACCGCGAAATCCCGCCGCAACCGGATGCTGCTGATCCTGCTCTATGACACCGCCGCCCGCGTGAGCGAGATCACCGCCCTGACCCTGGGCGATCTTCATCTGGCAGAGCCTGGGCACTTGCTGCTCACCGGAAAGGGCCACAAGACCCGCGTCGTGCCGCTCACCGCGAAAACCGTTGAGCATCTGCACGTCTACCTCAGCGAGTTCCACCCTACAATCACCAAACTCCCCGCGACCCGGCCCTTGTTCTACAGTCCGCATCGCGGGCAGCCGACCGAACTGTCCGCTGACACCGTGGCCGCCGTGCTCAAGCACGCCGCCGAATCCGCACGCGCTCAATGCCCTTCGATCCCGGCGCACATCCACTGCCACCTGCTGCGCAAAACCAAAGCGATGGACCTCTACCAGCAGGGTATCCCGCTGCCGATCATCATGCGTCTCCTCGGCCACGAAAACGCTTCCACCACAGCAGCTTTCTACGCCTTTGCCACCCTGGACATGATGCGCCAAGCGATCAACGCCGCCACCCCCGCCATCAACACCACGGACACCGAACCACTCACCGACGACCAACTCCACACCCTCTACAGCCTGCGATAAACCG
>DATJQO010000157.1:0-157523 GCA_035505695.1 Mycobacterium sp.
AGTGCGGTCGCGAGGGTGTCCAGATCGGCGTCCACAAGGGCCTCCAGGCTCGAGTTGGGTATCCAACGCCGATCCTGGACACCCTCACCCTAAAATCACAGCAGCCACACCAGTAACACCCCTTGGAATCAGTCATCTAGGCGGCGTTATTCGTCCCGAGCAGCACCTGCTGGATGCCGGGCTTCATGGCCACCAACTGCTGGTTCCAGTACGGCCACGAGTGTGTGCCATTGGCCGGGAAGTTGAATGTTCCGTTACGCCCGCCCGCGGCCACATAGTTGTTCTGGAACTGCTGGTTGGTGCGCAGCGTGAGGCCTTCCAGGAACTTCGCCGGCATGTTGTCGCCGCCGAGGTCGCTGGGGGTGCCGTTACCGCAGTAGACCCAGATGCGAGTGTTGTTGGCGACCAGCCGTGGAATCTGGACCATCGGGTCGTTGCGCTTCCACGCCGGGTCGGTTGACGGGCCCCACATGCTGTTGGCGTTGTAGCCGCCCGAGTCGTTCATCGCCAAACCGATCAGGGTCGGCCACCAGCCCTCAGACGGGTTGAGGAAGCCCGACAGCGAGGCGGCGTAAGGGAACTGCTGCGGATAATACGCGGCCAGGATCAGCGCGGAGCCCCCGGACATGGACAGCCCCACTGCGGCGTTACCGTCCGGCGAGATCTGCTTGTTGGCCTGCAACCACAGCGGCATTTCCTGGGTCAGGAAGGTCTCCCACTTGTAGGTGTAGTTCTGTCCGTTGCCCGACGACGGCTGATACCAGTTGCTGTAGAAGCTGGACTGGCCGCCCACCGGCATCACGACCGACAGGCCGGATTGGTAGAACTCCTCGAAGGCCGGAGTGTTGATGTCCCAGCCGTTGTAGTCGTCCTGGGCTCGCAAACCGTCGAGCAGATACACCGCGTGCGGTCCGCCGCCCTCGAACTGGACCTTGATGTTGCGGCTCATCGACGGTGATGGCACCTCGAGGTATTCCACCGGAAGCCCCGGCTTGGAGAACGCTCCCGCGGTGGCGGAGCCGCCGCCGACAGCGGTGAGACCGGACAGTAGGGCAGCCCCCATAGCCGCGATCGCCAGGCGGCGCGGCATGGTTGCCGCTGCGCCACGCAATTTCTCAACGAACGTCATAGCTCTCTACCCATCCCAACTTTCATCTGCCGCATCATGCGGTCGAATCTGTTCGCCTGGGCAGTGAAACACGAAGCGCAGATGTGGTTCGCATGTCATGGCCGCGATGGAACATCGCGGTTGGCTAACGATTGGGAGTCGGGCAGGACTCGTCACGATCAGATCACGGTTTGCCCTTGGATCGGCTAACTCGCTTGGCAGCCAACCGATTACGCTACAAGGCGACGCAAAAGGGTTGAGGCCGTTGCGATCCCGACTATTGCCGCCACCGTCAGCACGACGATGTCCATCGGGTCGAAGGGTGTGCCGATGAGCAGTCCACGTAATGCGTTCACCTCGTAGCTGAGCGGGTTCACCTTGCTCAGCACGTGCAGCCACCCGGGCATGACGTCGACCGGGTACAGCGCATTGGACGCGAAGAACAGCGGCATCGTGATGGCCTGGCCGATTCCCATCAGGCGGTCGCGGCTGAGTACCAGGCCGGCAAGCGTCATCGAAAGGCAGGCGAAGAACGCCGCACCGAGCATCACGATGGCCATCGCCGCCAGGATCCGCAGTGGATTGACGGTCAGCCCGACATCCATCAGATACGCCAGCGCCATCACACCGACGACCTGGGCAACCGAGCGCACTCCGGCGGCAAAGGCCTTGCCGGTGATCAGCGCCGACGCCGGCGCCGGTGTCACCATGAGCTTGGCCAGCACTCCGGCGTCTCGATCCCAAATGATCTGTATCCCATAGAAGATGGAAATGAAAAGCGCCGACTGGGCGATGATTCCCGGTGTCAGAAAAGCCAGATAGGACACCTTGCCGGTGTTGATGACGTGCAAGTGGCTGAAGGTGGTACCGAAAATCAACAGCCACAGGGCAGGCTGCACCATCCGGGTGACGAGTTCGGTCCTGTCGTGCTGCAGCTTCTGCAATTCGACGATCGCGAACGCCACGATGCGGCTCCCTACCGAGCTGACTCGTTGCCATCCGCGCGGAGCACGGACCAGCGGGTGAATGGCGCTATCAACCGACACGGCGGGCAACCTTTCTGCTGGAGCGGATTTCACGTAACGACCCGGACGATTCCGGCGATGTTGCCTCGTCTTCCAGCCCGGAGGCCGTGTAGTGCCGGAACACATCCTCCAGCGTGGCGCGCGGTGACACCGTCGACTTCAACTTCGCGGGTGTGCCCACGGCCTGTAACTCACCGTGATGCATCAGCGCCACCCGATCACACAACGCGTCGGCCTCTTCCATGTAGTGCGTGGTCAGCAGCACGGTCATCCCGAACTGAGCCTGCATCTTGTGCACCTGCGTCCAGACGCCGTCGCGGGCAATAGGGTCCAGTCCGACGGTCGGTTCATCCAGCACCAGCAGCGACGGGCGGTTGACCAACGCTTGCGCCACCTCCAGCCGGCGAACCATGCCGCCGGAATAGCTCGCCGCCAGCCGGTCGGATACCTCAAGCAGGTCCATGGCGGCCAACGCCTCTTCGACGCGGTCGGAGCGCTGGGCACGGGGCACACCGTACAGGCGCGCGAACCACTCCACGTTCTGCCGGCCGGTCAATGCCGGCTCAATGGAAAGCTGTTGCGGCACATAGCCGATATTGCTGCGAATGTCAGTGATCTGATGGCGTGCATCCATTCCGAAGACGCGCAATTCGCCCTGCTGCACCGGGGTCAGCGTGGTGAGCATCCGGACCAAGGTTGTCTTCCCAGCGCCGTTGGGTCCCAACAGGCCCATGGTCTCGCCCGGCCGCACCTGCAGTGAGACGTCGTCGACAGCGGTGAACTGGCCATAGCGATAGGTCAGGTGCCTGGCGTCGACCGCCATCGGCAACGTTGCGCTCATGATCGTCGCTCCTGCAATTTTCGGGTCATGGTGTCGAGGACCTCCAATCCCTTTGTCAAAGACTCGATTTGATCATCGTCAAGTTCAGCCAATACTTCGGACAGCACTGCTCGTCGCGCGGCGCGAGACGCGTCGACTATCTGCTGGGCGGGTTCAGCCAGCCGTAGCTGGCCGACTCGGCGGTCTGTTTCACCGACGGTCCGGATAAGCATTCCGCCCGACACCAGCTTGGAGACCAGGGTCGACGCGGTGTTGGGGACCAACCCAAGTTCGGCAGCCGCGGCGTTGACGGAGATCCCCGGTTGCCTGCCGACCAGCCACAACAGCTCCGACTGCGACCCGCTCAGCCGCGCCGAATCGAACCCGCGTCCGGCCGAACCTCGCAATTGCCGACGGAATCTGCCGATGACGCGGAATACCTCGGACACCACATCGGCGCTTGATGCAACTGCAGCCATCTATCTCTGTTTACGAGCTAAATATGGGTGCAAGCTGTGTAGGGGCTAGGCATTGCTTAACGGGCCGCGGCCTAGAAACCTACTTTTCCAAGAAATGCAGGACGACGTCCGTCAGCTTCCCGTTGTCGACGGTGGCAGTCATATAGCTGCAGAACGGTTGTCGGCGGCGATCGGTTGGCGAGCCCGGATTGAGCAGCCGCAAACCGGTTTCCGTCGTGGTATCCCACGGAATGTGGCTGTGGCCGAAGACCAGCGCGTCGCTGTCTGGGTAGAGCCGCGACATCCGCGCTTCCCGGCCGGCCGCGGCCCCGGTCTCGTGGATCACGGTCAGGCGCAGTCCGTCCAGCGTCACGTCGGCCCGTTCGGATAGCCGCGCCCGCAGCGCGGGGCCGTCGTTGTTTCCCCAGCAGGCTACCAACCGCGCCGCCCTGGTTTGGAGTTCGTCAAGTAGATCCGCAGATACCCAGTCGCCGGCGTGTACGACGACGTCCGCGATCTCTACCTCATCCCAGACCTTCGCGGGCAGGTCGCGCGCGCGCTTCGGCACATGGGTATCGGCAATCAGCAGCAGCCTCACAAACCCATCTTGCCCATGGTGCACTCCCGGGTGTCAGCCTCGCTGGCTGCGCGCTTCAGCACCCGTTTCACCGGCGTCGAAGGAATCATCGGAACCAGCCGCCCCCACATACGAGCCGTCGTCTCCTTGCGCCGCACGCGACCGAGACTCGTGGGCCTCGCTTTCGACGTCCGACTCGGCTTTGTGGCCGTTGGGGTCTGGCATGGTGATTCCTTCCGGCTTTGCGCAACGTTGATGCTTGGGGTTCCCGCGGCGGGCCCTGCCAAACAAGCCGGCGCGGCGGCGTAGGCGGCGGCGAGGCCCCATGACGTCGGCGCTATCGTTAGCCACGCGGAACCAAGGAGGGACTTCAATGCGCACCTTCGAATCAGTAGCCGACCTCGCAGCCGCCACCGGCGAGACCATCGGGCACAGCGACTGGGTCACCATCACCCAGGAAGACGTCAACCTGTTCGCCGACGCGACGGGCGATCACCAGTGGATCCACGTCGACCCCGAGCGTGCGGCCGCCGGCCCGTTCGGCGGAACGATCGCCCACGGTTTCATGACCCTGGCGCTACTACCGCGCCTGCAGCACCAGATCTACACCGTGAACGGCATCAAACTCGCAATCAACTACGGGCTCAACAAGGTTCGCTTTCCGGCCCCGGTTCCGGTCGGCTCCCGAGTGCGTGCGCGAACCTCGTTGGTCAGCGTCGACGACATCGGAAACGGTGCCGTGCAGGCGACCATGTCGACGACCGTCGAGATCGAAAGGTCCGACAAGCCGGCGTGCGTGGCCGAAAGCATCGTCCGCTACGTGTCCTGACCACCTGGCGCCCACGAAACTTAAGCCACGTCGGTGTTCTTCGGCGTGTCGTGTGCGTGGTTTAAGTGTCGCGGTGGGTGGCGCGGGCGCCCGCTGAGGCGTCAGAACTCGGCGATCGCGTGTTCTAGGCGTTCGGCGAGTCGGGACTGTGCTTCGGCGCGCCGCGTCGGTATGTGTGCGGAGGGGAAAGGCGTTGCGACGGGCTCATATTCACGCAAGGTTCGGCGCGCGACGGTCATCTTGTGCAGCTCGGTAGCGCCGTCGGCGATGCCCAGTGACTCTGCAGCGACCATCATCTTGACGAACGGCATCTCGTCGGAGACGCCGAGTGCCCCGTGCAGGTGCATGGCGCGCTGCACGACGTCATGCAGCACCTGAGGCATGGCAACTTTCACCGCCGCGATATCGCGGCGCACTTTCTGGTAGTCCTGGTGCTTGTCGATCAACCATGCGGTGCGTAACACCAGCAGCCGGAACTGCTCGATCTGAATCCAGCTGTCGGCGATCTTCTCCTGGGTCATCTGGAAATCGGCCAGTCGCCCATGCCGGGTCTTGCGCGACACCGCACGCTCACACATCATGTCGAAAGCACTGCGTGCCAACGCGATTGTACGCATGGCGTGATGGATGCGACCGCCGCCGAGCCGGGTCTGGGCGATCATGAAGGCTTGGCCCTCGCCGCCCAGCACATGATCGGCGGGCACCCGGACATCGTTATAGCGGACGTATCCATGGCTGGCGCGGCTCGAGGACTCGGCTCCCACGCCGACGTTGCGCACGATCTCGATGCCGGGAGTCTCGGCGGGAACGATGAACAGCGACATCTTGTCGTAGGTGCGGGACTCGGGGTTTGTGACGGCCATGACGATGAAGAACGACGCGTGTTTGGCGTTGGTGGAGAACCATTTCTCCCCGTTGATCACCCAGTAGTCGCCGTCACGGGTCGCATTGGTGACGAATTGCCCCGGGTCAGAGCCGCCCTGTGGCTCGGTCATCGAGTAACACGAGGTGATGTCGCCGTCCAGCAGCGGTTGTAGGTAACGGGCCTTCTGCTCGTCGGTGCCGAACAGGGCGAGAATTTCGGCGTTGCCCGAGTCGGGGGCCTGGCAGCCGAACACCGACGGCGCCCAGCGGGAGCGACCGAGGATTTCGTTGAGCAACGCCAGCTTGACCTGCCCGAAGCCCTGACCGCCCAATTCTGGCCGCAGATGCGCGGCCCACAGTCCTTGGTCTTTCACCCGCTGCTGCAACGGCCGCAGGATGGCCACCATCTCGGCATTCTTTTTGTCATAGGGATCAAGAGCGACCAGATCGAGCGGTTCAAGCTCATCGACCATGAATTTTTCGACCCAGTCCAACTTTGCCTGGTATTCCGCGTCCGTTTCGAAGTCCCACACCGTGGTCAACCGTTCCCCGGCGCAGCGCCGCGCCGGACTCGTTGCTAAAGCTGCTCCATCCTAATTCGGACGGCATAGACCTAATCGCTGGCGCGCGTCTCAATGATCCGCTGGGCGATGTCGATGAGTTTCACTTGGCTCTCTTGAGACAGCAGCCGCAGCAGCTCGAAGGCGCGCACTTCGTCTACCCCGAAGCGTTGCATGATTATGCCTTTGGCTTGGCCGATGCGGTCTCGGGTGGACACCGCCGACTCCAGCTGTTCGCCGTGCCGTGCCGCCATGATCGCTGCGGCGGCATGCGCGGCGAAGACAGAGCCGATGGTTTCCGCTTCGGCGTCCCACGCGCCGGGCTCGAAACTAAACAGGTCGAGCGCACCCGGCGGTGCGGTCCGCGGTGTACAGCTTGAACGACAGGCTGCTGTTCACACCATGCTGTATCGCCGCCTGTGCGTGTCGGGGCCAGCGTGACTCGCTACGCAGATCGTCGGTCCGCACAACCGTTTCTTTAAGAGCAGCGTCCGCACAGGGACCTTCGCCGAAGTCGTGCTGTAACCGGTCAAGCTTCGCCACCAGGCTGTCGGTGTCAGCGACAGATTCGAATTCTCCGCCCCTTTTCACCAGTGGCACTCCGGCGACATCAGCTTTCGGCATCAACTCCGCCGCGGCTATGGTGACGTCGGCCAGCACTTGCTCGAGCCGGCGCGGCGCGGCGATCCGGCGTACCAGCTCAGCCATCCGTGTGGCCAGCTGGGGTCGGGAACCGGGGTCCAAACGTCCATACGAGCGCATTCTCCGCGGTCTATTGGGAATGAATAACCGGTGAGCCCCCGGAACACACCGACCGCGCTGGAACAGTCAGCCGTTCAAGGACCTGGTTTGGACAACGTTTGTCCACATAGGTCGCGGGTACCCGCCGTCGACCGGACCAAATCTCGACCCGCCTACGGAGGCCCAGTGTTCATCCACAACAAAGATCTTCAATTCGAGGTCCGAGTCGACCGACCCGATCCTCGGTTCGCGACACTGCTGCAAGAGCAATTCGGCGGCGCCAACGGCGAACTCAAGGCCGCCATGCAGTACTTCACCCAGGCCTTTGTGCTGCGCGGGAAAAACCCCAAGATGTACGACCTGTTCATGGACATCGCGACCGAAGAGCTCAGTCATCTGGAGATGGTCGGCTCAATGATCACCATGTTGCTCGACGGGCTCAACGACAATCTCAAGATCGCCAATGAGCGATGCGACTGGATGCCTGCGGTTGCCAGCGGCGATGGCCGGGACCAGATAATTCATCAAGTTGCCGTGAACCCGCTGTATCTCGCGTTGAACGGCGGGAGCCCGGATGTCAGCAATTCCCAGGGCGTGCCATGGATGGGGTCATATTTCAACGCCAATGGCGATCCCACGGTTGACTTGCGCAGCAACCTGGCCGCGGAATCCAGGGCGAAGATCGTTCTACGAGTAACCTCAAGCAGTTCACCGACGATCCGGGTTTGCAGGACACGCTGTCGTTCTTGATGACGCGCGAGGTGGCGCACTATCAGCAGTTCACCGCGGCTCTCAATGAACTCCCGGTCAATTTCTCACCGGGCCAGCTGCCCGCCGACGACCGTTTCCACAACGTGGCTTTCAACATGTCTGACGGCGACGGCGAATCCATCAGGGGCCCGTGGAACCAAGGTCAGGGGCCGTGGCCGCAGGGCATGGAATGGGAATTCGTGGACAACCCCGTGGAGTGGCTAGGCAGCCAAAAGCGCAAGAACAAGGGGGCGGAACGGAATCCGGATGGCTCGCCGGGCGTGCAGGGCGAAAGCCGTTTACCCACGAACAGCGCATGGCCAGAACATAACTGGAATCACCCAATGAGGCCGGGGCGTCGATCACATCGACGCCCCGGCCTTCGGTGTTGGTCACTTGACTTGCGGATCCGGCGGCTTGTCCTCCGCGCGGCCGGTGAACGCGTCGCGCACATGGTCGACCATCGCCGCTCCCATGCCCATGGTCTTGAGCACCGCTGGGTTGGGCGGGGTTTTGGGAGGGGGCCGGGTCGGGGCGACTTTCTTTGCCTGTTCTAGCTTTTCGCCGATCTTCTCGAGCTCTTCTCGGCTGATCGCCGGTTCGACCTGCGGCCACACCACGTCTTGTTCATAGGCAATGTGTTCGTGACCGAGTTTGATGAACTCCTGCAACGCTTCATGGTAGTTCGGCTCACCCCGGCTTGCCGTCTTCCAGCCATTGCAACAGCTGCTTGCCGGCCTGTTCCTGCTCGATCGCTTTGTCGGGCAGCGCGTCGCCGAGCGCGTCCCGTACCGCCGGCCAAAAGAATTGTTCTTCAATCGCCTCATGTTGCGACTCGGCGATGATGAGCTTGTTCACCACGGTCTCCAGGCCGCTACTTTCCGCGCCCGAGCCCGACGGTGCCCCGTCGAGCGTCTCGAACAGACCGAGCACACTTTGTGGTCTTGGCGAAGAAAAGTGATTGCGTCCATGCCTTGCCTTCCCGTTGGCCTCTGAATCCAAGAGTGGCCTGCGGATACCCGGGTGCGCGGCGCTGAAACGACGCAGCGAAAGGCTTCAGCGCAACTTGGGCAACACGTTGGCGCGATAAAAGTCGATTGCGGTCATCGGATTACCCTGCGGGAAGTGCAGAAACGGAATTGCACCGGCGTCGAGAACCGCTTGTACGGCCTTGATGTGGGGAGCGGGGTCGGTGCCGACGGTCCAATTGGCAAGCACCTTCTCGATAGGGTTGGACTCGGCGGCGCGTTGGATGTCGACTGGATTGGGCTGGTCGACGGCGCCCGCGGTGAAGCGCCACAACGTGGCGGCATGAGCGGCTTCGGTGTTATCACCGACGACCGCGAACAGCTCGGCGCGCTTACCCATCCTTGCCGGGTCGCGGCCGGAAGCTTGCACGCCGGCGTTGAACGCGGCCAGCAGTTTTGAGTTCGTGATGTCGCGGACCTGGCTGATCCAGCCGTCACCGAACTGGCCGGCCAAGGTCGCGCTTTTCGGACCACTGGCGGCCACGAAGATCGGCGGCGGTGTGGGCGGCGTGTCGTAGAGCTTCAGCGCATTCGTTTGAAAGTAGCGACCCGCGAACGAGATTCGCGAACCGCTCCACAGCTGGCGGATCAGGCTGATGGCCTCGACCAGTCGGTCGTGGCGCTCGGTGTACTTGCCGAACGCGTTGGTGGTCGCCTGCTCGTTGAGCCGCTCGCCTGTGCCGACCCCCAAGAACACCCGGCCCGGATAAAGGATCGCCAGCGAGGCGAACGCCTGCGCCACGACGGCCGGGTGATAGCGGTAAGTGGGGCAGGTTACGCCGGTGCCGAAGGATATGTGGCTGGTGTTGTTGCCCACCAGCGCCAAGGTCAGCCAGGGAAACATCGAATGGCCCTCGTTGTCCTGCCACGGCTGGATATGGTCGCTGGCCCACACATATTGAAAGCCGGCGCGTTCGGCCGCCTGCGCTTGCGTCACCAGCTGATCGGTGCGGAATTGCTCGTGCGAAAGCACGAACCCCACCCCCGCACCGGAGGGCGGGGGCGGGGCAGCGGGCTTGGCCTGGTCGCCTCTCGGCTGCCCACAGCCGGCGGATAATCCCGGGCTGCCAAGCACGCTCGTGCCGGCGGCGATCCGCCCAAACGCTCGCCGCGAGATGCCGGTCACCGGCTTAACGTACCCGCCGTGCTGCCGATCAGACCTCCGGGGTGGTAGGCGCCCACTAGCCTGACTGGGGTGACTCCGCAGGCACGACCCGCGCGCAAAGCCGATATTCGCGAGCTGTCACGCACCATGGCCCGGGCCTTTTACGACGACCCGGTGATGATCTGGCTGCTTCCTGATGCAAAGGCACGCATGGTCAATCTGTACCGGTTGTTCGCCACCATGACCCGGCACCACCATCTGGGCTGCGGTGGCGTCGACGTGGCCTGCGACGGATCCGGTATTGGTGCGGCGGCGCTGTGGGATCCGCCGAATCAGTGGCGCGAGACGCGGCTGGCGGAACTGGCGATGACCCCGACATTTCTGCGCGTCTTCGGCCCCCGTGCCACCAAGGGACGCGTCGTGCAGGAACTGATGAAGCGGGCGCATCCCGAAGAACCGCACTGGTATCTCGCCGCGATCGGAAGCGACCCTTCGGTGCGCGGCAAGGGTTTTGGCCAGACCCTGATGCGGTCGCGCCTGGATCGCTGCGATGCGGAGTATTGCCCGGCCTACCTCGAGTCGAGCAAGCCTGAGAATGTGCCTTATTACGAACGTTTCGGTTTCACTGTAACCCGCGAGATCGTGCTGCCCGATGGTGGACCTACCATGCGGGCGATGTGGCGGACACCGCGGTAGCGCGTTTAGCCCCCGATGCGGCGGGCAACCGCTTTCCATCAGCGATGACCTTCAGGCCGACGAGCTGGCGGATCCCGCCGACTTTCCCGAGGAGGGCGGCCCCGGTGACACCCTGAACGCGAGCGAAAGCACCGACTCCGACGCGGTGCGCAACGACGGTGGTGACGTCGTCGTCGACCCGCCGGAGGGGTGGAGTGAAGCGGACCGGTTCGGAGTGACGGCGGGTGAAGCCCGAGAGGGCGAATCCCTCGACGCTCGATTGGCCGAGCAGGAGCCGGACGTGTCGGTCGACGCGATCGATGAGACCGATGAGGATGGTCCCCGGCGCACTCACCGAGGCCAGATTGACGGCACCCCGGAAGACGGCGACTGGCTGTACGAGGTCGTCGACGAATAATTAGTGCTCGGTTGTTCACTCGCAGGGCGAGGTGACCGCTAAGGGCTGCTTCGCCAGCCGGCGATACCGGTGGCGATCATCCGCAACTGCTTGACCGCGATCCGCCGGATGTCTTCCAGCGCCTCAGCGCTCTGGGCGTCTTCGATCGCCTCCGCGATTACGATCATCGCGTTGACGAACAGGGTCGCCAGCACGTTGAGGTCTTCGGTGCTCCATTCGTGTAAGCCCGGAAACCGCGCCAGGTCGGTGGCCAGCTCGGAGGTGATCAGCCGGATCTCGGTGCGGATGGCATAGCGCAGCACGCTTAGCCCGCTGTTGCGCTCACGGCCGATGAGGCGCCAATGCTCCCGGCGTTGAGCGACACTGGCGATCAAGATCTCGACCGATGACTCGATCACCCGGTTGGGGTCGAGTTTGCCGGCACGAGCCTCGCGCAGCGTGTCGCGCAAGGAGCGGAACGACTCGTCGATCAGGACCAGGCCCAGCGCCTCCATCGACTCGAAGTGCCGATAGAACGCCGCGGGGACGATCCCCACTTCCCGGGTCACCTCCCGCAGGCTCAAGCTGGAAAAGCTGCGGTCCTGCAGCAGCTTGAGAGCAGCGGCGATGATGGCACGACGGGTTGCCTCCTTGCGCTCCTCCCGCGACTGGCTTTCTGCTGAGCGTCCGCGACCGGAGGACCGTGAACGTGAGCTAGGAGTACGGCTGTTCACTGTGTGAACCCTACCACAATCACGCAGTAAACCCTTGACCGCCTGGGCCGACGAGTCGCACGGTATACATATGTTCACTCAAACTGCACAGGCTTCTGGTCGTGCCCTCGCTCGAACTTTTCGGCAGCGAGTGTTGGGTTCAGACCTGCTAGACCTGCTCACCGGTCCGCACGGTGTCGACCGCTACACCGAACTGGTGGCGCCGACATGGACGCTGGGGGAGGCCCGCGCCAAGGTGATCGAGGTGCGGCCGAGCACTCCGCGCAGCGTCACTTTGACGCTTGCGCCGAATGAGCACTTCACGTCGTCCTGCCCCGCCAAAGCCGGCCAGTACGTCAACCTCACGGTCGACATCGATGGCCGCCGGCACACCCGCTGCTACTCGCCGGCCAATGCCGAGGGGGCAGCCCACCTGGAGCTGACGATCGGTCGGCACGACGGCGGCCTCGTTTCCAATTATCTGTACGAGCGCGCCCGCCGCGGCATGATCGTCGGCTTGGCCGGCGTTGGCGGCGACTTCGTATTGCCCACGGTGCGCCCGCGGCGGATCTTGTTCGTCTCCGGGGGCAGTGGCATCACGCCGGTGATGGCGATGCTGCGCACGCTGGTCGCCGAAGGCCACCGGGGCGAGATCGCATTCGTCCACTACGCCCGAACCGTCGCCGAGGCGTGCTATCGCGACGAGCTGGCGATGATGCCCGGGGTCAGGGTGCTGCACGGTTACACCCGTGCCGACGCCGGTGACCTCGTCGGGCGTTTCGGCGCAGACCACCTGGCCGCGGCCATGGCATCCCCCGACGGGGTATTCGTCTGCGGGCCGGCATCTTTGGTGGACGGGGTCCGAATGCACTGCGACAACGTCTACACCGAGAGCTTCGTGCTGCCGGTTATGGAGCCGGCGAACCCCTCCGGTGGCCGAATCACCTTCTCCGACAGTGGCATCGATGTCATCGACGACGGAGGCCCGCTGTTGGAACAGGCCGAATCCGCTAGTCTGACGCCGCAGAACGGTTGCCGGATGGGCATCTGCCACACCTGCACACGCCGCAAGACCGCCGGGACCGTGCGCAACCTGGTCACCGGCGCGGTGTCGACGCTGCCCGATGAGGACGTGCAGATTTGCGTCTCCGTTCCGGTCGGCGACGTCGATTTATCCCTTTAGATCGTCAGACACGTCATGGAGGTAAACCCATGTCAGACAAAAAGATAACTCTGACTCCAGAACAGGCCGAGGAGTTCGGCCGTGAGTTGGACGCCATCAAAGAACGAGTGATGGCGGACCTCGGCGAAAAGGACGCCGACTACATTCGTCGCGTCATCAAAGCCCAGCGTGCGCTGGAAGTCGGCGGCCGAGCGCTGCTCTTCCTGCCGCCGGCCTGGCTGGTGGGCACCACGATGCTGGGCTTGTCGAAAATCCTGGACAACATGGAGATCGGCCATAACATCATGCACGGCCAATATGACTGGATGCGCGATCCGGCCATCTCCGGTCGCATGTTCGAGTGGGACACGGCTTGCCCAGCCGACCAGTGGCGGCACTCGCACAATTACATGCACCACACCTACACCAACATCGTGGGGATGGACCGCGACATCGGCTACGGCATCCTGCGGATGAGCGAAGACCAGCCCTGGGAACCGTATTTCATCGGCAATCCGCTCTACGCGTTCTTGCTGATGGTGTTGTTCCAATACGGCGTCGCGCTGCACGAGCTGGAAACCGAGCGCATCAGGGTCGGCGAGATCACGCTGGCCGACAAACGTCAGGTGCTCCGCGAGATCTGGCGAAAGACGCGTCGGCAGACGCTCAAGGACTACGTCGCCTTTCCGTTGCTGGCCGGGCCGTTCGCCCCGTTCGTGTTCGCCGGCAACCTTTCGGCCAACCTGATGCGCAACGTCTGGTCGTACATGATCATCTTCTGCGGACACTTCCCGGACGGCACCCAGGAATTCACCGTCGAAGAGACCAAGGATGAATCCCGCGGGATGTGGTATTTCCGCCAGGTGCTCGGGTCGGCGAATCTGCCCGGCGGCAAGGTCTTTCACCTGCTATCCGGCAACCTTTCGCACCAGATCGAGCACCACCTGGTCCCCGATATGCCGGCCCGTCGCTACTCCGAGATCGCACCCGAGGTCCAGGAGATCTGCGAACGCTACGGCATCCCCTACAACCGTGGCCCGCTGCTGCGTCAGTTCGGCACGGTCGTCCGCAAGATCGTCAGGTTGACCTTCCCGGATTCTTGGTCCGCAGGGAAACCGACGGCCAGTCCTCCGACCGATCGCGTACCGGCTGCCGCGTAGCCCGCGAAAACGCCCCGCTGCGGGCGGGGGACAATAGGCCGCATGGAGTGGACCGGCGCGCGCTATGCGGATAAACCGACGGTGGAGGCGTCGACGTGGATCGACGCCGAGCCGGCCCGGGTATGGAGTCTGGTCTCCGACATCAAGCTGATGCCGACGCTGAGCAATGAGCTGCAAGCGGTGGAGTGGGCCGACGACGCGGATGGTCCCCGCGTGGGGGCCCGCTTCATCGGACACAATGAACACCAAGCCTTCGGGCAATGGAGTACCACCTCCCAAATTGTCGTGTGCGACCAGCCCCGCGAATTCGCCTGGGCGGTAGGCGAACCCGATAACCCCGCCGCCACGTGGCGATTCCGGCTGACGCCCCGAGACGGCGGTACCTCGCTCAATTTCTGGATGCAAATGGGACCTGGACGCTCAGGGTTGTCGTCGGCCATCGACGGGATGCCCGACAAGGAGCAAAAGATCGTGTTCGTCCGGTTGCGCGAATTCGAGGGCGCGATCAGCAAGACGCTGGCTGCGATCAAGAGGCTGGCCGAACACGGGGTGCGTTGATGCGGACCGCGACGACGGTCGAGTTATCTGGCTCCGCAAACGAAGTCCTCACGCTCGTCGTCGAGGCGGAGAAGCTGGGTCTCGATGTGTGTTGGGTCGCCGAAGCATGGGGCTCCGACGCGCCGTCGGTGCTGGGCTACCTCGCGGCGCGGACCGACCGCATGTTGCTGGGTTCGGGCATCCTTCAGGTCGGGACCCGCTCGCCCGTCCTGGTCGCCCAGACCGCGATCACGCTGTCCAACCTGTCCGACGGCCGATTCCTGCTCGGGCTGGGTGCCTCCGGTCCGCAGGTGATCGAGGGCCTGCACGGCGAGTCGTTCAGCCGACCGCTGACGCGGATCTCCGAAACCGTCGACATCGTGCGGCAAGTGTTTGCGGGGGGCAAAATTTTTTACTCCGGCAAAGCGTTTCAGATCCCGCGGCCCGATGGTGAAGGGGCGCCGATGCGGCTGTCGACTCGGCCTGAGCACAAAATTCCGATCTACCTGGCCACCTTGTCACCGGCGATGCTGCGGTTGACCGGACAGATCGCCGACGGCTGGCTGGGTACCAGCTTCGTTCCGGAGGGCGCCGGCGACGCGTATTTCTCCCACCTGGATGAGGGCCTGGCCGCCGCTGGGCGCACCCGCGCCGATATCGACATCTGCCAGGGCGCCGAAGTCGGGTTCGCCGCCGATGAAGACGAGTTGCGCTCGATGGTGGCGGCCCGCAAAAAAGAGCTTGCCTTCAGCCTGGGCGGCATGGGTTCGTCCAGCACCAATTTCTACAACCAGGCTTATAGCAGGCAAGGGTGGGCCGACGTTGCCGCCGAGGTACGCGAGCGCTGGCAGCGGGGCGACCGTGACGGCGCGGCCGCGCTGGTCACCGACGAAATGGTGCTGGCCACCACGCTCATCGGGACCGAGGAGATGGTCCGCAGTCGCCTGATCGTCTGGCGTGACGCCGGTGTGAACACCGTGCGGCTGTATCCGGCCGGTGACACGCTGGATGCGAAGCTTCGTACGCTGGGCCGGGCCATCGAGCTCGCCCGTCAGACCGGGTGATTCAGTCGATGGCCGTCGGCGCCTCGGATACCTTCACCAGCTTCACCTCCGGCCGCATCGGCAGGCCTTCGGCAAGGAACCACCGAAAGGCGAGGTTGCCCCGCGGATAGCCAAGCGCGGTCAAAGAATTCGGGTGGGCGGTCATCCCGCGGGACAAGACGATCGTCACCGAGCCGTCGCCGTTCGGCACGGCGTGCCGCCCGTTGATAGAGCAACGAGCATCGGGGCCCTCGGCGGCGCCGTAGGTGGCCATGAACGGGTTCCACACCACCAGATTCCAGAACCGGCACGACGGGGGTCGGTGCGTGATGATGAGCGCCTCGTCGTCGTCGAGCACGAAGCTGCCGTAGGAGTAGCAGGCATCGCGCGCCGACCAGCCGAAGTTGGCGTCCGGCACTTGGTAAGGAGCGGCGAATTGGTTTGCCGGGGAACCTGTTTCATGTCCGAGAACATGGGTGTCGTCAACACGCGCTCCGACCGCCAGCGGCACGATGGCGAACATGGTGCGCAACCAGGTCGCGGTCGCCCGCAGGGATACCGCGGTTTGGGCGTCGCTGTGTCGTATAGGCTCGGGCTCGTCGAGCGCTTCGATATGCCAGGTGACGGGGCGGCCGGTCAGTGGGTCGGCTTGGTAGTCACGGGTCATCAGCACCGCCGCTTCCGGCGTTGCCGGGAATTCGAAGGTGAAGTTGCCGTCGGCGTCGACGTCTAGGTCGGTGTCCCGGACTATCGCAACAACCCGGTCCGACCACGCGCCGGGTGCTGGCTCGTTGTAGGCCGTCACCGAGAAGTACACGCTGTCTCCCCGATTGCCGCTGATGCGGTAGCGCCGCTTGGGATCAACAGAGCACATGTAGTAATACGCATCGGTGTTGTCCCCACCCCATCGACGATCGCGACGAAACGGCGTGTTGACCGCGGTGAACTGCGGCCGGCCGGGCTCCGGGAACAGGTAGGCGTCGAAGGCCACACCGAGCGTAGTGGCCAGCGCGCGATAACCGTCGGCGATGTGCCGGTCATCGGTGACCGCCCGGTCGCCGTCAAGGAAGGAATGGTCAAGGGCACCAAGGGTTTCGAGCAATTCCTGCCATGCGGCCGTCGATTCGTGTGTCATGCGCTGATTCCTTTCAGGAGCAACGTGGTGGTGCGGTCGACCCATGCGTCATCGAGTTCGGCGGGGCGCGTGAGCAGTCCCAGCAGCACAATGCCGGCGATGGCCTCGGCCAGTTGGGAGGCCAGTTCGGCGGCGCTCACGTCGGCGCGGACTTCGCCGCGTGCCACGGCGCGCTGTAGCCGCTCGCCGAGGCCACCGCCGATGACGTCGGCGAACCGCTCCAGCAGTGCCGAATGCAATGTTTGATCGGCGGCCATTTCGCCGATCAGCCCCGGCAGGGCCGCCCTGGCGGCCGGATTGCTGAGCACGGCAAGGGTGCGGCGCACCATCTCACGCAGATCCTCGGCCAGCGATCCGGTGTCGGGAATGGCGGTGGCAGCACCGATGGGGAACACCGCCTCATGTACCAGGTGTGCCTTACTGGGCCAGCGGCGATAGATGGCAGGTTTGCTGGTACCGGCTCGGTCGGCTATGGCGGAGACCAGGAGGCCGGGATACCCGACTTCGGCAAGAAGTTCGACCGTCGCGCGAAGCACCGCGCCATCGATACGGGGATCACGGGGCCGACCGAAATCAACAACCATTACGATACTGAGAGTAACATAAGTCGCCGTGACCGACACCGCCGTCGTCCACCTCGACGACCTCGCCCAGCCCAGGTTCAGCCCCGAGGCCCAGCAGATCCTCGACATGATGGCCGCGATCGCGACGGATTGCCCGTTGGACGCGGACGCGCTGCATGCCAAGGCCAGCGCCGAGACCGGCCTGCACGATTTCGGTGCGCAGGACTACCGCGAGCGACTCGAGGTCTACCTGGCCGCGCTGCACGAGATCAAAGGGGTGCACGCCGCCGGCGTGGTCAACTTCTACGGGCAGTTGCTGCAGCTACTGAAGAACCGGCTGCTGTTCGCCGACCTGTTGGCGCGGCACCCGGAAATCGACGACATCGAACTGCAACCGCCGGTGGTGATCGCCGGCCTGCCGCGGACCGGCACTACGCATCTGCACAACATGCTCGCGGCCCCGGCCACCTTCCGCACCATGCCGTATTGGGAAAGCGTCGAACCGTTTCCGTTGCCGCAGGAGGCGGGGATCATGCCGGATCCGCGCCGGACCCGGATGGACGTCGCAGTGGGGGTGATCAATACCGTGATGCCCCATTTCCCGCTGATGCACGAGATGACCACCGATCACGTGCACGAGGAAATCCAACTACTGGCGAACGACTTCTCGACGATGCTTTTCGAGACGCTGGCCGAGGTTCCCCGCTGGCGCGAGTACTACCAGGCCCACGACCAGACGCCGCACTACGAATACCTGGCCCGGCAGCTCAAAGCGATGCAGCTCTTGCGCGGTGGGCGGCGCTGGCTGCTCAAATCGTCGCAACATCTCGAGCAGGTGCCGGTACTCGATCGGGTGTTCCCCGGCGGCATCGTGGTATTCACCCACCGCGACCCGGTGCCGGTGGCGCTGTCCATGATCGCGATGATCACGTACTCCGCGCGCATGCACCGCACCGTGGTGCCGGTGGAACAGATCGCGGCGTCCTGGATCGACCGCCTCGACCACATGCTCACCGCTCTGGTCCGCGATCGCGACACGATCGGCCCGGAACGCTCGATCGACGTCCGTTTCGACGACTTCATGGCCGACGAAGTCGGCGTCGCCGAGCGGGTTTACGCCCTGGCCGGCGAAGCGTTCACCGAGCAGGAGCGTGCCGCGATCGCCGACTACCTGGCAGGCCACCGGCGCGGCAGGCACGGAAACGTCGCAACGTCATGCGAGATGTTCGGCTTGGCGCAGGACGATCTGCGTGCCCGCTTCGCCCCTTACGTCGAGCGTTTTCTGGCCTAGCCCGGGGGCGAGCCGCTACCTTCTGAAGACATGGTCACTATGCCGGCGCTGGACGGTGTCGAACACAGGTACGTGGATGTGGGGGAGGGCGTGACGATCCATGTCGCCGACGCGGGACCGGCGAGCGGGCCGGCGGTCATGCTGGTGCACGGCTTCCCCGAGAACTGGTGGGAATGGCACCAGTTGATCGCACCCCTGGCCGACGCGGGCTACCGGGTGTTGTGCCCGGACCTGCGCGGCGCGGGGTGGAGTTCGGCGCCGCCCTCGAGCTACACCAAGGCCGAGATGGCCGAGGACCTGTCCGCCGTCCTGGATCGCTTGAATGTGGCCCCGGTCAAGCTCGTTGCCCACGACTGGGGCGGACCGGTCGCGTTCATCATGATGCTGCGTCACCCGGAAAAGGTGAGCGGGTTTTTCGGCGTGAACACCGTGGCGCCCTGGGTGAAGCGCGATTTGTCAGCGCTCCGCAACATCTGGCGGTTCTGGTATCAGATCCCGATTTCGCTGCCCGTCATCGGTCCGCGGATGATCAGCGACCTCAACTCCCCAGTGAGCCGATTTTTGGGGTCATGGGTAGGTGGCGGTTTCAGGCTGCCCGAGGATGACGCCCGCATCTACACCGAATGCATGCGGCAGCCGGGTCACGCCGAGGCAGGATCGCGGTGGTATCGCAGCTTTCAGACCGGCGAGATGCTCCGGTGGATGCGCGGGGAGTACGACGACGCCCGCGTCGAGGTACCGGTGCGCTGGCTGACAGGTACCCAGGACGCGGTGATCAGGCCGGAATTGACCGACGGATACGCCGACCACATAGACGATTTCGAGGTCGAGCTGGTCGAGGACGCCGGACACTGGATCGTGCATCAGCGGCCCGAGCTGGTATTGGACCGGGTGCTCGCGTTCCTTCGGACCGAGAGCTGAACGGCCGCAGCGTCATTCGACGCCGATGGTTACTTCGGTGGATTTGATGAATACCGTCGCAGGCTGACCGACCTGCAGCCCGAGTTCGGTCGCGGCATCCTTGGTGATCGAGGACGTGACAAGCTGATCGCCGCCGTCGAGTTTGACCTTCACGATTGCCATCACGCTGCCGAGGTCGACCTCGGTGATGGTTCCTTTGAGTTGGTTGCGGGTCGATAGCCGCACGGAAGGTCCTCCAGGTCTAGAAGGTCACAGGGTCTGCGATGAGCCTAATGCCGCGGGCCCAGCAGGGCGATGGACGCGTCCACGGCAGGTTCCACTATGCCGCGGACGGGTTTTCCGTCCTCGACGGCGAGGGCGGTCAGTTCACGCAAACCGCCCAACAAGATCACTGCCAGCGGTTCCGTCAACGGAGGTAGTCCGGCCCGCTGAAACCCGGGGCTGGCGCTGAGGTCGATCAGCAGGCTCGACAACAGCTGTAGCCCGCGGCGCTGGACCGGGCGGGCGGCGGCACCGAGCGACGGCAGCTCCCTGATCCAGCTCAGCGTGATGGCCAGCCTGGACTCGATATGTCCGACGTATGCCTCGACCGCCTGCCGGATCTGCTGGTGCCAATCCGCCTCGGCATCGACCGCTGCCTCGATGCGCTGGCCGAGCTTTTCGATGTCGGCCCGCAGTAGCTCCAGGAAGCACTCTTCCTTGCCGGCGAACCGGTCATAAAAGGTGCGCTTGGACGTGCGGGCGTTACGGACGATGTCGGCGACCGTGCTGGCACGGTAACCACGTTCGGCGATTGAGGTGGCCAAGCCGTCAAGGAGCCTGAGGCGGAACGGATCTGGCTCGGCCAGTGGGTCGCCGACAACCGCTTCGTCGGCCGGTGATGTCGCTGCTGATATCACGGCCGGCGCCCTTTCGGTAGGTATGGCACCTTGTCAGGCTTGGTACCACAGAGTACCGTACCGGGAAAGGTGTGCGGTACACCGTCGTACCACCCCGCACGGGGAGATATGGGAAGCATCACCGCGATGAGCGAAGTAGTCACCGCCCCATCGGCGATCCCTGCCATCAGGATGCCGCCGCAGGCCCGGATCCCGAAGTTGCTCTGCGGCCTGGTATTCGCGATCTCCCGGCGTGGCATGGTGAAACGGTTGGCCCGCCGCTATGGCAACGTGTTCACACTGAACATCCCGATCTACGGTCGCGTCGTGATCGTCGGCGACCCGCAACTGGCGAAGCAGGTCTTCACCACCAGCCCCGAGGAACTCGGCAACATCCAGCCCAACCTGAGCCGCCTGTTCGGCTCGGGGTCGGTGTTTGCGCTCGACCGCGATGAGCACCGTCAGCGGCGACGGCTGTTGGCGCCGCCCTTCCACGGCAAGAGCATGAAGAACTACGAAGCCATCATCGAAGAGGAGACGCTGCGCGAAACCGTTAACTGGCCCGAAGGCCGGCCGTTCGCAACGCTGCCGTCGACGATGCACATCACGCTCAACGCCATCCTGCGTGCGGTCTTCGGGGCCGACGGAGCCGAACTCGACGAGTTGCGTCGTCTCATCCCGCCGTGGGTCACCCTCGGCTCGCGGCTGGCGGCGGTGCCGAAACCCCAACGCACCTATGGGCGGTTCAGCCCATGGGGCCAGCTGGCCGAGTGGCGGCGCCAGTACGACGTGATCATCGACAAGCTGATCGCCGCTGAGCGCGCGGACCCGAACTTCGCCGATCGGACCGACGTACTGGCGCTGATGCTGCGCAGCACCTACGACGACGGCTCGTCCATGTCCCGCAAGGACATTGGTGACGAACTACTCACGCTGCTGGCTGCCGGACACGAAACCACGGCGGCCACGCTGGCGTGGGCGTTCGAACGGTTGAGCCGCCACCCCGAGGTGCTGGCCGGCCTGGTGGCGGAGGCCGACAACGGAGGTGACGAACTACGCCAAGCCACGATTCTGGAGGTGCAGCGGGCCCGGACGGTCATCGATTTCGCTGCTCGCCGCGTCTACCCTCCGGCCTTCGAGCTCGGCGACTGGGTACTTCCGCGCGGGGATTCCATCATCGTCAGCATCGCGCAGATCCACGACGACCCCAACGTGTACCCGGAGCCGGAGCGCTTCGACCCGCAACGCTTCATCGGCGCCAGGCCGTCGACCTTCGCGTGGATTCCCTTCGGCGGCGGCACCCGACGCTGTGTGGGCGCCGCGTTCGCCAACATGGAGATGGATGTGGTGCTCCGAACAGTGTTGCGCCACTTCACGATCGAGACGACAGAAGCCCCGGGCGAGCGTTGGCACTGCCGCGGCGTCGCCTACACACCCAAGAATGGTGGGCGGATCGTGGTGCACCGGCGCTGAGCCGGCAGTCAGCTATCGGCGGTGGCCCGACGCGGCAGTTTCCAGCCCGGGCGCACATAGTGGCAGGTGTACCCGTTGGGGTAGCGCAGCAGGTAGTCCTGATGCTCGGGCTCGGCCTCCCAGAAGTCGCTGGCCGGGCTGACCTCCGTCACGACCTTGCCCGGCCACAGGCCGGACGCCTCGATGTCGGCGATGGTGTCCAGCGCAATTCGCTTCTGCTCCTCGTCGAGGTAGAAGATGGCCGAGCGGTAGCTGGGTCCCCGGTCGTTCCCCTGACGGTTCTTCGTTGTCGGGTCGTGAATCTGGAAGAAGAACTCCAGCAGCGTGCGGTAGTCGGTGACCGTTGGGTCGTACACGATCTCGATGGCCTCGGCGTGCGTGCCGTGATTACGGTAGGTCGCGTTCGGGACTTCGCCGCCGGTGTAGCCCACCCGGGTCGAAATCACGCCGGGCTGCTTGCGGATCAGCTCTTGCATTCCCCAGAAGCAGCCGCCCGCAAGGATCGCCTTTTGGGTGCTCATTGGTTCTCCTCCTTGGTAACCGGCGACGCCCGCCAGGCTACACTCCGGCGATGACGTGTAACGGCGCAAAGAAGCGCACGTGACAGCCCGACAGTTCACCCGCAGCGAACTGGCCGAAGCCTTCGACCAATTCGAGGCGATGGTTGCTCGGGCGGCCGAGACGCAAGACTGGGACGCCTGGGTCGAGCAATACACACCGGACGTGCTCTACATCGAGCACGCGGCGGGCACCATGCGGGGCCGCGATCAGGTGCGCGCCTGGATTCAGCAGACCATGACGACCTTCCCGGGCAGCCACATGGTGGCGTTCCCGACGCTGTGGTCGGTCATCGACGAGCCCACCGGGCGGGTCATCCTCGAACTGGACAACCCGATGCGCGACCCCGGCGACGGCAGCGTCATCAGCGCGACCAACATCACGATCATCACCTACGCCGGCGACGGCCAGTGGAGCCGCGAAGAAGACATCTACAACCCGTTGCGCTTCCGGCGCGCGGGGATGAAGTGGTGCCGCACGGCACAGGCTCTGGGGACGCTCGACGAGGATGCCGCGCGCTGGATGCATGAGAACGGGGGTGCGCGGCAGTGAGCAGGAAACCCAAGCTGGTCATCGGCGCCAACGGCTTTCTGGGTTCGCATGTGACCCGCCTGCTCGTGGCCGACGGCTATGACGTGCGGGCGATGGTGCGCCCCAATGCCAATACCCGCGCCATCGACGACCTCGCGCTCGCCCGCTTTTACGGCGACGTGTTCGACACCGCCACCTTGGAACAGGCGATGGACGGTGTCGACGACGTCTACTACTGCGTCGTCGACACGCGCGCGTGGTTGCGTGACCCCTCGCCCCTGTTCCGCACCAACGTCGAAGGGCTGCGCAACGTACTCGATGTCGCCGTCAAGCAGCCTGACTTACGCCGGTTCGTCTTCACCAGCACCTACGCGACCGTTGGGCGGCGACACGGACACGTCGCCACCGAAGACGACGTCATCAGCTCCCGGCGACTGACTCCCTACGTCGAATCGCGGGTTCAGGCCGAAAACTTGGTGATGCGGTACGTGGCGGAGGCCCAGCTGCCCGCCGTAGCGATGTGCGTCTCAACGACTTACGGCAGCGGCGACTGGGGCCGCACCCCACACGGGGCATTCATCGCCGGCGCCGTCTTCGGCAAACTGCCCTTCCTGATGGACGGCATCCAGCTGGAAGTCGTCGGCGTCGACGATGCCGCCCGGGCGATGATCCTGGCCGCCGAACGCGGGCGCATCGGCGAGCGCTACCTCATCTCCGAGCGGATGATCGCGCTGAGCGAGGTGGTGCGGATCGCGGCGGATGAAGCCGGTGTGCCGCCGCCGCGGCGCTCGATTTCGCTACCGGTGTTGTATGGCCTCGGCGCGCTGGGCAGCGTGCGCGCACGGCTGACCGGAAAAGACGCCGAACTCAGCCTCGCGTCGGTGCGCATGATGCGCGCCGAAGCCCCGGTCGACCACAGCAAGGCGGTCCGCGAGTTGGGCTGGCAGCCGCGCCCGGTCGACGAATCCATCCGCGAGGCGGCGCGGTTCTGGGCCGCGATGAAGACCCCGCAGAAGAAGAGCAGCGCCGCCCCGGCCGAATAGGGAAGCCTTGGACGCCGGTCGGTGTTGCAATCGCTGTCTGCATCTTCTGAGGAGGTATCAGTCATGGCGCACCGCCAGGTTCTGGAACCCAGCGCTGGGCATCCCATCACCATCGAACCGACCGAGGGGCGAGTCCAGGTTCGCGTCAACGGCGAGCTGATCGCCGACACCACCGCGGCCTTGGCGTTGCAAGAAGCCACTTTGCCTGTGGTGCAATACATCCCGATGGATGACGTGGTGCAAGATCGGCTGACCCGCACCGACACCAGCACGTATTGCCCCTTCAAGGGCGAAGCCAGCTACTACAGCGTGACCACCTCGGCCGGTGACACCGTTGACGATGTGATCTGGACTTACGAGCAGCCTTATCCGGCGGTCGCGGCGATCGCCGGGCATGTCGCCTTTTACCCGAACAAAGCCGACATCAGCGTGTCAACTCAATAGAGCGTCCACCCGGGCAGCGCGGCCTCTTGCGCCCGGGTGTCGCTGTACAGGCGCATCGAGACGATGAGTCCCTCGCGGGTGTCGAAGATGCACACGAACGGGCTGTCGTATTTGACCCCGCCGTTGGTGATGCCGCTGGCATGTGCCTCCACGACCACCGTCTCGCCCTCGTTGACACAGCGCACCAAATCGATGGTCAGCTCGAGGTCCTTCTTGCGTCGCTCGATCGCCCGACGAAACGTCGCCTTGTCGCACGAGGTGCGGGAGAAAAGGGTCCAGTACGTGAAGTCTTCACTGAGTAGCGCGAAACCCTCGTCGAGGTCGCCGTCCTCGGTCGTACTCTGCAAGAACATCCAAGCCAGTTCGCCCTGCGGGTCATCGAACGGCGTCATCACATCGCAATATTGACTTGGGACGTTGTCAACGGTCAATGAGAGCGGTCCGGAGAGTCATCAGGTGAAGAGCGCGCGCACGGTCACATTTCCCGGGCCGGCCAGTTTCGGGCACACGTTGGCGCCGCTGCGCCGGGGGCACGGCGATCCGTGCTTTCAGGTTGCCGGTGACGGCGCGATCTGGCGGACCAGCTTGTTGCCCACCGGACCCGTCGCCGCCCGGATCACCCGCGCGGGCTTTAACGCCGCCCAGTGCGTCGCGTGGGGTGGCGGCGCAGCAGAGTTCATCGAGACGTTGCCGGCGATGCTGGGTCTGAAGGACGACGCGTCGGACTTCGTGCCGCGAGACCCGACGGTTGCTGCCGCACACCGACGTGTCCCGCATTTGCGGCTGGGTCGCACCGGGCTCGTGCTGGAAGCTTTGATTCCGGCGGTCATCGAGCAGCGGGTGCCCGGCGCCGACGCCTTCCGGTCGTGGCGGCTGCTGGTGTCCAAGTACGGCACACCGGCGCCGGGGCCGGCGCCGGCCAGCATGCGGGTACCGCCGTCGGCCGAGGCGTGGCGACACATTCCGTCGTGGGAATTCCATCGTGCCAATGTCGACCTGGGACGGGCACGGACGGTGGTGACCTGCGCGCGACGGGCCGCCTCGCTGGAACGGCTGGCCGCGCGGCCGGCGGCGCAGGCCCGCGAGGCGTTGACGTCGTTGCCGGGCGTCGGGGAGTGGACCGCCGCCGAGACGGCGCAACGAGCGTTCGGCGACGCCGACGCCGTGTCGGTGGGTGACTATCACATCCCGAGGATGGTCGGCTGGACATTGCTGGGCCGCCCGGTCGATGACGCGGTCATGTTGGAGCTGCTCGAGCCGATGCGACCGCACCGGCACCGAGTCGTCCGGTTGCTCGAGGCGAGTGGACTGGCGTACGAACCGCGCCGCGGGGCCCGGCTGCCGGTGCAGCACATCCGTTCGCTGTGAGCTGCACAACCGGTGCGTCGGCTTCGTCGGTGCCGTGACCTGAGGCCTCGGGGGCAAGCTTGGCCACGATGAATGCCGAAAGCAGCGCCCCGCCCGTCGTCACCAACGGAAGCGCCCACGGGCGCTGAAAGCCCGCGGATCCATGGCTGCCGCCCTCCCCGACGGGCATCGGGAGGTGGTAGCCCGCCAGGTAGCCGAGCAGGAAGTCCGCGGTGGATCTCAGCAAAAAAGAACACGACGGCGCCAAGGCCGGCGATGACCCCGATCGCTAGGCCGAGCAGCAACCACTTTTGCAGGTACCCCGACGCCCGGATCGATGCCCCGAATCGCCCGCCGGCCGCGGCAGCCGGGGCCGTCGGGGGCTGGGGTTCGTCATCCGCCGGTTGGCTCACCGCCTGACCCGCGACCGTCGCACCGGTCCGCCGAGCACCACGTCATCTTATGCACCAGCCCGAGGACCCGCTGCGTGGCGAGAGCCGGAATAACTGGACTGCAGTCCGGTTATATGGGTAGTTCGTCGATATGGAGGTCCCAATATGCCCGCCGTCACCGCAGACACCTTGACGTTGCCGCGAGTCCGCGCTGCCGGCCCCGCCGACACCGAGCGCCCGGTCCGATCAATCACCACCGGCCCGCAAGGCTACGAAGGAGAGGGCTTTCCCGTCGTCCGGGCTTTCGCGGGGATCAGTACCGCCGCATTGGATCCCTTTGTGCACATGGACCAGATGGGCGCGGTGGACTACCAACCGGGAGAGCCGAGGGGCACCGATTGGCACCCGCACCGCGGCTTCGAAACGGTGACCTACATGATCGACGGTAAGATCGCCCACCAGGACTCCCACGGGGGCGGGGGCCTGATCACCGACGGCGCGACGCAGTGGATGACGGCCGGTTCGGGCATCCTGCACATCGAGACGCCCCCTGCCGAGCTGGTCGACAGCGGCGGACTCTTCCACGGCATCCAGCTGTGGGTGAATCTGCCGAAAAAGAACAAGTTCGCGCCACCGAGGTACCAGACCATCGAAGGCGACGACGTCAAGTTGCTTGCCTCCGATGACGGCGGAGCTTTGGTCCGCATCATCGCCGGTGACATCGACGGCCACCAGGGACCCGGTGTCACGCACACGCCGATCGCGCTTGCACACGCGACGATCGAGAATGGCGCCCGGCTCAACATTCCGTGGCGGCGCGATTTCAACGCGCTGCTGTATGTGTTGTCCGGCAACGGATACGTCGGTCCGGTCAACCATCCGATCCACCAAGGCCAGTTGGCCGTCCTGGGGCCCGGCGACCGGATCACCGTGGGTGCGCACCCGGTCCAGGAGTCGCGCCGCACCAACGCCATTGATGTGCTGCTGCTCGGTGGGCAGCCCATTCGCGAGCCGGTATTCCATTACGGGCCTTTCGTGATGAACTCACGGTCTGAATTGATCGAGGCGCTGCAGGACTACCAAGCCGGAAAGTTCGGCAGCATTCCGCCAAACGCGCTAATGCCACACCACGGCGGTGGCACACTTTAGCAATGTCATCAGGGGCGAGTCGCAGGCCAGGACGCCCCCTGCCGCCAAGGCAGACGAGACTCGTCAACGCATTATGCAAGCCGCTCGACTGGTATTTAGCGAGCGTGGCTACGACGGTGCAACTTTCCAGGCGATGGCGGCCCGGGCCGACCTGACCCGGCCGGCGATCAACCACTACTTCTCCAGCAAACGAACGCTGTACCGGGAAGTGTTGGAGCAAACCAACGACCTCGTCATCGGCGCCGGCATCCGCCAGGCGGAGCACGAGACCACTCTGGTGGCGCGGCTTAAGGCTTTCATCTCCGCCGCGGTGCGCGCGAATTCGGACAATCCGTCGGTGTCGGCATTTTTGGTCACCGCCGTGCTGGAATCGCAACGTCATCCCGAATTGAGGCGATTCGGAAACGATTCGGTGACAATTAGCCGGGAATTTCTGACGTCGGCCGTCAATGACGCGATCGCGCATCGCGAGGTCGCCGCCGATATCGACGCTTCCGCTTTGGTCGAGACACTGATCGTTGTGCTGTGCGGGGTGGGCCTCTATGCCGGGTATGTCCGAAGTTATGGAGAGATGCTGGCCGTCACCGATATGTTGCACCAGCTTATGGAAGGCGCGCTCTGGCGGCCGGAGGCCTAATCACGCGGCGTCGATTCCAGCGGAGTGAAGTCGCGCACAAAGCGTATAGTTTGCCTAACTACGCGGGTACCATGGTCGCGTTATGACTGATCGCAGTGACTCCCCGCCGCCCTCCTCGCTACGGACCGCGGGCGACTCCTGGGCCATCACCGAACTCGTGGGCGCCACCGCGTTGGGAGTCGCCGCTTCCCGTGCGGTGGAAACGGCGGGTAGCAACCCGCTCATTCGTGACGAGTTCGCCCGGATACTGGTGTCGCCCGCCGGCCCGGCATGGGCCCGTCTGGTCGACCCCGAGTTGGCTTGGCTCGACGGCGATCAGCACGGCCGACGAGTGCATCGGCTTGGCGTCGACTATCAGGCGGTGCGCACGCATTTTTTCGACGAATATTTCGATGACGCCGTCGGCGCGGGAATCCGGCAGGTCGTGATCCTGGCCGCCGGACTCGACGCCCGGGCATACCGGTTGAGTTGGCCGCCGGAGACCGCGGTCTACGAGATCGACCAGCCCGAGGTGCTGGAATACAAGACCGCAATCCTGGAGTCACACGGTGCGGTCCCGTCGGCCAACCGCCGCACCGTCCCGGTGGACCTGCGCGATGACTGGCCAGCGGCGCTGGCGGCCGCTGGCTTCGACGCCGGCCGGCCGCATGGCTGGCTGAGGGCTTGCTGCCCTACCTGCCCAGCGACGCTCAAGACCGGCTCTTCGAAAGGTTCACCGCGCTCAGTGCGCCGGGCAGCCAGATCGCCATCGAGGCGTTCGGCGTGAACTCGAACGGCAACATGCAGCGTTGGCGGCGGATGCGCGAGCGACTCGGTCTGGACGTGAATGTCGAGGCGTTGACGTACCACGAACCCGGCCGCTCGGATGCCGCCCGACGGCTGGCTGAGCACGGCTGGCAAGTGCAGGCCGTGAACAACCGTGAAGAGATGGCCCGATTGGGCCGCCCGGTCCCCGAAGACCTGTCCGACGAGGCCGTCCGCAGCACGCTACTGCGGGCGCGTCTCACCGGATGAAGCATTGATTCAAGGAGCGACGCGATGAGCTCACTGCGCACCCACGACGACACCTGGGACATCAAGACCAGCGTCGGCACCACCGCCGTGATGGTGGCCGCCGCGCGGGCCGTCGAAACCGAGCGGCCGGATGCGCTTGTCCGCGATCCGTACGCCAGGCTGCTCGTCACCAACGCCGGTGCCGACTTGTTGTGGCAGGCCATGCTCGACCCGGACGTCGCGGCCAGGGTGGAAGCCTTCGACGAAGAATCGGCTGCTCACCTCGAGCACATGCGCGGCTACCAAGCGGTGCGGACCCACTTCTTCGACACCTACTTCCGCGACGCTCTCGCCGCCGGAATCCGGCAGGTGGTGATTCTGGCGTCGGGCCTGGATTCTCGTGCTTACCGGCTGGATTGGCCGGCCGGAACCACCGTCTATGAAATCGACCAGCCCCGGGTGTTGGCGTACAAGTCGACGACGCTGGCGGAAAACGGCGTGGCGCCGTCGGCCGATCGACGCGAGGTACCCATCGACTTGCGCCAGGATTGGCCGGCCGCGCTGCGCGCCGCGGGCTTTGACCCGACGGCGCGGACCGCATGGCTCGCCGAGGGCCTGCTGATGTACCTTCCCGCGGAGGCTCAGGATCGGTTGTTCACCCAGATCGGCGAGCTGAGCCCGGCCGGCAGTCGAGTGTCGGCCGAAACCGCACCCGAGCACGCCGATGAACGACGCCAGCAGATGCGGGAACGGTTCAAGAGGGTGGCCGACGAGATCGGCCTGGAAGAGACCGTCGACGTCGGCGAACTGATGTATCGCGATGACCACCGCGCGGATGTCGCAGAGTGGCTCAACGATCACGGCTGGCGCGCTCATGCGCAGCCCTCGACCGACGAGATGCGCCGACTGGGCCGTTGGGTTGAAAATGTTCCACTGGCCGACGACAAGGACGCATTTTCGGACTTCGTGATCGCGGAGCGGTTGTAATGGCGCGCACCGCGGACGACACCTGGGACATCGCAACCAGCGTGGGCGCAACCGCGGTGATGGTCGCGCTCGCCCGTGCCGCGGAGACGGCCAGCGCCGACCCGCTGATCCGCGACGAGTTCGCCGAGGTGCTCGTGTCCACTCCAGAACTTGAGGGAGTCCGCGAGCAGGTCGCCGCGTGGTGGGCTGGCCCTGATGCGGACGACGACCCATATTTCACGGTCGACTCTCAGAACATGATCAGCTACCAGGCGGTCCGCACCCATTTCTTCGATGCGTACTTCGCCGAGGCCTCGGGAGCCGGTATTCGTCAGGTGGTGCTTCTGGCTGCCGGGCTGGATTCGCGGGCCTATCGCCTGGACTGGCCGGCGGATACCGTCGTCTACGAAATCGATCTGCCCAAGGTGTTGGAGTACAAAGCCGACACCCTTGCGCGCCACAGTGCCAGCGCCGTCGCGGACCGCCGGCCGGTGCCGGTCGATCTGCGCCGCGATTGGCCAAAAGCTTTGCGCAAGGCGGGATTTGACCCGAGCCGTCCGACGGCTTGGCTGGCCGAAGGGTTGTTGCCATTCTTGCCCGCCGCCGCGCTGGAGGCCATGTTCGCCTCGATCGACACCTTGAGCAGCCCGGGCAGCCGGGTGGCCGTGGAAGTCTTCGGGTTGGCTGCAGACAAGCGTCAAGAAGCCCAGCAGAAGTGGGCCGAGCTGAAAGCCAAGCGGGAAGCGCGCGGCCAGGACGCCTCCTTCAACCCGTTCGACCTCTGGTTCGACGACGGCGACCGCCCCGACTGCGCCGACTGGTTCAATGCACACGGTTGGACCACCCAGACGGTGAATGCGCGCGACGAGGCGCTGCGACTGGGGCGCGCGCCGCAATCGGAGGATCGGCCCTTTGCGAACAGCTTCTTAACGGCAAGCAAAGCCTGATCGCACCGGCCGTACGGTTTGGGCCCCGTTCTTACCGACTCGCGGCCTTGCTTGCCGGGGAATCGCCGTCTTGTCCGGAACAATAGTGAGTCGTTATGGACAGCGGTGCATCCGGTCAGTCGCCCCGCCTGGTGCTGCTGAAAGGCCGGCTGATCGCCAGTCTGGCTTCGGCTTGCGTGATGACCGTCACTGGTATCGGGTGGACGGGCCTGCATACGGCACTGGGCAAGATCGTCATCTCCCACGCGTTACCGGGTGCACCGACCACGTTCGGCGCCGATCAGAACATTCTGCTGATGGGATTAGACAGCAGGTTAGACCAGAATGGCCGACCATTGCCGCAGGAAATCTACGAAGCGCTGCATGCCGGTGATGAATCGTCAGGCGGCTACAACGCCAATGTGCTGATCATCGTGCACGTTTCGGGTAAAGACGGTCCGCTTACCGCGGTGTCGATTCCGCGCGACGACTACGTCGACTTGTCAGGCTGTCCAGGATCAGTGTGCAAAGGCAAGGTCAAGCAGGCATACGGATTGGCCTATCAGCAATCCCTGGACGCCCAGGCCGCCGCAAACTCGGGTGGTGCGGGCGCACCCGATCTGACGGCTCGCGAGCAGAACGCCCGCGAGGCGGGCCGCAAGGCCGAAATCAGCACGGTGAACCAGCTATTGGGCATCTCGCTGGACCATTTCGTCGAAGTCACCTTAGGCGCATTCTTCCAGATCGCGAAGGTCGTGGAGCCGATCACCGTGTGCCTTAACGCAGATACGGTCGACAGCTATTCGGGTGCGGATTTCCACCAGGGGGTTCAACGGATCGATGCCGCACAGGCAATGGCGTTCGTCCGGCAGCGGCGCGATGAAAACGACGGTTCCTTCACTGATTTTGACCGGACGCGGCGGCAGCAGGCGTTCCTGGTGTCGCTGGTCAAAGCGGTTCGGGACGGCGGTGCTTCGTCGAGTGTGAGCGCAGTGCGCAAATTGCTCCACGCGGTCCGCGACAATGTCGCTGTCGACGCTGGATTGGACCTCGTCGATTTCGCGGCGCGCGCTTCCCAATTGAGCGACCGACCGCTGTCGTTGTACACCTTGCCGATCTCGGAGTTCGGCCGCGACGCCAATGGATCCGATGTCAACGTCGTCGACGTTGCGACGATCCGGCGGATCGTTCACGAGCGCTTCTCGTCGGACACACCCGCCGCGCCCGCCGTCCTGCCGTCAACCAACCAAGAACCGCTCACGTTGGCCGAGCCCGCCGTTCTTGACGTAGTCAACGCAACGTCGAGCGACGGACTGGCCGCGGCGATCGAGGACACGTTTGTGCATCGCGGTTTTACCCGGGGTAATGCCACAACTGCCGCTACCCCAGCGGAAGAAAGCACGATCGAATACGGCCCGGGAGCCGACGAAGCCGCGCAGAAGTTGGCCAGCCAACTGCACCTGCCTGCCGTCGGAAAGGACACCGTGTCGCCCGGCACCGTTCGACTGACCGTGGGCAGGCGGTTTCCCGCGGGCGACTATCTCGCTCATCCCGGCGCCACATCCGACGGCCGGGCATCCGGGCAGGTGACCGCGGTAGCGGCCACTGGGTCGGGTGACCGCGCTCCGGCGCCAACTGAGCTGAGTCAGATGGGCGCGTCAAGCATTCCCTGCGTCAAGTAATGGTTGGTGTGAACACCTGGGCCAAGCGGTCGGCGGGATCTTTCTCACTGCTCTCCCAACCGGGTGGTTAGGATCGCGGTTATACCAATTGAGCGGCCGCCCGAACTGCGGGTAGCTCTGCTCGGGAAGGACAATGATGACTACCGAATCGGTCACACCGAAGACATCCGCCCAGAACGGGGCAGCCGCTGCGCCGGTCGACATCCCCGGCACGGTGAACCGGCTCCGGAAAACCTTTGCCACCGGGCGCACCCGCGATGTCGCGTGGCGCAAGCAGCAGTTGCTGCAGCTGCAGAAGTTGATGGAAGAGAACGAGGCCGCCATAGCCGCAGCGCTCGCCGAAGATCTGGACCGCAACACGTTCGAGGCGTGGATGGCCGACATCGCGGGCACTACCGCTGAGGCGCAGTATGCGGCCAAGCGCGTGGGCAAGTGGATGCGCCGCAAGCATCGCCTACTCGAACGCGCGCAGCTGCCCGGCCGCGGCTGGGTGGAGTACGAGCCGTATGGGACTGTACTGATCATCGGTGCCTGGAACTATCCCTTCGTACTGACGCTCGGTCCGGCAGTCGCGGCGATCGCTGCCGGAAACACCATGGTGCTCAAGCCTTCTGAGATTGCCCCGGCGTCTGCACGATTGATGGCCGAGCTGGTGCCGCGCTATCTGGACACCGATGCGATCGTGGTGATCGAGGGCGACGCCGCGGTGAGCCAGCAGCTGATCGCGCAGGGCTTCGACCGGGTGATGTTCACCGGCGGCACCGAGATCGGCCGCAAAGTGTACGAGGCCGCCGCGCCCCACTTGACCCCGGTTACTCTCGAACTGGGCGGCAAGAGCCCGGTGATCGTGGCAGCGGACGCCGACGTGGATGTCGCGGCCAAGCGGATCGCCTGGATCAAACTGCTCAACTCCGGTCAGACGTGCATCGCGCCCGACTATGTTCTGGCCGACGCGACGATCCGAGACGAACTCGTCAGAAAGATGGGCGATGCGATCACGAAATTCCGTTCCGACCAGCCCGCCGGGATGCGCATCGTCAACCAACGCCAATTCGATCGGCTGAACGACTACCTCGCCAACACCAAGGGCAAGATCGCCATCGGCGGCAAGTCCGACGTGTCGGATTTGCGAATCCAACCGACGGTGGTCGTCGACCCCGATTCCGACGAGCCGCTGATGACAAACGAGATCTTCGGCCCAATCCTGCCCGTGATCTCCGTCCAATCCCTGGACGACGCAATACGTTTCGTCAACTCACGACCTAAGCCGCTGTCGGCGTACTTGTTTACAAAGACACGCGCCATCCGTGATCGGGTGATCAGGGAGGTCCCGGCGGGCGGTATGCTGGTCAACCACCTCGCCTTCCAATACTTCACGTCCAAGCTGCCGTTCGGCGGGGTTGGCCCGTCGGGAATGGGCGCCTACCACGGCCGCTGGGGATTCGAAGAGTTCAGTCACCGCAAGTCGGTGTTGACCAAGCCCACCCGACCCGATTTAGCCAGCTTTATCTACCCGCCGTATACAGAGAAGGCGCAGAAGTTGGCGCGCCGGCTCTTTTAGCGCGGTACGGACGCTTACCCGATCGAGAGAGGAACCTGATGCCCGGAGTGCAAGATCGCGTCATCGTCGTCACCGGAGCCGGCGGGGGACTGGGTCGTGAGTACGCCTTGACCCTGGCCCGAGAGGGTGCCAGCGTGGTCGTGAACGACCTTGGCGGGGCGCGCGACGGCACCGGCGCCGGCCACAACATGGCCGACCACGTCGTCTCCGAAATCAAGGACGCGGGCGGCCGCGCTGTCGCCAATTACGACAGCGTCGCCGAACCCGAGGGTGCCGCCAACATCATCCAGACGGCGCTCGACGAGTTCGGCGCCGTGCACGGCGTGGTGAGCAATGCCGGCATCCTGCGGGACGGAACCTTCCACAAGATGACGTTCGAGAACTGGGACGCCGTGCTCAAGGTGCACCTTTACGGCGGCTACAACGTCATCCGGGCCGCCTGGCCGCATTTCCGTGAGCAGAGTTACGGGCGGGTGGTCGTCGCCACTTCCACCAGCGGCCTGTTCGGCAACTTCGGGCAGACCAACTACGGGGCGGCCAAGCTCGGCCTGGTCGGTCTGATCAACACGCTGGCGCTCGAGGGGACAAAGTACAACATCCACGCCAACGCCGTCGCGCCGATCGCGGCCACCCGGATGACCGAGGACATCCTGCCCAAGGAGGTGCTCGAGAAGCTGACGCCCGAGTATGTCGCGCCAGTGGTGGCCTACCTGTGCACCGAGGAAAACCCGAACACCGCTTCGGTTTTCGTGGTCGGCGGGGGCAAGGTGCAGCGGGTGGCGCTGTTTGAGAATGAAGGCGCCACCTTCGACAAGCCACCGTCGGTGGAGGATGTCGCATCGCACTGGTCGGAGATCAACGACCTCTCCGGTGCGAAACAAGCCAACTTCAAGCTGTAGTGCTCAGCGCGCTTCAGGCGAGCAGCTCGCTGCGCAGCCTTTCCACGTCGGATTCGGTGATGCCCGCGTCGCGCAGGTAGTTATCCAGCGATCCGAATTGCTCGTCGATGGTTTGACGCGCGGCGGCCAGGTACTCCGCACGCACGCCGAGGACACCGTCGGATAGCCGAGCCTCGGTGAAAGTCATGACCTCGGGTGTCAGCTCGGTATCCGCGCGCTGCTCGATCATCTCGTAGATCCGGGCCCGCAATTGCGCGACGGCGTCATTGCTGCGCAGGTAGTCGGCGACGATGGTGTCGCGATCGATGCCGATGGCCTCGAGAACCGTCGCTACCACGAAGCCGGTGCGATCCTTGCCCGCGAAGCAGTGCGTCAGCACCGGCCGCCCGGTGGCCAGCAGCATGACGACGCGGCGCAGCGCACGCTGGGCTCCGTTGCGGGTAGGGAACTCGCGGTACTCGTCGATCATGTAGCGGGCGGCGGCTTCGTTGATGGACTCGTCCGGTTCGCTGTTCCTCATCAGGTGAGCGAATGCACTTTCATGCGGCGCCGCGTCGTCACCCGACCCGTCATCGGCGAGGTCCGGGAACGGCAGCAGGTGGACGTCGACGCCTTCGGGAACGCGACCGGGGCCGCGGCGGGCGACCTCCCGGACTGCGCGCAGATCGGCGACATCGGTGATGCCCAGCTCCAGCAGCGTTGCCCGCCCGTCGTCGTCCAGGCGGCTCAGCTCACTGGACCGAAACAGCCGTCCCGGGCGCAGCGCGCCCGCCCCGTCGGCGACATCACGAAAGTTCCACGCGCCCGGCAACTCCCGCACGGCAGCTTCACTCATGCGAGGTAACCGCTGCGGCGAGCGCGGATTGCTCGCGGCCGATCTCGATGCGGGCAATGGTCCGCATGTGCACCTCGTCCGGTCCGTCGAAGATGCGCATGGCGCGATGCCAGGCGTACATCCGGGCCAGCACCGTGTCATCGCTGATGCCGGCGGCCCCGTGCACCTGAATCGCGCGGTCGATGACGTTGCAGGCCACTTGCGGTGCCACCGCCTTGATCTGGGAAACCAGCAGATGGGCGGCCTTGTTGCCGTGCTGGTCGATTGTCCATGCCGCCTTCTCGCACAACAGCCTAGCCTGGTCGATCTCGTTGCGCGACTTGGCAATTGCCTCGCGAACCACACCTTGTTCGGCCAGCGGACGGCCGAAGGCCACCCGGTTGTTGGCCCGGTGCACCATGAGCGCCAGCGCGCGTTCGGCCCCGCCGAGTGCGCGCATGCAGTGGTGGATGCGGCCGGGCCCCAGCCGGGCCTGGGCGATCGCGAAGCCGCCGCCTTCTTCACCGAGCAAGTTGGTGACCGGTACGCGGACGTTGTCGTACACGATTTCGCAGTGCCCGGGCTGGTCCTGGTAACCGAAGACCGTCGTCGAGCGGACAACGGTCACGCCCGGTGTATCGATGGGCACCAACACCATCGACTGCTGCTGGTGGCTTGCCGCGTCCGGGTTGGTGCGGCCCATCACGATCAGGATTTCGCAGCGCGGGTCCGAGGCCCCCGACGTCCACCACTTGCGGCCGTTGATGACGTAGTCGCTGCCGTCGCGCACGATCGAGGTTTCGATGTTGCGGGCGTCGCTGCTGGCGACCGCGGGCTCGGTCATCGAGAACGCGCTGCGGATCTCGCCGGCCAGCAATGGCTCCAGCCACTGCTTGCGCTGCTCCTCGGTGGCGAACAGGTGCAGGGTTTCCATGTTGCCGGTGTCCGGTGCGGCGCAGTTGATCGCCTCGGGAGCGAGTTCGAGGCTCCAGCCGGTGATCTCGGCCAGCGGGGCATATTCCAGATTGGTCAAGCCCGACTCGGCCGGCAGGAACAGGTTCCACAACCCGCGCTCTTTCGCCTTGGCTTTCAGTGCCTCGATGATCGGCGGAACGGTGTGGTCATCCGGGCCGGCTTCTTGACGGTATTTGTCGTATTCGGCCTCGGCCGGCAAGACGTACTCGGTCATGAAGTCGGACAGTCGCTTGTGGTAGTCGCTGGCTTTGGCCGACATCGCGAAATCCATGCCCGTCACGATAGGACACGGGCCGCGAGGGCATCGTTCAGGTCACCGGAGCACGATGAACGGCATGACCAAGTCTCGCCCACCGTTTCCCCCGTTCACCCGCGAAACGGCGATGGAAAAGGTCCAGGCCGCCGAAGATGCCTGGAACACCTGCGACCCCGAACGCGTCAGCCTGGCGTATACGCCCGACTCGCATTGGCGAAACCGCGGTGAGCACATCGTGGGCCGCGAGCAGATCATGGCCTTCCTGACCCGCAAGTGGGAGCGCGAACTCGACTACTCGCTGCGCAAGAGCCTGTGGGACTTCCACGACAACCGCATCGCGGTGCGGTTCCAGTACGAGTGCCACGACCGAAGCGGCCAGTGGTATCGCAGCTACGGCAATGAGCTGTGGGAATTCACTCCGTCGGGTTTGATGGCGCGCCGCGAAGCCAGCATCAACGATGTGCCGATCGACGAGGCCGAGCGCCGCTACTTCGGGACCCGCCCCGTATCGGAACACGGGCAAGAGATCCCGCTCTGGTAGCGGCCCGGCGGCGGGGCCAGGCGGTCAGGTTAGGGTGTTCACGCCAACGGGGTTGTAAGTGAGCACGGGAAAGTAGATGTACGCGCCATGACAGATGCGCAGACGACGGTAGGGGTGGTCGCCGAGTCCGGGGCCGGTGAACGGCGAGTCGCGCTGGTGCCCAAGGCGGTGGCGTCACTGGTCAGCAGCGGTGTGGCGGTCGTGGTGGAGTCCGGTGCGGGCGAAGGTGCGTTGCTTCCCGATCAGCTCTACACCGAAGCCGGGGCCAGCATCGGCGACGCCTGGACCGCCGACGTCGTCGTCAAGGTGGCACCGCCGACCAAAGAAGAGGTCGGCAGGCTCCGCCGTGGACAGACACTGGTCGGGTTCCTGGCACCCCGCAACGCCGACAACTCGATCGGCGCGCTCACCGAAGCCGGCGTGCAGGCCTTTGCGCTGGAGGCCATTCCACGCATCTCGCGAGCCCAGGTCATGGACGCATTGTCGTCGCAAGCCAACGTCGCGGGCTATAAGGCCGTGTTGCTGGCGGCCTCGGACTCGACCCGGTTCTTCCCCATGCTGACCACGGCCGCCGGGACGGTGAAGCCGGCCAGCGTGCTGGTGCTCGGAGTGGGGGTGGCCGGACTGCAGGCGCTGGCGACGGCCAAACGGCTCGGCGCGCGCACCACCGGGTACGACGTGCGCCCCGAGGTGGCCGATCAGGTGCGCTCGGTGGGTGCGCAGTGGCTCGACGTCGGGATCGATGCGGCGGGCGAGGGCGGCTATGCCCGCGAGCTCACCGACGAGGAGCGCGCCGAGCAGCAGCGGGCCCTGGAAAAAGCGATCGGCGGATTTGACGTGGTGATCACCACGGCGCTGGTGCCGGGGCGCCCCGCGCCGCGCCTGGTGACCGCGGCCGCGGTGGAATCGATGAAACCGGGCAGTGTGGTGGTGGACCTGGCCGGGGAGACCGGGGGCAACTGCGAGCTCACCGAACCCGGACAGACGGTCGTCAAGCACGATGTCACCATCGTCTCGCCGCTGAACCTGCCGGCAACGATGCCCGAGCACGCCAGTGAGCTCTACAGCAAGAACATCACGGCGCTGCTGGACCTGTTGATCAAAGACGGCAAGCTGGCCCCCGACTTCGACGACGAAGTGGTGGCGGCGTCGTGTGTGACCCGCCCGCGGAAAGAGGACTCCTAGATGTACGACGAGCTGTTGGCCAACCTGGCGATCCTGGTGCTGTCCGGGTTCGTCGGGTTTGCGGTGATCTCGAAGGTGCCCAATACGCTGCACACACCGCTGATGTCGGGCACCAACGCCATCCACGGCATCGTGGTGCTGGGCGCGCTGGTGGTGCTGGGTGAGGTCGAGCACCCCTCGCTGGCCGTCCAGATCATTCTCTTCGTCGCGGTGGTGTTCGGCACACTGAACGTCATCGGCGGTTTCATCGTCACCGACCGGATGCTGGGCATGTTCAAAGGCAAGAAGAAGGCCGCGCCGGCCGCGAAGGCCGAAAAGACGGAAGACTTGACCGCGAAATGAACTACCTCGTCTCGATCCTCTATATCGTCGCGTTCTCACTGTTCATCTACGGGTTGATGGGCCTGACCGGGCCCAAGACCGCGGTGCGCGGCAACCTGATCGCCGCGGTGGGCATGGCCATTGCGGTGGCGGCGACCCTGATCAAGATCCGGCACACCGGCCAATGGCCGCTGATCATCGCCGGCCTGGTCGTCGGTGTCATGCTCGGTGTCCCACCGGCACGGTTGACCAAGATGACGGCCATGCCGCAGCTGGTGGCGTTTTTCAACGGCGTGGGTGGTGGCACGGTCGCGCTCATCGCTCTCGCGGAATTCATTGAAACCAAAGGGTTTTCGGCCTTCCAGCACGGCGAGTCACCGACCGTGCACATTGTGGTGGCCTCACTGTTCGCCGCGATCATCGGGTCAATCTCGTTCTGGGGGTCGATCGTCGCGTTCGGCAAGCTGCAGGAGCTCATCTCCGGAGCGCCGATCGGGTTCGGCAAGGCGCAGCAACCGATCAATCTGTTGTTGCTGGCCGGCGCGGTGGCCGCGGCGATCGTCATCGGCGTGCACGCCCATCCCGGCACCGGCGGGGCGTCGCTGTGGTGGATGATCGGCCTGCTGGCCGCCGCGGGTGTGCTGGGCCTGATGGTGGTACTGCCCATCGGCGGGGCCGACATGCCGGTGGTCATCTCACTGCTCAACGCGATGACCGGGCTGTCGGCCGCCGCGGCCGGTTTGGCGCTCAACAACACGGCGATGATCGTGGCCGGCATGATCGTCGGTGCGTCTGGCTCGATCCTGACCAACCTCATGGCCAGGGCGATGAACCGGTCGATTCCCGCGATCGTGGCGGGCGGTTTCGGCGGCGGTGGTGTGGCCCCCAGCGGCACCGACGGCGGCGACAAGCACGTCAAGGCGACCTCGGCTGCCGACGCTGCGATCCAGATGGCCTACGCCAACCAGGTGATCGTGGTCCCGGGCTACGGCTTGGCTGTGGCGCAGGCTCAGCACGCGGTCAAGGACATGGCGTCGCTGCTGGAGGAAAAGGGTGTGCCAGTGAAGTACGCCATCCACCCGGTGGCCGGCCGCATGCCGGGGCATATGAACGTGCTGCTGGCCGAGGCCGAGGTGGATTACGACGCGATGAAAGACATGGACGACATCAACGACGAGTTCGCGCGCACCGACGTCGCAATCGTCATCGGCGCCAACGACGTCACCAACCCGGCGGCCCGCAACGAGGCATCCAGCCCGATCTACGGCATGCCCATCCTCAATGTGGACAAGGCCAAGTCGGTGATTGTGCTCAAGCGGTCGATGAACTCGGGGTTCGCGGGCATCGACAACCCGCTGTTTTACGCGGACGGCACCACGATGCTGTTCGGGGACGCGAAGAAATCGGTGACCGAGGTCGCCGAGGAACTCAAAGCGCTTTAGCGCTGACCGCAAGCGCAGCGGAGCTGGGCGCAGCGGGTCAGCGTCAGGCGCTTTAGGGCGATCGGGTTAAACCGGCGGGTAGCCGGGCGGCGGGTAGCCGTTACCGTCGACGACCCCACGCAGACCCCATGGGACGTACCTGAAGAAAAACTCGATCTCGTCGCTTGCGTCGTAGTCCGGGCTCGGATCCATTGGGCCACCCCTCCAGTCGCGACTTGAGCTTTCCGAAGCGAGTCTAGTCCCATCCTCATCGGGGCGACACCTGGCGTTTGCCTAAACTGTCCAACCAGTTGATTGATAATTGGCCTTGTCCGGGTTCCACCAATCCCGCCGGCAGTGACGATAGCGAGTACAGATGCCACCCGAGAACGGGCTAACGCGCCGCGAGGAGTTGCTGGCTGTTGCCACCAAGCTGTTCGCCGCCCGCGGCTACCACGGCACCCGGATGGACGACGTCGCCGACGTGATCGGACTCAACAAGGCGACGGTTTACCACTACTACGCCAGCAAGTCGCTGATCTTGTTCGACATCTACCGCCAGGCGGCTGAGGGCACGCTGGCGGCGGTGCACGACGATCCTTCGTGGACCGCCCGCGAAGCGCTCTATCAGTACACCGTGCGCCTGCTTACCGGTATCGCGGCCAACCCGGAGCGGGCCGCCGTCTACTTTCAGGAACAGCCCTACATCACCGAGTGGTTCACCGCCGAACAGGTCGCCGAGGTCCGGGAGAAGGAAGCTCAGGTCTATGAGCACGTGCACGGCCTCATCGACCGGGGTATCGCCAGCGGTGAGTTCTTCGACTGCGATTCGCATGTCGTGGCGCTGGGCTATATCGGGATGACCCTGGGCAGCTACCGCTGGCTGCGGCCCAGCGGACGACGTACCGCCAAGGAGATCGCGGCGGAATTCAGCACGGCGCTGCTGCGCGGGCTGATCCGCGACGAGTCGATCCGCGAGAATTGCCCGCTCGGGCCTTAACGGCCGAGGTGCTGGTGCAGGAAGGCGAGCTGGTCGGCGACCACACGCTCGAAGGCCTCGCCGACGTAGATGTCGAAATGGCCCTCGGGATAGGTTTTGACCGCACCGCGGGGAGCCTGGGCCGCATAGCGCAGGGTGGGGCCGGCGGGCGCCACCGAATCGGTCTCGCACACACAGAACAGGATCGGGCAGGTGATCTTGGCGGCTTGCCGGCCCGGACGATACATGGCGATTTTCAGCCCGATGCGTGCGCAGACCTCGTTGTGCAGCTCCGCGCCCTCCGGTACCAGCCGGAGGTAGCCTTCGTAAGCGTCCGGCGCGGTCATCAAGGCAACCTCACCGGGCCTGCCCGCCGTCGCGATCATCACGGGAGGCTGTCCCGTCAGGGAGCTGACGACGTCGCGAACGGCCCGGATGCTGATGCGTGCGACGGTCGACGGGTTGATCGCGCGTAGCGAGGCGACGCCGTCGGTGAAGGGGCATTGCGCCACGGCGGCCTTAATACCGGTCAGCCGGGCCGCCGTTGCGATCACGTGACCGCCTCCAAATGAGGTGCCCCACAAGCAGATTCGGTTGACGTCTATTCCTGGAAGGGTGCGGGCGTAGCCGACCGCCGCGGCCCAGTCGGAAAGCTGCATGCCGATGTCGAGCAGTTGACGCGGTTGCCCCTCGCTGTCGCCGAAATTGCGGTAGTCGAATACCAGACAGGCATAACCGGCCGCGCTGAATCGTTCGGCGTAGGCGTCCAGCCGCATGCTGCGCACCCCACCCAGGCCGTGCGCCATCACCAGCAGTGGCATCGGCTCATCGAGCGGTGGCCGGTAGAGCCATGCACTGATCCGGTCGGCACCGGAGACGAACTGAACATCCTCACGCTGTGTCATGGGCGTTTTCATTGTGCCTTGGGCACCACGATCGATACAGGCGGTATGCGCCCCAAAATTTATGGACTAGTGTCTAGAAAGTTTTTCAGCGTTCAAGGGATGGAGCCGCTGATGGCGATCCGCGTCGCTCACGTCGGTACTGGAAATGTCGGAGGGTTGGCCTTAGCCGAACTCATCACCAACCCGCAGTTCGAACTGACCGGCATGTGCGTGTCCACTGCGACAAAGGTCGGCAAGGACGCCGGCGAGCTGTGCGGCGTCGGCCTTGAGGCCGGTGTCGTCACTGGTATTGCGGCCGTCGCCGACCTGGACGCCGTGCTGTCCACCCGGCCCGAGTGTGTCGTCTACTGCGCCATGGGTGACACGAGGCTGCCCGAGGCGGTGGCTGACGTCATGCGCATCCTGGCCGCCGGTATCAACGTCGTCGAATCCTCGCCGGGCCTGCTGCAATACCCGTGGGGCGTCATGCTGGACAAGTACATCGCTCGCGTCGAAGACGCTGCCCGGCAAGGCAATTCGAGTGTCTTCATCACCGGCGTCGACCCCGGCTTTATCAACGACCTGATTCCGTTCGCGCTGGCGGGGACTTTTCAGCGCATCGAGCAGGTGCGCTGCATGGAGATCGCCGACTCGCCACCTACGACGGCGCCGAGGTCATGCACTACATGGGATTCGGCCGTCCCCTGGACGAGGTGCCGATGCTGCTGCAGCCGGGAATCCTCAGCATCGCCTGGGGGACGGCAATTCGACAGCTCGCGGCCGGACTGGGCATCGAGATCGACGAAATCACCGACTCCTGTCAGCGCGAGCCCGCCCCGGAAGACTTCGACATCGCGGTGGGCAACGTCGCCAAAGGCACGATGGCCGCGCTGCAGTTCGAAATCCGGGGCATGGCCGGAGGTCACCCGGCCATCGTCGTCGAGCACATCACCCGGCTGCGGCCGGACCTGCGGCCCGACTGGCCGCAACCGGCTTCTGGCGGTGGCTCGTATCGCGTCGAAATCATCGGGGAGCCCTCATACGCGGTGGACATCGTTCCGAGCAGTCGCAAGGGCGACCATAACCACGCCGCGATCGTCGGCGCCGCCGGGCGCATCGTCAACGCCATTCCCACGGTGATTGCCGCGCCGCCCGGCATCCGGACCACGCTGGACTTGCCGTTGGTCACCGGAAACGGCCTATACGCGCCAAAAACATTGGTAGCCAACTAAATCGAAGGAGACCTGAGTGGGTCGGGTAGAAGGCAAAGTCGCACTGATCAGCGGGGGCGCCCGGGGAATGGGCGCCGAGCACGCGCGGCGGCTGGTGGAAGAGGGCGCCCAGGTGGTGATCGGCGACATCCTCGACGACCAGGGCAAAACGCTGGCCGATGAGATCGGTGACTCCGTGCGCTACGTCCACCTCGATGTCACCCAGCCCGACCAATGGGATGCCGCCGTCGAAACCGCGGTCGGTGAATTCGGCAAGCTCAACGTTTTGGTCAACAACGCCGGCACGGTCGCACTGGGGCAGCTGAAGAAGTTCGATCTGGCCAAGTGGCAGAAGGTCATTGACGTCAACCTCACCGGCACCTTCCTGGGCATGCGGGCCGCCGTCGATGCGATGACCGCGGCCGGGGGCGGCTCCATCATCAACGTGTCATCCATCGAAGGTCTGCGTGGTGCGCCGCTCGTGCACCCCTACGTCGCATCCAAGTGGGCCGTACGTGGCCTGTCGAAGTCGGCGGCTTTGGAGCTGGCGCCGCTGAACATCCGGGTGAATTCCATTCATCCCGGTTTCATCCGCACCCGGATGACCGCGCACTTGCCAGATGACATGGTCACCATCCCGCTGGGCCGACCGGGCGAAGTGCGCGAGGTCGCGACGTTTGTGGTGTTCCTGGCCAGCGACGAATCGTCCTACTCCACCGGCAGTGAGTTCATCATGGATGGGGGGCTGGTGACCGACGTGCCGCACAAGTTCTAGAGGCACACGCGGCCTGGTTTTTTAGCTGAGGTGCTATAACCGCGAGCATGTTGCGCGCTCTGGCCACCGCCGTCGGATCCGGTCATCTCGTCACCGACCCCGACGTGCTGGCCGCGCGCAGCATCGACCACACCGGCCGCTACCGCGGGCGGGCCAGTGCGCTGGTTCGGCCCGGTTCGGCAGAGGAGGTCGCCGAGGTGTTGCAGGTGTGCCGTGATGCCGGCGCACATGTGACGGTGCAGGGCGGGCGCACCTCGCTGGTGGCGGGCACCGTCCCGGAGCACGACGACGTGCTGCTGTCCACCGAACGCCTTTGTGTTGCAAGCGAAGTCGACACTGTTGACCGCCGCATCCAGGCAGGTGCCGGGACCACCCTGGCGGCGGTGCAACGCGCCGCGAGTGCCGCGGGGCTGGTGTTCGGGGTGGATCTGGCCGCCCGGGATACGGCGACGGTCGGCGGGATGGCGTCGACGAACGCCGGCGGCCTGCGCACGGTGCGGTACGGCAACATGGGCGAGCAGGTTGTCGGGTTGCAGGTGGCCTTGCCCGACGGTGCGCTGCTGCACCGTCACAGCCGGGTCCGCCGCGACAACACCGGCTACGACCTGTCGTCGCTGTTCGTGGGCGCCGAAGGCACCCTGGGCGTCATCACCGCGCTAGACCTGCGGCTGCACCCCACGCCGGCGCATCGAGTCACTGCCATCTGCGGGTTCGACGAGCTGGAGGCGCTGGTGGCCGCCAGCCGCATCTTCCGGGACGTGGACGGCATTGCCGCGCTGGAGTTGATCGGCGGTCGAGCCGCCGCGCTGACCCGCGAGCACCTGGGGATCGGCGCCCCGGTCGCCGGCGACTGGCTGCTGTTGGTGGAACTGGCCGCCGACGAAGACCAGACCGACCGGCTCGCCGACCTGCTCGATGGAGTTCAGCTGCGCGGCGAACCCGCCGTCGGCGTGGATGTTGCTGCCCAGCAACGGTTGTGGCAGGTGCGCGAATCGCTCGCCGATGTGCTTGGCGTGTATGGGCCGCCGCTGAAGTTCGACGTCTCATTGCCGTTGTCGTCCATCGCCGGATTCGCAAGGCAAGCAGTCGAATTGATCGAGACACAGGCACCTGAGGCGTTGCCGGTGCTGTTCGGCCATGTGGGAGAGGGCAACCTGCATCTGAACGTATTGCGGTGCCCGGTAGAGCGGGAGCGGGCGCTGTATACGCCGATGATGGACCTCATCGCGCAATCCGGAGGCAATGTCAGCTCTGAACACGGGGTCGGCAGCCGCAAGCGGCCCTACCTGGGCATGTCGCGAGAGCCGGCCGACATCGCCGCCATGCGGACGGTCAAGGCCGCGTTCGACCCGACCGGCTACCTCAACGCCGCGGTGCTGTTCGACTAGCGGCCCGTTAGCTGCCCTTGATTCCGACCGCGTGACGCAGCTGCGCCAAGAACTGATCAGCGTCGTCGCTTCGCACGATGTAGTGCGATATCGCGATCCGGATCACCGTCGCCGCCTTCACCGCGGCGTTGGGTCCGGGCAGCAGCCGTTGCAATCCGTCTCGCATCTGCGGAAGGACGCCGGAGAACTGCGCGATGGTGTACTCGGGCTCGACGTCGACCATCCGAACACCGGAATACGAATGCTGGTACTCGACGATGAAGCGCAGCGCGGCGTCGAGTCTGTCCACCCCTTTCAGCCCCGCGGTGGCCTTGGCTAAGCCGCTGTCGAAGATTTGGCGCTCATACTGCGAAAACGCGGACAGCAACTCCTCTTTGGAGGCGAACCAGCGGTAGAGCGTGGGACGCGAGACGCCGGCCTGCGCAGCGACGTCGGACAGGCTGAGCTTGGTCTTGCCGTTGCGACCGAGCACCTCGGCAGTGGCGTCGAGGATGCGCTGACGCGTCGAGGTGTCAGGCTCTGTCGTTTGGGCCGGCTGGCTCATAGCTGCAACTCTACGAAGTAGTTCACGGTGTTTTCGCCTCCTGGTCAGACTTACCTGGGCGCCGGCGTACCAGCACGGACTGCTCGATGGCGCCGACCGCGCCGTGCTCGTCGAACAAGGTGCCGACCGTCGTCTCGATGCCGTCGGGGCCGTAGCTCGTTTTCGCGCGGATACCGGTCCCACTCACCGTCGGGAATCCGGAAGACATGCACGGCCAGATCGGTGTTGAGGAAGGTCCAATTGGTGATGTCCAGTTTGCTGCCAATGTCGTTGGCGCAGTCGGCCACCGCGAACAGCCGTTCCAGCGGCGTCATGGTCTCACCCTTGACCAGGTCCACCAGCGGCTTGATCCAGGACTCAGGGCCTTCATTCAGCGTCAGCCAACGCCAGTCCAGGCTGTGCACGTAGTTGCGGTCCCAATCCCTCTCCGGGTTGCGGTTTCGGCCCTCGCTTCGCGGCCGCGGCTCACCGTTGGGACCGAGCCCCAGCATCTCGGCGGTGACCAGCTCGATCTGTTTGCCGCCGCATTCCAACCGCGGGCGAACCCACAGATCGCCCTCGGCCGGCACCGGTCCCAACAAATCGATGACGACGCGGCTCAGGCGGATGTCGTCACGCGGGGCGCAGCGCTGCAGGGCGCAAACCAGCAGCGCCGACACCGGCGCTGCATGCTGTATCGCCGCGGTCCAGGTGCCCCGCACCAGGTCGGTCGCCGCGAACTTCTCACCCAACGGGTCGGCGTCATCGATGAGCTCGTAATACGAGTCACTCACTACTCCTCCTCGTCGGGTGTCTCAGGGCGAGCAGGCGCCGGGAATGGCAACGGTGACAGCGTCCAATCGGGAGAGCCGGGTGCCGACCAGGCGATGCGGGTAGGCGTCGGTGCTCGACAGTAAGAACAGCGTGCGTCGTTGCGGACCGCCCAGCGCGCAGGCGATGGCAACACGGTCGCCCATGTCGATGCGGTCCGTCACGGCACCGCCCCGGGTGATCCGCGCGAACTGGTGGGCCAGCGTCATCGATGTCCACACCGCGCCTTCGGCGTCGAGCGCGACACCGTCGGGCGGCCCGTCCAGGTCGTCGGCGAAAATCCTTCGGTCGGCCAGCCCGGCCGGGTCGCTGGGACCGCCGATGGTGAACGCGGTCAGCCGCCGGCCGACCGATTCGGCGACAATCAGTTCCCCGTCCGGTGTGATCACCATCCCGTTGGGAAAATCGAGATCGTCGGCCACGACCGTGGCGCTGTCGTCGGGATCAAGACGGATGATGCGGCCGCCGGTGAATGCCTGGCATCCGATGTAGGCGCGGCCCATGTCGTCGATGACCATGTCGCCGAGGTTGGCCGGCGCCATTTCGGTGAGGTCGGCGACGGTGGTGACGGCGTCGCCGTCGTAGCGCAACACCTGCCGGTTTTCGGTCGAGACGATCAGCAGCGAGCCGTCGGGGCGAAACCCCAGTCCCGACGGGCAGTGCCCGGGCAGCGGCAACGTGGTCAACGAGCCACCCATCGTCGCCGTGTGTACGGCTTCACCCAGCATGTCGGAGAACCACAGCAGTCCTTCGAACCAGCGCGGCCCTTCGCCGAAGCAGAAGCCGTTGGCCAGCGGCTCAGGCATCATCCGCTTTCGCCTCGCAGATCTTCCGCTTTACAAAACACCGACAAAGTGTCATGTACCGCGGGTACCGGTGTCAATCTTGTGCCCCGCCGAGCCCGCGCGCGACGGCTGCGTGGTAGGCGTCGATCCTGGCCGGATTGACCTGCTGAACAAGTTGATCCGGCGGCGGTCCATGCTGGTGCGCTGTGCGCACCATGCGTAATTGCGTTGCCTCCCTGCGTCAGGTAGCCAAGCTTTACAAATCCGACTCGAAGTGTCACGCTGAGCCGTGAGCTGTCGGCGCGAGAGGTGGAGTGCGATTTGACCACGGAGTCTGAGCAGACGGAGTGGACGGTGCAGGGTCTGCTGGATCTGTTCGACGTGCGGGCCGACGGGCAAGATCGGTTCATCGGCGAGACCGGGATCGCCGTTGGCGACGAACGGCAAGTGGTGGAATGCACCCAGGTCCTCGCCCAGGCGATTTTCGCGGTGGCCAAACGATTTCCGGACAAGTCAGTGCGCTCGGCACACGCGGTGTTCGCCCGGGTGGTGGCCGTCGGGCCGCCGGTTGAACTCGTGCTCGACGTGGTGGCCGAAGGCCGGTCCACCGCCACCGCCGTCGTCGCGGTGCACCAAAGCGGCCGCCGCTGCCTGAGCGTCACCGTGCTGGCCGACGTTCCCACGGAGGACGTCATCCGTCACCACCTTCCGAGGCCGCAGGTCGCGGCGCCGGCCGACGCCCATGTGTCCGAAATGCCGATGATCGGGCGGGAGCTGCGACTGGTCGACGTCGTCGACGTGAACAGCCCCGACGAAGTGGGGCCGCCGGAGCTATACGCCTGGCTGCATTACGAACCGATCCCCACCCGCGACGATCTCGCCAAGGCGCTCGTCGCATACTTCACCGGCCATTTGGGGATTTCCACCACCATGCGCGCCCACCCCGGCATCGGCACCAGCCAGGCGCACCTAACCGTCTCCACCGCGCCGATGAGCGTTTCGGTCGCGTTCCATGAACCGGTGCGCTGGGACGGGTGGCTCCTCTACAGCCACGAGAGCACTCAAGTGGGCGCGGGAATGTCATACGTGCGCGGCACCGTGCACACGGAAGAGGGCGAGCTGCTGTGCTCTTTTGCCCAGGAGGCGCTGATCCGCCCGCTACGGACCAGTGACACGGCGATTGATTCCCGCGCGCGGTTCTAGCGGCTGGTCGCGCCATGCACTTCACCATCACCCACCCGATGCACAGTCATCCCTACAACCCCGAGCTGGTGAGTGGGGACGGCATCGGAAAGGTGGCGGCGGCCAGCGAAGCGGCCGGCATTCACGGATTCGGCTTCACCGATCACCCCGCCCCATCACAACGCTGGTTGGAAGCCGGGGGTCATGACTCATTAGACCCCTTTGTCGCACTGGGTTTCGCTGCCGCCAGAACGACAACACTCCGCTTGATTCCCAATATCGTGGTGCTGCCTTACCGAAACCCGTTCGTAGTGGCGAAGTCTGGCGCGACATTGGACCTACTTTCGGGTGGGCGATTCACCCTCGCGGTGGGCGTGGGCTACCTCAAGCGGGAATTCTCGGCACTCGGTGTCGACTATGACGAACGCGCCGAACTGTTCGAGGAAGCGTTACAGGTGATCCGGGCCGTCTGGACCACCGATGACATCTCTTTTGAGGGAAAATATTTCACCGCTCGCGGGATTACCGCCCACCCGCGTCCGGTCACCGCTCCGCATCCGCCGATCTGGATCGGCGGCAACACCGGGGCGTCGCGCCAGCGCGTCGCGCAATACGGCGACGCCTGGTGTCCGTTTCCCGCCCCTCGACAGTTGGCCCAGACCGCCGGCACGGCCGTCATCGACTCAATTCAGCGTCTTACCAAAGGCATCGATGATTTGCGGCGCCGGTGTGAAGCGGTGGGCAGGGACTGGTCAGCGGTCGACATCGCCTTCACCAACTTCGACGGCGGCAGCCCCACCGACGATCACTTCAACGCCGACGCCTATCTGGAGGGCTTGGAAAAGCTTGCGGCCCTGGGTGTTACCTGGGTAAGCATAGGATTGCCGGGCGACAGCGTGGCGCATGTGCTCGAGATTCTCGACCGGTTCCACACTTGCGTGATTGACGCGATGTAAATGGACTTCTCGCACGTGGCACTCAGCGCCGAGGACTGGGCCTTTCTCGAGGAGACCCGGGCCTTCATCACAAAGCATGTCACCGGTGAGGTTCTTGATCGGCAGCGCGCGTTCGGTGAAAACTTCGACGAGCAAGTGCATTTGGCGCTGGGCGAAGCCGGTTATTTAGCCGGGGATTGGAAGCAGGAGTCCGACGGCGGATTCACGGCGGTTCGGCGGCGAATCTTCCAGCTCGAGATCGCCCGGGCCCATACCCCCTGGTACCACTGGGGCACCACGTCCGTCGTGGCGCACCTGGTGCAACAGTTCGGCGCGCCGGAACTCGCGGGCAAGGTCGTGCCCGGTGTGCTTTCCGGCGAAATCCGGCTATGCCTGGGCTACACCGAGCCCGAGGGTGGTTCCGATGTCGCGACCTGCAAGACGCGGGCGGTACGTGACTGCGATGCGTGGATCATCAACGGCTCCAAAATGTTTACCTCAAACGCACAAAACGCCCAGTACGTCTTCCTGCTGACCAACACCGATCCGCAAGGTCCCAAACACAAGAACCTCACCATGTTTCTGGTCCCGCTGGATTCGCCGGGAATCGAAATTCAGGCGATTCGGACCCTGGACGGTGACCGGACCAACATCGTCTACTACAGCGACGTGTGCGTCGACGACCTGTACCGCATCGGTGAGGTGAACGGCGGCTGGACGGTGATGCGCTCGGCGCTGGACGCCGAGCACGGCGTCAGCGATCCGGAAGATCATGGGCTGCAATACGTTGCGGCTATGGCGGCTCACGGTGATCTCATGGCCGAGGTGGTCGACACGGTTGCCGCACTCGTTTCCGGGGTGGACGACGAGTCGGTGAAATACCGGCTTGGGCGCAGCTTCGCCCAGATGGAGGCGGCTTTGTCCACGCCCGGGATGTTCGGGCGCGTCGCGATCGCCCAGACGATGCGTGACATCTCGCCGGATCTGATGGACATCCTGGGGACGGCCTCGGCGTTGTCCACCGACACCCAGGGCTCCGCCGGCGACGGCGCGCCAGAACACCTGTACCGGCTGGCGTTACCGCTGGGGATTTACGGCGGCACCCTGGAGGTGTTCCGCAACATGATCGCCCAGCACGCGCTCGGCCTCGGTCGACGTAGCTACGGCGGGTGAGCGGCAGCTCGGCGGCGTTGCGATAGCAGACCGCTCCTTCGAGCGCTACCTTTTCCCAGGAGCATTGCGGATCTGCACCCGGTCGTCTACTCCGAACGGGTTGCAGAGAGGTGGGCTGAAAATGGTTGTTCTGGTGGCCTTCGGCTCGTTCGTCACCACTTTGCTGGGCGGTTATGCGGCGCTGCGTATCGGTTCCTATCGCTATCTGGTACTCGGACTGGCCGCCGGGTTGATGCTCGGTGCGGTGGGCTTCGACCTGCTGCCAGAAGCATTGCGCCAGGGCGACTGGATGCTATTCGGCGTTCCTGTTCCGTTGTTGGCCTTCGTTCTCGGCTTTCTGGTGCTGCACGTCATCGAACAGACAGTCGGTATTCATCGCGGCCGGATGTCGAATGACGCCGATCATGCGGATGCTCGCAGTGTCGGGCTATTGGCGGCCTCAGGGTTGGTGGGCCACAGCGTCATGGACGGATTCGCCATTGGCGCCGCGTTTCAGGCCGGGGCCGGGGTGGGCGCGGCGGTCGCGGTGGCCGTGATCGGCCACGATTTTGCGGACGGCTTCAATACCTACACCATCACATCGCTCTATGGAAATGACCGTCGCAGGGCGCTGACACTGCTGGCCGCTGATGCTGTCGCGCCGGTTGCGGGTGCGGCTCTCACGCTGGCCGTCACGATTCCCCATCGCCTACTAGCCTTATATCTAGGGTTTTTCGCCGGTTTCCTGATGTATATGGCGAGCGCCGACATCCTGCCCAGAGCACAGACCGGGCCCCGCACTCGCGCGACCCTGGCATGCACCATCGGTGGGGTGCTGTTCATGTTGATGATCGTCGGGCTGGCGAGCCGGCCCGGCTGAGGTCCAACGTCATAGCTTGAGGGCCAAATGGCTCTAGATCGCCTGCAGCTCGGGTTTCTATATTTCTCCACGAACCTGCGTGGCCGCAAAAATGTTTGCCGGCATGACATTTGGGAGAAACCATGACCGCAGCAAGGGGCACCATGGGGAGCAAAGAGGCTCGTGACGACTGCTGGCTGCAGCTGCCACCGGCGCCTGTGGACCTTGACGACCCCGTCGTTGCCGCATTCGATCGCCGGAAGTCGACCAGGGAGACCAGTTGCCAGCCGGTGTCGATCCGAGATCTTTCCGACTTGCTGTGGTCTGCCTATGGCGTGAACAGGCCAGTAGGTCCGTTCGGTGCGCCAGGGCGCACCGCCGCTTCGGCGAGCAACTCTCAAGAGATCGATCTGTATGTCGCGCTTCCCGACGGAACCCATCTCTATGACGGAGTCAGTCATCGCTTGGCACGGATCACCCAGACCGATGTGCGCGCCAAGGCGTTGACGCCGGGCCAGCCAGACGTCACGGTGGCGCCGGTTGTGTTGATCTATGTGGCGGACATTCGCCGGCTCACCCATAGCGCTGGCTTTGACGAGCCCGGGCTTCATGATCCAGAAGTCCAGAAGTCGTATTACTTCGTCGACACCGGCCTCATCGCCGGGAACGTCTATCTATTCGCCGCTGCCCGTGGCCTCGCGGCTTGGTTTCACAACTGTGACAGGTCCGGCCTGACTGAGGAACTCGGACTGCACCCCCAGCAACGAGTCCTGTTTGCTCAATCCGTCGGCTACCTTCCCACCTAGCTATGGCCGGTGAGCGGCAGCTCGGCAGCGACGTCGGCGCGGGTCGCGTCGAAGCTGAAAAACCCTTTGATGGGAAGGCTTTCCGGAGGCGGATCCGGATAGCTCCACGCCACATCGGCGACAACATGGTCATCTAGGACAGCGGACCAATACGTGGCAAAGCCTTTGTAATTGCAATAGCTCGACGTCTCTGATCGTCGCAGCAGATCGGTGCGCACGTGTACGGGATCGACGTAGAGGCGCGGCTCGAGCGCGGTTTCGAAAAGGATGACGGTGTCTTCGGTGTTGACCAGCACGATGCCATCGACGGAGACATGCAGCTGGCGCTTGGTCGGGCGGCAGTCGACCCGGTGATACGGATTGGGCGGGTAATGAACGAGTTTTCTGCCCTCCTCCAGCCAGCCCCCGACCGCATCCCAGGGCACGTGCACGAAACCCGGCGCGTCCGGCTCCGGCTCGTTGGGCAGCTCACCGACCTCATCAGCCGGGAAGACGTAGCTGAGCGGATGACCGCGCCGGTGCACCATGAGTGCCCGCTCGGTGTCGATCACTAGACGCCCATCCTGGAAGGCCTGCACGCGGCGCGGGTGCGGCTCGATGTAGGCAATGTCGGCGGGTATCGAAGGAATGAACCGCCCGGCCGGATCGCTGCTGAGCGGACCGCGTCCGGCTACCAGGGTCATGGTCTTCCTCCCTCTCCGATGGCCGGCAAAGCTGGCGTGGTCCCCTTCATCTTGGCCCGGCAACAAGATATTCGGGTGTCGTACCGTATGAGATACTCGAACCTATGTTCGAGGAGCTGCACGACCTGGATCCGGCTGCGCTGGTGGACCTGGTCGAATCCACGCACCGCCAGGAGTCGATCCTGGTGGCGGCGAATGGCGGCCGTGGCGGCGCTGGTGCGGCGGCGGGAGGCTGCGAGCGAGCGGGACGAGGACCAACGCGGCTACGCATCGATTAGCGGGTTCGAGCAGGCCGCTGCCGAAGTGGCCGCGGCCATGAACCTGTCTCCGACCGCAGCCGGCTACCTCGTGTCGGATGCCGACACGCTGGAGACCAGGTTGCCGCGCGTGGCGGGGCTGTTGGCCGAGGGGCGAACCGACTGGCGCACGGTCCGGTTGATCATCAGTCGCACCGATCTGATCACCGACGGCGCGTTGGTCGCCAAGGTTGACCGGTCGTTGGCTGCGCGGATCGTCAACTGGCACGGGTGGTCGCGGCAGCGCATCGTCAACGCCGTCGACGCCGCAGTACGCCTCGTCGATCCCGATGCTGCCCGCGAACGCCGTCAGGCGGCCGAAGACGACCGTCATGTCGGCATCCACCCGCTGGGCAATGGGATGACCGAAATCTATGGCACCGTTGGCGCGGCGGCGGCCACGGCGTTCGACCGACGGCTGTCGCAGTTGGCCAAGCTGGCGTGTGCGGCTGATCCGCGGACGTTGGACCAGCGGCGCGCCGACGCGTTGGCCGCCCTGGCCGAAGGACGCTTGTTGGGGTGCGCCTGCGGGCGAGCCGAGTGCCCCGCCAAGACCAGCGACGAGACGCAGCGTGATGTGCGCGGCGCGCGGGTCGTCACCAGTGTGGTCGCTAGCGACCAGACGGTCCGTGGCGACGGCTGCGCGCCGGGCTATCTGGAGGGCTACGGGGTCATCGATGCCGAACAGGTCCGCGAGCTGCTGGCCACCGCGGCGCTGCACGTGATCGACCCGTTCACCAGCCCGGTGGACGCCTTGCGTTACCAACCGTCGGCGTCACTCGAGCGCGCTGTCCGCTGTCGTGACTTGACCTGCCGGTTCCCCGGCTGCAGTCGCCCGGCCGTGGTCTGCGATCTCGATCATACGATCTCGTTCAACCACACCAATCCGGCAACCGGTGGGCTCACGGTGTACGAGAACATCAAATGCCTTTGCCGACAACAGCTCCGGTTTCCCCGTTTTACGCAGCGACAGTGCGAAACGATGAAAGATTACCGACATGGGTGAGGCGAAAGGCCCGTTCGGCGGGTCGTCCCACTCCTCGGCGAGCGTCGAGGATGTATGGACGGTGTGGACCAACCCCACCAAGTGGCCAGGCGATGTCATCGTCATGGCCAAGATTGACGGCCCATTCGTGGTGGGGGCGAAGATCACCATGCGGGTAAGGGGCCATCCGCCGCTGAGATTGACCGTCACCCGAATAGAAGCACCGACGTTGTGGACGGGAGTGGCGAGAGTGCCCGGATTAACCGAGACTATCGATCATCTCATCGAGCCCACTGACTCCGGCACATTGATTACACAGCGCACCGTCTTTACCGGCCCGTTGGCTTCGATCGCGGCACGAGTACTTGAGGGAACGGTGCGGAAGACTTTTGAGGCGACGACGGCTCACTTTGGGCGGCTGGCCGAGAGACGCGCGTCCCACTGAAGCGTTAATTCGGGCAGCACGTTTCCTAGAGAGTAATTCGGCTAGTCGATACCATCATCGACTCAAAACTTTCGGCGGTTGGCGCGACAAACAACTGGCCGACGGAACTATCGTGTGGACCTCGCCCACCGGACAGACCTATACGACGTCCCCGGCCGGCCAAGATCTATTCCCTCAGGCCGCCAAGCCCGCGTGCGGCATACCCGTGCTAAGCAGGCGGAGCAGATCGCAGCAGCGCGCCAGTCGGATTGCCAGGGCGCGCAAGCATAATCGCGAGCAGCGGCCGATCAACGAAGCACGGCGTCGGCTCGAGCAGGCGCGGAAAGACGAGATCGCGGCGCGCAGATTCCGAAACCACATGCGCGACGTGCTATTTGCCTTCAAAGGCACACCCAGCAGCAGCCCATTCTGTCGGTGGGTAAACGATCCGCACGAGCGTGAGGAGTTACCCGCGGACTGGGAACCCGCCGATCCGATCCCGGATCCCCTGCCCGACGACCTGCCCTTCTTGTGCGGCTGGTTTAGGGTTCCTTCATGCCCGGACCAATGGAGGGCGTCAAAGTCGTCGAGCTGGGCGTCTGGGTGGCGGGGCCGGCCGCCGCCGGCATCCTGGCCGACTGGGGCGCCGACGTCGTCAAGATCGAACCCCCTTCCGGTGACCCGGGGCGGATGTTCGGCCGGATGCTTGGCTGCGATCTGGGGGTCAACCCGCCGTTCGAATTGGACAACCGCTCCAAGCGCAGCATCGTGCTGGACCTCGCCGACGAGTCTGGCCACGACGCCGCGCTCGAATTGCTGGGCGGGGCGGACGTTTTCGTGACGAACCTGCGGCCCGGTGCGTTACAGCGCCTCGGGCTCGACTACGAGTCGGTATCAGCCCGCAACGCCCGCCTGGTCTATGGACTGATCACCGGGTACGGCGAAACCGGCCCCGATACCGATCGCGCCGCCTACGACGTCGCCGCGTTCTGGTCCCGCGCCGGGGTGGCGCATCTGCTCACCCGCCCCGGCGACACACCACCGTTCCAGCGCGGCGGCATGGGTGACCACGCGGCCGGCATGACCCTGGCCGCGGCGATTTGCGCGGCGCTGCTCGCCCGCGAACGCACCGGGACCGGTCAACTGGTGAACACCTCGCTGTACCGCCAGGGCGCCTACACGGTGAGCTTCGACCTCAACACCTACCTGCTGACCGGGCAACCGATCGCCATCGGACAACGCGAATCGATGGGCAATCCCTGCATGAACAACTACGCCGCCGGCGACGGGCGCCGGTTCTGGATCGTTGGGCTCGAGGCCGACCGGCACTGGCCCCCGCTGTGTCGTGCCGTGGGTCGCCCGGAATGGTTGAGCGACCCCCGGTTCGAGGACGCTCGCGCCCGTGCCGTCAACGCTGTGCAGTTGATCGCGGAACTGGATGACATTTTCGCGACCCGATCGTTGGACGAATGGGCGCAGATCTTCGCAGGCGAGCCGGATTTGTTCTGGTCACCGGTCAACACCATCGAGGACGTCGTCGCCGACGAACAGTTCCACGCCGCCGGCGGCATCGTCGACGTACCGGACGGCCAATCGAGCATTCCGATGGTGGCCACACCGGCGGATTTCCACGGCACCCCGTGGGCACCACGTTCTGCTGCACCGGAACTGGGGCAGCACACCGATGAAGTACTTGCCGAGCTCAAGACGCGCCGCGGCACCTGACCGCCGGCCGCACCTTTACAAATTCGCCCCCAAGTGTCACGCTGTCCGGTGAGTCGCACGAGGAACGGATTGCATGGTCACACCAACGTTCGACGTCAGCAAGAGCAGGCGGGTTGCAGCCCCCAGATCGATCCGGGCAGACGGTGAATGTCTGAGATACCGACTCGACGTTGTCGCGACCAGCACCGCCGACGTGGTGCAGTCGGCCGGGGGTTGGCTCTACGACCGGGCGATGGGCGGCTGGCAGGTGACGGTGTTGTTGCCCGATCGCAGCGATACCCGCCCGCTGCGCATCCTCGGGGTGCGGGCACTGGACCTGCACGCGCAGTCCGCGTCGATGGGGACGGGCTCGACAAGCCAGGGCCTGGCCGTCAGCGCCGAAGCGTTCACCGCCGACCCCCGGGTACGTGACGCGGTATTGCAGTCCCTGGACAACCGGCTGATCGAAGTCGCGTTGTGGGGCGACGCGCCGCAGGGGTGGCCGTTGCGGGTAAGTCGCGCGATGACCCGAGCCCAGCACGTGCTCAGTAGCGCTGCGCGCACCTTCAAGGGCTATGCGCTTGCAGCGGCCGGAATTCCGGGTGGCACCGTCGATGCCACTGAGACCCTGCTGTGTGACGCCTGTTCGCGCGTGGACTCAGAGCTCTTCCTACTCGACTGATGAAGAAGTCCTACAGCCCCCCGACATCCTGAGGTGCTCGACGCGATAGCGCGAATCCGTCGAGCGGCTTCGCAAGCGCGACCGGTTACCGGGATTCATGCTGCAGACGGTGAGACGGGCCGGGCGATGGCGCAGCTAGGATTCGGCATGATCACACTGGCGGCCGAATCACAGGCGCCGCGGCGGGGCGCGGCGCAGTACCTACGTGAGGCGAGGGAATGACCGACGACCATTCAGCCATCCAGGAGCTGCTGGCCGGTTACGCCCTGGCACTGGATGCCGGTGACATCGGCGAATGCGTGAAACTGTTCGCCGCCGACGGCGAATTCTTGTTCTACGGGCAGGTTTTCGCCGGACATGACGGTATCGCCGAAATGTTCACCGACGCTCCGCGCGGCCTGCACCTGACCGGGGTCTCGCAGATCGACGTCCGCGGTGACACCGCGACGGCCAGATCGCAGGTGCTGTTCGTGCGCGCCGGCAGTTTGCAGCTGCGGCCCGCCCTCTACGACGACGAGCTGACCCGCATCGACGGACGCTGGCGCTTCAAGCGGCGGCGGTGCCGATTCGTTACCAGCGGCGGGTTGTCCGACAGCCCCGAGGTGCGGTCAGCATGAGCCAACGTGTCGCCCTGGTGACCGGCGCTGCCGGCGGGCAGGGCTGGGCTATCGCCAAATGCCTACGCGCGAAAGGGTTCTCGGTTGCAGCGTGCGACCGCCGAGCGGGCCCACTGGTCGCAGCGGTCAACGAATTGGGCGACGACGTGATCGCGGCCGAACTCGACGTCACCTCACCGCCGCAATGGGACGCGGTCGTCGGGCGTGTCGTCCACCGATTCGGCGGGCTGAGCACCCTGGTCAATTGCGCCGGCGTGCTACACCGGGCTTCGCTGGCTGACGAAACAGTCGAGGGCTTCGAAAAGGTATGGCGAGTCAACTGTTTCGGCGCATTCCTCGGTATCCAAGCGACGCTCGAGCAGCTCCGTGCGGCCAAGCACGCGGCCGTCGTCAACATCTGCAGCACCGGGGCGATCCGCCCCTTCCCGCACCACGCCGCCTACGGCTCCTCGAAATGGGCCCTTCGCGGCCTGACCCAGAACGCCGCCGCCGAACTGGCCCCGCTCGGCATCCGGGTCAACGCCGTGTTCCCCGGCCCCATCGCGACCCCGATGCTCGACGACGCCACCCAACTGAGGCTGGCCGCGTCGTCCGCGTTCGGGCGGATCGGCGAACCGGAGGAGATTGCCGACGCAGTCGCCTTTCTGGTCTCCGAGGAAGCCTCGTTCATCACCGGCGCGGAACTTGTCGTCGACGGAGGGCAATGCCTACAGATCCGATGACCGAGACGAAGGGCCAGGGCCGTCGATGACAGAACTCGACGGCGCGGCGCAGCTGGACCCCGCGCTGCGCGCAATCGCGACCACACGAACCGATTTCTCGCTGCCCGCAATCCAACTCATGCGTGAACCGTTCAACCAGCGCCGCAAGGAAGCCGCCGAGCAGACCGACATTCGCGGCGTGCAGATCACGGAGCAGAACGTGCCGGCGGAAACCGGAAGCACACCGGTGCGCATTTATCGTGGAGGCGACACCAACCCGGCTCCAGTGGTCGTCTACTGCCACGCCGGCGGGTTCACGCTGGGCAACCTGGACACTGACCACCGCCAGTGCGTCGAACTCGCGCGTCGCGGCCGCTGCACGGTGGTGTCGGTGGATTACCGCCTGGCACCGGAGCATCCCTATCCTGCAGCACTCGAAGACGCGAGCGCCGCGCTGCGCTGGGTGGCGGCCAGCGCCGCCGAACTCGGCGTCGATCCGGCCTGCGTGGTCGTCGCGGGCAGCAGCGCCGGAGCCACCCTGGCCGCCTGCCTTGCGCATCACGCTGCCGACGGGTCGCTGCATCCGGTCGCCTTCCAATTGCTGCACCAGCCGGTGCTAGACGATCGAGCTAGCGCGTCCAAAGCCGAGTTCCGCACCAGCCCGGCTTTTGACGGCGAGGCCGCGGATCTGATGTGGGCGCTACTACCTGGGTCCGGCAAGCGGATCGGAATATGCCGTGCCCGCACGGCGCAACCGATTCGGCCATCTGCCATCGGCCTTGATCACCTGCGCCGAGATCGATCCCTTTCGCGACGAAGCGGCTGACTATGTGAGGGTGCTACTGCGTGCCGGAGTGTCGGCCGAGCTGCATGTTTTTCCGCGCACCTGTCACGGATTCGATTCCCTGCTGCCCGGCTGGTCGACGTCGCAGCGGTTATTCGCCTTGCAAGGGCGTGCGCTGCAGGGCATCTGGAACGGAGCCTGACCCAGGGCGCAGGACTTTCGGCTCTATTGTGGGGGCCCGACCCGGCGAAACAATCTCCCGTCATGAAGATCACCGGCTTGGAGGTGGTGCCCTTCGAGACGTTCGTTGATCGAATCTCGTTCGGCCAGCTGCTTACCGACTACCGGGTCGTGCAAACGGTCACCAAAGTGCACACCGACGAGGGTGCCGAAGGCTACTACTTCGGCGGCCACTTCCACGGAGACCAGGATGGTCTGCTCCCCGGCGACCAGGCGCTGGTCACGCAATTCTTGAGCCCGCTTCTCGCCGGCCAGGACCCGTTCTGCCGGGCCGAGATCTGGCGGCAACTGTGGGCCGCAAAGCTTCCCGAAAACGTCTGCAGCGTCATCGATCTGGCGCTGTGGGACTTGGCGGGCCGGGTGACCGGGTTACCGGTGTCCAAGCTGCTGGGCGGCGCGCGGGAGCGGGTCAAGGCCTATGCGAGCAGCTTCAACAATCTGGGATCGCCCGACGAGTATGCCGCTCACGCCGCTGAATGTCAGCGCCAAGGGTATGCCGCCTACAAGATTCACCCATACCACTACTGGAACCCCGCGACACGTCAGCCCGCCTTACCGCGACCGTCGTATGTGGACTGGGATATCCAGGTGTGCGAGGAGGTGCGGGCGAGAGTCGGTGACGAAATGGTGCTGATGTTCGATCCGTGGGGCACCTACCACAGCTACGAGGACGCGCTGCGGGTCGGCCGGGAGCTGGAACGTCTGGGCTTCTATTGGTATGAGCACCCGATGCCGGAGTACCGGGTGGAGTCTTATGTGCGACTTGCCAGGGAATTGGACATCCCCATCTGTTCACCCGAGATCGCCGAGGGTGGCATCTACACCCGAGCGGACTGGATTCTGCGCGGAGCCTCCGACATCAGCCGCATCGATGTGCTCCGCGGAGGCATCACCGGCGTGATGAAACTGGCGGGCATGTGCGAGGCCGTCGGCATGCGCTGTGAGCTACACATGAGCGGTTTCGGGAACCTGCAAGTCCTCGGCGCCACGAGCGAAGACGTCTGCGAATACTACGAGCGAGGCCTGCTGGGGCCGGGGGCGCGCTACGCCACCGCGCCGCCGTATCTCGAGGCATCGTGCGACCCGCTCGGCCCGGACGGATGCGTGGAGCTGCCGCAAGCACCCGGACTCGGCTACCGAATCCGGTGGGACTATCTCGAAACTCATCGGCTGCCCGAATCGGCAGCGGAGCCCGTGGCGCCGCTGCACCCGAGATAATGACTGCATGGCGTGCTGCGATTACCCGATTCCCTTAGAGGGCTGCGACGGAGCCTTCACCGTCGACTCGTCGCGGGTGACATTCGGGCGCGGTTGCCTGGCGGAGGTGGGTGACAGAGCCGGCGCTCTCGGGCTGCGGCGGGTGGCGCTGTTTTCCGACGCCGGCGTGGCCGCCCTGCCGATCTTCGCCAAGACGCGCGATGCGCTTGCCGCGGCCGGACTGGACGTGGTCTCTTACACCGACGTGCATGTCGAGCCCACTGACGCGTCGTTTCTGGATGCGGCGCGGTTCGCAAAAGAGGCGAATCCCGATGGCTACGTATCGCTGGGCGGCGGCTCCGTCATCGACACTTGCAAGGCCGCCAACCTGTACACCACCTACCCCGCCGACTTCCTGACCTACGTCAATGCGCCGATCGGCGAGAGCAAACCCATACCCGGCCCGCTCAAGCCGCACATCGCATGCCCCACCACGGCGGGCACCGGCAGCGAGGTCACCGGCATCGCGATCTTCGACCTGCTGGCGTTATCGGCCAAGACGGGCATCGCGTCTCACGCACTGCGCCCCACCGAGGCGCTCGTCGACCCCGACTGCACCGCGAGCCTGCCCGCCGGGGTGGTCGCGTCGGCCGGGTTCGACGTGCTCTCGCATGCCTTGGAGTCCTACACCGCGCGGCCGTACATCCGGCGGCGCGCGCCCGAACGGCCGAGCCTGCGACCCATGAGTCAGGGTGCCAACCCGTGGAGCGATCTGGGTTGCCGCGAGGCGTTGTGCCTGCTCGGACAGTTTTTACAGCGAGCGGTGCACGACGCCTCCGACAGTGAGGCCCGTGAGCAGATGATGTGGGCCGCAACGCTTGCCGGCATCGCGTTCGGCAACGCGGGCGTTCACGCACCCCACGGCATGGCCTACGCGGTGGCCGGGCTGGTGCGAGACTTCCACCCCTCGGGCTACCCGGCCGACGAGCCGCTGGTGCCGCACGGCATGGCCGTCATCGTCAATGCGCCGTCGGCGTTCCGCTTCACCGCGACGGTCAGCCCGGAGCGGCACCTGGAGGGCGCGCGGCTGCTCGGCGCCGACACCCGCGGCGCCAGCGCCGAGGACGCGGGCGAGGTGCTGGCCGGCGAACTGATCCGCATCATGCGAGCGGTGGGCATGCCGAACGGGCTGAGCGGGGTGGGCTACACCGATGACGACGTGGTGGCCCTCACCGAGGGGGCCTATCCGCAGCAGCGCCTCCTACAGAACGCTCCGCGCGCGATGAGCAAACTGGTTCTGGCGGACTTGTTCCGGCAAGCCATGCGGTATTGGTAGACCATGGCTTCAGGTCCCTCGGTTCCACCCGCGCCGGACGACCTCACCAGCGACGACTTCCCGGTGCTGTGGCCGGTGGGAACCCGGTGGGCCGACAACGACATGTTCGGCCACCTCAACAACGCCGTCTACTACCAGCTGTTCGACACGGCGATCAACGCCTGGATCAAAACCAGCACCAGGCTCGACCCGCTCACCATCCCGTCGCTCGGTATCGTCGCCGAATCGGGCTGCCGCTACTTCTCCGAACTGCATTTCCCGGAAAGCCTGGCGGTGGGTCTCGCGGTGACCCGGCTGGGCCGCAGCAGCGTCACCTACCGGCTCGGGGTTTTCCGGGCGGCCCAAGGGGCGCAGCCGATTACCGCGCTCGGCCACTGGGTGCACGTCTACGTCGATCGGACCAGCCGTAAGCCGGTCCCCATTCCCGACGCCATCCGCTCATTGCTGTCGACGGCGTACGTGCACCGATAAGCGCGAGATCCCGATTGGGACGAGGGTTTCAACACCGGGCTATGCTTCGCCAATGCCAGTTATGAGCAAGACCGTCGAAGTCGGTGCCGACGCCGGGCTGATCATGGCAATCGTCGGCGACTTCGAGGCCTACCCGCAGTGGAACGAGGAGATCAAAGGCCTGTGGGTGCTCGCCCGCTACGACGACCGGCGGCCCAGCCAACTGCGGCTCGACACCGACTATCAAGGCATGCAGAGCACCTTCATCCAGGCCGTGTACTACCCGGGCGAAAACCAGATCCAAACCGTCCTGCAGCAGGGTGACCTTTTCACCAAGCAGGAGCAGCTGTTCAGCGTGGTCGCGCTGGGCGCATCGAGTCTGCTGACCGTGGATCTGGACGTCGAGACCGCGCTGTCGATTCCCGCGCCGATGGTGAAGTCACTCCTTAATAACGTCCTCGACCATCTCGCCGAAAACCTCAAGCAGCGCGCCGAACATCTGGCCGCCCGCTAGGACCGGCGACCGCTTCGAGCCGGTTCAGTCGAAGATCCCGCTGCGGTCCCGCATGTCGGTCAGCCGGGCCGCAGCGTCGGTGAATTGCCAGACCGTGTGCTCGATGACGGCGGCGGCGTCCCGCCGACGCAGGGCGGCGATCAACTGCCGGTGCTTGTCGACGGCCGCCGCACCCCATTGCGGATCGGCGGCATAGACCAGCACCGGCATGTAGCGCGCGGCATTGACCAGGAACCAGGCCAGTTTGATTCGGCCGCTGGCCTGATTGAAGACCCGGTGGAACGCGAACTCGATGCCGGCGATGGTTTCGGCATCCCCGGATTCGACGGCCGCGGCGAGGGCGTCGTTGATGCGTTCCAACTCGTTGATCTCGGCCTCGGTGATGTGGTCGGTGGCCGCGGCTGCCAGTTGCTTGGCGATTGTTGCCTGCAGCCAGAAGATGTCCTCGATGTCTTGCCGTGTCAGCGGCAGCACGACGTGACCGCGGTGCGGTTCCAGCTGGACCATGCCCTCGCCGCGCAGCTTGAGCAGCGCTTCACGCACCGGCGTGACGCTGACGCCGAGTTCGGCCGCGGTCTCATCCAGGCGGACGAATGTTCCGGGGCGCAGCGCACCGGACATGATGGCCGCCCGCAGGTGCCCGGCTACCTCGTCCGACAATTGCGCCCGACGCAGTGGCCGTCGCCTCCTCGGCTGCGTAGAAATCGGTGCGTTCACGGCGGCTGCCAGGGCTTTCAGGGGCTTGGCTGTGTTGTGTTCAAGGTTGCATTTATGTTTCGACGGGGCTTGTCAGCAGGGCGTCAAGGCCATAATGTGACCCACACAACACCATGTTTTATCAAATATCAACCTGGCGCAAGCGGTGCGGGAGTGAAGGGGAAGGCGGGAGTTGACCGCGCAATTGGCGAGCCATCTGACACAGGCCGAGGAACAGCCCTACTTGGCCCGGCGGCAGAACTGGGTGAACCAACTCGAACGGCATGCGCTAATGCAGCCGAACGCGACTGCGCTGAGATTCTTGGGCAGGACCGTGACGTGGGGCGAACTACGGCACCGGGTGGTAGCGTTGGCCGATGCGTTGAGCCGCCGAGGGGTCGGCTTCGGCGACCGGGTCATGATCCTGATGCTCAACCGCACCGAATTCGTCGAGTCGGTTTTGGCCGTCAACATGCTCGGGGCCATCGCTGTCCCACTCAACTTCCGGCTCACCGCAGCTGAAATCGCCTTCTTGGTTGAAGACTGCGAAGCCCGCGTGGTGGTCACCGAAGCGGTGTTCGCACCGGTGGCCACCGACGTTCGAGAAATCAAGCCACTGCTGGACATGATCATCGTGGCCGGCGGCTCGACCGACGAGAGCGTCATCGGTTACGAAGATCTCGTCAACGAGCCGGGGCAGTCGCACGAACCCATCGACATCCCGAACGACTCGCCGGCGTTGATCATGTACACCTCGGGCACCACCGGCCGGCCCAAGGGCGCCGTGCTGACCCACACCAATCTGAGCGGCCAGACCATGACCGGCCTGTACACCAACGGCGCCGACATCAACAACGACGTCGGTTTCGTCGGTGTTCCTTTTTTCCATATCGCCGGCATCGGGAACTTGCTGACCGGGATGCTCCTCGGCACGCCCACGGTGATTTATCCGCTGGGCGCGTTCGAGCCGGGTCAGCTGCTCGACGTGCTGGCCACGGAGAAGGTCAGCGGCCTCTTCTTGGTTCCCGCGCAGTGGCAGGCGGTATGCGCCGAGCAGCAAGCACGGCCTCGTCACCTTAGGTTGCGAGTGATGTCGTGGGGCGCCGCGCCGGCGCCGGACGCGCTGCTGCGGGAGATGTCTGCGACGTTTCCCGGAACTCAGATACTGGCCGCGTTCGGCCAGACCGAGATGTCGCCGGTCACCTGCATGCTGCTTGGCGACGACGCCATCCGCAAACGCGGATCGGTCGGCAAAGTGATCCCGACGGTCGCCGCCCGCGTCGTCGACGAGAACATGAACGACGTGCCCACCGGCGGGGTCGGCGAAATCGTTTACCGCGCACCAACTTTGATGAGCGGCTACTGGAACAATCCGGAGGCCACCGCGGAGGCGTTCGCCGGCGGCTGGTTTCATTCCGGAGACCTCGTCCGGATGGACTCCGAAGGTTACATCTGGGTGGTGGACCGCAAGAAGGACATGATCATCTCCGGCGGTGAGAACATCTACTGCGCCGAGGTGGAAAACGTTCTGGCCGGCCATCCCAGCATCGTTGAAGTCGCCGTCATCGGCCGGGCACACGAGAAATGGGGTGAGGTGCCGATCGCGGTGGTTGCCGTCGCCGGCGATGAGCCGGGGCTGGATGGCTTGGAGGAGTTCCTCAACGAGCGGCTCGCGCGCTACAAGCATCCCAAGGCGCTCGAGATCGTCGACGCACTGCCCCGCAACCCCGCCGGGAAGGTGCTCAAGACTGAGCTACGGATCCGCTACGGAGCCATAAATATTGACCAGATCCCTTCTAGGGCAAGAGATCTCAATGCCAGAGAGGAAAGCTGACGGAAACTGTAACGTTTGCCTGCTGTTGGCGAAGGGTTAATTGTGCAGATGCAGTTCACACGTGCATGGCCATCGGGTACATTCCTGTGGTCTCCGTTACTACTTGCCAGTAGGGAGCCGATGATCACAGACGTTGGGTCGCGGCAACGTGGGGGCACCCTGGGCTGCGCAGCGGCGAGGGGGCGAGGCGCGTTACACGATCCGCCGCGGCGCTGGGAGGCACGCGGTAACGGCTGGAGGGGGCAGCGGTGACTTCAACGTCGACACGCCGACGGGGCCGCTACCTGACGGAGTATCTGCGTGACCAACTGCAGACGCCGCTGACCCTCATCGGTGGCTTCTTCCGGATGTGCGTGCTGACCGGACGAGCGCTGTTCCGCTGGCCCTTCCAGTGGCGCGAATTCGTCCAGCAGTGCTGGTTCATCATGCGGGTGGCGTTCCTGCCGACCATCATGGTTTCGATCCCGCTGACCGTCCTGCTGATCTTCACGCTCAACGTCCTGCTGGCCCAGTTCGGCGCCGCCGACTTGTCCGGCGCCGGCGCCGCGATCGGCGCCGTCACCCAGCTCGGCCCGCTGACCACGGTGCTGGTAGTCGCCGGCGCCGGGTCGACGGCGATCTGCGCGGACCTGGGTGCGCGCACCATCCGCGAGGAAATCGACGCGATGGAGGTGCTCGGCATCGACCCCATCCACCGGCTGGTGGTGCCCCGGGTGGTGGCGGCGACCCTGGTCGCCACGCTGCTCAACGGCCTGGTGATTACCGTCGGGCTGGTGGGCGGCTACCTGTTCGGCGTGTACCTGCAAAACGTGTCCGGCGGCGCTTACCTGGCCACCCTGACCACCATCACCGGCCTGCCCGAGGTGGTCATCGCCACCGTCAAAGCCGCGACGTTCGGCCTCATCGCCGGACTGGTCGGCTGTTATCGCGGGCTGACCGTGCGGGGCGGCTCCAAGGGACTCGGCACCGCCGTCAACGAGACCGTGGTGCTCTGCGTCGTCGCGCTGTACGCGGTCAACGTGGTGCTGACCACCATCGGTGTGCGATTCGGAACGGGCCACTGACATGTCGACAGCTGCCGTACTGCGCGCCCGGTTCCCGCGGGCATACGAAAACGTCAACCGCTATGGCGGTGCGCTCGGCCGGTGGGTCGATGACGTCGGCCGGATGGCCTGGTTCGGGGCGGTTGCCGTCGGCAACATCCCGCACGCGCTGCGCAACTATCGCAAGGAGACGCTGCGGTTGATCGCCCAGATCGGCATGGGCACCGGTGCGATGGCCGTCGTGGGCGGCACGGTCGCGATCGTCGGATTCGTGACGCTCTCCGGTAGTTCGCTAGTGGCCATCCAGGGCTTCGCGTCCCTGGGCAACATCGGAGTCGAGGCGTTCACCGGCTTCTTCGCCGCCCTGATCAACGTGCGCATCGCCGCCCCGGTCGTCACCGGCATCTCGATGGCGGCCACGGTCGGCGCCGGAGCCACCGCGGAACTGGGAGCCATGCGGATCAGCGAAGAGATCGACGCCCTGGAGGTGATGGGCGTCAAGTCCATCTCGTTCCTGGCGTCCACTCGCATCATGGCCGGGTTGGTGGTGATCATCCCGCTCTACGCGCTGGCCATGATCATGTCGTTCCTGTCTCCGCAGATCACCACGACGGTGCTCTACGGACAGTCCAACGGCACCTACGAGCATTACTTCCGGACGTTCCTACGCCCCGACGACGTGTTCTGGTCTTTCGTCGAGGCCATCATCATCACGGCGGTCGTCATGATCACCCACTGTTTCTACGGTTACAGCGCCGGTGGCGGGCCCGTCGGCGTGGGTGAGGCCGTCGGCCGGTCCATGCGGTTCTCGCTGGTTTCGGTGCAGGTTGTCGTGTTAGCCGCCGCGTTGGCGCTCTACGGCGTCAATCCCAACTTCGCACTCACGGTGTAGCGGCCATGTCATCACCGGCGCAGACCAACGCCCCGCGGAACCCGCCCTACAAGCTGGCCGGCATCGCCATGCTGGTCATCTGTGCGATCCTCCTGGTGCTCGTCTACCAGCAATTCAGGGGCAATTTCACCCCCAAGACCCAGTTGACGATGCTGTCGTCGCGGGCCGGGCTGGTGATGGATCCGGGCTCGAAGGTGACCTACAACGGGGTGGAGATCGGCCGGGTGGCCGACATCTCCGAGGTTGTGCTCGACGGCAAGCCGGCCGCCAAATTCACCCTGGACGTCTATCCCCGGTATCTGTCGTTGATCCCGACCAATGTGAACGCCGACATCAAGGCGACCACGGTGTTCGGCGGGAAGTACGTGTCGCTGACGACGCCCAAAAACCCGTCGCCGCAAAAGATCAAACCGAACGCCCAGATCGACGCCAGATCGGTGACCACCGAAATCAACACGTTGTTCCAGACCGTGACCGACATCGCGCAGAAGGTCGATCCGGTCAAACTCAACCTGACGCTGAGCGCGGCTGCACAGGCGCTGGCCGGACTGGGCGACAAGGTCGGGCAGTCGATAGTCAACGCCAACGCGATCCTCGACGACGTCAACCCGCAGATGCCGCAGGCTCGTCATGACATCCAGCAGCTGGCCGCCCTGGGTGACACCTACGCCAATGCGGCACCGGATCTGATCGACTTCCTCAACAACGCGGTCGTCACCGCGCGCACGCTCAATCAGCAGCAGAAGGACTTAGACCAATCGCTGTTGTCGGCGGCCGGCCTCGGCAACACCGGTGCGGACATCTTCCAGCGCGGCGGGCCGTATTTGGCGCGGGGAGCCGAAGACCTGGTGCCGACGGCCCAGCTGCTGGACACCTACAGCCCGGAAATTTTCTGCACCCTGCGCAACTACCACGACGTCGAGGCCAAGGCCGCCCAATTCCTGGGCGGCAACGGCTATTCGCTGAACGCCCACACGCAGGCGCTGTCCGGGTTGGGGCTGGTCGGAAACCCGGTTTCGCTCGTCGCTGTCGCCGCGCTCACGATGGGGCTCGGCGGCCTGGCCGGTGTGGTCGGCGGGGCGCCCAACCCCTATACCTATCCGGAAAACCTGCCGCGGGTGAACGCCCGCGGTGGCCCGGGCGGTGCGCCGGGCTGCTGGCAGGAGATCACCCATGATCTGTGGCCGGCGCCCGAGCTGGTGATGGACACCGGCAACAGCATCGCGCCGTACAACCACCTCGACACCGGTTCTCCGTACGCGATCGAGTACGTCTGGGGCCGCCAAGTAGGGGACAACACGATCAACCCATGAAAATCACCGGTACCCTCGTCAGACTCAGCATCTTCTCACTGGTGCTGTTGGTCTTCAGTGTGATGATCGTCGTGGTGTTCGGCCAGATGCGGTTTGACCGAACCAATGGCTACTCGGCCGAATTCACCAATGTCAGCGGGCTGCGGGCCGGCCAGTTCGTCCGCGCGTCGGGCGTGGAGGTCGGCAAGGTCCGCGCGGTAAAGCTGGTCGACGGCGGCAAGCGGGCGCGGGTGGAGTTCAACGTCGACCGCTCGATACCGCTGTACCAATCGACGACCGCGCAGATCCGCTACCTCGACCTGATCGGCAACCGCTACCTGGAACTCAAGCGCGGTGAGGGCGAAGGCGCCGACCGGCAGCTGCCGCCGGGCGGATTCATCCCACTGTCGCGAACATCCCCGGCGCTGGACCTCGACGCGCTGATCGGCGGTTTCAAGCCGCTGTTCCGGGCGTTGGACCCGCAGAAGGTCAACACCATCGCGACGGCGCTGGTCACCGTGTTCCAGGGGCAGGGCGGCACCATCAACGACATCCTCGACCAGACCGCGCAACTGACCAACCAGCTCGGTGAGCGCGACCAGGCGATCGGCGAAGTCATCAAGAACCTCAACATCGTCCTGGACACGACGGTGCGCCATCGCCAGCAGTTCGACCAGTCCATCAACAACCTCGAGGTGTTGATCACCGGCCTGAAGAACCACGGTGACCAGCTCGCGGGAGGGACGGCGCACATCAGCAACGCCGCCGGAACGGTCGCCGACCTGCTGGCCGAGGACCGCCCGCTGCTGCACAAGACCATCAACTACCTGGACGCGATTCAGCAGCCGCAAATCGATCAGCGTGACTACTTGAACGACTACCTGCGCAAGGTGCCGACCGCCCTGAACCTGATCGGGCGCGCCGTCGGGTCCTACGGGGACTTCACAAACTTCTACGCCTGCGACATCACGCTCAAGATCAACGGCCTGCAGGCCGGTGGTCCGGTCCGCACGGTGCGGCTATTCCAGCAGCCGACGGGTAGGTGCACGCCTCAATGAGAACACTGGAACCTCCCAATCGCGTTCGCATCGGCCTGATGGGCATCGTGGTGACGGTGCTCGTCATCGGCGTCGGCCAAAGCTTCACCAGTGTCCCCATGCTGTTCGCCAAACCGAGCTACTACGGGCAGTTCACCGACACCGGTGGCATCAGCACCGGCGACAAGGTGCGCATCGCCGGCGTGGATGTCGGCAAGGTGGAGGGCCTGAAGATCGACGGCGACCACATCTTGTTGAAATTCTCGCTCGGCACCGCCACCATCGGCACCGAGAGCCGGCTGGCCATCAAGACCGACACCATCCTCGGTAAGAAGATCCTCGACGTAGAGGCTCGCGGCACCCAGAAACTGCAACCGGGCGCCACTTTGCCGATCGGTCAAAGCACCACGCCGTATCAGATCTATGACGCCTTCTTCGACGTCACCAAGGCCGCCCAGGGTTGGAACATCGACACGATCAAAGAGTCACTGCACGTGCTGTCGCTGACCATCGATCAGACCTATCCGCACCTGAGCGCCGCGCTCGACGGGGTGGCCAAGTTCTCCGACACCATCGGCAAACGCGACGAGCAGGTCAAGCACCTGCTTGCCCAGGCCAACCAGGTGGCCGGCATCCTCGGCGACCGCAGCGACCAGATCGACCGGGCGTTGGTCAACGCCAAAACGCTGCTGGTGGCGTTCAACGAACGCGGCCAGGCGATCAACGCATTGCTGAGCAACATCGGGGCGTTCTCCGAACAGGTCAAGGGGTTCATCAATGACAACCCGAACCTCAACCATGTGCTGGAACAGCTGCGTCAGGTTAGCGACATCCTCAAGGAGCGCAAAGACGACATCGCGTTCGGTCTTAGCGAGGTAGGCAAATTCCTGCCGTCCTTGAACGAGGCCATCGCGTCCGGACCGTTCTTCAAAGTGGTCCTGCACAACCTGGCCCTGTATCAGATCATCCAGCCGTGGGTCGACGCCGCCTTCAAGAAGCGCGGGATCGATCCGGAGAACTTCTGGCGCAGTGCCGGGCTGCCGGAATTCCGCTGGCCCGACCCCAACGGCACCCGGTTCCCCAACGGGGCGCCGCCGCCCGCGCCGCGCGTGCCGGAGGGCACGCCCGATCATCCGGGTCCAGCGGTACCGCCCGGTGCGCCGTGCTCGTACACCCCGGCCAATCCTGGCGGCAATGTCACCGTTGGTGACGAGGGTCTGCCGCGGCCGTGGAATCCGCTGCCGTGTGCCGGTGCGGGCATCGGTCCGTTCGGTGGCCCGGGCTTCCCGGCGCCGGTCGACGTGATGACGTCACCGCCGAACCCGGACGGCCTGCCCCCGACGCCGGGCATGCCGATCGCCGGGCGCCCGGGTGACGCGCCGCCGAACGTTCCCGGCACACCGGTGCCGTTGCCGGCCCAGGCACCACCGGGCGCACGTACCGAGAACCTGGCACCGGTCGGGCCTACGCCGCCGCCGTCGACGTTCGCGCCGGGCCTGCCGCCGGGACCGGCGGCGCCACCGGGACCGGGCAACCAGCTGCCGGCGCCGTTCATCAACCCGGGCGGAACGGGCGGCAGCGGCGCTGCGGGGGGAGGTAGCCAGAATTGAGCACCATTTTTGATGTCCGCAACACCCGGCTGCCCAAGATGTCGAGGGCGTCGGTGATCATCGGGTCGCTGGTGATCGTGCTGGCCGTGGTGGTCGCGTTCGTCGGGTGGCGGCTGTATCACAAGCTGACCAATAACAGCGTGGTGGCCTACTTCCCGGCCGCGAATGCGCTGTATCCGGGTGACAAGGTCCAGATCATGGGCTTGCGGGTGGGAGCGATCGACAAGATCGAGCCAGCCGGCGACAAGATGAAGGTCACGTTCCACTACGAGAACAAATACAAGGTTCCGGCCAACGCGTCGGCGGTGATCCTCAACCCCACCCTGGTGGCGTCGCGGGCCATCCAGTTGGAGCCGCCGTACAAGGGTGGCCCGGTGCTGGCCGACAACGCCGTGATCCCGGAAGAGCGCACCCAGGTACCGGTGGAATGGGACCAACTGCGCAACAGCATCACCAACATCATCTCCAAGCTGGGCCCCACACCGGAGCAGCCGAAAGGTCCGTTCGGCGAGGTCATCGAATCCTATGCCAATGGGTTGGCCGGCAAGGGCAAGGAGTTCAACAACACGCTGAGCAGCCTGTCGCAGGCGTTGACCGCGCTCAACGAGGGCCGTGGTGACTTCTTCGCCGTGGTGAAAAGCCTGGCGCTGTTCGTCAACGCGTTGCACAAGGATGATCAGCAGTTCGTCGCGCTGAACCAGAACCTGGCGGATTTCACCTCGCGGCTGGCGAGCTCCGATAACGACCTCGCCAATGCGATCCAGCAGTTCGACAGTCTGGTGTCCACGGTGCGGCCGTTCCTGGACAAGAACCGCGAGGTGCTCACCTATGACAGCAACAACCTGGCGACCGTGACGAACGCGTTGCTGCAGCCGGATCCGCTGAACGGGTTGGAGACCGCGCTGCATGTCCTTCCGACGGCCGCGGCGAACATCAACCAGATCTATCACCCGTCGCATGGTTCGGTGGTCGCCATTCCGGCGATCACCAACTTCGCGAACCCGATGCAGTTCATTTGCAGCTCGATTCAGGCCGGGAGCCGGCTTGGCTACCAAGAGTCCGCGGAACTGTGTGCGCAATACCTGGCGCCGATCCTGGATGCGATCAAGTTCAACTACCCGCCGTTCGGCCTGAACCTGTTCAGCACCGCCGAGACGCTTCCCAAGGAAGTTGCCTATTCCGAGCCGCGGCTGCAGCCGCCCAACGGCTACAAAGACACCACCGTCCCGGGTATTTGGGTGCCGGATACGCCGACGTCGCACCGCAACACCCAGCCGGGCTGGATCGTCGCCCCCGGCATGCAAGGACAACAGGTCGGGCCGATCACCGCGGGCCTGATGACCCCGGACTCGCTGGCTGAACTCATGGGCGGCCCTAACATCGCGCCGGTCCAATCGACTTTGCAGACCCCGCCGGGACCGCCGAACGCCTACGACGAAAACCCGATCGTGCCGCCCATGGGATTGAACGCTCCGGTGCCCATCCAGCCGCCGCCACCCGGTCCGGAAGTGGCTCCGGGTCCTGTCGCGCCGACCCCGGCGCCGGTGTCGGCGCCGGCACCCAATGCCGGTGGCCCGCCGGTGCCCGCTGACGCAGGAGGGGGCCAGTGAGGCGCGGGACGCGGTTGATCCGCCATCGGGCGTGGCAAGGGCTGACGCTGCTGGTGGCTGCCACGGTGCTCAGTTCGTGCGGCTGGCGGGGGATCTCCAACGTGGCGATTCCCGGCGGCCCGGGCAGCGGGTCGAACTCCTACTCCGTCTATGTGCAGGTGCCGGACACGCTGGCGATCAACGGAAACAGCAAGGTGATGGTGGCCGACGTGTTCGTCGGCTCGATCAAGGCCATCCAGTTGTGCACGGCGAGAACCGCTTCCGGGCCGTGCCGCGCAGCCTCACCGGGCGGGTGGGTGGCCACTATGACGCTGGGACTGGACAAGAACGTCAAGCTGCCGAAAAACGCGACCGCCAAGATCGGCCAGACGTCTCTGCTGGGTTCGCAGCACGTGGAACTCGCCGCACCGCCGAACCCGTCGCCGGAGCAGCTGAAGGACGGCGACACCATTCCGCTGAAGAACTCGTCCGCGTTTCCCACCACCGAGCAAACCCTGGCCGGTCTGGCGCTGATCTTGCGTGGCGGCGGCATCCCGAACCTCGAGGTGCTGCAGAACGAGGTCTACAACATCTTCGATGGACGCGGCGACCAGATCCGGGCGTTCCTGGGCAAGTTGGACACCTTCACCAACCAGCTCAACCAGCAGCGCTATGACATCAGCCACGCGATCGACTCGACCAACCGGCTGCTGACTTACGTGGGTGCGCGGGCGGACGTCCTGGATCGCGCGCTCACCGACATCCCGCCGTTGATCAAGCATTTCGCCGACACCAAGAACCTGCTCATCAATGCCGTTGATGCGGTGGGGCGGCTCAGCCAGTACACCGACGAGTACTTGTCGGAGGCGCGCGGTCCGTTGCACACCGACCTGCAGGCGCTGCAATGCCCGCTCAAGGAACTTGGCCGCGGCTCACCCTATTTGATCGGCGCGCTGAAGTTCATCCTCACCCAGCCGTTCGACATCGACACCGTGCCGAAGATCTTCCGCGGCGACTACCAAAACATTTCCTTGACGCTCGACCTCACCTACAGTGCTGTCGACAATGCGTTCCTCACCGGCACCGGATTGTCGGGAGCGCTGCGTGCGCTCGAGCAGTCGTTCGGGCGTGACCCGGAGACGATGATCCCCGACGTGCGCTACACGCCGAACCCGAATGACGCGCCGGGTGGACCGCTGGTGGAAAGGGGGGACCGGAATTGCTGACTCCCTTCGTCAGACGCCAGTTGATTGTGTTCGGCATCCTCACGGTGATCTCGCTGCTGGTGCTTGGCGTGTACTACCTGCAGGTGCCGAGCCTGATGGGCATCGGCCGCTACACGCTCAAGGCCAAGCTCCCCGCCTCGGGTGGGCTGTACCCGACGGCCAACGTCACCTATCGCGGCATCACGATCGGAAAGGTCACCGATGTCCAGCCGACGGAGCAAGGCGCCGAAGCGACGATGAGCATCGACAGCAAGTACAACCACATCCCGGCCGACGCGACGGCCAACGTGCACTCGGTGTCGGCCGTCGGTGAGCAGTACCTGGACTTGGTGTCGACCGGTAACCCCGGCAAGTTCTTGGCAGATGGATATACCATGCCCCTGGTAAACCCCATTTGCGCGGACGAAATGCGCCGCAAAGGCCTCGATCCCTCCGATCCAAAGTGCCAGAACACGGTGCCCGCCGAGATCGGGCCGGCGTTGGACGCGGCCAACCGCGGGCTTGAAGTGTTGCCCAAGGACAAGATCGCCCAATTGCTCGATGAGACAGCGCAATCCGTCGGCGGGCTGGGGCCCGCCCTGCAACGGCTGGTCGACTCCACCCAGGCGATCGTCGGTGACTTCAAGACCAACATCAAAGACGTCAACGACATCATCCAGAACTCCGGCGGGGTCTTGGAAAGCCAGGTCAACTCCGGTGACGCCATCGAGCGCTGGGCGCGCAATCTGAACAACTTGAGTGCACAGGCGGCGGCCGAAGACCAGCATCTGAAAAGCGCGCTGCGCCAAGCCGCGCCGACCGCCGATCAGATCAACGACGTCTTCAACGACGTGCGCGATTCGCTGCCGCAGACGCTGGCGAACCTCGAGGTGGTGTTCGACCTGCTCAAGCGCTACCACACCGGCGTCGAGCAAGTGCTGGTGTTCCTGCCGCAGGGCGCTTCGATCACCCAGGCGGTGGCCGCGCCGTTCCCCGGCATGGCCGCACTGGACCTGGCGTTGTCGATCAACCAGCCGCCGCCCTGCTTGACCGGTTTCATCCCGGCGTCGGAATGGCGATCCCCGGCGGACACCACCATGCAGCCCTTGCCGTCGGGCACGTACTGCAAGATCCCGATGGACACGCCGGCCAACAGTGTGCGCGGATCGCGCAACATCCCGTGCACCGACATCCCGGGCAAGCGGGCGGCGAGCCCACGGGAATGCCGTGACCCCAAGCCCTACGTCCCGGCGGGCACCAACCCTTGGTACGGCGACCCCAACCAGATCCTCACCTGCCCCGCGCCCGCGGCCCGCTGCGACCAGCCCGTCAAACCCGGACTGGTGATCCCCGCACCGTCGGTCGACAACGGAATGAACCCGGCGCCCTCAGACCGGGTGGCCGGCACACCTCCGCCGACCAGCGATCCGCTGTCGCGCCCCGGCACTGGTACCGTGCAGTGCAACGGCCAGCAGCCCAACCCGTGCGTCTACACTCCCAGCGGACCTCCCACGGCGATCTACAGTCCCCGAAGCGGTGAACTGGTAGGGCCAGACGGAGTTAAATACTCCGTCGAGAACTCGACCGGAACAGGAGACGACGGATGGAAGGAGATGCTGGCGCCAGCCGGCTGAACCCCATCGACGCGGACGATTCGTTGCCGACCCAGGAGCAGACCGAGGATTCGGCGAAATCCGAGGGCGCAGCCGAGCAGCCCGCAACCGAGACCGGACCCGGCGACGGTGATGCGGCCGTCGAGCGTGGCCGGTCGCGTTTGGGTCGCGGTTGGCTGATCGGCATCGCCGCGGCGCTGGTGCTGTGCGCCGGTGCCATCGGGGCCGGTGGCTACTTCGCGCTGCGTTTCCATCAAGAAAGCCAAGCGATCGTCCGCAACGACGCCGCGGCGCTCAAGGCCGCGGTCGATTGCGTGTCGGCGACTCAGGCGCCTGACACCAATGCGATGGCGGCGAGCGAACAGAAGATCATCGACTGCGGCACAGACGCTTTCCGCTCCCAAGCCCTGCTGTACACCAGCCTGCTCGTCCAGGCTTATCAGGCGTCGAACGTTCATGTGCAGGTGGCCGATGTGCGGGCGGCGGTCGAGCGTAACAACCCCGACGGTTCCGTCGACGTGCTCGTCGCGATGCGGGTCAAAGTGGCCAGCAACAGTCAGTCGCAGAACGAAACCGGCTACCGCCTGCGAGTGAAAATGGCACTCGCTGAAGGCCAGTACAAGATCTCCAAACTCGACCAGGTGACGAAGTGACGGTGGTGGTCGAGGAGCCTCAGATCACGGCCATCACCGAAGAAGCGCCGATTGCGCTGGCGCGCTGGCACGTTCGCGCTGGCGCTTTCGCGCTTGACGTGCTGCCGGCGACCGCCGTGGTAGCGACGACGGCGTTGGTCTCGCGCACGGTGCCGGCCCGCGGCGTGTGGTGGTGGTTGAGCATTTCGGTCATCGGAGTGGTCATCCTGGCGATGCTGGCGAACCGGTTGCTGCTGCCGGCGATCACCGGGCGGAGCCTGGGACGCGCCCTGTTCGGAATTGCGGTGGTGCGCCGCGATGGCGAGCCCGCCGGGCCGTGGCGGCTGCTGCTCAGGGATCTGGCGCACCTGCTCGATACCGCATCCGTGGTCGGATGGCTGTGGCCACTGTGGGATTCCCGACGCCGCACGTTCGCAGATATGCTGCTGCGTACCGAAGTACGACAGCTGGAACCTGACCAGCGGCCACCCGCCATACGGCGATTGGTCGCGGCCACGGTTCTGGGTGCAGCGGCAATCTGTCTGGGCGGTGCCGCCGTGAGCTATCTGGCGGTGTATTCCCCGGAACGGGCCACCCAACAGACCAAGGAACAGCTCGCGACGCAGGGGCCGAAAATCGTCGCGCAGATGCTCACCTACGACCCTAAATCCTTGCACGACGATTTCGCGCGGGCGCTGTCGCTGACCACCGACAAATATCGGGGCCAACTGGCGGCACAGCAGGACCTGGTGCAAAAAGGGAATCCCGTCGTCAACGAATACCGGGTGACCGACTACGGCATTTCGTCGGCGTCCCCCGACCGCGCGACCATGCTGATGTTCCTGCAGGGCCGGCGCGGCGCGGCGCCCGACGAGCGTTACATCAGCGCCACGGTTCGGGTGGTCTTCGCCAAAGGCGGAGACGGTCGTTGGCGCGTCGACGATCTCACCGTCCTGACCAAGCCGAAGGGGAACGGAAAATGAGTCCCCGCCGCAAATTCGGGCCCGGGGAGGAAACGCTGCTGGTGGCGCAACCGGTGGTACCGCAGCGACCGTGGGGGCTACCACTGGCCGTCACGGCGGCCGCAGTACTGATGGCGGTGGCCATCACGGTATGCACGCTGATGCTGATATCCCATGAGTCCCGTGAGCGCGCCGCCGCCAAGGACCGCGCGGTGATCGGGTACGTGACGGGCTTTATGACGCAGTTCACCTCCATTGATCCCTTCCACGCCAACGACTACGTCACCCGGGTATTGGCCCAGGCGACCGGCGACTTCGCCAAGGAATATCACGACAAAGCCAACGAGATCTTGCTGCAGGTCGCCCGCGCGGAACCGGCCACCGGCACTGTCCTGGATGCGGGCGTGGAACGATGGAACGACGACGGCAGCGCCACCGTCATCGTGGCAACCGCGGTCAGCACCAGGTCGCCGGACGAGAAGCAGGTTTTGGAAAACGCGAATCGGTGGGCGGCAACCGCGACGCAGGAAGGGAATCAGTGGAAGATCAGCAGCCTGCACCAGGTGATCTGACCGCCGAGGATTCGGCACGCGATGAAAACGAGTACGGCGCAACCGATCTCGTCGAAGTCACCGACGGTGAGGCCGACGGCGACGCAACCGAACAACCAGCGGGTGACGACACAGAGGTGGGCGAAGAGCAGGCCGCAGAATCGCCAGCGCCCGGTCTGGCGCGCAAGAAATGGCTGGCCGGCCGACGGTTGGCGATCGCCGTCGTCGTCGCTCTGCTTTTTGTCGGATCCGCGGCATTCGCCGGGGCGGCCGTCCAACCATACCTCACCGATCGCGCCACCGCCGCAACCAAATTGAAGGTGGCGCGCACCGCGGCCAGCGCCATCACAACGCTGTGGACCTACACGCCAGAGAACATGGATACGCTCGCCGATCGCGCATCGGCTTATCTCAGTGGTGATTTCGAGGCGCAGTACCGCAAATTCGTCGACGCCATCGTGGCCCCCAACAAACAGGCCAAAATCAGCAACAGCACCGAAGTCACCGGCGCGGCGGTCGAATCGCTCGATGATTCCAATGCCGTTGTTATCGTCTACACCAACACGTCGTCCACTAGCCCGTTGACCAAAAACGTGCCGGCGCTGAAGTACTTGTCCTACCGGCTGTTCATGAAGCGCGCCAATAATCGCTGGCTGGTGACCAGGATGACGACCATCACCTCGCTGGATTTGACGCCGCACGTGTAACGCGCTCTGCTACAACCCATGGCCGTTAGCTCGCCGGTATCCGAGCGATCGACCGTCGCGGCGTTGCTGCTGCTGCTGACCTTCGCCACCGGACTGGCCGACTCGATCAGTATTTTGATCCTCGGTCACGTGTTCGTCGCCAACATGACCGGCAATGTGATCTTCCTCGGCTTCTGGCTCGCGCCCAGAACCAGCATCGACCTCACCGCCGTCGTGGTGGCCCTGCCCACCTTCATCTGCACTACCATCCTCAGTGGCCGGTTGGCAAGGCATTTCGATGACCGGACACGACCGTGGATCAGCACGGTACTGGCGACAGAATCGTGTTACTGGTAGCGCTTTCCGTCCTGGCGGGCACGGGCGTGCTGCGCTATCACGACAACACCAAACTCATCATGATCGGCGCACTTACGGTGATATTCGGTCTGCAGCATTCGAGTGCCCGCCAGTTCGGTATTCAAGAACTTTCCACCACGGTCTTGACGTCGACGATCGTCAGCCTCGGACTGGACAGCCGCCTTGCCGGTGGGACGCCGTTCGCCAAGAGGTGCGCTTCACCGTGGTTTTCACGATGTGCGCAGGGGCGTTGCTGGGCGCGACGATGTCACGATTCTTCGTCGCCCCGGTGTTCGCCGTGACGGCTGCGGTGATCGCGGCTAGCCTGCTGATCTTTCGATTCGGGCCGGCCGATACCTAGTGGTGACCGCAAGCGCGGCGAAGCCGGGCGCTGCGGGTCGCCACCATCGGAACTAGTTGAACGCCAGCCAACTGGGCAGCGCGCGTTCATGCGAGTCGCAGAGAACCTGCCGGGTGTCGCACGAACCCCGCGGTGAACCGGCGCCAGCCCACATGCCGCCGGTGTCGCGGCGCAACACGATGGCCGAGGACCCGCCGCCGTCGAGAAGCACGGCGGTGTCGCTGCCCAGACCACGAAACAGGTCCTGCATGTTGTCGGGCGTGTAGTTGCCACCCTCGAATATGTACATCTCGTCTTTTTGCCGCGCATATGCCAAAGCCGTTCGCGCCGCGCTGGGTCCGCCGTCGTGAAGCTGCCCGGTGTTGCCGGGGGACAACAACCCGATTCCGGATACCGCGACGAACCTCACATCTTTGTTGAGCAGGTCCTGGATCACCGGTGTGGCGGCGTCGTAGTCGCTCTTGGTCCTGGGCCAGACCACATACGGGGCACCACCGGACGGCAAGATCATCGTCGTCAGTGCGCTCCAGCTCTCGCCACCGCCGGAGAGTCCTTGCTTGCCCGGGTATGCGACGGTGCCGGTGACCGCCTGGTTGGCGCGCCCCTGGCCATGGGTGTTGTCGACGAACGCACCCAGTGGTGAACTGCAGCCGGTCTGGCGCCACGAGCCGCCTCTTTGTCCGCGCACGTCAAAGAAGTTGGCATTGATCGCGATTGTCGGTTGGCCCATCCGTTGCCACGCCTGCAGCGGCGCATACAGCTCGGATGCCTGCCAGAGTCCCTCGCCGGTACGGGCCCCGGGATTGTTCTCGCAGCGCGCCTGATCACCCTGGTGGGTGTCGACCAGGAGGTGCGGCGAAAGCCGTCCCGCAGCGTTCTTGATGATCATCAGATGGCCGCCGTTGTCCATCTCATACCAACCGCCGCCGGCATTGAGCATCGGCGCCGGGTGACCGGGTCCGAAGTTGTAGACCAGGTAGGAGCCCTTGGTGGTGTTGATGGCGTTGGCGAGCAAATCACGGCCGTCGGCGGCATGTGCCACGGGCTGTCCCATGGTGCTCGCCAAGGCGACGCACGTGACCACGGCGGCGCAGCGCCCCGTCCACCGGCGCAAGCTGGCGCGTCGGGTCAGCACGATAGCCCTTTCCGCCCTGATGTCGATGCAACACAAACAGCATCTGCCACATCAGTCACAGTGTCAACATAGATAACGAACCGATGACGTTTGGGCGGCGCTCGAATTACGTTTTCTCGCTTGAGCTTTCGTCGTTCTCGGCGAATTGGTCCGTCTTGTCCCGGCGCGCCTGGTGTTGGGCCTGGTGCTCCTTGGCGATCGCCATCTCGACTGCCCCCGGAATCCGGTGGAAGCCCTTGCGGTCGTACACGTGCGTGATGATGCCCCCCAGCAGCACCCCGATGACCAGACCGATCGAGTTCATGAGCAGCGCCTGCGATAAACCGGTATCGGCGTGGCCCTTGAAGTACAGCAGCGACCGAGCGCCCAGGAAAACCTGGTGCATGGGCTCGAATTCGGCCAGAAAGCGAAAAAAGGGCGGCGTCGCCTCCAGCGGCACCGTGGCCCCGGCCGAGGGCAATCCGAGGATCACGAAGACCAGCATGCTGACCAACAGGCCGCCGGTGCCCAGCACCGACAGCAGTGAACTGGACGTGATGCCCACCGCGGTAATCGCCAACACCCCGTACGCCCATAGTTGCCAGCCCAAATCGATGGGCATGCCGAGCCCGTGCGCAATCGCCAGATAGACCGCCGAGGTGAGCAGCGCCAGCAGCACCATCATGACCCACTTGACCAGCAGCGTCTGGAACCGCGAAATCCTCACCTGCGCCGCGAAGCGATACACCGGACCGAACTCCGCCGGTACGTAGCCCAGCAACGCGTCTACCAGCGTGCTGACCACGATGCTGCCGGTAAACCCGGCCAGCAACAGCAACAGCGAATAGTAGAACGCCGAGAGCCCGTTACCGGTGCCATTGGGCAGTGGGTTGTACACGGTGGACTCGACGTCGATGGGATTGGCCAGGCCCACCTCCGCCGCCCCAGGCAACGGCGCGCCACCCGTTTGCGCGGCAACCTGCGCGAAAAGTCGTTCGCCCGCTTCGCCGTTGGCCAAACCCATCGCCATGTTCAGGGTCTGGCCCGCGATGCTGGCGCCCATGGTGCCGGCGCGCGGGTTGGTGGAGACCGTGATCACCGGCCGCTCGATGTGGCCGGGCATCGCCGCGCTCGCCGCGAAGTCGCGCAGATTCGACGAGAAACTCGGCGGTATCAGCACCGAGCCATACACCCGGCCCGTGTCCAGCTGGTGTTTGGCGGCATCGAGGGAAAGCACGCGCACGTCGAACTTGTTCTTGTCCAATCCATTGACCAACCGATCGGTCAGCTCGGCGCCCGCCGGTCCGGCATCCTGATTCACCACCGCGAGGGGAAAATGCCGCAGATTGGTCATCGGGTTCAAAATGCCGCCGAGATACAGTGCGCACAACGCCGCCATCAAGGCCAGCGTGATGAGCAGCGGCGCCGCCCAGAAGCGCACAGTCCGGATCGCCTCGATGTTCCGCTTGGGATTGGGCGGCGCGTGGTGCGGGTGCGATGAGGACATGCCGGCTCCTGTCTGTCGTGGCCACTCTATGGTCTCAGCCACCCAGCTTCGCGTGCATCTCCCAGATCAGCAGTTCCGACGTCTCGAGCGCTGTCACCCGCCGGCCGTCCGCGTCGGTGAACCGCGCCGCGTCGCGTTCGGTGGTCCCGCTGGTGTTTGCGGACGCTGTCAACGAGGCGTTCACCGATCCGCTGCGGCAGGCCGCACTGGAGGGCGGCGTGTCGTTCTTCACCACCGGCATCGACACGGGGTTCGCCAATGATGTTCTGCCGCTGGTACTTACCGGGGTTTCTCGGGTCATCGAGTCGGTGCGGGTGACCGAGATGTTCAACTACGCCACCTACCCGGACAGGTCGGCGGTGTACGAAATCTTGGGATTTGGCAAGCCGCCGGAGTTTTAAGCGATTGCGGCCATGCCAGGTGTGTTCAGCTTCGGCTGGGGGCCGGTCCTGCATCAGCTTGCCGCCGGCTTAGACGTCAAGATCGACAACATCGAGGAGAACAACGAACGGGTCCTCGCCGGCGCATCGTTCGACACGCCGACCGGGCACATCGCGGCCGGAACCATCGCGGCGATGCGCTCCACACTGACCGGGTACGTCGACGCAGAGCCGACGTTCGTCATCGATCACGTGACACGGATGCGCGACGATATCGCGCCGGACTGGCCGCAGCCCCACATTCGCATCCCGCCAAAGGATCAACCATGCGCTGCGAATTCGAGATGGCAGAAGACCATGACCATGATCTGGGTGCCCGCATTGCCGGCGCTTCCCGGATGGTCAATGCCATCCCGGCGTTGTGCGCGGCGCCGCCCTGCCTGCTCTCCGCGCTGGACCTGCCGCTGGTGACCGGGGCCGGCTTGGTCCGCTCGGTCCCCGGACCGGCACCGGACAGCCGGCTGTTCTAGGCTCATGAGCTGCGGGACGCATCGGCTCGATGCTCGAGGGCGTGCTTGATGGCCGGGCAGGAGCTCTCCATGAAATCGCTGAGCGGGCCGGACAATTCATCGGGCAGCACGTCACGCGACCACACGAACCGCCGTCGTTGCGGGCCGTCGGGCACGATATGGATGACCGCGTTGTCATGTTCGGGCCGCACCGTGTCGCCGAGCAACGACGCCGACGATCGCCGTGCCATCCGGCTCTCGGTCACCCAGCAGGGTGACGTCCAGGCGCGCCGCTGGCTCAGCGACTACCTCGACGCGGCGCGGGACATCTTCGCCTGCTTCGACCCCGCCGAACAACGCACGCTTGGACAACTCCTCACCCGCCTCGCCGACGCCCTAGAAACAACGCCTAACCAATAGCCCGCGGCGCCGAATACCCAGCCGGCGAACAGATTGGCTACGCGCGAACTCTCTGGTGCGGTCAGCTGTCGCCAGGATAGGTTGCGGCGGCCAGCTTCAGAATCTCGGCTCGGTCCGCCGCCAGGATGAACCCGCGGCTGATGGACGCATCGAGCGCGATGGTGAAGCGCTCCAGGTACTCCGTCACGCCGCCCGGGTACAGCCGGCGCAACGTGTCGTCGTCGAAGAGTTCGCCGGTGCCGAAGAGTGACGACATGATGCTCTCCTTGCCGCCGAGTCCCGAGGTCCGCGCGACCGGTATGTCCACCCACGGGGTCCTGACGCCGCCCCGGACCAGGCCGTTGTCATCCGGAACGGGTTGCGGCCCAGCGAAATCGCGTACCTGCATGGGCGACGCGCCCGGCGCCGGCTCGCCGGTGCGCACCCAGGTGTTCAGCGCGGCGAGTGCCGCCTGCGCCACGTAGTGGTGCTGCGGGGCGAAGTTAATGTGGTGCGAAAGTTGTTGGCCCATCAGCATGTTGGTGGGCACGTAGGCGGCGACGATGTCCGCGAGCGGTGCCGACCCGCTGTCGATCGGTGCTACCTGGACGGTGTAGTTGTCGGCGTGCGCGGCCCCGGCAATCTCCCAGACCCGCAGCCGTTGGTTGTCGGGCTGCCTCGCGAAGTAATAGCCCTCCCGCGCGCCACCGAAGAGGTCGGTCTCGGTGATGATCGTCAGCAACGGCACCCGCACGTCGGGGCGAAACGCGACCGCCTGCGGTGCGCCGGCTTCATCGAAGATGGAACTCCCCTCGAGTGGTGCGGCGGGCCCGAATCTCGAATGGACGAAGAACCCGTCATACGTCTCGGCCAGCGGATCTAGGGCGTTGACATAGGTGGTGAGGAACATGGCCGACTGCGACTCGCCTAGCGCGATAACGCGTTCGGCGCGCAGCTCACCCAAAACGCCGGTGCGCCCGGCGGTTCTGATGACCCCGCCGATCTGGGAGAAGATGTCGTAGGAGAAGGCGTCGCCCGGGTGGTGCAGCGGCGCATAGCGCGTCGGGTCCTGATTTTTCAGCGACATGTCGACGCCGAGCAGACTTGCCCCGCCGTCGATTCCGACCCGCTGCGCCGAGACGGCGATGTATGCGTAACCCGCGCGCACGATTTCCCGGTGCGCCATCATCCACACGGCGGGGGCGTCGATGCCGCCGCTCACGTTGAGCCATTCGACGAGCGCGGTGCCGTTGAACCGCGCGGGTTCCCGGGGACTCAGCACCACCATCCGGGTGGTGTAATCCGCCGTGGCGGAGGGGGATACGCGCCACCTCCCGTCGGACCCCAGTGGCACGGTGGGGGCGTAGGACGTGGCCGTCCCGGACACGAAGAACTCCTCGGCGGTGTAGCTCACGCAGCCGAGGTCGAAAGCGCCCAAGACCAGACGAGGCCGCCCGGGCACGGGGATGATGTCGAGCGAGTTGGTCACAGCGAGCTGGGCAGCCCGAATTTCGCGAACAAGGTGTCGTCGAGGAATGCCACGACATGCGACACCCCGTTGCGACGTACGTCCAGGACGTGTAACTGGAAGGGGATACGCACGTCGCCGGCGCGCATGTACATGGCGGCGGCGGGCTGGCCATTGGCAATCAGCGGCAGCATGCGCATATCGCCGGCGGACTCGGCGGGGCACTGCTGATGAATCAGCGTGATGATCGCCTGCGCGCCGTGATACCAGCCGGTGTAGGGCGGCATCTCCCAGATCGCCTCACTGGTGAACAGCTCCATCAACCGGTCGATGTCGTAACTTTCGAAGGCGGCGATGTAGCGGGCCAGCAGGTCTTGGGCCTCGGCGGAATCCGGTGTGGCCAACGGGTCGCCGGAACTGGGGCCGACCGCGCTCAGCTGGGTTCGGGCCCGTTGCAGCAAGCTGTTGACGGCGGTGGTGCTGGTACCGACGGCGGCGGCGACTTCGGCGGATTTCAACTGCAGCACGTCGCGCAGCAGCAGCACCGCCCGTTGCCGTGGTGAGAGGTGTTGCAGCGCAGCGATGAACGCCAACCGCACCGACTCGCGTGACCCGACGATGACCGAGGGGTCCGCCGGGTCGTCGGCAAGGTCTGGCAGCGGTTCGAGCCAGGGCACTTCGGCGCGCTGTTCCAGCTCGGCGGTCGGGTCCGAGCTGGGTGTGCCCAGGCCGGTCGGCAACGGCCGGCGCTGACGACCCTCCAACGCGCTCAAGCAGGTGTTGGTGGCGATGCGGTGCAGCCAGGTTCGCATCGACGATTTGCCTTCGAAGCGGTCGTAGGCTTTCCAGGCCCGCAGCAGTGTTTCTTGCACCAGATCCTCGGCGTCGTGCAGCGACCCGGTCATCCGGTAGCAGTGCGCGACCAGCTCACGGCGATACGGCTCGGCATGTACCGAGAAGTCCCCGCCACCCACCGGCGCAACTTCAGTGTCTTTCGCGAGAAGGCTCACGAGACATGAGCCTACGCAGTGTCTTGGGACGCGGCGCGCATACCAGCCAGTACGCTGCCCGTAATGACTAGCGACATTTCGGTGACCCGCACCGAACGAAGCTTCGACGGATTCGGCGGCGTGCGCATCGTTTACGACGTCTGGACGCCGGAGACCCCGCCGCGGGCGGTGGTCGTGCTCTCTCATGGTCTCGGCGAGTATGCCCGCCGTTATGACCACGTCGCGCGTCGTTTCGGGGAAGCGGGGCTGGTCACCTATGCACTAGATCACCGCGGCCACGGCCGCTCCGGCGGCAAGCGGGTGCTGGTGCGGGATATCTCGGAGTACACCGCGGACTTTTACACCCTGGTCCGGATCGCAACCCGGGAGCATCCCGGCCTCAAGTGCATCGTGCTCGGACACAGCATGGGTGGTGGCATCGTGTTCGCCTACGGTGTTGAGCGCCCGGACAACTACGACATGATGGTGCTCTCGGGACCGGCGGTCGCCGCGCAGGACCAGGTGTCGCCGCTGCTGGCGATCGCGGCCAAAGTCCTGGGCGCCGTCGTGCCCGGGCTGCCCGTGCAAGAACTCGACGTCGACGCGATATCCCGGGACCCTGCGGTGGTGGCGGCCTACAACGAGGATCCGCTGGTGTATCACGGCAAGGTGCCGGCCGGAATCGGCCGCGCGCTGCTGCAGGTCGGCGAGACCATGCCGCAGCGGGCACCGGCGCTGACCGCGCCGCTGCTGGTGGTGCACGGGTCCGAAGACCGGCTGATCCCGGTCGAAGGCAGCCGCCGCCTGGTCGAATGTGTGGGATCGACCGACGTCACCTTGAAGATTTACCCCGGGCTGTACCACGAGGTTTTCAACGAGCCCGAGCGCGACCAGGTGCTCGACGATGTGGTCGCCTGGATCACGGCCCGGCTGTGAGGCAACGTGTCGTATCGCTCCCGTAGTTTGGCGCTATGACCGACGACAAAATGTTGGCCCGCATCGCCGCACTGCTGCGTCAGGCCGAAGGCACCGACAACTCGCACGAGGCGGACGCGTTCATGAGCGCCGCGCAGCGGTTGGCGACCGCGGCCTCCATCGACCTGGCGGTGGCGCGCTCTCGTGCGGCCGACCGCTCGCCAGCGCAGGCCCCGATCCAGCGAACCATCACCATCGGGTCGGCCGGGACCAAGGGGCTGCGGACATACGTCCAGCTGTTTGCGCTGATCGCCGCCGCCAACGACGTGCGCTGTGATGTGGCGTCGAATTCGACGTTCCTCTACGCGTATGGGTTCCCCGAGGACATCGACGCCAGCCACGCCTTGTACGCCAGCCTGGTCGTGCAAATGGTCCGGGCGTCGGACGCCTACCTCGCTTCGGGTGCGCACCGGCCCACGCCGACCATCACCGCCCGGCTCAACTTCCAGCTGGCCTTCGGGGTGCGCGTGGGTCAGCGTCTGGCCGAGGCCCGCGATGAGGCCCGGCGGGAGGCCACCAAAGACGGGCGTCGGCCACCCGGAACGGCGATCGCCCTACGGGACAAGGATGTTGAGCTGCACGATTTCTACCGCAGCGCATCGAAGGCACGCGGCACCTGGCAGGCCAGTCGAGCGTCGGCGGGCTATTCGTCGGCGGCGCGGCGCGCAGGTGACCGGGCCGGTCGACGCGCTCGGCTGGGCAACAGCCCCGAGCTACCCGGTGCGCGCACCGCGCTGAGCCGGTGAGTCAGGGGGAAACCCGCACCAGGGACTCCCAGCGAGCCAAGGTTTACGCGGCTGAGGAGTTCGTCCGGACGCTGTTCGACCGTGCCGCCGAGCACGGATCACCGGTGGTCGAGTTCTTCGGCACCCAGCTGACGCTTCCGCCGGAGGGACGATTCGGGTCGGTTGCCTCCGTCCAGCGCTATGTTGAGGACGTGCTTGCGCTGCCGGCGGTGCGCCGGCGCTGGCCGGCCGTGTCGCCGCTGCGGGTACGCGCAAGGCGGGCCGCCAGCTCAGCTCATTACGAAAACCGGGACGGCACAGGCATTATCGCGGTTCCCGACCGTGGCACCGCTGATTGGGCGCTGCGCGAACTGGTCGTGCTCCACGAAGTGGCACACCACTTGTGCCAGGCCGGACCGGCGCACGGGCCGGAGTTCGTCGCGACGACCTGCGAATTGACGGAGCTGGTGATGGGACCTGAACTCGGGCACGTGCTGCGCGTCGTATACGCCAAAGAGGGTGTGCGGTGAGCTCGTTCGGCGACGATGCGGGCCGCTTCGCGGCCCGAGGAGGAGCCGGACAATGGGACTCTGTCGGCGACGATGCGGGCCGCTTCGCGGCCCGAGGAGGAGCCGGACAATGGGACCCCGCCGATCTGCGGGCGCGCCAGATCGAGGCCCAGATGACCGACGACGAGCGGTTCTCGCTGCTCGTCGGTGTGATGGGCGCCAGTGAGTTATGGCCGGTGCGGGACGAGCGCATCCCGCCGGAGGTCCCGATGAGCGCGGCATATGTACCCGGCATCGCCCGGTTCGGTGTCCCGGCATTGTTGATGAGCGACGCCGGCCTCGGCGTCACCAACCCCGGCTACCGGCCGGGTGACACGGCCACCGCCTTGCCGGCCGGGATCGCACTGGCCGCCACGTTCAATCCATCGCTTGCCCGCGCCGCGGGCGAAGCGATCGGTCGGGAGGCCCGCAGCCGCGGGTTCAACGTGCAGCTTGCTGGCGCGATGAACCTCATGCGCGACCCGCGTAACGGACGCAATTTCGAATACGTCTCCGAAGACCCGCTTTTGACCGCGGCGATGGCCGCGGAGTCGATCAACGGCATCCAGCAACAAGGTGTCATCTCGACGGTCAAGCACTACTCGCTGAACTGCAACGAGACCAATCGGCACTGGCTGGACGCGGTGATCGATCCGGCCGCGCATCGCGAATCCGACTTGCTGGCCTTCGAGATAGCCATTGAGCGCTCACAGCCCGGCGCGGTGATGGCCGCCTACAACAAGGTCAATGGTGCCTACGCCGCCGCGAACAACGTGTTGATCAACGAGGTGCTCAAAGGCGCTTGGGGATTTCGCGGTTGGGTGATGTCCGACTGGGGCGCCACCCCGAGCTGGGAGTGCGCGCTGGGCGGCCTCGACCAAGAGTGCGGCGCGCAACTGGACGCGCTGCTCTGGCAGTCCGAGGCGTTCGGTGAGCGCCTGCGGGCCGCCTACGCCGACGGCGGGCTGCCCAGGCAGCGGCTCTCGGATATGGTCCGCCGGATCCTGCGGTCGATGTTCGCCGTCGGGATCGACCGGGACTGGCCCGCGGCCGCCCCACCGGACCTGGTCGCGCACAACGAGATTGCGCTGCGGATTGCACGGCAGGGGATCGTGTTGCTGACCAACCGCGGGCTGTTGCCGATGGCACCCGAGACAACCGCCCGCATCGCCGTCATCGGTGGCTATGCGCAGCTGGGTGTGGCGGCCGGCTACGGTTCAAGCACCGTGGTGCCGCCGGGCGGCTACGCGGCGGTGATCCCGATCGGCGGTACGGGGCTGGAGGCCGCTCCACGCAAACTGCACTTACTGCCGTCGAGCCCGCTGCAGGAGCTGGAAAAGCAATTTTCGCACGCGCAGCTCGAGTTCGATCCCGGAGTCAGCCCAGCGGAGGCGGCGCTGACCGCGGCCCGCGCCGACATCGCGGTCGTGTTCGCCATCCGCGTCGAAGGAGAAGGCTTCGACATCGCCGACTTGTCGCTACCGTGGGGTCAGGACGCGCTGATCGCCGCCGTGGCCGCCGCCAACCCGAATACCGTGGTGGTACTCGAGACCGGCAACCCGGTGAGCATGCCATGGCGAGACTCGGTCAACGCGATTGTGCAAGCGTGGTATCCGGGTCAGGCCGGCGGTCAGGCAATCGCGGAAGTCCTAGCCGGCCAGGTGAACCCGTCGGGCAAGCTCCCGATCACCTTTCCGGTCGATCTCGGTCAGACGCCGCGCCCGGAGCTGCCCGGCCTTAACACCCCGCCGGGCAGCCCGACCACGATCGAGTACTCCGAAGGATCCGATGTCGGCTATCGGTGGTTCGCCAGGAATGGCCAAGTCCCGATGTATGGGTTCGGTCATGGCTTGTCCTACACCGTCTTTCAGTACCAGGACCTGCTGGTTACCGGTGGGGACACCGTCAACGCCAGTTTCAGCGTTGTCAACGTCGGTGACCGCGCCGGCGCCGAAGTCCCGCAGCTGTATCTGACAGCAGCGCCCGGCGGGCAATGCCTACGGTTGCTGGGATTCGAGCGGCTCGAACTCGAGCCTGGAGCGACGTGCCGAATCACCATCGAGGCCGATCCGCGGCTGTTGGCCGGCTACGACGGGGGCGCAGGCAGCTGGCGTATCAGGGCGGGCGAATACACGGTGGCGGTGGGCACCTCGGCTGTCACGCCGCAGCTGGCGGCGACGGTCGAGCTGCCGGGCCGTACGTTCGGGCGCTGATTCGCGGGCAGGCGCGGGCCCCGAACGTACGACCGCCGTGCGAGGACTATTGGACGGGGATCAGTTCGTCGCCGCATGTGCAGCGGTACGGCTCACCCGCACCGGAGCAGTGGCAGGGAACCTCGATGCGGACGCGACATCGGCAGCCCTCATGGCCGCAGCTCAGCACCGTGCCTGCGTCGTAGTTTGGCATTTCACTCACCCTTTTCTGTGTCGTGGGAGTCGTGCAGATATGGTCGACCAACCGCCAATATATACCCCTAGGAGGTATGCGGTAAAGGCTTGCGCTGGCTCGGGTGCGCCAATGTCAGCGGGGGCTGAGGTCGGCGAGCACTTGGCTGGCCGAGGTGACGTCGTTGATACGCAAGGCCGTATCGCCGGCATACAGCGCCGCGCGGTCCACCCATGAGTCAGGCATCCCGGCAAGCGGCGCCAGCGGTGTGAACAACGGACGGGCTGGTGACTGCAGCCGCATCAACGCGCCGGCGTCCAGGTAGCCCAGCACTGCCAGCGGGCGGCTTACCGAGTTGACGGCCGCCGGCAATGCGGTCGCCCAGCCGTCGTCGCGGCACCAACGGCGAGTTGCGGCGGTGAGCACCACACGATGCCGCAGCGGCCAGCTCAGGCCGAACAGGTTGGTTTCGATCGTCTTGTCCGCATTGCTGATTCGCTGCTGGTATTCGCGCTCGTGGGTCATCAGAAATCGTGTTCCGGCGATAACCCCGCTGGCGCCGGTTGCCAGGGCAGCGGGTATCGGCGCCGGTGGCGATACCGCCGGCCAGAAACACCGGGCGCCGACCGGCCGCCGCCAGCGCCTGTGGCAGGAAGTCCAGCGCCGGCATCGTTCCGACCAAGTGGCCACCGGCTTCGCGTCCCTGCGCGATCAAACCGTCGGCGCCCCAGGCCATCGCCGCGCACGCCTGTGCTTCGGTACCGACCATCACGAAGACGAAGATTCCGGCATTGCGGAGGTGCTCGACAGGCCCGTGCTGGTAGCCGAACGCCAGCACGACCGCGTCTACAGCGGCGTCGACGCACACCTCGACGTGTCGGCGACGAACGAAGGGAAGCAACAGGTTTACCGCGACGGCACGACCCTTGGCCTGGGTACGCACCTGGTCGATCGAGGCTCGCAGCTGCCCCGGCGCGGCCAGCCCGAGTGTGCCCAAGCCGCCCGCCTCCGCGACGGCCGCCGCCAGCGCTGCCCCCGCCAGTCCGCCACCCATTCCGGCCTGACCCACTGGAACATCGAGCCGCAGTCGGTCTGCGATGTCCATGCCGTACGACGCTACGCCGTCGGTCGACGACGCCGCATCGGCCGGGCCGGTTTTCGTTGCTGGCGTGCCGCGATCGAGCGTAATCTCGGGCTAGATGGGTGGGTTAAGCAGGAAGCCTAATTCGCCTGCTGCATAACAGAAAGGCGGGGAAATGAGTACGGTCCATTCATCAATCGATCACCACCCCGATTTGTTGGCGCTGCGTGCTCGCTACGAGCGCGTTGCCGAATCGACGAGTGCCCATGTCACGTTCGGCCTGGCTCTGCTGACCGGGCTGTATGTGGCTGCTTCACCTTGGATTGTGGGATTCAATGCGGCGAGATCACTTCCGACATGTGACCTCATCGTGGGCATCGCGGTGGCGTTCCTGGCCTACGGGTTCGCGACCGCGCTGGACCGCGCACACGGAATGACCTGGACGTTACCGGTGCTGGGCGGATGGGTCATCGTCTCACCGTGGATCCTGCCGGACTCCAGCCCAGGCGCCGGCATGATCTGGTCGAATGTCGTCGCGGGTGCGTTGTTGACGTTGCTGGGCCTCAACGCCACCTACTTCGGCATGCGCACGCGCGCCGCAGTTTCCCAAGCGTAGTGGGGCAGCTCCGTTGAGCCACAATTGAATTCGCCCTCCCCGGCCGGTCCAGACCGGTCGGGGACGAGCTGGCTAGATTGCCCGGGCTGCCCTGCATTGCCCGGCTCCTCACTCGCGCCGTACCGGCGCTCGCCGTCGCCGGGCTAGCCGCAGACGGCGCCGATCGCGGCCGAGCTGACCAGCTTGACGTACTTGGCCAGCACGCCGGTCTTGTAGCGGGGCGGCGGAGGGCTGAAATCCTTTCGCCGAGAATCCAATTCGGCGGGCTCGGCCAGCACGTCGAGGACGCGGTTCGCGACGTCGAGGCGGATCCGGTCGCCGTCGCGCAGGAACGCGATGGGGCCGGCGTCGACCGCCTCGGGGGCGATGTGTCCGACACACAGGCCGGTCGTTCCGCCGGAGAATCGGCCGTCGGTGAGCAACAGCACGTCTTTACCCAGCCCGGCGCCCTTGATGGCGCCGGTGATGGCCAGCATTTCCCGCATCCCGGGACCCCCCTTGGGGCCCTCGTAGCGGATCACCACGGCGTCGCCCTTGGTGATGGTGCCGTCCTCGAGGGCGTCCAGTGCCGCCCGCTCACCGTCGAAAACCCTTGCGGTGCCCTCGAACACGTCGGAGTCGAAGCCCGCGGTCTTGACCACCGCGCCCTCCGGCGCGAGCGAACCACGCAGAATCGTGATCCCGCCAGTCGGGTGGATGGGGTTGTTCAGCGCGCGCAGCACCTTGCCGTCCGGGTCCGGCGGGGCGATCGCGGCCAAATTCTCGGCAACGGTCTGGCCCGTCACCGTCAGGCAATCGGTGTGCAGCAGCCCTGCGTCCAGCAGGGCCTTCATCACCACCGGCACGCCGCCGATCTGGTCGACGTGGGACATTACATGGCGGCCGAACGGCTTGACATCGGCCAGATGTGGCACCTTGGACCCGATACGGCTGAAGTCCTCCAGCGAGAGCTCGACGTCGGCCTCGTGGGCGATGGCCAGCAGGTGCAGCACCGCGTTCGTCGAGCCGCCGAACGCCATCACCACCGCGATCGCGTTTTCGAAGGCTTCCTTGGTGAGAATGTCGCGGGCGGTGATGCCGCGCCGCAGCAGTTCCACCACGGCCTGGCCGCTGCGGCGCGCGAATCCGTCGCGGCGGTGATCGGTCGCCGGGGGTGCGGCGCTGCCCGGCAGTGACATGCCGAGCGCCTCGGCCGCGCTGGCCATGGTGTTGGCGGTGTACATGCCGCCACACGCGCCCTCGCTGGGGCAGATCGCACGCTCGATGGCGTCGACGTCTTCGCGCGGCATCAACCCCCGCACGCAGGCGCCCACCGCCTCGAAGGCGTCGATGATCGTGACCTCGCGTTCGCTGCCATCGGAAAGCCTGGCTCGCCCGGGCAGGATGGAGCCGGCGTACAGGAACACCGCGGCCAGATCCAGGCGCGCGGCGGCCATCAGCATCCCGGGCAGCGACTTGTCGCAGCCGGCCAACAGCACCGAGCCGTCGAGCCGTTCGGCCTGCATCACGGTTTCGACGCTGTCCGCGATCACCTCACGCGACACCAGCGAGAAATGCATGCCCTCGTGTCCCATCGAGATGCCGTCGGAAACCGAGATGGTGCCGAACTCGAGTGGGTAGCCGCCCGCCGCGAACACCCCTTCCTTGACCGCCTTGGCGAGTCGGTCCAGGGAGAGGTTGCACGGAGTGATCTCGTTCCAGGACGACGCGACGCCGATCTGTGGCTTGGCGAAGTCTTCGTCTCCCATGCCGACGGCCCGCAACATGCCACGGGCGGCGGCCTTCTCCAGCCCGTCAGTGACATCGCGACTACGGGGTTTGATGTCAGCGACTTCGTTGGAACCGGTGGTGATGGCCATCGTGTCAGTATGCGCGAGTTGACAGCACGGCAACTGCGCGGGTCATACCCCGGCGGGGTATCAGGTAGACTCGGTGCGTGATGAACCCACACGGTTACTCGCCGCAAAAGGAGAATTACGCCAAGCGGCTGCGGCGCATCGAGGGCCAAGTGCGTGGCATCGCGCGCATGATCGAGGACGACAAGTACTGCATCAACGTCCTGACCCAGATCGGCGCCGTCAACAGTGCCCTGCGTTCGGTTGCCCTGAACCTGCTTGACGAGCACCTGAGCCACTGCGTCACTCGTGCCGTCGCCGAGGGGGGCGAGGAGGCCGACGAGAAGCTCGCCGAGGCCTCCGCGGCCATCGCCCGCCTGGTGCGTTCCTGATCGCCGGGATTCCTCAAGGCGTGTTGACACGCCAGGATGAGTGAACCGGCGGCCGCAGTGCGTACGGTAGGGACAGCGTGATCTGGCGGGCAGCCCTGGCCGGCCGATTACGCACCCCAAGCGATGACTGCCGTGACTGCCGAAACTGCCAAGGTTGCCGCGCGAACGTGGACGCCACGAATCGCGGCGCAACTTGCCGTCCTGGCCGCGGCGGCCTTCACCTATGTCACCGCCGAGATCCTGCCCGTCGGCGCGCTACCGGCCATCGCACGCAATCTGCACGTCAGCTTGGTGCTGGTCGGCACCCTGCTGTCGTGGTACGCCCTGGTTGCCGCCCTGACGACGATTCCGCTGGTGCGCTGGACCGCACACCTGCCGCGCCGGCGAGCCTTGGTGCTGAGCCTGAGCTGTCTGACCGCCTCCCAGCTGATCTCGGCACTGGGGCCCAACTTCGCGGTGCTGGCCGCCGGGCGGGTGCTGTGCGCGGTCACCCACGGCCTGCTGTGGGCGGTCATCGCCCCGATCGCGACCCGGCTGGTGCCGCCCAGCCACGCCGGGCGCGCCACCATGTCGATCTACGTCGGAACCAGCCTGGCGCTGGTGCTCGGGAGCCCGCTGACGGCGGCCATGAGCCTGATGTGGGGTTGGCGACTGGCGGTGGTGTGCTTGACCGTGGTTGCCGCCCTCGTCACGGTCGCCGCCCGGGTGATGCTGCCGGAGATGGTGCTCACCGAGGATCAACTCGCGCACGTGGGTCCGCGGTCCCGCCATCACCGCAACGGCCGGTTGATCACGGTGAGTGTCCTCGCGATGATCGCCGTCACCGGCCATTTCGTCTCGTACACATTCATCGTCGTGGTGATCCGCAAAGTCGTCGGCGTCGGCGGGGCGAACCTGGCCTGGGTGCTGGCCGCCTACGGGCTGGCCGGCTTGCTGTCGGTGCCGCTGGTGGCGCGGCCGCTGGACCGCCGGCCCAAGCGGGCCATCATCGCGTGCATGGCGGGCTTGACGGCGCCGTTCATGGTGCTGACCGCGCTCGCGTTCAGTGGTCGCACGACGGTGACCACGGCCCTGATCGGGACCGGGGCGATCGTGCTGTGGGGCGCCATGGCTACCGCTGTATCGGCCATGATGCAATCCGCGGCGATGCGTACCGGGGCCGACGACCCCGACGGGGCGTCGGGGCTGTACGTGACGGCGTTTCAGGTGGGCATCATGGCCGGCTCGCTGGTAGGCGGGCTGTTATACGAACGCAGCGTGGCGCTGATGCTGACGGCCTCCGCCGCGCTGATGGGCTTGGCGCTGGCCGGGATCGCGGCGAACCGGCACATGCTCGACGTAGCGCCGGCAAGCTCAGGCAATTCATAGCTCGCCAGGTCAACAGCACTTTTCGGCGATTACCGGGCCGCTGTGGAACCGGGAAAAAGATAGCTGGCGTGCGCCCTATGCCACACTGTCACGAGAACGCGGAGTGGAGGGATGCATATGTCGGGCTGGACCGGGGGAAGGCGCTTGGCCGCTCTGAACGCAGCCGGATTGGCTTCGGTGATCGGCATGGCGCTGGTGGCGAGTGCAGGTCCGGCACTGGCCGATCCCGACCCGGCTCCGGGCGATCCGGGGGTGGTGGCGGCGCCGCCGGCTCCGGCCGCCCCGGCGCCGGACCCGTTGGCAGCGCCTGCGCCTGATCCACTGGCGGCACCGCCGTGGCTGGCCCCGATGGGACAACCGGCGGCGGCGTCGGCTGCCGGCCAGAACCCCACTCCTTTCACCGGCACGGCGCCCTTCGGCACGCCGTCGTTCGTCCCGAAAAACGGCTCGATGGTGGGTGTGGCCCAGCCGATCATCATCAACTTCCCGGGGACGGTCGAAGACGCCGGCGCGGCCGAAAGCGCGGTCCACGTTTCGTCGATCCCGCCGGTCCCGGGCAAGTTCTACTGGATGACCCCGACGCAGTTGCGCTGGCGCCCGCTCAACTTCTGGCCGGCCAACACCGCGGTGAACATCGACGCCGGCGGCACCAAGTCAAGCTTCAGGACGGGCGACCAGCTGATCGCCACGGCCGACGACGCCACGCACCAACTGACCGTCACCCGCAACGGCACCCTGGAGAAGACCATTCCGATGTCGATGGGCATGACGTCCGGAAATCACCAAACCCCCAATGGCACTTACTACGTGCAGGAGAAGATGCCCTCGGTGGTGATGGACTCGTCGACCTACGGGGTCCCGGTCAATTCCACGTACGGCTACAAGGTGACCGTTGACCTGGCGGTCCGGTTCGACAACGTCGGCGACTTCGTGCACAGCGCGCCATGGTCGGTGGACGACCAGGGCAAGCGCGACGTCAGCCACGGCTGCATCAACATCAGCCCCAGCAACGCGAGGTGGTTCTTCGACAACTTCGGTGCGGGCGATCCCATCATCGTGAAGAACTCCAGCGGTGGCTCGTACAAGAAGAACGACGGCTCCAGCGACTGGGTAACCAACTAGTTTCCGTCTCCGGCAGGCAACGGGGCTTTCGCGCGGCGGGGATTATGTATAGCATCATACATAGCCCTGGGCGCTGAGGAGTCAACGATGCGCAATCCACGCAAGCGGATGGTGGTGTCCGCCGCGCTGTTGATCAGGGAGCGGGGGGCGCACGCCACCGCGATCTCCGATGTCCTCGAGCACAGCGGCGCGCCGCGCGGATCGGCGTATCACTACTTTCCGGGCGGGCGCACCCAGCTGCTCTGTGAGGCGGTCGACTTTGCCGGCGAGCATGTCGCCGGGATCATCACCGGCGCCGAGAGCGGCCTCGAACTGGTCGGCACCCTGATCGACAAATATCGCCGGCAACTTCTGGACAGCGATTTCCGGGCGGGCTGTCCCGTCGTGGCGGTTTCGGTGGAAGCCGGTGAGCAGCAAGGCGAGCGCATGGCGCCGGTAGTGGAGCGCGCAGCGGCGGCGTTCGACCGCTGGACCGACTTGATCGCCGCGCGCTTCATCGCCGACGGAATACCGCGCGAACGGGCCCAGGACTTGGCGATGTTGGCCACCACCGCGCTGGAGGGCGCGATCGTGTTGGCCCGGGTGCGACGCGACCTGGGCCCCCTAGACGTCGTTCACCGCCAGTTGCGCGACCTGTTGCTGGCGCAGACGCCCAGAAAGGATTCCCGCGATGACCAGTGAATGGCAGTCCACCGCATGCATCCTCTGCGAATGCAACTGCGGCATCGTGGTTCAAGTCGAGGATCGCCGGCTGGCCCGCATCCGGGGTGACAAGGCGCATCCGGGGTCGCAGGGTTACACCTGTAATAAGGCGTTGCGGCTCGACCACTATCAGAACAGCGGTGCTCGGCTCACCTCCCCGCTGCGCCGCCGCGCCGACGGCAGTTACGAAGAGATCGACTGGGACACCGCCATAGTCGAGATCGCCGAGGGCTTCAAGCACATCCGCGACACCTACGGTGGCGACAAGATCTTCTACTACGGCGGTGGGGGACAGGGCAATCACCTGGGCGGGGCTTACAGCGGCGCATTCCTGAAGGCCCTCGGGTCGCGCTACCGGTCAAATGCCCTGGCACAGGAGAAAACCGGGGAAGCGTGGGTCGACGGACAGCTGTACGGCGGTCATACCCGCGGCGAGTTCGAGCATGCCGAGGTGGCGGTGTTCATCGGGAAAAACCCGTGGATGTCGCAGAGCTTTCCGCGGGCTCGGGTGGTGCTCAACGAGATCGCCAAGGACCCGGCCCGCTCGATGATCGTCATCGATCCCGTCCTGACCGACACCGCCAAGATGTCCGACTTCCACCTTCGGGTGCGGCCCGGTACCGACGCCTGGTGCCTGGCCGCGCTGGCCGCCGTACTGGTGCAGGAAAACCTATGCAACGACGCCTTTCTCGCCGAACACGTGCGCGGCTCCGACACGGTGCGGGCCGCGCTGCGCGAGGTCAGGGTGGCCGACTACGCGCAGCACTGCGGAGTCGATGAGGAGTTGCTGCGGGTGGCGGCCCGGCGCATCGGCACCGCCGCCAGCGTGTCGGTGTTCGAGGATCTCGGAATTCAGCAGGCACCCAACAGCACCCTGTGCTCCTACCTGAACAAGTTGCTGTGGATCTTCACCGGTAACTTCGCGAAAAAAGGCGGCCAGCATCTGCATTCGTCGTTCGCGCCGCTGTTCAGCACGGTCTCCGGTCGTACACCGGTCACCGGCGCCCCGATCATCGCCGGGCTGGTGCCCAGCAATGTGGTGCCCGAGGAGATTCTCACCGACCACCCGGACCGGTTCCGGGCCATGATCGTGGAAAGCGCGAATCCCGCTCACTCGCTGGCCAATTCGAGTGCCTGCCGCGAGGCGTTCGAATCGCTGGAGCTGATGGTGGTCGTCGACGTGGCGATGACCGAGACCGCCCGGCTCGCCCATTACGTGCTGCCCGCGGCCTCCCAGTTCGAGAAACCCGAAGCCACCTTCTTCAATTTCGAGTTCCCGGCCAACGCGTTCCAGCTGCGCCGGCCGTTGCTGGACCCGTTGCCGGGAACCCTGCCCGAACCGGAGATCTGGGCGCGGCTGGTGCGGGCGCTCGACGTCATCGATGAGGCGGATCTGCGGCCCCTGTCCGAAGCCGCGCAGCGCGGACGCCAGGCTTACACCGAAGCGTTCCTCGCCGCCGCAACCAATCCGACGGTGTCCAAACTGCTTCCGTTCGTGCTGTACGAAACCCTCGGGCCGACGCTTCCGGACGGGCTTCGCGGTGCGGCCGCCTTGTGGGGCCTGGCGCAGAAGACCGCGCTCAGCTATCCCGACGCGGTGCGGCGCGCCGGTCACGCCGACGGCAACGCGCTGTTCGACGCGATCCTCGACCACCCGTCGGGAGTGACGTTCACCGTGCACAACTACGAGGACGGCTTCGCTTTGATCAGCCACGCCGACCACAAGATCGCCCTGGAAATCCCGCAGTTGTTCGACGAGCTGAAGGCGCTGACCGCCACGCCGTCGCGGCTTACCACGCCGGATTTCCCGATCGTGCTGTCGGTGGGCGAGCGCCGCGCCTACACCGCCAACGACATCTTCCGCGACCCATCGTGGCGCAAACGTGATACCGACGGTGCGCTGCGGGTCAGCGTCGAAGACGCCCAGGCCCTGGGGTTGGTCGACGGATGCCGGGCCCGGATCAGCACCGCGGCCGGCAGCGCCGAGGCGACCGTCGAAATCACCGAGACGATGTTGTCCGGACATGCGGCGCTGCCCAACGGGTTCGGGCTGGACTACGTCGATGCGCAGGGCAACACCGTCATTCCGGGCGTCGCGCCGAACGCGCTGACCTCCACGGAGTGGCGCGACCCCTACGCCGGCACGCCGTGGCACAAGCACGTGCCCGCGCGCATCCAAGCCTGCCGAGCAGGCGCAAAAGCCCCCGTTTAGGGTCCAAATTAGGGGCTTTTGCGTCTGCTCGCGCTATATCAGGCGGCCTAGTTCCAGATCTTGACCCGGCTGGGCGGGTCCAGGAACAGCGCATCATCCTCGTCGACGTCGAACGCGTGGTAAAACTCATCGATGTTGCGAATGACGCCGTTGCAGCGGAACTCCGGCGGGGAGTGTGGATCCACTGCTAGCCGCCGGATCGCTTCGGCTTCACGGGATTTGGTCCGCCACACCTGCGCCCAGCCGAACAATACCCGCTGCACACCGGTGAGACCGTCGACGACCGGCGCGGGCCGGCCCTGCAGCGACAACTGGTAGGCCAGCAGTGCAATCGACAGCCCACCCAGATCGCCGATGTTCTCCCCGACGGTGAATGCACCGTTCACGTGATGCCCGGCGGCTAGCCCGCGGGGCGTGTATGCGTCGTATTGCTCAATGAGCGCCTTTGTGCGGGCGCCGAATTCGGTGCGGTCAGCGTCGGTCCACCAGTCGACGAGGTTGCCGTCGCCGTCGTATTTGGCGCCCTGGTCGTCAAAGCCGTGACCGATCTCGTGTCCGATCACTGCGCCGATCCCACCGTAGTTGGCGGCGTCGTCGGCGTCGGCGTCGAAAAATGGCGGCTGCAAAATGGCTGCCGGAAAGACGATTTCGTTCATTCCCGGGTTGTAGTAGGCGTTGACCGTCTGCGGTGTCATGAACCACTCGTCTTTGTCCACCGGACCGCCGAGCTTGGCCAGCTCACGGTCGTGGTTGACCGCGTAGCCGCGCCGGAAATTGCCGTAGAGGTCGTCGCGGTCGATCACCAGCTTGGAGTAGTCCCGCCACTTCGGCGGATATCCGACCTTGGCGGTGAACTTCTCCAGCTTGGTCAACGCCCGCTCTCGGGTCTGCCGGGTCATCCAGTCCAGGTCGCTGATGGACAGCCGGTAAGCAGCCCGCAGATTGTCCACCAGCGCGTCGATGCGGGCCTTGGCGTCCGCTGGGAAATACCGCTGGACATAAAGCTTTCCGACGGCATCCCCCATCAGGCTCTCGACCAACGACACCGCCCGCTTCCATCGGTCGCGGATCTGCTCGGCTCCGGTCAGCAACCGGCCATAGAAATCGAAGTCCGCGGCAACCAGGTCGTCGGTCAGCCAGGGCGCGCGGGCGCGGACCAACCGCCACCGCGCCCAGTCCTTCCATTCACCGAGATCGACGCTCGCCCATAGAGACCCGAACGCGGTGAGGTAATCCGGTTGGCGCACAACGAGTTCCGCAAAGTCCTGCGGTGTACCGCCCAGCGCGTTCGCCCAACCATTCCAGTCGAAGCCGGCGCCTTCGTTGCGCAGATCGGCAAAGGTGCGCAAGTTGTAGGTGAGCTCGGCGTCGCGGCGCTTCACCACATCCCAGTGCGCAGCGGCCAGTTTGCTTTCCAGCGCTACGATGCGGGCGGCCGTCTCGGTATGGGTTTCGGGTGCCCCGCCCCACACCAGGCTGAACATTCGTGCGATGTGTCCGGGGTAGGCGGCGAGCACCTCGGCGTGCTGCTCGTCGCGGAAGTACGACTCATCGGGCAATCCGATACCGGATTGTGTGACATGCACCAGGTAACGGGCCGAGTTCTTGGCATCGGTGTCGACATACAACCCGACGCCGCCGCCCACGCCCGTGCGCTGCAGCGCACCCAGCACCGCCGCCAAAGCATCCGGGTCGGCGGCGGCGTCGATGGTGGCCAGCTCGTCAAGCAAAGGCTCCAGGCCCCGGCGTTCGACGGCCTGCTCATCGAGGAAGCTGGCGTACAGGTCGCCGATGCGTTGCTCGTCGGTGCCCGTCGCCGCGCCGCTTTCGCTCGCCTCGAAGATGAGATCGCGAACCTGCACTTCGGCCCGGTCGAACAGGTGGCGGAACGCCCCGTCGGTCGCCCGGTCCGCCGGTATGTCGTATTCGGCCAGCCAACGACCGTTGACGTGACCGAACAGGTCATCTTGCGGGCGGATGGTCGAGTCGACATAGCTCAGGTCGATGCCCGAGCGGGCGGCGGTATACGTCACCCCGCCATCCTTCCATCATCGGCGAATGCAACGATCGGGCCATGTCCGACGGCGAGGCCACCGAGCCACCGACCCGCGAAGAGTCCGCTGACGACGAGGCGGCCCCCGGTCCCGACGCCGACCGGTCCGAACCGGCAGCGGGCGCGATGTTTTCCCATTACGGCATCGCCTCGGCCGTGCTGGGGGTGCTGTCGGTGGCCGCGGTCGTGCTCGGTGTCGTCATCTGGTCCGCGCATCGCGACGCGGTGGCCGAACGCAGCTATCTGACCCGCGTCATGCAGACCGCCGCGGACTGGACGGGTGTGCTGATCAACATGAACAGCGGCAACATCGACGCCAGCTTGCAACGGCTGCACGACGGCACGGTCGGCGAGCTCAACACCGACTTCGACGCGGCCATGCAGCCCTACCGGCAGGTGGTCGAGAAGCTGCAGTCAAAGAGCGTCGGGCGGATCGACGCGGTCGCGATCGAAACCGTGCATCGCGACCTGGACACCCAGCCCGGCGTGGCCCGGCCCGTGGTCACCACCAAGTTGCCGCCGTTCGCGAGCCGCAGCGACGCCGTGATGCTGGTCGCGACCTCGGTCAGCGAGAACGTAGGCGCCAAGCCGCAGACGGTGCACTGGAACCTGCGGCTGGATGTCGCCAACTTGGACGGCAAGCTGATGATCTCCGGGCTGGAATCGATCCGATGAGAAACATCTGGCGGCTGTTCGCGTTCGACATCGCGGCCCCGGTGGCCGCGATCGCGGCGCTGGTGATGATCGGGGTCATCCTCGGCTGGCCGCTGTGGTGGGTTTCGGCCTGCTCGGTGCTGATCGTGCTGATCCTCGAAGGCGTCGCCATCAACTTCTGGCTGCTGCGCCGTGATTCGGTGAGCGTCGGCACCGACGACGACGCACCGGGGCTGCGCCTGGCCGTGGTCTTGCTGTGCACCGCTGCTGTGTGCGCCGCGGTCGTGACCGGGTTCACGCACTGGACCGAGCCGGACCGCGACTTCACCAACGACTCCCGCGAAGTGGTTCACGTCGCCACCGGGATGGCGGAGGCGATGGCGTCCTTCACGCCGGGCGCCCCGAGCAGCTCCATCGACCGGGCCACCGCGATGATCGTCCCCGAGCACGCGGCCGCATTCAAAGAGCAATACACGAAGTCCAGCGCCGAACTTGCCCAGCACAACGTCACCGCCGAGGCCGCCACGCTCGCGGCCGGGGTCGAAGCCCTCGGACCGTCGGCGGCCAGCGTGGCGGTGATCCTGCGAGTCAGTCAGAACGCGCCGGGCCAACCCGCCAGCCGATCCGCTCCGGCGCTGCGGGTGACGCTCACCAAGCGCGGCAGTGCCTGGCTGGTGTCCGATGTGCTGCCGCTGCGGTGACTCAGTTCGACTCTGAGCGCGCCGACTTCACCTTCACGAACCGATCCGACAATCGACGCATCCGGATCATCATCGACGCCGACGGGCTGGTGCTGCCCTCGAGGTAGGCGGCCAACTCCTCGTCGGCAACTCCGATCCGGGATGCGAATTCGTGTTCGGCTAAGCCCGATCGCTCAATCAGCAGCCGCACGTGGCGGGCCACCTCGGCGCGCTCATTGGCTTCCAGGTGGGTGCGCGCCCGCTCCAGCACCTCCCACAGGGCTTTGGAGATCCCGTAGGGCCGGGTGCCCTCGAGGACTTCTTCGACCTGGCGGGCGGTCCGCCCGTAGGGATCGCGCTTCAGTGCGGCGGCAATGCGCTTCCAGGTGGCGATGTCACCGCCCTGCAGCGCGGAACGGATGGCCGACGTCGGCCAGAACTCAACCGGCTGGTCGGAGTCGTCAGGGCGTCGGTCGGTGCCGGGCCGGCGAGTCGGCGGGACCGGGCGTCGCTCGGATGCCAACGTCACCTCGCCTCCTCCAACATCGCTACAGCCACCGATAGGCAGCGCTGCCTGACCTGTTCCCAGTCAGAGTTGGCATCAGCTTCGGATCCCTGATCCCCGGTTAAGTCGGAAGGGTTTGGATCTGCCAGTCGACGGACCAACTGGGTGGCGATCCATTGCTGCCTGGGTGACTGACAACAGTAATACCTGTCCATTCCGGCCAGCACCACCGCGGCGGTCTCGGGGTCCATCGTTTGCACCATGTCAGCAAAGTCGGCGTAATCGCGGCGACTGTTACGGCACATGATCAGATAGCTCTTGAGACGCAGCGCCTCCGCGCCGGTCGGAATCATCAGGCGATCGCCGGTGGGCAACTGCACGTTGGTCGTCTCCACCGGGCTGCGCCGCTCGTATTTCGGCGGTTCGCAGTCATCGGTGTCGGTCTGCAACGCGTCGAGGGCGACCGACAGCCGACCCCGCCACAGCGTCACCGGGTGAACGGGCCGCTCCGTCCCGGTAATCGCGCGGGCGATACCGTTGCGAGACGCCGGCCCGCCAGCCCGCTTTCTGGCCCCGTTATGGCCCCGCGCGTGACCGTTGGTGCCTGTCTTGGACTCGGCCGCCCGGCCAGAGCCGACCGCCGCGGCAGGGTCGGTCAGGTCGACCTGGTGGGGGATCTGCCCGGGGTCGAGGCCGCGGCCCACGTCAGCGCCGTTGGCGGTGCCTTGCCGCGCCTTGCCGTTGCGGCCGCAGCCGGTGAACGCCAGCGGGTCGGTCACGCAAATGGCGTCGGGCGCCAAATGCCGGAACTTCGCGGCCGACTTGATCACCATCCGCAGGTCGGCATTGGGTGCCGTCAGCGCGGAGATGTCGTCTGGGATGACCACCACGTCGCCAAGGTCGACCTCGGGCAACGGCCGGTCGAAGTCGACTGACGGCAGAATCCGGGACAGCCACCCCGGGATCCACCAGTTCCACTGGGCGAACATCGCCATCAACGCCGGTACCAGCACCAGGCGCACCACCGTAGCGTCCACCGCGATCGCCACCGCGCAGGCCACGCCGATCTCGGCCACCAGCGGCATGCCGGCGAACGCGAAGCCGACGAACACCGCGATCATGATCAGCGCAGCGCTGGTGATGGTGCGAGCGCTGGTGCTGACGCCGTAAGCCACCGCGTCGCGGGTGTTCCCGGAATGCAGGAAGCGTTCCCGGATGCGGGTGAGCAGGAAGATCTCGTAGTCCATCGACAACCCGAAGGTCATCGCCAACACCAGCGGGGGAACGGTGCTGTCGATCGAGCTGATCTGGGCGAACCCGAGGTCCTTCAGCCAGCCCCACTGGAACACCATCACCAGGCTGCCGTAGGCGGCCGCCACCGACAGCAAGGTCATCAGCACGCCCTTGAACGCCAAGAACACCGAGTGGACGGAGACCAACAGCATCACGAAGGCGATCAACGCGACGAAGGCCAGCACCAGCGGCTCGGTCGCCGAAACCCGGTCGTCGAAATCCTTGATCAGCGCGGTCGGGCCACCGACATCCACCCTCGCGATTCCCACGTCGGGGATCTTGGGCAGCTGCGCGCGCATCCAGCCGACGGTTTCGCGGGCCCGCATATCCTCGGGGTCGACGGATAGCACCGCGGACAGCAGGGCGCTGCCGTTGTCCTCGGCGAACTGCGGCGGTGACACCGACACGATGTCGGGAGCCTGCGCCACCCGCTGCCGGATGGCGCTGATCGTCTGGGCGTGTTCGGACGAGGCCGCGCCGCCGTCGGGAAAGGTAATCAGCACCCGAATCGGGCCCAGCGCGCCGGGACCGAGGGCCTGGGCCGCGGCGCCGACCCCGGCACGGATCTCGTGTGAGGAGTCGAACTGGCGCAACAGGCTGTTGCCCAGCACCATCGACGCCGTCGGTGCAGCCATGACGAGCAGGACCGTCGATGCCGCCAGCGCCGACATCCAGGGCCGGCGCATCACCCAACCGATCCAGCGGTTCCAGAACCGAGACTGGGAGCTCTCCGGCCGGCGCGACCAGTGCAGCAGGCGCGAGCGCTTCGCGGCCGCGCGCCCGAACGTCGCCAACGCCGCCGGCGTCAACGTGGTCGAGGTCAGCATGGCCACCGCGACGGCCAGAATCGCCCCGGTGGCCATCGACTTCAGCGCCGGTGTGTTGATCACGTAGATCCCGGTGAGCGAGGCCACCACCGTCATCCCGGACAACACCACGGCCAATCCCGACGTGGCCATCGCCGCGTCGACGGCTTCGCGTGGCTGGCGGCCGGAGCGCAGTTCCTCGCGGAAGCGCATCAAGATGAACAACGAGTAGTCGACCGCGAGGGCGATCCCGAACATGGACACCGTCGAGGTCACGAACACCGACATGGTGGTGTACGCCGACAGGAGATAAACCAGGCCCATGGTCACCACGACCGTGCAGACGCCGAGGGCCAGCGGGATCGCCGCGGCGGCCAGCGAGCCGAACACGGCGAGCAAGACGATCAGGATGACCGGCAGGTTCCAGCGTTCCGCGGCCGCGATGTCGTGCTTGGTGTTCGCCGCCGCGGCAGCGCTCAGCGCCCCCTGCCCGATCACGTAAAGCCGCACTCGCCCGTCGCTGGTCTGGCCGGGCTGATCACCTTTGATGCCGACCTTTTGGCGCAGCTGCTTGGCCAGGTCGCTGGTGCCGGCGTTGCGGGAGTCCAGTCGCAGCGACACCACGTACGGCCGGTCCGGCTGCGGCGGCCGCTGGGTCGGGTTGGGCACCTCGGCGATGCCCGGGAATTCGCCGGCGATTTGTCTCAGCAGGGCGACCGCGTCGTTCATGTCCTGATAGCTGGCGTCCGGACGCGGCGCGGCCACCAGCGCCAGCGACGATGCTCCCTGGTCGTGGTAGAGCTCGTCGAGCTGGTCATGGACCGCCAGTGACTGCGAACCCGCCACCTCGAAACCGCCGCCGGTGAGATTCCCGGACTGCGTCATCGCCAAGTAGACGGCCGGCACCAGGGCCAGCAACCAGCCGGTGAACACCAACCAGCGGTACTTACGCAGGCTGCGACTGAGGCGCATCATTAACTGCTGGATTTCTTCACTCCCCGATTTCTCGCCTAACGCGCGTGCAGGCGAGAATACCCCAGCGCGCTGTGGGTTATGTCGGCTTATCTGGTTCCTGAGCTGCGGCGACAGCGTCGTTGCCAAGACGCTGCTGAGTTGTTGTGAACCAGTAACCCCGCGGGATTTCGGTCACATGGGCGGCGGTGGCTTGGCACGGGGTGGGTCGGTGATGGCAGGATGTCGGATGGCCTGCGCGGCCAGGGGATTCACGGGGACTCACCGGGCGCCCATTGCAGCCGTTTGTGAGGTGTCAGTACTCCGCGGGCCGTCGCACAGTGTGCCGCAGACTGCTAAGGAGTTGTCCATGACGACAGGCACCGTGACCGGGCGCCGCAGAATTTTCGCCGGGCTGATCGCGATCACCCTGCCGGGCGCTGCGCTGGCCGTGCTCGCCGGGCCGCCGGCGACCGGTGCTTCCGACCCGTGCGCGGCCAGTGAGGTCTCCCGGACGATCGGTTCGGTCGCCAAGTCGATGGGTGACTACCTGGACTCGCATCCAGAGACCAATCAGACGATGACGATGATGCTGCAGCAGCAAGCAGGGCCGCAATCGTTGACGGGCGTGAAGTCATACTTCGAAGCCAATCCCAAGGTTGCCGGTGAGATGACGTCGATCGCGCAGCCGTTGACCAACCTGTCGCTGCAGTGCAAGCTGCCGATCACGATTCCGCAGGCGATGGGCATGATGCAGCAGGCGCAGGGCGCCGCGGGCGGGCTGCCGGCAGGCCTGCCCGCGCTGCCGGGCGGCGCTGCGGCCGCACCGCCGGCGCCCGCCGCTCCGGTCCCGCCGGCGGCGACCAACCCGCTGCCGGGGCCGCCGCGCGGAAACACCGCCGGCTAACTCTCGGTGTCCGGCTTCCGGTCCGGCGGCAGCGGGCCCTGCAGCGCGGCGTCGGTCGGGTCGACGGACACCTGGCCGGGTTGCCGACCGGGTTCCGCGTCGGCGTCTTCCTCGTCCGGCACGGCGGTGTTCTCGGTACGGAACACGAAGAAGAACACCACCCAACCAACCGCGGCGATGAGCAACCAGCTGATCAGCCGGTAGATCAGCATCGCCGAGATGGCGCTCGGCAGTGACATGCCGCTGGAGACCAGGCCGGGCACCAGCACCGCCTCGACAACCAACAACCCGCCCGGCATCAGCGGTATCGTGCCGACCGCGCGGGCGGCCGCATAGGCAACCGTCAATCCGGCGACCGACGCGTGATCTCCGGCCGCGTAGGCGGCGAAGCCGAGGCAGGCCACATCGGCGATCCAGTTGAACATCGACCAACCGAACGCCACCCCCAAGTCCCGCCGGCTCAGGCTCACCGACTCCAGCTGCATCAACGTCTCACGCCACCGGGCCAGGCCGGTGTCGGCCGGCTTGCCGCGAATCGAATTGACCCACGACAAGACCCGGCAGCCGATCCCGTCGATCAGCTCCGGGCGCGACGCGACCGCCTGCGCGAGGAGCAGCAACGCGACGAAGCCGCCAAGGGTGAACAGCAATGAGAACGGGTTGTTCTTTGCGCCCAGGAAGAAGGCGCCGCCCAGGCCCAGCAGCGCCAGCCCCACCGCCTGCAGCACGCCCGACATCACCAGCTGCCACGAAGCCACCACCGTCGAAGCGCCCCAAAGCCGTTGCTGGCGAAGCAAAAACGTCGCCGAGAGCACCGGGCCGCCGGGCAGTGTCGTGCTCAGCGAGTTGGCGGCATAAAAGGCCGCTTCCGACCGCAGCTGCTTGACATGCACCCCGGCCGACTTGAGCAGGGTGCGTTGAATTTGGGCGAAGCTGTGCATGGACGCGGCCGCCGCCAGCACCGCGGCCAGCAACCACCACCACTTGGCTTCGTACAAACTCATCCAGGCTTTGGCCAGCTGGGTCCAGCCCAGTGCAACCTCGACGGCAAGCACGATCGCGACGAAGCCGAGGATCACCCATCGCACCCACCAGTACTTGCCGCGCGGCGTCTCTTCGCGCGTCAAACCGAGCTTGCGGGCAGGTGCGTCGTGCGACACGTGAATTAGGGTAACTGCGCAGGTGGCGCGGCGATCGCCGCTCGGCTCCGACTGTGTCGTCGTCGTAACCGGATCGTGCCGGCCACCGGGATCCTGCCGGTCCCGGCATGGCCATCGGCGTGCGACCTCGCCCGATAGGCTGACCAGATGCCGGCAAACCTCGACGACGCTTCGGTTGAACCCCTGATCCGCAAAACCGCGGCCTGGGCCTGGCGGTTGCTCGTGATCTTGACCGCGGTCCTCGCCGTGCTGTGGGTCGTGAAGAGGCTTGAAGTCATCGTCGTACCGGTGTTGCTCGCGTTGATGGTCAGCGCCTTGCTGGTGCAGGCTGTCGACTGGTTGGACCGGCGGGGCTTGCCGCGCGGCGGGGCGGTGGCGCTGGTTTTGCTGGGTGGATTCGCGATTGTGGGCGGCATCCTGGCGTTCGTCATCGTCCAGTTCGTGTACGGCCTGCCCGATTTGACCGATCAGGTGACCCGCAGCATCGACACCACTCGTCGATGGCTGATCGAGGGACCGCTACATCTGCGCGGCGAGCAGATCTCCAACGCCGGCAACGCGGCCATCCAGGCGCTACACAACAATCAGTCCAAGCTGACCAGCGGCGCACTGGCCACCGCCGCCACCATCACCGAGCTGGTCACGGCCGCGGTGCTGGCGTTGTTCACGCTGATTTTCTTTCTGTACGGCGGCCGCAACATTTGGCAGTACGTCACCAAGATCTTCCCGGTCGACGTGCGGGAGCGGGTGCGCGAGGCGGGCCGCGCCGGATATGGGTCACTGATCGGCTACGTGCGGGCCACCTTCCTGGTGGCGCTGACCGATGCGGCCGGTGTCGGTGCCGGGTTGGCGATCATGGGGATTCCGCTTGCCCTGCCGCTGGCCTCGCTGGTGTTCCTCGGTGCGTTCATCCCGCTGGTGGGTGCGGTGATCGCCGGCTTCTTGGCCGTGGTGGTGGCCCTGCTGTCGAAGGGCGTCGTGTACGCGCTGATCACGCTGGGTTTGCTGGTGGCGGTCAACCAGATGGAGGCGCATTTGCTGCAGCCCCTGGTGATGGGTCGCGCGGTCTCGATCCACCCGCTGGCGGTGGTGCTGGCCATTTCCACCGGTGGTGTACTCGCCGGAATCGTCGGTGCGTTGCTGGCCGTCCCGACGGTGGCGTTCTTCAATAACGCGATGCAGGTGCTGCTCGCGCCGAATCCGTCCGCCGAAGCCGACAAACGGACCGAGGAAGCTGAGGAGGGCGCGATCCTGCAGGCCGAACCGGACATCCCGGAACACGGCTAGCAGGCGTTAAGCCGACGGCCTACAGCCGTCCCTCACGACGCAGCAGGTCCTGGGCGGACAAGCCGCCGCCGGTTCGCCGGCGCTGGCGCGCCGGGTGGCCGTTCTCGCTCTGTGTGCGGGCGTTCAGCTTCTCGGTGGCGGCGTCGGAGTCGTTTCCGTCCGACCGCATCACCCGCAGGGCCGTGGTGGGGTCGGCCGGATCGCCTTTGTTGTCATCGGAATGAGTGGTAGCGACGGGCATGGCCCGGGTCTGACCGCCCGACGGTGGTGGTGGCGGCGGTGGTGCCGTGCTGCCCGGCGCGGCCGGCCGTGCCGGCGCCGGAGGCGCGGCATTGGCGGGGGCGCGCGTGTCGGACGCGGGGTTGGCGGAGTTCGCGGGCACCGAGAGGCGCGCCGTCTTGGCTTCCGTCGGCTGACCGGGCCTGGCCGGCACGGCTTCCGGCGGCGTGGCCGGCCCCGGGCGCGTCACGCGGGACGGCTCCAGCGCGCCGGGGTGGGTGGGATCGTGGGGTGGGCGCGGCGCGGCAGCCACCAGGCTGGCGGCGACCGGCGGCCGGGTGGGCCGGCCGTTGAGGGTGGGCCGCTTACGCTCGTCGGGCAGGTCGATCTCGCCCAACCCGATGCGGTTCTGCAGGCGCCTCGCCCAGCGCGGAGCCCACCAGCAGTCGTCGCCGAGCAACTTCATCACCGACGGCACCAAGAACATTCGGACGATGGTGGCGTCCAGCAGTAGCGCCGCCATCAGACCGAAGGCCAGATACTTCATCATCACCAAGTCGGAGAACACGAAGGAACCCGCGACCACGGCAAGCACCAAGGCGGCAGCCGTGATGATCCGCCCCGTGGTGGCCGTGCCGATCCGGATCGCCTCGGCGGTGGACATGCCGCGCTCGCGCGCCTCAACCATGCGGGATACCAGGAACACCTCGTAGTCGGTGGCCAGGCCGTAGCCGACCGCGACAACCAGCGCGATCACCGGTGCGGTCAAGGGGGTCGCCGTGAAATTCAGCCACTTCGAGAGGTGCCCGTCGACGAAGATCCACGTCAGGATGCCCATGGTGGACCCGAGCGTCAGCGCGCTCATCACCGCCGCCTTGATCGGCAATACCACCGACCCGAACGCCAGGAACATCAACAGCATGGTCGCGGTGAGCAAGACGACCAGCATCAGCGGAGCCTTGGCGAACAGGCTGTGGATCGAGTCCTGCTCGAGGGCCGGGGTACCCCCGACCCATATCTCGATTCCCTTGGGCGGCGTGATGGCTCGCAGTTCGGCCAGCTTCTTGGGCGCATCACCTTGGTTGACCAACCCGTTCTGCAGCACCCGCACCGATGGATCCTTGGATGCGCCCGGCGCGACACTGCGCTCCTGCCACATATTCGCCGGGTTGTTGTCCGGGTCGATGAATCCGCTGATCGCCATCGCCTTGCTGCGCACGTCTGCGAGCTGGCCGTCGGTGACCGGCTGATGATTGGTGGTCTGAATGACCAGCGTCAGCGGATTGGTGCGGTAGCCGGGGAAGAGTTTGTCGAAGTGCTCCTGCGACTGGCGGACCGCGTTGTTGGGCGGCAGATACTTCTCGCTCATGCCGCCCAGCGAGATGTTAAACACCGGGATGGTGAGGACGATCATGCCGCAGACGATGGGGATGGCGAACACCAGCGGCCGCTTCATCACCCAGTTGACCAGCTTGCCCCAGAACCCCGCCTCGACCTCTTCGCGGGTCTTGGTCTTCTGCAGGCGGTCCGCTAGCCAGTTCAGGTAGGCACGCGAAACCCACCAGTTGCGCAGGAAGGGCACCCGGAACAGCGTCCGCACGCCGAGCGCGTCGACGTGGCGGCCGAGGATCCCCAGGCACGCCGGAAGCAGGGTGATCGAGAGCAGTGCGGCCAACCCGACCGCGGCGATGAGCGCGTAGGTCAACGACTTCACGAAACCCTGCGGCAGCATCAGCAGGCTCGCCCCGGACGCGATGATCAGCACCGCCGAGAACGCGATGGTGCGGCCGGCCGTCATCACCGTGCGGCGCACCGCGGCCTCGGTGTCGTAGCCTTCGGCGATCTCCTCCCGGAATCGGCTCACCACGAAAAGCCCGTAGTCCACCGCGATCCCCAGACCGATCAACGAGACCACCGGCTGGGCGAAGAAGTGCACCGGCCCGAATACCGCGATCAGCCGCAGAATGCCCAGCGAGCCCGCGATGCTCAGACCGCCCACCATCACCGGAAGGCAGGCGGCGATCACGCCGCCGAACACCAGGAACAGCACCACGGCGACCATCGGCAGCGCCAGAACTTCCATGCGCCGCTGGTCGGTGGCGATGGTGCCGGTCAACGCGTTGGCCACCGGCTCAAGCCCGGCGAGTTGGACCGTGCCACCGTCGAGTTTCTGCAGATCGGGTGCGATGGTCTTGTAGTTGTTCAGGATGGTGTCGTCGTCGTCGCCTTTGAGCGGGATGGACACGAACGTGTACTTCTTGTCCTGGGTGGCCATGCCCTTGACGACCGGGTTGGTGGTGTCGGGCGCGCGGAGGTAGCCGGCCCAGCCCATCACCTGGTCGGGATGGTCTTTCTGGAACTGGTTGAGCTCGTCGGTGATCTTCTTCGCCCACGCCGGGTCGTTGACGGTGTTGCCGTCCGGCGCTTGGAAGACCGCCACGATGTGGCCGGTTCGGTCGCGGCCGTACACCTTGTCGCCGATCACCGAGGCCTTCACCGACTGGCTGCCCTCGTCGTAGAAGCCGCTCTGTGTGACATGCTTACCGAGGCTGAGCCCGAACACGCCACCCAGAAGGCAGAGCGCCACCGTGACCCCAATTACGATGTACCGGTAGCGGTAAACAGTTCGACCCCACCAGGCGAACACGTAAGCTCCTTACTGGATCGGTAACGACCCGCGCATTGGTTTTCCAGTGTCACACACGCGCGGTCAACAGTGCGGACAGCGGCCGGAACGGCTGCAACCACGCACCCTGGTCAGGCAGCGAATCCAGGCCGATCCTCGGCAACGGTTCCCGGAAGACACCGGCGATGTCCTCCAGGTCGATGAAGTCCAAGGTATCCGACGCTAGCGCCCAACTAGCGTGTTCACGAAATCCGATGACCGCAACGCCAACTCCGGTGCGCGCGATTTCTTCCAGCGGTTCACGAAACGCCTGGCCGTCGGCGGAAGCGACAACCAGGGCCGCCAGCCCTTCTCGGCGCCGCAGTTCGATGTGGGCGAGCATGTCGCGGTCCACGTCGCTGTCCTCGTCGATCTTCGGCTTGGCGAAGACGGCGAACCCCACGTTGCGCAGGGCATCCACCCAGGGCCGGACCACCTCGGCGCTGCCCGGCGCGATGTTGGTGAAAACGGTGGCCTCCGGCTCGATCACCACGCCAGGCCGGCTGGCGCTGACCTCGGCGGTACGGGCCAGCAGCCAGCGGCCCAGGGCATCGAAGCGGGGGCGTTCCAGGGCTGTGGGCCGACGACCCAGGATGGAGCCCAGGCCCATGTCGAGGTTGGGAGCATCCCACACCAGCAAGACCCGGCCGCCCGGCGGCGAAAAGCCGCCCAGCGCCCCGACCTCACTGCCGGAAAGCACCGCCGGGGGCGCCACGGGTTCGGCTGCCGTTGTGGTCTGATCTGCCAGGCTTATATCCATTGCCTACTCACCGTCTCACCCAGATGAATTCGGTGACGGCGCTGCCCGCCTCCTGGGCCTTGGTCTCGTACTTGGTGGTCGGCCGGACAACCGAGATGGGCAGCCGGCCAACAGGTCCGACGGGACGCAGTCGGGGCTCGCCGGCGCCGACTTCGGCGATGTGCTCGGCATACCCGGGATGGTCCGTCGCGACGTGCAGGACACCACCCGGGAGTAGCCGGTCGGCGATCAGGCCAATCGTGCCGGTTTGCAGAAATCGGCGCTTGTGGTGACGGGCCTTCGGCCAGGGATCGGGGAAAAACACCCGCACCCCGGTCAGCGAGCCGGGGGCGATCAACCGCTGCAGGACGTCGATGGCGTTGCCGCGGATCATCCGGATATTGCCGGCCTGCTCCCGGTCGATCGCACCCAGCAGCTGCGCCAGCCCGCGCCGGTAGATCTCCACCGCGATGACATCGATGTGGGGCTCCTCTTTGGCCATCGCCAGCGTGGATGTGCCACTGCCGCAGCCGATCTCGAGCACCAGCGGCGCCTGTCGGCCGAACCATGCGCGGGTGTCCAGCGCCTCTTGATGACCGGGTTCTTCGCCCCCGGCGCCCACCGATAGCCCTAGCTGCGGCCAGCGCCGTTCCCAGGCCTGGCGCTGGGCGTCGGAGAGGGACGAACGCCGGGAGCGGAGACTGGTGGCCGGCAGATAGCGCTGTTCGCGACGGTCCAATTGCTCCTCCGGCGCGTCGGGACATAGTGCCACCCCGGGCTGCGCATGCATTTGTCCATGGTGGCCCATAAACCCCTGATGTAGCCGCCCCTGGTCCAGATTGATACCCAACAGTTGCCTTCACCTGGTAACAGATAAACGGTGGCTCGCAACTCGGTGGCACAGATGCCACTATTCGGGGTGACCCGATCTACCGCCCGGCAAACCAACCTAGGCTCGGCAACGGCGCCGCATCCGGTCACGGCAACGTTGGCCGGGCGAGCGGGCCGCTCGGACTGAACGAAGCAGGACATGAGGGGACAGGGACACCGGATTTTCGTCGACGAGCTGGCGCGATTTGCTGCCAGCCACTTTGACGCGCGCGTGACGGCGATCGCCGAGCGAACCGCCGCGCCTCTGCGCGTGGATGTCCGAGGTCGCCGGGGAGTGGGTTGCCGCACCGTGGCCCGCGCGCTGGACGGTGCCGGAACCCCGGCGGGCATTGTGGCCACCACCGAGCCGAGCGGCGCCGCCGACATCGTGGTCTACGTGACCGCCGAGGTGGTCAAACCGGAGGACACCGAAGCGATCGCCGTCGCAGCACGGCCGGTGGTGGCAGTGCTGAACAAGGCCGATCTGGTCGGGTCGCTGGCGGGCCGCGGCGGTGACGGGCCGATCGCGGCGGCGCGGATGCGTTGCGCGGATCTCTCGACGCGCGCCGGAGTGCCGATGGAGCCGATGATCGGCCTGCTGGCGGTCGCGGCGCTCGAAGAGGGGGCGCTGGACGGCTCGGTGTGGGCGGCGCTGCGCGCGCTGGCCGCCCATCCGGCTGGCACGGCCTGCCTCGACGGTTCCTTCGCGGGGTTCCTGGCCGCCGACCTTCCGGTGCCGACGGACGTGCGGGCGCGTTTGCTGGACACCCTGGACCTGTTCGGGGTGGCGCTCGGGATCGCCGCGGCCCGTCAGGGCCGGACGGCGGCACAGCTGCGCACCCTGCTGCGCAGGCTGAGCGGTGTTGATGCCGTCATCGCCAAGGTCTCAGTTCTCGGCGCCGAGGCGCGTTACCGGCGGCTGCTCGACGCCGTCGCGGAACTGGAGGCACTGGCCGTCTGTCAGCCCGGGCTCGGGGAGCCGATCAGCGCGTTTCTGTCCCGCGACGACACGGTGGTCGCCCGGATGGCGGCCGCCCTCGACCTGGCTGAGGCGGCCGGGCTGGACGCAGGCGATCGGGTGGCCGGGGACCGCGACCCGTCCGAGCATCTGCCGCGCGCGGTGCGCTGGCAGCGCTACAGCCGCACGTCGGTCAGTGAGCTGCATCGGGCATGCGGGGCGGACATCGCCAGAGGCTCGCTGCGACTGTGGTCGCAGGCCTGCGGCTCGTTGCCGGGTGAGCCGTTGGGAGAGTGGCCGTGAGCCCCAAGAAGCGCGACGATCCAGTCGCCGAAGTGGACGCGCTGGTGGCAACGATCGGGCCGCAGTTGGATTCGCCCGCGATCAACCGCCGCGACGTGGTGCTGGTGACCGGCCCCTGGATGGCCGGGGTGAGTGCGGTGGCCGCGGTGCTGCGCGAGCGGCTGCCGCAGCACAAGTTCGTGGAGTCGGCCGGTCTGGGATCCGGTGATGCGCCGATGGCGGTGGTATTCGTCGTTTCGGCAGCGGCCCACCTGACCCAATCCGACTGCGCGCTGCTGGACGCCGCCGCCGAGCACACCGACATCGTTGTCGGTGTGGTGTCCAAGATCGACGTGCATCGCAACTGGCGCGACGTGGTCGCCGCCAACCGCGACGTGCTGGCCGCGCACGCGCCGCGCTATGCCCGAGTGCCGTGGGTAGGTGCCGCGGCCTTGCCGGACGTCGGCGACCCCGACGTCGACGACTTGGTGGATACCCTCTCGAGACGGCTCGCGGATGCCGATCTCGAGCGGCGTAACCGGTTGCGGGCTTGGGAAGCCCGGCTGCAGACCGCCGCGCGGCGGTTCGACTGCGACGCCGACAGCGCCGGTCGGCGGGCACGGGTTGACGCGTTGCGCGAAGAGCGCAGTACCGCGTTGCGGCAGCGGCGCGAGGCGAAAACCGAGCGCACCATCACCCTGCGCGGTCAGATCCAGCAGGCCCGGGTCCAGCTCTCCCACTTCGCGCGCAACCGGAGCGCGTCGGTGCGCAGCGAGCTGCAGGAAGACGCGGCGGGGTTGTCTCGCCGGAACATGCCGGGCTTCGAGGCGTATACCCGCGGCCGGCTCGATGAGGTGGTCGCCGAAGTCAGCGAGGGCAGCGCCACGCAGCTTGCCGACGTCGCGCAGACAATGGGTGTCGCCACGACGGTGCCGGCCGCCGAGAAGCCGCCGACGGTCGACGTGCCGCCGTGGCCGCTGAAATCTCGGCGGCAGGAAACCCGGCTGATCATGCTGCTGGGGGTGGCGTTCGGGCTCGGTGTGGCGCTCACCCTGAGTCGGCTGATTAGCGGCTTGACCTCGCGGCTGAGTCCGGCACTGGCCGTAGCCGCAGCGGTGGCGTGCGTGGCGATCGGGCTGGCGCTCACTTTCGTGGTGATCAACATCCGCGGGCTGCTGCACGACCGGGCGTTGCTCGACCGTTGGGCGGGCGACGCGACCGCCTCGCTGCGGTCGGTGGTCGAGGAGCTGGTCGCCACCCAGGTGCTGGTCGCCGAATCGGTGCTGAGCAAGGCGGTGATGGCCCAGGATGAGGCCGAACACGCACAGGTGGCCGATCAGGTCAATGTGATCGACAGCGAACTGCGCGAGCACGCTGCGGCCACCGCGTGGGCCGAATCGGCGCGTGATCGGCAGCTGCCCACGGTGACGGCCGCGCTGGACGCGGTGCGTGCGGAACTTGGCGAACCGGACCGGGCCGGGACCGATAAAAGCACTTCACGCACCGCGGAAGGCGATCACGAGTGACGTTTGGCCCTGTTTCTGAATCGTTGTTGTGAGAAGGCTTATACCTGCCCGAGACTTCCCCGACAAGTTGCTCGCGATAACCTGTAGTTAACGCCACCATTCGAACGTTGTGTGGGTGAGCGCATACGCAATCAAGGACAGCCCGAGTAGCAGACGAATCCAGGAGAAGTTCGATGACCTCAGCGACCATTCCCGGTTTGGACACCGCGCCCACCAAACATCAGGGCTTGCTGTCATGGGTACAGGAGGTCGCCGAGCTCACCCAGCCGGACCGCGTGGTGTTCGTGGACGGCTCCGACGAGGAGTGGCAGCGGCTGACCGACCAGCTTGTCGAGGCGGGCACGTTCAAGCGGCTCAACCCCCACAAGCACCCCAACTCCTTCCTGGCCTTGTCCGACCCGTCCGACGTCGCGCGGGTGGAGTCGCGGACCTTCATCTGCTCGGAGCGCAAGGAAGACGCCGGGCCGACCAACAACTGGATGGACCCGGCCGAGATGCGGTCCACCATGAAGGAGCTGTACCGCGGCTGCATGCGCGGTCGCACCATGTACGTGGTGCCGTTCTGCATGGGCCCGCTGGGGGCCGAGGACCCCAAACTGGGCGTGGAGATCACCGACTCGGAATACGTGGTCGTGTCGATGAAGGTGATGACCCGGATGGGCAAGGCCGCGCTGGAGAAGATGGGCGACGACGGATTCTTCGTCAAGGCACTGCACTCGGTCGGCGCCCCGCTGGAGCCGGGCCAGAAGGACGTTCCCTGGCCGTGCAACGACACCAAATACATCACCCACTTCCCGGAGACCCGCGAGATCTGGAGCTACGGGTCGGGCTACGGCGGCAACGCCCTGCTGGGCAAGAAGTGCTACTCGCTGCGCATCGCCTCGGCGATGGCTCATGATGAGGGCTGGCTCGCCGAGCACATGCTGATCCTCAAGCTGATCTCCCCGCAGAACAAGGCGTACTACTTCGCCGCGGCGTTCCCGTCGGCGTGCGGCAAGACCAACCTGGCCATGCTGCAGCCGACCATCCCAGGCTGGCGCGCCGAGACGCTCGGCGACGACATCGCCTGGTTGCGGTTCGGCAAGGACGGCCGGCTCTACGCGGTCAACCCCGAGTTCGGGTTCTTTGGGGTCGCCCCGGGCACCAACTGGAAGTCCAACCCGAACGCGATGCGCACCATCGAGGCCGGCAACACGGTTTTCACCAACGTCGCACTCACCGACGAGAACGAGGTGTGGTGGGAAGGCCTGGAGGGCAGCCCCGAGCACCTCATCGACTGGAAGGGCAACGACTGGTACTTCCGGGAGACAGAAACGACTGCGGCGCACCCGAATTCGCGCTACTGCACGCCTATGTCGCAGTGCCCGATCCTGGCACCGGAGTGGGACGACCCGCAGGGCGTGCCGATCTCGGGCATCCTTTTCGGCGCCCGCCGCAAGACCACGGTCCCGCTGGTGACGCAGGCCCGGAACTGGCAGCACGGCGTGTTCATGGGAGCCACCATGGGCAGCGAGCAGACCGCCGCCGCCGAGGGCAAGGTGGGCACCGTGCGCCACGACCCGATGGCCATGCTTCCGTTCCTGGGCTACCACGTCGGCGACTACTTCCAGCACTGGCTCGACCTGGGCAAGAACTCCGACGAGTCGAAGCTGCCGAAGGTGTTCTTCGTCAACTGGTTCCGCCGCGATGCGGACGGTGATTTCCTGTGGCCGGGCTTTGGCGAGAACAGCCGGGTGCTCAAGTGGATCGTCGACCGCATCGAGCACCGGGCCGGCGGCCAAGACACCCCGATCGGCATCGTGCCGACCACCGACGACCTCGACCTGGACGGGCTCGACATCGACAGTGGCGACGTGTCTCAGGCGTTGGCGGTCAGAGCCGACGAGTGGCGCAAGGAGCTTCCGTCGATCGAGGAGTGGTTCGAGTTCATCGGCGAGAGGCTCCCGACCGGCGTAAAGGACGAATTCGAGGCGCTCAAGCAACGCCTGAACGAGTCGAGCTAGGCTCCACGCGGGCCGCTGATCCGCCTGGCTCGCAACGATTTCGGCAGGTACACCGCACCCACTCCGGCGACCGCCGCTGAGTCGGCCGGGTTGGAGATGGCGCAGCGCTGCAGTGAGAGGCAGCCGCAGCCGATGCACGAGTCGAGGTTGTCGCGCAGCGCGATCAGCCCGGCGATCTGGTCGTTGAGCCGGGTGCGCCAGGTCTTGGAAAGCCGCGACCAGTCGGCGCGGGTGGGTGTGCGGGCGTCCGGAAGTTGGGCCAGCGCGTCGGCGACTTCCTCCAGCGACAATCCGACGTTGCGCGCGGCCCGGATGAATGCCAGCCGGCGCAGCACCTGTCGTTCGAATCGTCGCTGACCGCCGGGCGTGCGCGTTGCGGCGATGAGACCCAGGCTTTCGTAGAACCGGATTGCCGAGGCAGTGAACCCGCTGCGCCGGGCGATCTCGCTGACGGTGAACAAGTCTCGCTTGTCCATGTGACCTCCGTCGGATTGCGGACTTGACTTAAAGTTAAGTTTAACTACGAGTATGGCCGTATGACTCAATCGAACCGCCCCATTGCCATCATCACCGGAGCATCGCGCGGATTCGGTAAGGCGGTGACCGCGGCCCTGCTCGCCCGCGGCTGGACCGTCGTCGCCGATGCTCGCCGCGCCGATGAACTGAAAGTCACTGCGCAAGAGCTGAATTCAGAGAGCCTGATCGTGTTGCCGGGCGACGTTACCGACGCGTCGCATCGTGACGCGCTGGTGGCCGCCGCGATCGCGGCCGGAACCCTTCATCTGCTGGTGAACAACGCCAGCCGGCTGGGGCCCAGCCCGCAACCGGCACTCGCCGACTACCCGGCAATCGAGTTATCAGCGGTGTACCACACCAACGTGTTCGCTCCGCTCGCGCTCATTCAGGCGGCGCTGCCGGCGCTCACCGACAGCGAGGGAGTGATCGTCAACGTGACGTCTGACGCCGCCGCCGAGCCGTATCCGGGCTGGGGCGGATACGGCTCGTCAAAGGCCGCGCTGGACCAGGTGTCGGCCATCCTCGGCGTCGAGACCTCGGCCGTCACCGTCTACGCGTTCGACCCGGGTGACATGCGAACCGAGATGCACCAGGCCGCATTTCCCGGTGAGGACATCTCCGACCGTCCCGAGCCCGAGGCTGTCGTGCCCGCGCTGCTGCGCCTGCTGGATAGCCGGCCTGCCGCCGGGCGCTATCGCGCGGCGGACCTGCTGGCCGGAGCGCGGCCGTGACGGGCCTGGTGTTTCACCGCCCGCCGGGGTCCGACGCCATCGAGCCGCCAGAAGCGCACGGCGTGGCGCGGGACGCCGTGAAGCTCCTGGTCGCCCGGCCCGGCGGCGTGACCCACGCCCGTTTCGCTGACCTCGTTGATTACCTGCGGCCGGGGGATGTCTTGGTGGTCAACAACTCGGCCACCCTGCCCGCCGCGGTGGACGGCCGCCGCGCCGGACAGCCGATCACCGTGCATTTCTCGACGGCGCGGGCCGACAAGGCCTGGGTGGTGGAACTGCGGCCAGCCGCGGACGCGGCCGGGCACCTGCCCGACATCCGGCCCGGGGAACGCATCGACATGCCCGGCGGTGCCGGGCTCGTCATCGGGGCGTCCTATCCGGCGCCCGGGGTGCAGGGTGCACGACTGTGGACGGCCCGGGTGGTCCTGGAGGGTGACGTCGGCTCGTACCTCGCTCGGCACGGCCGGCCGATCAGGTATTCCTACGTTCCGCGGCGCTGGCCGCTGCACCATTACCAGACCGTGTTCGCCCGTCATCCCGGCAGTGCTGAGATGCCAAGTGCTGCGCGGCCTTTCAGCGCGCAATTGGTAACGGCTCTGGTGTCTGCCGGGGTTGCGATCGTGCCGATCACGCTGCATGCCGGGGCGTCGTCGGCGGAAGCCGGCGAGCCACCGACTCCGGAGTTGTTCCGGGTGCCCGCCGCGACCGCGCGGATGGTCAACTCGGCACGCGCGGCCGGCAGCAGCGTGATCGCGGTGGGCACCACGGCGACCCGCGCCCTGGAGTCGGCCGCGACGCGGGGCGGCAGCATGCGCCAAGCTGGCGGCTGGACCGACCTGGTGCTCGGCCCCGAGCGCCCGGCCTGGGTCGTCGACGGCCTGATCACCGGATGGCACGACGCCGGCGCCTCCCATCTGGCGCTGCTGGAGGCGGTCGCGGGACCAGACCTGGTGGCGCTGGCCTACCGCGAGGCCGTCGAACATGGCTATCTGTGGCATGAATTCGGCGACAGCGCCCTGCTGCTGCCTGGGACTGCACGCCGAACGCTGCCGGGCACTTAACACCCGTCAAATTTCGCGGCGGTACAGTCCTCCCATGCAGATTCGCCCGCATCTCGGCGCCGACAAACCTGCCGTCATCCTCTACCCGTCCGGCACGGTCGTCACCTTCGATGAGCTGGAGGCGCGGGCCAACCGACTGGCGCACTACTTCCGGCAGGCCGGCCTGGTCGAGGGCGACGCCGTCGCAATCCTCATGGAGAACAACGAACACATCCATGCGGTCATGTGGGCGGCGCGCCGCAGCGGGCTTTACTACGTGCCGATCAACACCCACCTGACCGCGGCCGAGGCCGCCTACATCATCGACAACAGTGCCGCCAAGGCGATCGTCGGTTCGGCCGCAATGCGCAAGCCATGTGAGAATTTGGCTGAGCACCTGCCCGCCGGGCTGCCGGACACGCTGCTGATCGCGGACGACGAGTTACCCGGCTGGCAGCGCTACCCGGAATGCGTTGCCGGTCAACCGGACACACCGATCGACGACGAGCGCGAGGGCGATCTGCTGCAGTACTCCTCGGGCACCACCGGTCGACCCAAGGGGATCAAACGCGAATTGCCGCACGTCTCACCGGCCGAGGCGCCCGGCATGATGTCGGCACTGGTCAGTTTCTGGATGACCCCCGACTCGATCTATCTCAGCCCGGCACCGCTGTATCACACCGCTCCCTCGGTGTGGTCGATGAGCGCACAGGCCGGTGGCATAACCACGGTCGTAATGGAGAAGTTCGACGCCGAGGGCTGTCTCGATGCGATCCAGCGACACCGCGTCACGCACGGCCAGTTCGTGCCGGCCATGTTCACCCGGATGCTGAAACTATCTGATGCAGTGCGCAACTTGTACGACATATCCAGTCTGCAGCGCGTGATGCACGCGGCGGCGCCGTGCCCGGTGCAGATCAAAAAGCAGATGATCGACTGGTGGGGCCCCGTCATTGACGAGTACTACGCCTCCTCAGAGGCGATCGGGTCGACGTTGATCAGCGCCGAGGAGTGGCTGGCCCATCCCGGTTCGGTCGGTAAACCGATGGCCTGCGAAATCCACATCCTCGACGAAGACGGCAACGAGCTGCCACCCGGGCAGCCCGGCGAAATCTATTTCGCCGGCGGCTATTCCTTCGAGTACCTCAATGATGCAGCGAAAACGGCCGCCTCCCGTGACGGGCACGGTTGGGTGACGGTCGGCGACGTCGGCTATGTCGACGACGAGGGATACCTCTACCTGACCGACCGGCGCCACCACATGATCATCTCGGGCGGGGTGAACATCTACCCGCAAGAAACCGAGAATCTTCTGGTCACGCACCCGAAGGTGCTGGACGCGGCGGTCTTTGGGGTTCCCGACGACGAGATGGGGCAGCGGGTCATGGCCGCCGTGCAGACCGTTGACCCGGCGGGCGCCAGCGATGAGTTCGCCTTCGAGCTGCTGGACTGGCTGCGAGATCACTTGGCGCACTACAAGTGTCCGCGGTCAATCGCGTTCGAAGCGCAGTTGCCGCGCACCGACACCGGGAAGCTCTACAAGAACGGACTGATCGAGAAATACTCGGTGTGACCGATGCTGCGGGTGGTCGATCTGTCGAGGACGTCGGATCTCGACGCTGAAACCGGCGCCGCGTCACCGCCCGGCGTGATCGTGGCGCACGGCTCCGCCGCTGACCTTGCTCGCAGCGAATACTGGTTCGACACAGCAACATTCACGTTGACGGAGGACATTTGCACTGATCGCCGGGTTGTCATGGTCGGTTCGGTGCCCGAGGCGCTGGCCGAGCTGACTGCGCGCTGTCGACAGTGGCCGCACGCCAGTAGCGTCTGCGACGACGTGCTGCGCGCGGTCGAACCCGCCGGCCCGGCGCTGCCCGCGGTGGTGACCGAGTCATTGGCCTACTCGACCCTGCAGGCCGGTCCGGAGTTCGCGCGCTGGTTGGCCGAGCGCGGCCCGGCCCGTCTGCCGCACAGCGCTGACCCGGTTTTGGCGCAGCGCGACGGCGACATCCTGCGTATCACGTTCAACCGGCCCCAACGTCACAACGCTTTTTCCACCGACGCGCGCGGCGCATTGTTGGACGCCTTGACTGTCGCGCAACTGGACCCGTCGGTGACCGGCATCGTATTGCGCGGCAACGGGCCGTCGTTTTGCAGTGGCGGAGATCTGGCCGAATTCGGCACCTTCTCCGACCCGGCGAGCGCGCACCTGGCCCGCACCCGCCACAGCCCCGCGCTGGCGCTCGATGCACTCACTGCCCGGCTGGGCCACGCCTGCCGGGCCGAAGTACACGGCCGGGTGATGGGCAGCGGGCTGGAGATGGCGGCATTTTGCGGATGGGTCGCCGCGCGCGGCGATTCGGTGTTCGGCCTACCCGAATTGAGTTTGGGGTTGATCCCCGGCGCCGGCGGCACGCTGAGCGTGACCCGGCGGATCGGCCGTTGGCGCACTGCCTATCTCGTACTGTCCGGCCGCACCATCGACGCCGACACCGCGTTGGAATGGGGCTTGGCGGACTCGACTTACGTTGCGGCTCAGGGCGATTCTCAGTAGCCCGAATACGTGGTGGTGGTGGTCGACGGGAGGTTCGATACAGCCACCGCGAACAATACGAACCACAAGATGACCCCGATCACCGCGATGATGACGCCCACGATCGCACTGATGATGGCCCACTTCTTGGCGTTTTCGGCCGCGGCCTGCGCCTCGGCGTAGCGGCCCTGACTCCACAGCGAGGAAACCTTGGTGGAGTACACGATCGACACGATGCCGAGCGGCAGACAGCACAACACGGTGGACAGGATCGCCCAGACGAGGTAGTTGTCGGGCTCGCGCTGTCCTTGCCAACCTGGTTGCGGCGTTTGCCAGCCCGCCGGCTGCTGGGCCGGCCACCCGGGCTGCTGGCCTTGCCACGCCGGCTGCTGGCCTTGCCAGGCCGGCTGTTGACCCTGCGATTCTGGTGAACCTTCGTACGGCCCTTGGGGATAACTCATGGCAGCCGACTTTCTTTCGGTCCAGTGCTTGCGGGTGTGAGAGTCAGGCAAATATACAGCAAGCGCCTACTTCAAGCCGGGTGATTGGGGCCGCCGCTCAGATACCGCCTCGAGCGATCAGCTGCCCGGCGATGACGTTGCGCTGGATCTCGTTGGTGCCTTCGCCGACGATCATCAGCGGGGCGTCACGAAAGTAACGTTCGACATCGTACTCGGTGGAATAGCCGTAGCCGCCGTGGATGCGCACCGCGTCCAGGGCGATTTGCATGGCGGCCTCGGAGGCGAACAGCTTCGCCATTCCGGCCTCCATGTCGCAACGTTCGCCGCTGTCGTAGCGTTCGGCGGCATAGCGGGTGAGCTGACGGGCGGCGGTGAGTTTGGTCGCCATGTCGGCCAGGTAGTTGCCGATCGCCTGGTGCTTCCAGATCGGCTTGCCGAAGCTTTCCCGCTGCTGTGCATACGCCAGCGCGTCCTCGAGCGCGGCGGTCGCGACGCCCAGCGCCCGGGCGGCGACTTGGATGCGGCCCGTTTCGAGTCCTTTCATCATTTGCGCGAAGCCCTCGCCCATGCGGCCGCCCAGCACCGCCGACGCGGGCGCGGCGAAATCGTCGAACGCCAGCTCGCAGGCCTCGACACCCTTGTAGCCCAGCTTCGGCAGATCGCGTGAGACCGTCAGGCCCGGTCCGTGCCCCACCAGCACAATCGAGATCCCCGTGTGCCGCGGCCTGGCGTTGGGGTCGGTCTTGCACAGCAATGCGATCAGCCCGGAACGACGCGCGTTGCTGATCCAGGTCTTGGAACCGTTGATGCGCAAGTCCCCCGAGCCGTCGGGCAGCGCGGTGGTCGAGATGTTCTGCAGATCCGAACCACCGCCCGGCTCGGTCAGCGCCATGGTGGCCCGTTGCTCGCCGGTCGCCATAGGCGGCAGGTAGGCGCGCTTCTGCTCCTCGGTGCCGAACAGCGTCAGCAGCTTGGCGACCACGGTGTGCCCGCCCATCGCACCGGCCAGGCTCATCCAGCCGCGCGCCAGCTGCTCGGTCACACGTACGTAGCACGGCATGGACACCGGTGACCCGCCGTATTCCTCGGGAATGGCCAAACCGTAGATGCCGATCCGCTTCATCTGCTCGATCCACGCCTCGGGGTAGGTGTTGGCGTGTTCGACGTCGCGAACGGCCGGTTTCACGTCCCGGTCGATGAACGCGCGCACCGTGGCGACCAGCATCTCTTCTTCGCCGTTCACCTGCGATCACCCTCCCACCGTTGGTCCCGATTCGACAGCCTGCCAGCATGGGGCGTTGTGACGAGTAACGGGTATGCGCGGATCCGCGAGGGCGGGCCCTACTTTGACGACCTCTCGAACGGCCAGGTGTTCGACTGGGCCCCGGCAGCTACGCTGTCGCCGGGATTGGCGGCCGCACATCAGGCGATCCTGGGCGACCGGATGCGACTGGCGCTGGACGCCGTGCTGTGTACCGCGGTGACCGGGGTTCCGGGGCCGCTGGCCCACCCGGCGTTGGTGTGTGACGTGGCGATCGGGCAGTCGACATTGGTCACCCAACGTGTCAAGGCCAACCTCTTCTACCGCGGGCTCACCTTTCACCGCTTCCCGGTCATCGGTGACACCATCTACACCCGCACCGAAGTGGTTGGGCTGCGCGCAAATTCGCCCAAACCGGGTCGCGCGCCGACGGGAATGGCCGCGCTGCGGATGATCACCATCGACCAGGCGGATCGCTTGGTGATCGATTTCTACCGCTGCGCCATGCTGCCGGCCAGCCCGGATTGGAACCCCGGCGCAGCGTCAGGTGATGATCTGTCGGCCATCGGCGCCGACGTCCCCGGCCCGGCCGCCGACCCGACCGCACACTGGGATGCCGAGGTCTTCCGAAACCGGGTGCCCGGCCCGCACTTTGACCCCGGCCTGGCCGGTGCGGTGCTGCACAGCACCGGCGACGTGGTCAGCAGCGCGCCGGAACTGGCTCGACTCACGCTCAATATTGCTGCTAAGCACCATGATTCGCGGGTCGGTGGGCGCCGGCTGGTGTACGGCGGGCATACCATCGGGCTGGCGCTTGCGCAGGCAAGCAGGCTACTGCCGAATCTGGTCACGGTTTTGGGCTGGGAGTCCTGTGACCACACCGGCCCGGTCCACGAGGGCGACACGTTGTACAGCGAGTTGCACGTCGAGTCCGCCCGACCGAACGAGCACGGGGGCGTGCTGGGACTGCGGTCGCTGGTCTACGCGGTTGGCGAAACCGATGGGGATCCGGACCGGCCGGTACTGGACTGGCGGTTCACCGCCCTGCAGTTCTAGCTGGGCCGCCGCGCGCACAATGGTGGGCGTGAGTTCGGCTTCGTTCGAGTGGGAGTCCAGGTGGGGTAGTAGCGGGCTGGCCCACCTGACCGGCCTGCCGGACGGGGCGCCGGACTTCTCCCGCGCGTACGTGCTGGCCCGCGCCGAGCAGGTGGCCGCGGCGGTTCGCGACCACACCGGTGTGGCCGTGGAAGCCGCGACACTGCTGACCGGGCGGGCCGCCCTGCTGGGGTTGACCCGCGGCGGCCGGGTGTCGGCCGGCGGCGCTACCCGGCTGCTGGCGGCGGCCGACGGCTGGTGCGCGCTCACGCTGTCGCGCCCGGAGGACCTCGCCGCCGTCCCCGCGCTGCTGCAGATCGACGACGTGGCCGGCGACCCGTGGCCGATGCTGCAGCTTTGGGCCGCAACGCATCTGGCATCAGCGATCACCGAGCGGGCGGCTCTGCTCGACATCCCGGCGGCAGCGCTGGGCGAGGTCGCGCCGGCAAGCCCGACGATAACCCGGCTGGGCGGGCAAGCCTCGCGGCGGCAATTGGCCGGGCTGCTGGTGGCGGACCTGTCATCGATGTGGGCGGGTCCGCTGTGCGGACAGCTGCTGGCATGCGCCGGCGCGACCGTCGTCAAAGTGGAAAGCCCGCGCCGCCCAGACGGTACCCGCACCGGCAGCCGTGCCTTCTTCGATTGGGTCAACGGTCAAAAGCTCTCCTATTGCCTCGATTTCGACAGCCAAGCCGACGAGCTGCGCGCGCTACTCGCCGTAGCCGATATCGTCATCGAAGGCTCGCGCCCCGCGGCACTGGCGAGGCGCCGGCTCGGGCCGGACCACGTGGCGCCACGGGAGGGCCGAATCTGGTTGCGCGTCAACGGATATGCCGACGACCGACCCGCATTCGGTGATGACGCCGCGGTGGGCGGTGGCCTGGTGGGTACCGCGGCCGACGGACCGGTGTTCTGCGGCGACGCTATCGCCGACCCACTGACGGGGCTGGAAGCGGCCCGGGCGGTAGCCGAATCGCTGCGCCGCGGCGGCGGCGAATTGATCCAGGTGTCCATGGCCGGCGTGGCCGCCACCTACGCGGCGCTGCCCACGACGATGTCCGTCGCCGGCTGCCCGGCGCCACCACCGCAGCCGCCGCCGGTGTGGCGGGCGGCGGCCGAACTCGGCGCCGATGACGAAACAGTGCGCCGATTGGTCTCCGAAAAAGGTTGCCTGGCATGCTAATCCAGCGCGCCACGTTGTTAGACGGCAGAACCGTCGACATCCGGGTAGGTGCCCAGATCGAGCAGGTTGAGCATGGCCTCGTCGCCAGGCCGGGAGAGGGCGTGCTGTTCGCCGGCGGCGGAACCGTCCTGCCCGGGCTGCACGACCATCATGTACACGTGCGGTCGGCGGCGTCGGCGTTGGATTCGTTTTTCGTCGGGCCGCCCGGGGTCAGCACCAAAGCTCAACTGACGCAGCTGTTGTCGAATGCCACGCCCGGTCCCGACGGCTGGATTCGCGCCGTCGGCTACCACGAGTCGGTCGCCGGGGAGTTGGACCGAACCGCCCTGGATGCCGTGGTCCGCGATACTCCGGTGCGCATCCAGCACCGCAGCGGTGCGCTGTGGATCCTCAACTCCGAAGCGCTGGGCCGCGTCGGCCTGCCCGAGCACCCCGACGGGCGGTTACGCAGCGCCGACCGTGGCTGGTCGGACGCGCTGCAGCAGCGCGAGAGCGATCTCGCCGAGCTGAGCCGCCGCATCACCGCGACCGGCGTCACCGGAGTCACCGACGCCACTCCCGACGTCGACGCCGACGCCATGGTCTCGCTGCTGGTGGCGCACCGCCGCGGCGAGTTTCGGCCGCGGCTTTCTTTCCTGTCACCGGGAAAGAAGATCCTGCAGGAGGATCACCTCGACCTCGACGAGCTGACGGACTGGGTCGCCGAGCAGCACCGCGACGGCCGGCCGGTCGCCGTGCACTGCGTGACCGCGGCCCAGCTGGTGGTAACGCTGGCCGCTCTGCGCGCGGCCGGCGGCCATCCGCTGGACCGCATCGAGCATGCCGCCGTCGTGCCCGAGGACAACCTGGCCGACCTGGCCGAACTGGGGGTCACAGTGGTGACCCAGCCCAACTTCGTCGCCGAGCGCGGCGATCAGTACCTTGCCGACGTGCCCGCTGTCGAGCACCCTCAGCTGTGGCGGGTCGCCTCCCTGCTGAACGCAATGGTGCCCGTGGCGCTGTCGACGGACATGCCGTTCGGCCATGGGGACCCGTGGACGGCGATGCGCGCAGCGGTGTACCGCACCACGGCCAGCGGGGCTGTTCTGAATGCGAACGAATGTGTCTCGCCGCTTAAGGCTTTGACCATGTTTCTGGGCCGCTCGGAGCGGCCGGGCCGGGTGCGCACTGTCGAAGTCGGTCAGCCGGGCGACCTTTGCGTGCTGACCGAGCCACCGGAGACGGCGCTCGCGGAGCTGGACGCCGGCATGGTGGCGGCCACGGTCATCGGCGGCGAGTTGGTGTACTTCGCAATGTGACCGGCGATCAGCGCGCCGGGCCAGCGCAGAACGCAGACGCTCGCACTGGCTCTCGAAAAAGCGCTGTGAGACTGGGGCTTTCGGCACCCACATGTCGAATCCGTGAAAGACGCCCGGGATGACTTCGACGTCGCACGGCACTCCCGCTTGCCGCAGGCGCTCGGCGTAGGCGAGATCTTCCTCATAGAAGAGGTCGTGGGTGCCGACACCGATCCACACCGGCGCCAGCCCGCTGAGGTCTTCGGCCGTGCGGGGACCGCGACGTTCGGGTCGGCATTGCCGAGATACGCCGTCCAACCGAAGGGATTACCGCGGGTGTTCCACAACCGGTATTCGGGTTTCTCGGCGGTCGCGGAGCTTCGGTCGTCGAGCATCGGATACGTCAGCAGCTGGAACGCCGGGGTCACTTCACCGCGATCCCGCGCCAACAAGGCCACCGCCGCCGCCAGGCCGCCTCCGGCGCTGGCGCCGCGATCGCAACCGCCCGCGGGTCCACCGTCGGCAGTCCGGCCAGCCACGTCAGCGCCGAGTAGCAGTCCTCCAGCGGGGCCGGATACGAGTGTTCGGGCGCCAACCGGTAGTCCACCGATGCGACGGTGATGCCCAGCCGGGTGCTGAACCGGCGGCACAGCGGATCGTCGTGCCGCGCGGTGCCGATCACGTATCCGCCGCCGTGGATCCACAGCAGCGCGGCCGTCGGTTCACTCGCGCCGACCGGCCGGAACAGCCGAACGCCGACACCCGAACTCAGCGTGATCACTTCGGCGTCGCTGGGCGTGCAGCGGTCTCGCAGCCCCAACAAGACCCGCATCACCGGTAACGTTCGCGGACCGACCAGCCGCCGCGGTGTGAAGCGGGAGATGCGGCGCAGATCTGGGCGATCGTCGTTGGGCACCGGCCAAGTATCACCACGACGGCTGGGTTAGCCCAGCGCGGATCGGGGTATCGGTGGGAATGCTGGCGAACATGGTGGACGTCAACATGTTCTCGTTTGCCGGTTCGTCGTCGCGCCCGGCACGCCCCGCAGGCGATATCCGCGGTGGCCAAGGAGTGGCTGACGCCCGGCACGGGCGAGCCGCGCCGCCGCGACCGGGAGGGCACGCATGAGGTGTCCCTGGCGGCCTTGCGCGGGGTGGTGTCAGCCGCGGATCTCGAGCTGGAATGGCCAATCGCGGCCCGGACCCCGCCGATCTGGGATGGGCTGCGTCAGCGCCGCTACCTGTACCGCCGCGCGGTCCACTACGGCGACCACGCCGCGCAGGTGCTCCACGTCTGGCGCCGTAAGGATCTGCCCGCGCAACCGGCGCCGGTGCTGATCTTCGTGCCGGGCGGCGCCTGGGCGCACGGTAGGTGCATGGGCCAGGGCGCTGCCCTGATGTCACGGCTGGCCGAGCAAGGGTGGGTGTGTCTGGCGATCGACTACCGCGTCGGCGCCGCATCACCGCTGGCCACGTCACATCATCGACGTCAAGACCGCCATCGCATGGGCCCGCGCCAACGTCGACAAGTTCGGCGGTGACCGTGATTTCGTCGCCGTGGCGGGCTGCTCGGCCGGCGGGCACCTGTCCGCCCTGGCCGGGCTCACCCCCGATGATCCGCAGTACCAGGCCAAGGTGCCCGAGGGCGCCGACACCTCGGTGGATGCGGTGGTCGGTATCTACGGCCGCTATGACTGGGAGGATCGCTCCACGCCGGAGCGTGCCCGGTTCGTCGACTTCCTGGAGCGGGTGGTGGTTAAACGGATGATCGACCGCCACCCGGACGTGTTCCGCGACGCGTCGCCGATCGCCCGCGTGCATCGGAATGCGCCACCGTTCTTGGTAATTCACGGCAACAGGGACAGCGTCATCCCGGTCGAGCAGGCGCGTAGCTTCGTTGACCGGTTGCGGGCTGTTTCGCATTCGGTGGTGGGCTACCTGGAGTTGGCCGGCGCGGGCCATGGCTATGACCTCATGGACGCCGAGCGGGCCGGTGCAGCCGCGCATGCGACTTCACTGTTTCTCAACCAGCTTTACCGCACCAAGACAAGGATCGCGGCCAAAGAGGTTATCTGAGCTGGCGCCGCTGAGTATGGTCCCTTTATGGGTAAGGGAGTGCGGTGAAACGGCTAAGCGGGTGGGACGCGGTACTGCTGTATAGCGAGACGCCGAACGTGCACATGCACACGATCAAAGCTGCTGTGATCGAACTGGACACCGATCGGCTCGATTTTGACGTCGACGCGTTTCGGGAAGTCATCCGGGGCCGCCTGAAAAAGCTTGAGCCGTTCTGCTATCAGCTCGTCGAGGTGCCGTTCAAACTGCACCACCCGATGTGGCGGGAACACTGCGATGTCGACCTCAATTACCACATCCGGCCGTGGCGGCTACCGGCCCCCGGTGGTCGCCGTGAACTGGACGAGGCGATCGGGCGGATCGCCAGTGCGCCGCTCGACCGCAGCCATCCGCTGTGGGAGATGTACTTCGTCGAGGGCCTGGCCAACAACCGGATTGCGGTGGTCGCCAAGATCCATCACGCGCTGGCCGATGGCGTCGCCTCGGCGAACCTGATGGCCCGGGGCATGGACCTGCAGCCGGCGCCGGAGGGTGGCACGTATGTCTCCGACCCGGCGCCCAGCACCGGGCAGCTGATGGGTTCGGCATTCGCGGACCACCTGCGTCATCTCGGGCGGATTCCGGCGACGATCCGCTACACCGCCGACGGGCTGGCCCGAGTTCGCCGCAGCTCGCGCAAACTGTCATCGGAATTGACCCGGCCGTTGGAGCCGCCACCGACTTTCATGAACCACAAGATCACCGCGGAGCGCAGGTTCGCCACGGCCGCCTTGGCGCTGGCCGATGTCAAGGAGACCGGCAAGCGGCTCGGGGCGACGATCAACGACATGGTCCTGGCCATGTCGACCGGCGCGCTGCGCACCTTGCTGCTGCGCTATGACGGCAAGGCCGAACCGCTGCTGGCGTCGGTTCCGGTGAGTTACGACTTCTCCCCGGAGCGGATCTCGGGCAACCGGTTCAGCGGCATGCTGGTGGCCCTGCCGACCGACTCCGACGACCCCCTGGAGCGGGTGCGGTGCAGCCATGAGAACGCCATATCGGCCAAGGAAAGCCACCAGCTCATGGGCCCGGAGCTGGTCAGCCGGTGGGCGGCTTACATGCCGCCCGCGCCCGCCCAAGCCTTTTTCCGGTGGGCGTCCGGCCGCGACGGGCACAACAAAATCCTCAACCTCAACATCTCCAACGTTCCGGGCCCGCGGCAACGCGGCCGGGTGGGCGGGGCGCTGGTCACCGAAATCTATTCGGTCGGGCCGTTGACCGCCGGCAGTGGACTCAACATCACCGTCTGGAGCTATGTCGATCAGCTCAACATCTCGGTGCTCTCCGATGGTGCCACTGTCAAAGACCCACACGAGGTGACCGAGGCGATGGTCGCCGACTTCATCGAAATACGAAGGGCTGCAGGGCTTTCCGAAGAGCTCACGGTCGTCGAGGCCGCGATGGCGCCGGCCTGAGCGGCGCGGAGGGAAACGGCACTCTCGCCTGCTGTTAGCCGCGTTCTGATGGGCCATTACCATCGGTCGGACACCAGCCACAAACGTGAAGGAGCTGTGCGGCACCGATGAGCACTGCGAACCGCGAGGCCAACGGGGACGAAGCCGAAGTTCTGGTCGAGCAACGGGATCGGATTCTGATCATCACGATTAACCGGCCCAAGGCCAAGAACGCGGTCAACGCCGCGGTCAGCCGCGGTCTGGCCGATGCCATGGACCGGCTCGACAATGACAAAGGACTGTCGGTGGGAATCCTGACCGGCGCCGGGGGCTCGTTCTGCGCGGGTATGGATCTCAAGGCCTTCGCCCGCGGGGAGGTACCCATCGTCGAGGGGCGCGGCATGGGGTTCACCGAACGCCCGCCGGTGAAGCCGCTCATCGCCGCGGTAGAAGGATTCGCCTTGGCCGGCGGTACCGAACTGGCGCTGGCCACGGACCTGATCGTGGCGTCGCGGGAGTCGGCGTTCGGTATCCCCGAAGTCAAGCGGGGATTGGTGGCCGGCGGTGGTGGATTGTTGCGACTGCCCGAGCGCATCCCGTATGCGATCGCCATGGAGCTCGCGCTCACCGGTGACAACCTGTCGGCCGAACGGGCTCACCAGCTCGGGCTGGTCAATGTGTTGGCCGAGCCGGGCAAAGCGCTGGAGGCGGCCATCGCCCTGGCCGAAAAGATCGCCGCTAACGGCCCGCTCGCGGTGGCCGCCACCAAACGGATCATCACGGAGTCGCGCGGCTGGAGTCCCGACACCATGTTCGGCGAGCAGAACAAAATCCTCGCCCCGGTTTTTTCCTCCAACGACGCCAAAGAGGGTGCGATCGCCTTCGCCGAGAAGCGCCCGCCACGCTGGACCGGCACCTAACCGGCCGGTTGCGTTCGCAACGACTTGAATTGCTGTGTGCAGCACAAGTGTTTCCCAAGCAAACATCGGAGCGAGACCGCTCGGCCGGATGCCCCGCACCTCGGTCCGGTGGCACCACCCTGGCCGTCCGCGCGGGTGCGTGGATCACTTACACTGTGACCTAGATTTGTAAAGCTGTGATTCGAAGAAAGATCGAGGATGAGCACTTCGTTGCTGCTGGAGATGGCCGCGTCGAGCCACCCCGATCGCACGGCCGTGGTTTCTTCGGACATGCGCCTGACCACCCAGCAGCTCAGCGATCTGGCCGACGGCGGCGCGGGTGTGGTCGCGGCATCGAACGCCGAGCACGTTGCCTATGTGGGCACCGGGGGCGTCATGCTCCCGGTGCTCATCTTCGCGGCCGCGCGCGCCGGGCGGGCGTTCACCCCGATCAATTACCGGCTTTCCGCCGAGGGCATCCAGGCGTTGATCCAGCGACTGCCCGGACCCCTGGTGATCGTCGACGAGCGCTACCGGGACATGGTCGGCGACGCCTCGGATCGGGTGATGACCACCGACGAGTTCCTGACCGTCGCTCGCGGCAGCGAGCCGGCGACCGAGTTCCCCGACCCCGACTCCGTCGCGATCGTGCTGTTCACCTCCGGCACCACGTCGCTACCCAAGGCCGTCGAACTCTCGCACAACAATCTGACCAGCTATGTGACCGGCACGGTGGAATTCGAGTCGGCGGCTGAAACCGACTCCGCGCTGATCTGCGTGCCGCCCTATCACATCGCCGGGGTCGGCGCCGTGCTGTCGAACCTGTACGCCGGCCGAAAAATGGTCTACTTGCCCAACTTCGATGCCCACGAGTGGGTCCGGCTGATCAACGCCGAGAACGTGACCACTGCAACCGTGGTACCGACCATGCTCGACCGTATCGTCACGGTGCTCGAGAACGGCGGCCATGAACTGCCGTCGCTGCGCAACCTGGCCTACGGCGGCTCCAAGGTGGGCCTGCCGCTGGTCCGCCGGGCGCTCGAGCTGTTGCCGCATGTCGGGTTCGTCAACGCCTACGGCTTGACCGAGACCAGCTCGACGATTGCGGTGCTGACCCCCGACGATCACCGCGCCGCCCACTCGGCGGCGGATGCCGGCCGAGATGAAGAGGCCAAGCGGTTGGGGTCGGTCGGACGTCCGGTGCCCGGCATCGAGTTGCAGATCCGCGACGACGACGGCAACGTGCTCGGGCCCGGTGAAATCGGTGAGTTGTTCGTGCGCGGTGAGCAAGTGTCCGGCCGCTACACCGGTGTCGGCTCGGTGCTCGACGACGACGGCTGGTTCCCGACCCGCGACATCGCCATGCTCGACGAGGACGGCTACCTGTTCATCGGCGGGCGCAGCGACGACACCATCATCCGCGGCGGCGAGAACATCGCGCCCGCGGAGCTGGAGGAGGTGCTCATCGAGCACTCCCATGTGCGGGATGTCGCCGTGGTCGGTGTTGACGATCCAGAGTGGGGGCAGGCGATCGTCGCGGTGGTGGTGCCGGTGGTCGGTATCGACCCCGACCCCGAGGAACTGCGGGAACATGTCCGCAAGAGTTTGCGGGGGTCACGCACCCCCGACCGGGTAGTGTTTCGCGACGAGCTGCCCACCAACGCGACCGGCAAGGTGCTGAGGCGGGAGATCGTCGAGGAATTACGCGCTACACCGGCCGAGCAGTAAGGGACGGGAAGACGAAATGGTTAAGAACGGAACCCGCCTCGCCAGCCAGGTGTGTGACACGCAAGTGATCGTCGTCCGAAGTGCCGAGAGCCTCGACGACCTGCGGTGCGGTGGTGTGCCGATGGTGCCGATCGGGGCCGAGCGCTCGGGCGAACTCGACCCGGCGTTTGCCGAAGGCACCGTGATGGGCAAGCGCTACGTCGACGAAACCGGTGCCGAAGTGCTGGTGACCAAGCCGGGCGCGGGGAGCCTGAGCGTCGGTCAGACCGCGCTGTACCTCAAAGAGGTCAAGCCCTTACCGGCCAGCGACTGACGTTGCCGGCTTGCCGGGAATTCCGTTGCGGACGACGAATTCCCTTGCCTTGATCAGGAATTCGAGTTGCTCACCGACTTGACGCAGCGGATCGGCATGGCGCGTGGACCGGGACAGCAGGACGGCGCCTTCCAGCGCGGCAATCGATGTCACGGCCAGCGAGGCGGCATCGGCGTCGTCGAACCCGTCGTTGACGAAGGCCCGGGTCAGCGCGGTGCACCAGCGGCCCAGGATGGCGCCGGCCTCGGCGGAAAGCCTCGGGTCGTCGTCGGCTGACCCAAGTGCCGCTGCCACCACCGGGCAGCCGGCGTTGAAGTCGCACTCGGTCAGCAGGCGCTCCCAGAACTCGACGAACTCGCGCAGCAAGGCCCGTGCGCCCCGCTCGGCGGCCGCGTCGATCACCGCGGTGATGGAGTCACCGGAATACCGCAGCGCCTCGGCGAGAATCTGATTGCGGCCGTCGGGAAAGTGGTGGTAAACCGAGCCCCGCGGCGCGCCGCTGCGGGCGAGCACCGCGTCGATGGTCACCCCCGCCGCTCCCCGCTCACGCATCACCTCGGCGGCGCTGGCCAGCATCTTCTCCCGGGTGCCGCGGCGCTTGGTCCGCACACATTCCCGCATGCTGTCACTGGTAGTCGGCACTTGCGTGCCTCCGGGGAGCGGCGTCATGCAGCGTGCGAATGCCGCAACGCGGGCCAGTGCATGTGACGCGGCTTGAAGCGGAGTGTCGGGCGCCGCAGGTCAGGCATCTCGCGGGTGAATTGATAGCCGGCGACGTTGAGCTCGATGATCCACATGTTCTTCTCCCGGCCTGACTGCGGCCCATGATTATGCTGAGAAGCATATGAGACATCGGTCAAGTAAGCAACTTTTGTGGCCTAACTAAACAAACGAGCTTGATAAACGCGGTGCAGGCCATGTCAACCGTTGCGATCAGCTAGCGGGTGAACAATACCGTTTCTATGACACCTTGCATAATCGCCGAAAGCGGCAGGGTCAGCCCTCGACGGTGTAGCCCATCGGCATCAGGACGCTCTTTTGCTGAGTGAAGTGCTCGACGCCTTCCGGGCCGTTCTCGCGACCGATGCCCGAGTTCTTGTATCCGCCGAACGGGCAACAGGGATCGAAGGCGTACCAGTTGATCGCATACGTCCCGGTGCGGATCTTCTGCGAGATCTCGATACCGCGCGGCACGTCGGTGGTCCACACGCTGCCGGCCAGGCCGTACTCCGAGTCGTTGGCGATCTTGATCGCGTCCTCTTCGGTGTCGTAGGGAATGATGGACAGCACCGGCCCGAAGATCTCCTCCTGCGCGATCGTCATCTTGTTGTCGACGTCGGCGAACACCGTGGGCTGCACGAAGAAGCCGTTATCCAGACCCTCGGGACGGCCGCCGCCGCACACCAGCCGGGCGCCCTCCTCGACGCCTTTGGCGATGTAACCCTCGACCCGGGCGCGCTGCTTCTCCGAGATCAGCGACCCGATCTGGGCGCCGGGGTCCGACGGCGGGCCCACCGGCAGCGCCTGCACGAAAGCGCTGACCGCGTCGACGATTTCGTCGTACCGGGAGCGCGGCGCCAGGATCCGGGTCTGGCCCACGCAGGCCTGCCCGGTGTTCATGATCCCGGCGAACACCATCATCGGAATCGCGGAGGCCAGGTCGACGTCCTCGAGGACGATGGCCGCCGACTTCCCGCCGAGCTCCAAGGTGCAGGGCTTGAGCATCTCCGCGGCGCGCCGGCCGATCTCCTTGCCGACGGCCGAGCTGCCGGTGAACGTGAAGAGGTCGACGTCGCGGTTGGACGTCAGCGCCTGCCCGGTCTCCACCCCGCCGGGCACCACCGACAGCACACCCTCGGGCAGGCCGGCGTCGGCGAACACCTGCGCCAAAGCGTTTGCGGTCAAGGGTGTTTCGGCGGCCGGCTTGAGCACCACGGTGCAGCCGGCCAGCAGGGCCGGGCCCAGCTTGTTGACCGCCAGGAACAGCGGCACGTTCCACGCCACGATCGCGCCCACCACGCCGATCGGCTCGCGGTGCACGATGGTTTGCCCATAGGAGCCGTTGCGGATCTCGCGCCACTTGACCTGGTCGACGGCGGGGCCGGCGAAGAAGTTCATCGCCCCCATCGAGCCCATCCAGTGCATCGTTTCGATGGTCATCGGCGGCTGGCCGGTCTCGTCGGCGAGCAGCTTGCAGAACTGGTCCTTGCGCTCCTCGAGCAGCTGCAGTGCCTTGGCGATGACGGCCGCGCGTTCCTTCGGCGCAGTCGTGGGCCACGGGCCGCTGTCGAACGCCGCGCGGGCGGCGGCGACAGCGGCGTCAACGTCGGCCGCCGCCGCCATCGGCACCTTGCCGACGTGTTCACCAGTGGCCGGACAGTGCACCTCGATGACTCCGGAGGTCGACGGTTCCGTCCATTTGCCGCCGATGAAGAGTTTGTCGTATTCGGTCTTAACGTCGGTCATATGCGCCGCTCCTCCTCATTGCTCCGCGCTGCATCGCCGCCGGCGCGCATGGCGCCACCCTACCCAAGCATCCGCAAAACGAGAACATGTTTCATTATCGAGCTGACAGCACCAGTACCAGATTGCTGACCAGGAACTCCCGCAGCGCCGGTACCGACGTCAGCCACCACGCCCATCGTGGGTGGTAGCGGGGAAATGCCGCGATGAGCGCACCCGTGCTCGCTGCCCAGTCCAAGCCGTCGGCGGCCGACACCGCGAACAACGACGACCCGTAGTTGTTTTTGGCCAGATGACCGTGTTTGCGGGCGTAGCGCGCGGCGGCGCGGGCACCGCCCAGGTAATGCGACAGACCCATTTCGTGGCCACCGAACGGGCCCAGCCAGACGGTGTAGGAGAGCACGACCAGCCCGCCCGGCTTGGTCACCCGCATCATCTCGGCGCCGAGCTGCCACGGCCGCGGGACGTGTTCGGCGACGTTGGAGGACAGGCAGATGTCCACCGAGTCATCGGCGAACGGCAGTGCCATCCCCGATGCCCGGACAAACGATCCTGGGCTGTGCGCCAAAGCCGTTGCGCCGGCGTGCATTTCGCTCGGGTCCGGCTCGACCCCGACGTACCGCAGCCCGGCGTCGGTGAAAGCCGTCGCGAAGTAGCCCGGGCCGCCGCCGACATCGAGCAGCGTGCGGCCTACCGGTGGTTCGCCGTGGGTGGCGAACCACAGATCGCCGACCATCGCCACCGTGTCGGCCGCCAGAATGCCGTAGAAGCGGGCCGGATCGGACCGCTCGTGGCGAAACTCTGACAGCAGCCGAAGCGACCGGCGAAGCGTTGCCCGCCGCGCAAAGACGTCGGTCACGCCCACGTGCCGCTGCCCACGGTCTGCCAGTCGCGTCGGTCGCACTTGCCACACCACCAGGACCATCCTTCCAGTCAGAGGCCAGTGTGACGGGTGGGGCGAAGGCCCGGCGCGCCTGCAGCTGGTGCCCGGCTTACGCTAGCTATCGATGTCTGGCGTTCGCTCGGTCCTGCTGCTGTGCTGGCGCGATACCGGGCATCCGCAGGGCGGCGGCAGCGAAGCCTACGTGCAGCGCATCGGGGCGCAGCTGGCCGCATCGGGGATCACCGTCACGCTGCGCACGGCGCGCTATGCCGGTGCGCCTCGCCGCGAAGTCATCGATGGTGTGCGCATTCGCCGGGCCGGGGGCCGATACTCCGTGTACGTCTGGGCGTTGCTGGCCATGGCCTTGCACGAAGTGGGGGCGCGGCTGGGGTTGCGGCCGCTGCGCCGAACGCGGCCCGACGTCGTCGTCGATACCCAGAACGGGTTGCCGTTCCTGGCCCGGCTGGTCTACCGCCGGCGCGTGGTGGTGCTGGTGCACCACTGCCACCGTGAGCAGTGGCCGGTGGCCGGGCCGGTGCTCGGCCGGCTCGGTTGGTTCGTCGAGTCCACCGTGTCGCCGTGGCTGAACCGGCGCAATCAATACGTGACGGTGTCGCTGCCGTCGGCCCGGGACCTGGTCACCCTGGGTGTCGACCACGCGCAGATCGCGGTGGTGCGCAACGGACTGGACGAGGCGCCGGCGCAGTCGCTGTCCGGCCCCCGCGCGGCCGCGCCGCGGGTGGTCGTGCTGTCGAGGCTGGTCCCGCACAAGCAGATCGAGGATGCGCTGGAATCCGTCGCGCAGCTGTTGCCGCGGATACCGACCCTGCACCTGGACATCGTCGGGGACGGCTGGTGGCGCCGCCGGCTGGTCGACCACGTGCAACGGCTCGGCATCCCGGATGCAGTGACGTTCCACGGTCACGTGGACGACGTGACCAAACACCATGTGTTGCAGAGCTCTTGGGTGCAGCTGCTGCCCTCACGCAAGGAGGGATGGGGCCTGGCGGTCGTCGAGGCGGCCCAGCACCGGGTGCCGACCATCGGCTACCGATCCTCCGGTGGCCTGTCGGACTCCATCGTCGACGAGGTCACCGGAATCCTGGTGGACACGCACGCCGAGCTCGTCGACCGCCTCGACCAGCTGCTCGCCGATTCGGTGCTGCGCGAACAACTGGGCGCCAAGGCACACACCCGAAGCGGCGAATTCTCGTGGGCGCAAAGCGCCGACGCGATGCACAGCGTGCTCGAAGCGGTGCAGGCCGGGCACCTGGTCAGCGGCTTAGTCGGCGACTTCGTCAGCGACCGGAGCTGACCGGGCGCGGCGACGCGAGCCGCCCACCGCCGCACCGGCGGCGCTCACCATCAGCATCGCCAGCCACGCCAGATGTGCGATCACCGTCGCCGTGCGGCGGGCAGTGGAGACGCCGCGAGTGTCGCCGCCGATGCGATAGAGCGCCACGTCGCGGTCACGGTAGACCGGCGTCAGTGCGTCGAGGGTGCGGGCGGCCGCACCCATGTCGCCTGCTGTGTCCGATTCGACGACCAGCCAACCCACGCCGGCCGCCGCCAGCGCGGCCGGATCGGGCCCGGTCAGCAGCAGGTCCTGTACACCCCGGGCATGGTTCCCCTCGCCGGGAACGACGACCCCCGACACGGACAGATCACCGGTGCTCAGCACGTCGGCGCGGACCCAGCGCGGCAGCGGCTCCAAAACCGGTGCCCGCCCCGACCAGGAGTAAAGGCGCATGGTGCCGGCGGGAAGCACCGCCACGGTTTTGGGCTGAGCGTTGATCGCCGCCGCCACCGCGGGCCACCCGCGCGGATAGTGGACGGGCGCCAGCTGACCCCATACGCCCCAGACGAGGTCGGGCAGCGCGAAGATCAGCGCCAGGCAACACGCCAGCGCGGGAGCCGCGGAGCTTCGCAGTTTCAGCCACCGGCGCAGCGTCACCACCGCGCCGGCGCCGGCCAGCGTGTATCCCGGCACCGCCAGCGCCACCCACTTCTGGCCGTCGCGCAGCACACCGAAGCCGGGCACGGCGTCGACGACCACACGCAGCAGGTGCAGGCCCGGTCCGGTCGCCAGTGCGGCCGGTACCAGCACGGACACCGTTGCCAGGGACAGCAGCGGCAGCAGCACCGGATGACGGGCCACCGTCGGCAACCCCGCCACCACCACACCCAGCAGCACTACGGCCGACGACGCCGCGAACAATGTGGTCCGCGAGGTCGGCACGGCCTCGCCGTTCCAGATCCCGCCGAGGCTGGCCAGGCTGCCGAGCGTGCCCAGACCGGGCTCCGCGCGCGGCGCGAAGGCGCTGACCCCGAGCGCGTTCGCCGCGGTGTGGGCGGTCAGGGACCCGCCCAGCGCCGACGCGGTCAGCCAGGGCAGCGCCGCGACCACCGCGGCGCCCAACGTCAGCGCGGCGCACACCCAGCGCGGCGTGCCGGAACCGGGCACGGCCACACACACCAGCGCTACCGTCGCGGCCATCAGCAGGCCGGTGGGAGTGAGCCCGGCCAGCGCGACCCAGAACGCCAGCCCGCAGAAGGTCGGCCAGCGGGCGCCCGTCGCGGTGCGCAGCCTCAGCATCGTGCTCGCCACCCAAGGCAGGCAGCCGTAGCCGACCAACAGGCTCCAATGACCTTGCAACAGTCGTTCGGCGACATAGGGATTCCAGATCGCCAGGGTGCTGGCGACGAATTGACCCGGCACGCCCGCGCAGGGCAGTGCCGCCGCGGCCAGTCCCGCCGCACCCCATCCGGCAAGCCAAAGCCCCAGTACCAGCAGCGCCTTCACCACGACGCCGCCGTCAAGCGGATGCGACGCCAGCGCCACCGCGAAATCCTGCGGTGTCGCCCGCGGGGCGGACGTCAACCCCAGCGCGGTATCGGAGAGGTAGGACCGCGGCGTCGACACGGCGTCGCGCAGCAACAGGTAGCCGGGGCTCAGCAGCGGCCCAACCACCAGCAGCGCCAACACCAACGCGTACCCGGGACGGGTCCAGCGCACGGTCAGCGCACCCAAGCCGGGTTATTCCCGTTCGGGCGGGCCGGGTGGGCTCGGCTCGGGCTCGGGTGGCCCCGGCTCGGGTGGCTCGTGCGCGCCCAGCGTGGGTGCCTTCGCGCCGGCTGGCTCCGTATCCCCACGCAGATCCGGGCGCTGCGTGGGCAGCTTCTCGGTCTCGGCTTCAGCGCCGGGCACCGGCTCTTCCAGCCCCCTGCGACCGAAGAAGTCCTGGCCGCTGCGGTCCAAGCTGGTATCGGTCAGGGCACTCTCGGTCCGCAGGCTGAACGAGGCGAGTAGTGCGCCGCCGATCAGGGCGACCAAGCCGCCCGCGGTGAACGTGATGGGCAGCACCCGCGACCACAGCGCCAGCCGGTCGCGCTCGTCACGTGCGGCGTTGACCTGAGATTCGACGGTCTCCTCATTTGAGGTGACCTTGTAATCGACCAGCGTCACCTCGGGCTTGAGCGGATCACGGGCGAAGTAATGGTTGGCGTGTTCGGTCTCCTTGACGATGGTGCCCGACACCGGGTCCACCCAGAAGTTGCGCTGCGCCGCGTAGTAGCGGGTCATGGTGATCTGCTCCGCCGGATCGCCGGGCACGCCCCACATCGCCGCGGATGCGGTGACTTTGCCGTCCTCGTTGCCGGCGTATAGCGACGGATAGACCACCGGACCCGTCAGCTTGCCGTCGGGGGCGTAGCCGACGTTCTGCGTGAAGCGGTAGGTGGTCAAACCGTTGACGTCTTCCTGGCTGTCGTAGTTGACGTCAAACGCTTTCTGGGCGATCGGGTCGAAATACGGATACGTCTTCTTCTCGGTGTGGAACGGAAACCGGTAGGAGAGCCCCTCATGCTTCAGCGGGATCGCGGTGGGTGGGTTCTCGTCGCCGAAGGCGCGCGGCTTCTGGACTGAGCCCCCGGTGTGGGTGTCGTCGGAGACGGCCATCGCCGTCTTGCGGTTGAGGGTGACGGTGTCGACGATCGCCAGCAACAGCCCGGTGTCTTTCTGCTTGTCGGTCCGCCGGACCGAGGTGCCGGCCTGCAACGTGACCACGTCGGCATTGGCGGGCGACTCGACAGTGATCTGCTGCTGGGACACCAGCGGCACGTTCTGGTTCACGACGATGTGATCACCGCCCAACGACGCCGAGTCCAGCGCGGTCCCGGTGCCATCACTGACCAACGTGGCGTCGATATTGAGGGGGATCTTGGTGATTCTGCTGGTCGTGTAGGTCGTCAACAGCAGCGCGGCGATCAACAGGGCGGCTCCGAGTCCGATGATCCCGCATGCGGCGAACCGCAACATGACTGCTCGGTTCACGTTGCTGTGCCCTCCTAATGGTCTCTTGCGTCATCCGCCGCGACCCGCCCCGACCTGCGTAAGCAGCGAGGCAAACCCGTTTGACACTAACAGCAGAACCCAAGGCGCCGGCTTACGAACCTGTTGCCGTCGCGCAAGGGTCCTTCGGGTGTACCCAGTTCGCTCGGCAACACATCACAGGCAAACTGTGATGGTGACCGATGGTCGGCAAGTGGGTGGAACTCGCAGCTTCCTGCCCGCCGTGGAAGGTATGCGCGCCTGCGCGGCCGTCGGCGTGGTCGTCACCCATGTCGCGTTCCAGACCGGGCATTCCAGCGGTGCCGGCGGCCGGCTATTCGGCCGCTTCGATCTCGCCGTGGCGGTGTTCTTTGCGCTGTCCGGCTTCCTGCTGTGGCGCGGGCATGCTGCGGCGGCACGGGGCCTGGCGCTCGAAGGTTTCAGGGGCCCGCGCACCGGCCACTACCTGCGCTCCAGGGTGGTCCGGATCATGCCCGCCTACCTGGTGGCGGTCGTGGTGATCCTGACCTTGCTTCCCGACGCGGATCACGCCAGCCTGACCGTGTGGCTGGCCAACCTGACACTCACCCAGATCTATGTACCGCTCACGCTGACCGGCGGCCTGACCCAGATGTGGAGTCTTTCGGTGGAGGTCACCTTCTACCTGGCGCTGCCGATTCTGGCATTGCTGGCCCGCCGAATCCCGGTCCGGGGCCGGGTGCCGGCGATTGCCACGCTGGGGGCGCTCAGCTGGGCGTGGGGGTGGGTACCGGTGCATACCGGTTCCGGCATCAATCCGCTGAACTGGCCGCCGGCATTCTTCTCCTGGTTCGCCGCCGGGATGTTGCTGGCGGAGTTGGTCTACACCGACATCGGGTGGCCGCACCGGCTGGCGCGCCGGCGCCTGGGGATGGCCGTTGTCGCGCTGGCAGCCTACCTGGTGGCGGCGTCGCCGCTGGCCGGTCCCGAGGGCCTGGTTCCGGGCACCGCCATCCAATTCGCCGTCAAGACGGCGATGGGAGCCCTGGTGGCGCTCGCGCTGGTCGCGCCGCTGGTGCTGGACCGGATCGACACCCCACATCGGGTGCTCGGCACCACTACCATGGTGACCCTGGGGCGGTGGTCGTACGGATTGTTCGTCTGGCACTTGGCCGCCTTGGCGATGGTGTTCCCGGTGCTCGGAACGTTCCCGTTCACCGGCCGCATGCCGGTGGTGCTGGTGCTGACGCTGATTTTCGGTTTCGCGATCGCCGCGGTCAGCTATGCCTTGGCGGAATCGCCGTGCCGAGAAGCACTGCGCCGCTGGGAGAAACGCCACCAGCCGGTGCCGGCCGCCTGGCTCACAGATGCTGAGGCAGACGCAATCGCGCCATGATCTCGGCGCGCACGGCCGATCGACGCGCCTTGCCGGCATCGTCGCGCAGAGGGGTGTCGACGAATTCGACCGTGCGCGGCACCTTGTATGCCGCGATGCGTTCGCGCAGAAACTCCTGCACCGCCTGCTCCTCGAGCGCCGCCTCCGCATGAACCAGGGCGTAGGGGACTTGGCCAAGGTCCTCATGCGGTACGCCGACAACCAGACAGGACAGCACGCCTGGGTGCGCCGAGAGAGCGTTCTCGATCTCGGCGGGGTACACGTTGCGGCCGCCGACGGTGAACATGTCCACCCGCCGGTCCGACAGATAGAGGAAGCCGTCCGCGTCGAAATAGCCGAGATCGCCCAGCGAGTCCCATCCGTCCCGGCTCTTCGCCGTCGCGCCGACATACCGATAGCTCGGCGCGGCGCCGGGGGCGGGACGCATGTAGATCTCACCGACCACGCCGGGCGGACAGGCATTGCCGTCGTCGTCGAGCACCCGCATCTCGCCCATGACCACCACGCCGACCGAGCCGGGGTGTGTCAGCCACTGCTCGCCGGAGATGAACGTCATCGCCTGAAATTCGGTGCCGCCGTAGAGCTCCCACACCCGTTCGGGTCCCAGCACATCGATCCATGCCTGTTTGATGGCCGGTGGGCACGGCGCGCCCAGGTGCCAGAACCGCCGGATCGAGGACAGGTCATAGGAATCCGGATCGGCGCAGTAGACCGGCAGCGTGCGCTGCATCATCGTCGGCACCGTGGTGACGAGCTGGGGCCGATGCACGGTGATCAGCCGCAGGAACTCGTGCGCGTCGAACCGGCCCATCAGCACCAGGTGGCTGCCCATCAGCAGCGCGACCGCGGTGGAGGTGAAGCCGGTGGTGTGGGTCAGCGGCACGGGTACCAGCGCGGTGTCGCCCTCCTGGCCACCGATGGCGTACCCGAGTGCCGGCCCGAGCCGGCTGTCGCCGCCCGCCTCGATGAGCTTCGGCCGGCCGGTGCTGCCGCCGGAGCCGATCGACCTCCAGCACGGTGACACCGCTTCCGGTAACGGGTCGTCCGACAACGCTGCATCCGGAACGAATCCTGCTGGAAAGCTAGGTATTCCGGGGTAGGTCCGCCCCACGAGCAGTGCCCGGGGGCGCAGTCCCAGCAGGCCCTCGAACTCCGCGTCCGGTAGCCGCGGGGACAGCGGCTGGGGCACCGCGCCCAGCTTCCAGCAGGCCGCAATCGCCTGCACGCACTCGATCGAGTTGGGCAGCACGATGGTCACGTAGTCGCCCACACTGACGCCGCGTTCGGCGTAGGCGCGGGCCAGCCGGTTGGTCGAGCGGTCGAGTTCGGCGCGGGTGATGGTCACATCGTCGCAGGTGACCGCGGGCTCGTCGGGGGCGAGCTCGGCATGCCGCGAGATCTGGGTGCCGATCGGCGGGACCGGCTCGCTCTGGCTCATTGATAGGCCCCCTGGCGCTCGAAGATGCGGCGCGGGTTGTCCACCAGCATGGTGTGCAGCTGCTCGTCGGTCACACCGCGCTCTTTCAGCGCGGGGAGCACGTCGTTGTGGATGTGCAGGTAATGCCAATTCGGCATCACCTGCGCCACCAACTCCTCGGGCAGCGCGTCGAAATAGCAGTTGGCGTCGTGCGAGAGCACCATTTTGTCGGCGTGCCCACGCTCGCACATCTGTGCCACGGTGTTCACCCTGTCCTCGAACGGCAGGAACGCGTCGATGCCGAACCGGTCCATCCCGATGTAGGAGCCGGCAGCGATCAACTCCTCCAGGTACCCGAGGTCGGTGGTGTCGCCGGAGTGGCCGATGACCACCCGGCTGGGGTCGACGCCCTCCTCTTCGAAGATGCGTTGCTGTTCCAGTCCCCGCCGCGTGCCCGCATGGGTGTGGGTGGAGATCGGCACCCCGGTGCGTTTGTGCGCTTGGGCGACCGCGCGCAGCACCCGCTCGACGCCCGGGGTGACGCCGGGGGTGTCGGTGGCGCACTTGAGGATCCCGGCCTTGATGCCAGTGTCGGCGATGCCCTGCTCGATGTCGCGGACGAACATGTCGGTCATGATCTCCGGGCCGCCCAGCTCGCCGCCCGGGCCCAGGTAGTGAAAATAGAACGGCACGTCGTTGTAGGTGTAAAGCCCAGTCGCGACAACGATATTCAGCTCGGTGGCCGCCGCGACCCGCGCGATGCGCGGAATGTAGCGGCCCAGCCCGATCACCGTGAGGTCGACAATGGTGTCCACCCCGCGGGACTTGAGCTCGTTGAGTCGTGCGATGGCATCGGCCACCCGCTGTTCCTCATCACCCCAGCCTTCGGGATAGTTCTGGGCGATCTCGGTGGTCATGATGAACACGTGTTCGTGCATGAGCGTCACGCCGAGATCGGCGGTATCGATGGGGCCGCGGGCGGTATTGACTTCTGACACGTGACTGATGCTAGGTCGTCACAGCGGTAGACCAACAGCGGTCCGCGCCGCGGTGAGCTCGCCATGCGCACCACTTCGAGCCATTCCGTCGATTCGGGGCTGGTGTTGAGCAACCGCAATCCGGCACCGACGAGCTCGCGGCGCAGTTCCTCGACCGTCAGTACCTCGAGATGAAAGCACTGCCGCAATTCCGATCCGTCGACGATCAACGCGTATTCTGCCTCGACGAGCCCGTCAAAAACGCTGTGCACCGTGACGCGAGCCGTCGCGTCACCGATCGCTTTGGTTTCCGTCCAGCCTGCGGGCCGCGCGGACCAATAAGCCGGCGGCTTCCACTGGATGATGGCCTTGCCCGCCGGTTTGAGATGGTGTGCCACCGTGGCCAACACCGCACGCCGGAGCGCCATCCCGGGGTAGTGAATCAGGTTGGTCACCAACAAGACTGCGTCGAACCTCTGGGCCATCCGCAAGTCCTCGATCCGGGCGCGCACGGTCCGCACGTGCCCTGGCCGGGTCGGATTCCCGGGGCATGGTGGCGCTGCTGGTCGCGTCCGCGCTCGGCGTCATCGATGGCGTTGCCGGCGGCGGGGTCGCCGTCGTTTCCCGCGACTTGGGCAGCAGCGGGGTGGGTCTGTCGCAAGTGATGGCGCACCGCTACTACGCCACCGTTGTGGTGGCGGCCCTAGCTCTGCTCGTCCTGGTCCCGTCCGGGGTGCTCGCCGCTCCCACGCTGCCGTTGAGCATGTCGGTTTCAGCCGCGCTCGCCTCCCTGGTGGTGCCGTTCTTTTTGATGCAGTACGCCATTTAGCGGTTGGCGCCGGTACTCGTCACCACCGCACTGGCGCTGGTGCCGGTGGTCGCGCTGTTCGTGGAGACGGCCGCCGGACGGATTGTGAACTTGCTGGCTATGGTGCTGGGATTGCTTATCGTGCCGGCCAGCCTCGCGATCTTTGCCACCCGACAGCAACCGGCATGAATTTTGTCGATTCGCCAGCAGTGCACTCCCCCTCACCGCCAGGCTAATGGCGTACCGTCGAGCCGCGTCCGTTTCCGAGCCCGGGGAGCCTGTCATGTTGCTCAATCCGAACCACTTGCAGCGCCGCTACCCAGACCGTCGCTCGAGCGAGATCATGGCCGCGACGGTGGACTTCTTCGAGTCCAGGGGTAAGGCGCGGCTGAAGTCCGACGATCACGAACGGGTTTGGTATTCCGACTTTTTGGACCACATCGGGTCCGAGCGCGTCTTCGCCTCCCTGCTGACGCCCGCGGAGTACGGTGCTGACGATTGCCGCTGGGACACCTACCGGATCAGTGAGTTCGCCGAAATCGTCGGCTTCTACGGGCTGAACTACTGGTACCCGTTCCAGGTCACCGCGCTGGGCCTGGGCCCGATCTGGATGAGCGGCAACGAGGACGCCAAGCGCAAGGCCGCTGCCCAGCTCGAGGCCGGCGAGGTGTTCGCCTTCGGGCTGTCCGAGCAGACCCACGGAGCCGACGTCTACCAGACCGACATGATCTTGACGCCCAGCGAGGGCGGCTGGACCGCGAACGGCGAGAAGTACTACATCGGCAACGCCAACGTCGCCCGGATGGTCTCGACCTTCGGCAAAATTGCGGGCACCGACGAGTATGTGTTCTTCGCCGCCGACTCCCGGCACGATCGCTACAACCTGATCAAGAACGTGGTCAACTCCCAGAATTACGTCGCCAACTACGCGCTGCGCGACTACCCGGTGACCGAGGCCGACCTGTTGCACCGCGGCGCCGACGCCTTCCACGCCGCACTCAACACGGTCAATGTGTGCAAATACAACCTGGGTTGGGGCGCGGTCGGGATGTGCACCCACGCCATGTACGAGGCGGTCACCCACGCGTCCAACCGCGTCCTGTACGGGACCGTGGTCACCGACTTCTCCCACGTGCGGCGGCTGCTCACCGACGCCTACTTGCGGTTGATCGCGATGAAGCTGGTGGCCACTCGCGCCTGCGACTACATGCGCAGCGCGTCGGCCGATGACCGCCGCTATCTGCTCTACAGTCCGCTGACCAAGGCCAAGGTCACCAGTGAAGGCGAGCGCGTCGTCATCGCCTTGTGGGACGTCATCGCCGCCAAAGGGGTGGAGAAGGACACCTTCTTCGAGGCCGTCACGCGCGAGATCGGCCTGCTGCCCAGGCTGGAAGGCACCGTGCACATCAACATCGGGCTGCTCGGCAAATTCATGCCCAACTACCTGTTCGCGCCCAACAGTGAACTGCCTATCATCGGCCGCCGCGACGACGCCGCCGACGACACGTTCCTGTTCGCGCAGGGGCCGACCGGCGGCCTGGGCAAGGTCCGCTTCCACGACTGGCGCGCGCCGTTCGACAGCTTCGCCCACCTGCCCAACGTGGCGTTGCTGCGCAAGCAGATCGACGTGCTCGCCGAGATGCTGGCCAGCGCGACCCCCGATGCCGCGCAACAAAAAGACATCGACTTCGCGTTCGCCGTCGGCCAACTGTTCGCGACGGTGCCCTATGCCCAGCTGATCCTCGAGGAGGCCGCGCTGTCGGAGCTGGACGCGACGTTGATCGACGAGATCTTCGCCGTGTTGGTGCGCGACTTCAACGGCTACGCCGTGGAGCTGAGCGACAAGCCCGCGACGACGGAGGAACAAGCTCGCTTCGCGATGCGGATGATCCGCCGTCCGGTGCACGACTTCGCGGGTTCCGCCCAGATCTGGAAAGAGCACATCGTGCCGATCAGCGGCGCCTACCAGATGCGCCCGTGAAACGGGGCGCGGCTGTTAGCCCGTTCGAAGTCTAAGCACTCGGTAGTTGCCGTAGTCGGTGACGTAGACGTTGCCGGCGGTGTCGATCGCCACACCCGTGGGATCGTTCAGGCCGGTGAACGGCAGCTCGGTCTGGGTGGTCGACCCCTCCTGCAGTTTGAGCACCCGGTTGTTGTTCGCGTCGGCGACATAGACGTTGTGCGAGCTGTCGACCTCCACGCCCGAAGGATTTTTCAGACCGTTGAACGGCAGCGTGAAAGCGGTCGTCGACCCGGCAGGCAGTTTGAGCACCCGGTTGGTGCTGGCGTCGGGGAGGTCGTTGCCGGCCGTGTTGTTGGCGTCGGTGATGTACACGTTTCCGACTGAGTCCACCGCCACGCCGTAGGGCTCGCGGACGCCGGCGAATGGAAGTACGGTCTGCCGTGGCTGATGTAGGTGCCGCCATAAGAGGCAGCCGCCGACGCCGCCAATGACCAAGACGGCAACCAGGGCGACGGCGCCGATGCGCGCCCACTTTGTACATTTGCCTCCGACCGGTGCCGGCCCTCAGTCGGGCGAGGGCCGATCCGTCGGCGGCGGGGTCGCATCCGGGGTTTCGATGTCGTCGGTCGGGGCTGTCCGCTCATTGTCACTCATCGACGGATAGCCCCCTACTTTCCACCAAAGCGCCCTGCAGCCAACGCTGTAACGCTAACAACCGCGCCGACTTTCAACACTCGAACTGCTCGAATTTCGGCCCGGTTGCTTGGAATTCGGCCGCTGGTACGGGTCGGCGGCGCGACCCTTGACTGTGACACCGCTCACAGTAGAATGACCACTGGTCATTCAGCTCGAGGAGGCGTATGCCGACTGTCACTTGGGCGCGCGTCGATCCGGCTCGTCGCGCCGCCATCGTGGAAGCCGCAGAGTCCGAATTCGGGGCGCACGGATTTTCCTCAGGCAGCCTGAACGTGATCGCCCGCCGCGCCGGTGTGGCCAAGGGAAGTCTGTTCCAGTACTTCGCGGACAAGCGGGATCTGTACGCGTTCATCGCCGACATCGGCAGCCAGCGGGTGCGCTCCTACATGGAGGACCTGATCCGTGAGCTGGACCCGAGCCGGCCGTTCTTCGATTTCCTCACCGATCTTCTCGACGCCTGGGTGGCCTACTTCGCCGAACATCCGCGGGAGCGTGCCTTGCATGCCGCGGCGACGCTCGAGGTCGACACCGACGCCCGGATCAGCGTGCGCAGCGTCATCCACCGCCATTACCTGGAGGTGTTGCGTCCCCTGATGCGCGACGCGCAAGTACGCGGCGACCTGCGTGCCGACGCGGACGTCGATGCGTTGTTGTCGCTGCTGCTGTTGATCTTTCCGCACCTGGCGCTGGCCCCCTACATGCGTGGGCTGGACCCGATCCTCGGGCTCGACGAGCCCACCCCCGAGCAGCCAGCGCTGGCGGTGCGCAGGCTGGTCGCGGTGCTGGTCCCCGCTTTTTCCGCCGTCACCTCAGCCCCGAAACGATCAGAGGAGATCACATGACTCGGACACGGTCTGGCTCGCTTGTCAAGGGCGGACTCAACTGGGACGGCCTGCCGCTGAAGCTGTTCGCCAGCGGGAATGCCAAGTTCTGGGATCCCGCCGACATCGACTTCTCCCGCGACCGCGCGGACTGGGACAAGCTGTCCGACGTCGAACGCCACTTCGCCACCCGGCTGTGCGCCGAGTTCATCGCCGGCGAGGAAGCGGTGACCGAGGACATCCAGCCGTTCATGGCCGCGATGCGGGCCGAGGGGCGGCTCGGCGACGAGATGTATCTGACGCAGTTCGCGTTCGAGGAGGCCAAACACACGCAGGCGTTCCGCCTGTGGCTGGACGCGGTCGGGATCACCGACGACCTCCACGAGTACCTCGAGCCACTGACGGCGTACCGGCAGATCTTCTACCAGGAGCTGCCGGACTGCCTCAACGCGCTGTCCAGCGATCCCTCACCGGCCGCGCAGGTCCGCGCGGCCGTCACCTACAACCACATCGTCGAGGGCATGCTGGCGTTGACCGGCTACTACATCTGGCACAAGATCTGCGTCGACCACGGCATCCTGCCGGGCATGCAGGAGCTGATCCGGCGCATCGGCGACGACGAGCGGCGCCACATGGCGTGGGGCACCTTCACCTGCCGGCGCCACGTCGCCGCCGACGACGCCAACTGGACCGTGTTCGAGACGCGCATGAACGAGCTCCTGCCGATGGCGCTGGAGGCCGTCCAGCAGAGCTTCGCCCTCTACGACCCGATGCCGTTCGGGATCACCGAGGAGGAGCTGATGCAGTACAGCGCCGACAAGGGCATGCGGCGCTTCGGCACCATCTCCAGCGCCCGCGGGCGCCCGCCCGGCGAGATCGACCTCGACTACTCCCCACTGCAGTTGGAGGACACGTTCGCCGACGAGGACCAAAAGGTGCTGGCCGGCAGCCACTAAGGCGTCACTCCGAGCGCCGAGTGTGGGCCCTATGCACGGGAATCGCCTCCAAATCGTCCCTAAGCCCCGCGCTCGGCGACCCGGATAAGGCTTACTCCACCTTGTTGCCGCTGCCGGCATCCCCGCTGTCGGGTGAGCCGACCCAGACGGTCTTGGCGTTGCAGAACGCCCGGATCCCGAGGCCGGCAAGCTCGCGACCGTAGCCGGACCGTTTGACGCCTCCGAATCCCAGCTCGGGGTAGGACACCGTCATCCCGTTGATGAAGACCTGGCCGGCCTCGATGTCATCGATGAACCGCTGCTGCTCGGCCTCGTCCCGGGTCCAGGCATTGGACCCCAGCCCGAAGGTGGTGGCGTTGGCGATCTCGATGGCTTCGTCGATGCTCTCGGCTCGGTACATGGACGCGACCGGTCCGAAGACCTCTTCGGTGTACAGCGCCATGTCTTTGGTGATGTCGGTGACCACTGTCGGTGGGTAGAACCAGCCCGGCCGGTCCAGCGGCTTGCCACCGCACCGGATCGTTGCCCCGGCCGCGGCGGCGTCGTCGACCTGCTTGGCGATCTCGTCGCGCCCGGACTCGGTCGCCAGCGGGCCCACGTCGGTGTCCGGGTCGGTCGGATCGCCCACCTTGAGCGCCTGCATCCGCTCGACGAACTTGTCGACGAACTCCTCGTAGATGTCGGTGTGGACGATGAACCGTTTCGCCGCGATGCAGGACTGCCCGTTGTTCTGCACCCGAGCGGTGACCGCCGTCTTGACCGCCGCGTCGAGGTCGGCGGACGGCATCACGATGAACGGGTCGCTGCCGCCCAGCTCCAGCACGGTGGGTTTGATCTCGTCGCCGGCGATCGCGCCGACCGATTGGCCGGCCGGTTCGCTGCCGGTCAGGGTGGCCGCCGCGACACGCGGGTCACGCAGGATGCGCTCGACGACACTGGAGGAGACCAGCAGCGTTTCGAAGCAGCCCTCCGGGAAGCCGCCGCGCGCGATGACGTCGGCCAGGTACAGCGCCGACTGCGGCACATTGGAAGCGTGCTTGAGGATGCCGACGTTGCCCGCCATCAACGCCGGCGCGGCGAACCGGACGGCCTGCCAGAGCGGAAAGTTCCACGGCATGATCGCCAGTACCACGCCGAGCGGCTGGTAGCGGATGTATGCCTTGGATGCTCCGACCTTTGCCGGGTCGGCCTGCTCGTCGGCGAGCAGCTTCTCGGCATTTTCGGCGTAGTAACGAAAGCCTTTGGCGCACTTGATCGTTTCGGCCTTGGCCGATGCCAGGGTTTTGCCCATCTCGAGGGTCATCATCGCGGCGACGTCGTCGGCCTCCAGTTCGAGCAGGTCGGCGGTGGCGTTCGCCCACTTCGCACGCTGGGCAAAAGTGGTGTTGTGGCGGTAGTTCTGGAACCGCTGGTAGGCGCGGGCGATCACCGCGTCGACTTCCTCGTCGGTTGCCGGGGTGAAGGTTTTGACTGTCTCGCCGGTGGCCGGGTTGATCGTAGCGATGGGCACGCTGACATCCTTCGGTTGCGGTGGTGGTGAGAGCTCCGCCATCCAGCCTGCCACTATCGTGACCAAAGGGAGGTGCCGGATGAGTAAAGCCGCTCAGCTGATGGTCAAGTGCCTGGAAAACGAGGGGGTTTCCGTTGTCTTCGGGCTGCCGGGTGAAGAGAACATTCGCTTCGTGCAGGCGCTGGCGTCGTCGACCATCCGCTATGTGTTGACACGGCACGAGCAGGCCGCCGCCTTCATGGCCGAGATGTACGGACGCGTCACCGGACGGGCGGCGGTGGTGTCGACGACTTTGGGGCCGGGTGCGATCAACATGCAACTCGGCGTCGCCGATGCCACCACCAACAGCACGCCGTTGGTCGCGATCTCCGCGCAGGTGGGCCAGGACCGGCAGTTCAAGGAATCGCATCAGTACGTCGACCTGGTGTCGATGTTCGCTCCCATCACCCGGTGGGCCGCCGGCGTGCCCACCGTTCGTGCGATACCGGAGATGTTCCGCAAGGCGTTCAAGGTGGCCGAGACCGAACGCCCGGCCGCGGTCTACCTTGCCGTGCCCGAACAGATTGACGCCGACGAGACCGACTACGACCTGACACCGTTGCCGCGCAACGTGGTCCGCCCCGACGCGCCGGCCCCCAATCAGGTGGCACGCGCGGTCGACATCCTGCGCACGGCGAAGCGACCGGTGGTGTTGGCCGGCCACGGCGCCGCGCGCGGTAACGCGACCGCGGCCCTGATCCGGTTCTCCGACGAGTTCGGCATCCCGGTGGCCAACACTTTCCACGGCAAGGGGGTGATGCCCGACGACCACCGCAACAGCATCGGAACCATGGGGTTCATGCGGCACGACTACGTCAACTTCGGGTTCGACAACGCCGACGTCGTCATCGCCGTCGGATACGAGTTGCAGGAATTCGACCCGGTCCGGATCAACCCTCAGGCGGACAAGAAGATCATCCACATCCATCGCTTCCCGGCCGAGGTCGACGCGCACTATTCGGTGGACGTCGGGATCATCGGCGACATCAGCGCCTCGCTTGACGCGTTGACCGACGCCCTCGCCGGCCATGCCTACGAGGCGGATCCGGAGGTTCCCGGCTCGGGCCTGCTGGCCGAGGAATTCGCTCGCGGACAGCAGGATTCGCGCTATCCGCTGGCGCCCGCCCGGGTGGTCGCCGATACCCGGGCCGCGCTGGGCCGCAGCGACGTGGTGCTGGTCGACACCGGGGCCACCAAGATGTGGATGGCGCGGCTTTACCCGACGTACGAGAGGAACACCTGCTTGATTTCAAACGGCTTGTCCACCATGGCTTTTGCGCTACCCGGGGCGCTCGGCGTCAAGCTGGCACGCCCGGAGGCCAAGGTGCTGGCCGTCGTCGGGGATGGCGCGTTTCTGATGAACTCCCAGGAGATCGAGACCGCCGTGCGCGAGCGGATACCGCTGGTGGTGTTGATCTGGGAGGACGGCGGTTACGGCCTCATCGAATGGAAAATGGATCTCGAACTCGGCGCCCACTACTACGTGAAGTTCGGCAACCCCGATATGGTTACCTACGCAGAAAGCTTTGGTGCCAAGGGCTATCGGATCAACAGCGCCGACGAGCTGTTGCCGACACTGAAGGCCGTCTTCGATGACGGCGGCGTCTCGCTGATTTGCTGCCCGGTCGACTACTCAGAGAACCTGCGGCTGACCGACCGGCTCGGCGAGCTGGACGAAACGCTGTAATTTTCAAATCACTTGCGCCACTTTGGATTCAGCCGTCTCAAGTGGCCGTTGTTTGTCGGTGGTCTTGGTTAGTTTCGGGGTATGGCTGATGGTGTCGTTGATCGGGAGGCGATCACGGCGGCCTTTGATGCCCTCGATGCGGCGCTCGACGTGGTGGCGGGCCTGGATTGTGATGGGCTGACCACCCCGGAATGGCTGGGGTGGTTGGGACGCTGTAAGCGGCTGCGCCGGCGCATACCGGCACTCGAGCATGGACCGATCAATCACTGGCCCGCCAAGCCACGCCAGAAGAGTTGGGCGGCAAGCTTTCCCACGCGATCGCCGAGTCGACACTGATCAGCCGCGCCGAAGCCGCCCGGCGCATCAACGAGGCCACCGATCTGGGGCCCCGGCGCGGGCTGACCGGGCAACCACTGGCCCCGATCATGGCGGCCACCGCCACCGCCCAGCGCGACGGCACACTCGGCGCCGGCCAAGTCACGGTGATCCGCAAGTTTTACCACCAGCTGCCCGGCTGGGTCGACGCCGCCACCCGCGCCCAAGCCGAAGCCAAGCTGGCCCGCGAGGGCACCCGGTTTCGCCCCGAACAACTCGCCGAGCTGGCCGCCACGCTGACCGATTGCCTCAACCCCGACGGCGCCTACACCGACGCCGACCGCGCCCGCCGGCGCGGACTGACCCTGGGCACCCAGGGGGCTGACGGGATGTCGCAGGTACGCGGCTGGCTAACCCCGGAGGCCCGCGCCACCCTAGACGCCGTGCTGGCCAAACTGGCCGCCCCCGGCATGTGCAATCCCGAGGACGAAACCCCCTGCATAGACGGGGCTCCCACCGAGCAGGCCATCGAGCAGGACACCCGCAGCCCCGCCCAACGCCAACACGACGCATTGAACGCGGCACTACGAGGACTGCTCGCGTCGGGCAAGCTCGGCCAGCACAACGGGTTACCCGCCTCCATCATCGTCACCACCACGCTGGCCGAACTCGAGGTTGCCGCCGGACGCGCCCTCACCGGCGGGGGCACCATGCCGATGAGCGATGTGATCCAGCTGGCCCGCCACGCCCGCCACTACCTGGCGATCTTCGACAAAGGCAAAGCCCTGGCGCTGTATCACACCAAAACGCCTGGCCACCCCCGGGCAACGAATCGTCTTATACGCCAAGGACCGCGGGTGTTCCGCACCCGGCTGCACCGTTCCCGGCTACCTGTGCGAAGTCCATCACGTCACCGACTACGCCACCTGCCGGGCCACCGACGTCAACGACCTCACCTTCGGCTGCGGCCCCCACCACCGCATGCTACGACCCGGCGGCTGGACCACCCGCAAAAACACCCACAGCGACACCGAATGGATCCCACCCCCACACCAAGACCGCCGCCAACCCCGCACCAACACCTTCCACCATCCCGAAAAACTCCTACGCGAC
>DATJQO010000158.1:0-42910 GCA_035505695.1 Mycobacterium sp.
CCTAGCTGTCGCCGGAGTCCTGGTCGCCGATCAACAAGCGCACGGCCAGGTCCAACCGCTTGCTGACGTCCGTCGCCGAGGCTCGCCTGGTCAGCCATGCGAGCAGGTTGGACAACCAGACGTCGGAGATCACCCGGGCGATGTGGTACTGGTCCTCGGTGGGTTCGCCGTCGGCCATCGCACGCGCGAACATGCTGTCGATGAGCTTCTCGACCTGGTCGACCTCGCTGGCCGCCGACGCGTCGGCGAACACATAGGCACGCGTCATCGCCTCGGTGAGCAGCGGGTTGCGCTGCATTGCGCGGTTGAGCTTTCCCACCATGAAGTTCAGCCGCTGGAACGGCGTACCGCCGGCCATCGCCGAGCGGTCGGTTTTGGCATCGATGCGGCTGAACTCGCGGCCCAGGGCCGATACCAACAGGTGCACCTTCGACGGGAAGTACCGATACAGCGTGCCCACCGCCACGTCGGCGCGGTCGGCCACGGCGCGCATCTGGACCGCCTCGTAGCCACCCTTGGACGCGATGGCCATGGTGGCGTCCAGGATTCGCTTACGGCGTTCCCGCTGTGCCTCCGATCCGAGTTCGGACTCGGCGAGTACCGCCACGTTCATGACCTCGCGTGGCTGCGAGTCAGAGACGCGGCTCGAGTTGTCCCTCGAGTTGGCACTGGCGGGCATTCGACGGGTTGCTCCTGTTTCGGGCGGCTCGTCTGCAAACGATACGCATGTTGAGTGTGAATTTCCCACCTCCGTACCGTCGGGGCAACCCCGTGTGCTGCTGCGATGGCGTTCGACTTGACGGTCGATCACTGGCACCATTAGAACACGTTCTAGTCCCCGCCGGGGGTGGGTTGCGCAGCGGCCCGAGGCGCGTCGGACAATCATGAGCTAGGGGCCCTAACGCCCCCATGTCACCTCGAATCAAGGACTCGGAGGTCCCAAGGGTGGTAGCGACCGTCACAGACGAACAGTTCGCCGCGCGTTCCCTGGTGCGCGACTGGGCCCGAAATTCGACGTCGGGACCGGGCGGAACCACGGCCATCCGCGCGGTGGAGCAGGGCGATCCGGATGCCTGGCGGCCGGTCTTCGCCCGCCTCGCCGAGCTGGGCATTTTCGGTGTCGCCATCCGGGAGGAACACGGCGGGGCGGGCGGCAGCATCGAAGATCTGTGCGCGATGGTCGAGGAAGCCGCGAAGGCACTGGTGCCGGGGCCGGTTGCGACCACGGCGCTGGCCACTTTGGTCCTCGACGATCCCGACCTGCTGGCAGCGCTGGCCGCAGGCGAACGCGTCGGCGCGGTGGCGCTCGAGGGTGACGTGCACTTCGACGGCGCGACCGCGTCAGGCACCCTGCCGTGGGCACTGGGCGCCGCAGCGGGCGCCGTGCTCATCGTGCCCACCGACGAGAAGTTCCTACTGGTGGACGGCAACGGCGCAGGTGTACAGATCGAGCCACTGCAGGCCACCGACTTCTCCCGACCGTTGGCCCGGGTGGTGCTGAGTTCGGCGCCGGCCACCGTGATCGCCGCGTCGCAGCAGCGCGTCGAGGAACTGGCCGCTACCGTGCTGGCGGCTGAGGCGGCCGGCGTGACCCGGTGGTCGCTGGATACCGCCGTCGCCTACGCCAAGGTGCGCGAGCAGTTCGGCAAGCCGATCGGCAGCTTCCAGGCCGTCAAGCACCTGTGCGCGGAGATGCTGTGCCGCGCCGAGCAGGCCGAGGTGGCCGCCGCCGACGCCGCCCGCGCCGTGGCGGAATCCGACCCGGCCCAGTTTTCTATCGCGGCGGCCTTGGCCGCGAGCATCGGCATCGTCGCCGCGAAGGCCAATGTCAAAGACTGCATTCAGGTGCTCGGCGGCATCGGCTGCACGTGGGAGCACGACGCGCATCTCTACCTGCGCCGGGCGCACGCCATCGGCCGGTTTCTCGGTGGCGCCGAGCGCTGGCTGCGTCGTGTCACGGCACTGACTCAGGCCGGGGTGCGCCGCCGCCTGGGCATCGACATCAGCGACGTCGAGGAGTTGCGGCCGGAGATCGCCGCGACCGTCGCCCAGATCGCCGCGCTGCCCGAGGCCGAACGCCAGGCCGCGTTGGCGGAGGCGGGGCTGCAGGCGCCACACTGGCCGGCACCACACGGCCGGGGCGCGCCACCGGCCGAACAACTGCTGATCGATCAGGAGATGGCGGCGGCCGGCGTAGTGCGCCCAGACTTGGTGATCGGCTGGTGGGCGGCGCCGACGATTCTCGAGCACGGCACCCCGGAGCAGATCGAGCGCTTTGTGCCAGCCACCCTGCGCGGCGAATTCCTTTGGTGCCAGCTATTTTCCGAGCCGGGAGCCGGCTCGGACCTGGCGTCGCTGCGCACCAAGGCGGTGCGGACAGACGGCGGCTGGCTGCTGACCGGACAGAAGGTGTGGACATCCGCCGCACACAAGGCGCGGTGGGGCGTGTGCTTGGCGCGCACCGATCCGGACGCGCCGAAACACAAAGGCATCACCTACTTCTTGGTGCAGATGAGCTCACCGGGCATTGAAATCCGCCCGCTGCGCGAGATCACCGGCGACTCCTTGTTCAACGAAGTCTTCCTGGACAACGTTTTCGTCCCCGACGAGATGGTGGTCGGTGACGTAAACGACGGATGGCGGCTGGCGCGCACCACGCTGGCCAACGAGCGGGTCGCGATGGCCACCGGGACCGCGCTGGGCAATCCGATGGAAGAACTGCTCAAGGTGCTGGCGCAGATGGACCTCGACGCTGCCCAGCAGGACCGGCTGGGACGGCTCATCGTCATTGCTCAAACCGGCGCGCTGCTGGACCAGCGCATCGTGCAGCTCGCGGTGGGCGGCCAAGACCCCGGGGCGCAGTCCAGCGTGCGCAAGCTCATCGGCGTGCGCTACCGGCAGGCGCTGGCCGAATACATGATGGATGTGTCCGAAGGCGGCGGACTGGTCCGCAATCAGGCGGTGTTCGACTTCCTGAACACCCGCTGCCTCACGATCGCCGGCGGTACCGAGCAGATTCTGCTCACCGTCGCCGCCGAGCGTCTGCTCGGGTTGCCCCGCTAGGGGAGATCGCGGCGAGATTGCCACCATGGTCGTGTCTTACCGGCAATGCACAACCATGGCGGCAATTTCGGTGACGGCGCCCGTGCGGAAAGTGTCTTTTGGCCATGCAGGCCGTGACTTGTGGCTGCTGACCGAGCCGGCCGGTGCTCCTAGCGTTGGCTAGGTGAGTCCTAACGACCTCATTGCGATCGTCGTCGCCGCCTTCGTGGCCATGCTGTTGTTGGCTGCCTCGATCCGGATAGTCCAGCAGTATCAGCGAGGCGTGCACTTCCGCCTCGGCCGGGTGATCGGTGTTCGTGAACCCGGGCTGCGGTTCGTCATCCCGATCATCGATCGGCTGTTGCGGGTTTCGATGCGCATCGTGACCATGCCGATTCAATCGCAGGGCATCATCACTCGCGACAATGTCAGCGTCGACATCGCCGCGGTTGCGTACTTCCGTGTCATCGATGCTCGCAAGGCGGTGGTGGTCATCGAAAACGTTGACGCTGCCATCAATCAGATCGCCCAGACAACGCTGCGTAACGTCGTCGGGCAACACTCGCTCGACGAAGTCCTCGCCCAGACGGAGAAGATCAACGGAAGCATCCGCCAGATCCTCGACACCACCACGGTGGAATGGGGTGTCGAGGTCACCCTGGTCGAGCTCAAGGACATTCAGCTTCCCGACAGTATGAAGCGCGCGATGGCCCGCGAGGCAGAAGCCGAGCGGGAAAAGCGCGCCAAAATAATTGCGGCAGAAGGTGAAGCGCGTGCTGCGGCGGCCCTCGGCGAGGCATCGGACACCATGATGGCGCACCCACTCGCGTTGCAGCTGCGTAATCTGCAGACATTGCTCGAACTCGGGGTGGAGAAGAACACCACCATCGTTTTCCCCGCCCCATTGATGAGCGCGATCGGTGAGCTCACCGGCTTTGTCACCCGCGAGTTGAGCAGCGCGAAAACGACTGGTCTCAACGGCATGCCCGAGGAGAAGCGCTCACCCGTCTCCGCTTCGAGCTGACCCGAAGTGGTACTGCAGCCCTCGGCCGAGTCGTCGTATCGGTGTGATACGGAACAAGACCTGCGTCCATCGCCAGTACATCGGCGAGTAGCGCCGCTTGATCTCGTCCGCATCAGCGACCCACCATTCGCAGTCGAACACCACTCCGGGCACGGCCCTTTCGAGTTCGCGCGGGTCGCCGATGCTCCAATCAAGCTGCGCACCTGAGGCTTTCACCGGAGGGTAGCGCTGCAGCATCCACACTCCCGTGGGGCTGTAGCCATCGAAAAGCATTTCACCCGCTGGGAAATGCGCCACGATGCGACGCAGCATCGCCAAGCCGTCGGCGCGGCGCAGGTACGGCGTCAACCCCTCGCCGACCACCAAGACCGGCTTGTCATCGGGAATCGCGTCGAGCAGTCCCGGGTCGGTCACCGAGGCACCGACGACCTGCACGCCGGCCCGCGGCGGAAACAGCCGTCGCCGCAACGCGATGATGTCGGGCAGGTCGATGTCGTACCAGTCGACGGTGGGCGGCGGGTCGACCCGGTATGCGCGGGTGTCCAACCCGCAGCCGAGATGGAGTACGACGCAATCCGGATGGTTGTCGAGGAATAGAAGCACCCTACGGTCGTAAGCCTTGGACCGTCGCGCGCAGGACTGTTGATCGCGACGGCGCATCCGCAGCTTGCTGAAGTCGTAGTCGATGAGCCGCACGGCGCGATCTGCTTCCCGATCGGCGAGGATCGAATTCGGGCGACGGCTCTCGAGAGCTTTGCCGTAGAGGGTGACCAGTGCGGTCTGCTCTGTGCCGGTGAGATTGACCTTGATCACGTCGACCCGTTCTTGAACGCGGCCTGGAAAAGGTATGCGGCGGATTTGCGCAGGTGGTCCCGCACCTGCTCACGCCGCACAGCTGGCACACGAGCCTCCGAGCATCCAGTGCCGGACAATCCAGACAGCCGTGTCATCAATTCTGGTGGTCCACCCGAAGGAGCGAACTGATTTCACACAAGAGAAGCCATTCGTCGTGCGGTGGTCGTCGGTGTTCCGGTAGCTGTGCCTGTCAGTATGTTCGTCGTCTTCTTGGCGCTACGCCGATGGCTGGTGGCTCGCACCGCCTACAACCTGGGCTTCGCCGTGTACTGGGCCGGCTGGTGTGGGGCGGTGCCGCTCTGTGCCCTGGGGCCGCGCGCAGCGGCGCGGCTGCTGGCCGCTGGCCGGCGCCCGTCCGCGGGTGAGGCCGCCCTGCTGGCGGTACCCGTCGCCGGGGCCATCGGCACCCAGCTGATTCCCCATCGCCGCGAGATCGACGGCGCTGTTCATGGAGAAAATTGCCGACCGGCCCCGGGTGGCGATGCTCTGGTCGCTGTTCGGGTTCACCGTCTGGCATCTGGCACCGCAGCTGGTTTTGCCCGTACCCTTCGGCAGGTGGCGGTTCATCGCGGGCGCGGCGGTGGTCGGTGCGGCGTTCACCGCGGTGGCTTGGCGGACAGGCGGCCTTCAATATGTGGTCGTGGCACATCTGCTGACGCACGCCTGCGGGGTGACGGCCGCTCGATTCCGGCTCGGCCGTTAGCTCCTGCGGCGGGTCAGGAGAACGTCGTCTGCGCGCAGGTACTCGGGGAGGTGATGTTGACGCCGCTGTACACCACCTGAATGTGGGTGCACACGATGACGTTGATGTCGGTCTTGGGCTGGCCCGTCGACCAGTCGGTCGAATCGATGCGGCCGGTCGTCTGGTATTTGTCCGGCGGTCCGGAACCGAAGTAGACGGTGGTGACCTCGTCGTTGCCCATCGCTTTGTGAACCCGCTCGTACTGGCCATTGGCGTGCGCGTCCAGGTAAGCCATCCGGTTCGACGACCGGACCTCGGTGGTCTGCCGCGCCCACAGGTCATTCGGGAATCCGGTGGCTCCGTCGGGGGTTTGCATGTCGGCGCCGGCGGTGAAGTTGCAGAAGCCGCCGGACTTGAAGCAGTCCAGCGTGATGCGTGTCTCGAGCTGGTTCGGGCCGTCGAGCGGGAACAGGGTGGTGGCGGTGTTGCTCGCGGCCCCCGAGACACCGGCGGGTGCGAGCGTCACCATGGCCGCGACGACGGCGAATGCCGTGATGAGCCTTATCATCGGCGCTCCCCTCCCGGTTCGCTGAGCGCAAAGGTGAACTTAACCCCGCCACTACTCGTCGTAGGTCACTTCTACCGAATCAGATTCAGGGTGAGATTGACAGGCCAAGATCAGGCCGTCGTCGAGATCCTGCTGTTCAAGCACGTCGTTGACTTCCATGCTCACCTTGCCAGCGCGCAACGTGCACGCGCAGGCGCCGCAATGGCCCTCGCGGCAGGAGAACGGTGCGTCCAAACCTTTCGCCAGCAGGACGTCGAGTAGCTTGGCGCTGCGCGGCCACGACACGGTATGGGTTTCGCCGTCCAGCTCCACCACCGCAGTAGCCGGCGGCTGGTCGCCCTCAGCGGTGTCGTCGATCTTGACCGCCGCGAACGGATCGGAATCCAGCGATTTGAACACCTCGATATGCACTTGTGGCGCAGGCACTTTCAACGTTTCTAGCGCTTCGCGGGCCGCGTCCATGAACGGGCCGGGCCCACAGATGTACACCGGGCGATCGGTATAGGGGGCGGCCAGCTTGGCCAGCGCGGTCACGCTCGGCAACCCCTGCAGTGACTCCAGCCAGTGCAGCACCGTGAGCCGGTCGGGATATTTGGCCGACAGCTCGCGCAGCGCGTCGCAGAAGATCACCGAACGGTCATCGCGGTTGGCGTACAGCAACGTGACCTGGCCGCTGCCTTCGGCCAGGGCCGACTTGCAGATCGACATGATCGGCGTGATCCCGCTGCCGGCGGCCATCAGCAGGAAGTCGTCGTCGAGTGTCTTGGGCACGAAGTTTCCCGACGGGGCCAGCACGTGAATCCGCATGCCCGCATGCGTGTGGTCGCACAGCCAGTTCGACGCGTATCCGTCGGCGGTTCGTTTCACCGTGATGGTGAGGGCTTCGTCGGCATACGGCGAGCTGCACAGCGAATAGCAGCGGGCCACCGAGCCGGTGCGCTCGCTGGGAATGCGCAGCGTCAGAAACTGGCCGGGTGCGTAGCGCAGCCGCTCGGGCGGGATGTCCGGATCACCCGGCTCGTCCGGCACTGCGAACACCAGCGATCGCGCGTCGTCGGTTTCCGCGACGACCTCGGCGATCAGCAGTTCAAGGACGTGGTCACCGAGCGGCTCGTCGCCAATCCCCTCGGTCAAGGCCCGTCCTCCCTTTCGTCACAACTAGAACATGTTACAGAAAAGCGGATTCGTATCGCTACCAGCCGCAGGAATACCCTGCTCGACACAAATCGGAACGTGTTCTAGTCTCTGGTGTAAGTCCGCAGTCTCAGGAGGCACCCTAAGTGACGTCCATTCAACAGCGTGATGCGCAGTCGGTTTTGGCCGGCATCGATGATCTGCTTCCGCAGATCCGGGAGCGTGCTCAAGCGACCGAGGATCTGCGCCGGCTGCCCGATGAGACCGTCCAGCAACTCCAGGACGTCGGTTTCTTCACCCTGTTGCAGCCCGAACAGTGGGGCGGGCTGCAATGCGATCCCGCCCTCTTCTACGAGGCGACGCGCCGATTGGCGAGCGCGTGCGGTTCCACCGGCTGGGTAAGTTCGATCATCGGGGTGCACAACTGGCACCTCGCCCAATTCGATCAGCGGGCTCAGGAGGAAGTGTGGGGCGACGACCCCAGCGTGCGGGTTTCCTCGTCGTATGCCCCGATGGGTGCCGGCGTGGTGACCGATGGGGGTTACCTGGTCAACGGCTCATGGAATTGGTCATCTGGCTGTGATCACGCGACATGGGCTTTCCTCGGCGGCCCGGTCATCAAGGACGGCCGTCCGGTCGACTTCGGCAGTTTCCTGATCCCGCGCAGCGAGTACCGCATCGACGACCTGTGGCACGTCGTCGGCTTGCGCGGCACCGGCAGTAACACCATCGTCGTCAAGGACGTGTTCGTACCCCGCCACCGTTTCCTCTCCTACCAGGAGATGAACGACCACACCGCGGGCGGGCTGCTGACCAACACCGCCCCGGTATACAAAATGCCTTGGGGCACAATGCATCCCACCACGATTTCAGCGCCCATCGTCGGTATGGCCTACGGTGCCTACGCCGCGCACGTCGAGCATCAAGGCAAGCGGGTGCGTGCGGCGTTCGCCGGGGAGAAGGCCAGGGACGACCCGTTCGCCAAGGTCCGGATAGCCGAGGCGGCGAGCGACATCGACGCCGCCTGGCGCCAGCTGATTGGAAACGTCGCCGACGAATATGCACTGTTGGCCGCCGGCAAGGAGATTCCGTTCGAATTGCGTGCCCGCGCGCGGCGGGACCAGGTGCGAGCCACCGGTCGCTCGATCACCTCCATCGACCGGTTGTTCGAGGCGTCCGGTGCCACCGCCCTGGCCAATGACGCACCCATTCAACGGTTTTGGCGTGACGCTCATGCCGGCCGGGTGCACGCCGCCAATGACCCGGAGCGCGCGTACGTCATCTTCGGCAATCACGAGTTCGGGTTGCCGCCCGGCGACACGATGGTCTGATGCCGTGACAGCCCTTCAGGAGCTGACGTTCGAGTCCACGTCGGGGTTCGTTGAGGTAGACGTCGACTGGCCGCTCAAACTGCACTACCACGAGGCGGGCGTCGGCGATGACCAGACGGTCGTGCTGCTGCACGGCGCCGGACCCGGGGCGGCGAGTTGGACCAACTTCGCGCGCAACATTCCCGTGCTGGCGCAGCACTTTCACGTGCTGGCCGTCGACCAGCCCGGCTACGGGCACTCCGACAAACGCGCGGAACACGGACAGTTCAACCGCTATGCCGCGCGGGCGCTCAAGGGGATCTTCGACCAATTGGAGCTGGGGCGTGTCCCGTTGGTGGGCAACTCGCTGGGCGGGGGCACCGCGGTCAGGTTCGCCCTCGACTACCCCGACCGGGCCGGGCGACTGGTTTGGATGGGCCCAGGCGGGCTGAGCATCAACCTGTTTGCGCCCGACCCCACCGAGGGTGTCAAGCGGCTTTCCGCGTTCTCTCTCGAGCCCACCCGCGAGAACCTCGAAGCCTTTCTGCGGGTGATGGTGTGCGACAAGAAGCTGATCACGCCCGAATTGGTGGACGAGCGGTTTGCGCTGGCCAGCACGCCGGAATCGCTGACGGCGACCCGGGCCATGGGAATGTCTTTCTCGGGAGCCGATTTCGAGCTCGGCATGATGTGGCGCGAGGTCTACCGGCTGCGGCAGCCGGTGCTGTTGATCTGGGGTCGCGAGGACCGGGTCAACCCGCTGGATGGCGCGCTGGTCGCGCTGAAGACGATTCCCCGCGCGCAACTGCACGTCTTCGGGCAATGTCGGCATTGGGCACAGGTGGAGAAGTTCGACGAGTTCAACAGGTTGACCGTTGATTTCCTGGGAGGTTCCTGATGAGCAGCACAGGCATTCGGTCGCTGGGCTATCTGCGCATCGAGGCCACCGACATGGCCGCGTGGCGTGAGTACGGATTGAAAGTCCTCGGCATGGTTGAAGGCAGCGGCGGCACCGAGGGGGCCCTGTATCTGCGCATGGACGATTTCCCGGCCCGGTTGGTAATCGTGCCCGGCGAGCGCGACCGGCTCATCGGGGCCGGTTGGGAATGTGCGAATGCCGAAGGGCTGCAGGACATCCGGAACCGGCTCGACGTGGAGGGCGTGCCGTACAAGGAAGCCACCACCGCTGAGTTGGCGGATCGCCGGGTGGTTGAGATGATCCGCTTTTGCGACCCATCCGGAAACTGCCTCGAGGTGTTCCACGGCGTCGCCCTCGAACACCGCCGGGTGGTCAGCCCGTATGGGCACAAGTTCGTCACGGGGGAGCAGGGCCTGGGTCATGTGGTGTTGTCCACCCGCGACGACGACGAGGCGTTGCACTTCTACCGGGATGTGCTGGGCTTCAAGCTGCGGGACTCGATGCGGATGCCGCCGCAAGTGGTGGGACGGCCCGCCGATGGGGCGCCCGCCTGGCTGCGGTTCTTCGGTTGCAATCCGCGTCACCACAGCCTGGCCTTCCTCCCGCTGCCGACGCCCAGCGGTATCGTGCACTTGATGATCGAGGTGGAAAACTCCGACGATGTGGGGCTGTGCCTCGATCGGGCGCTGCGGCGAAAGGTGCCCATGTCGGCAACCCTTGGCCGTCATGTCAACGACCTGATGCTGTCGTTCTACATGAAGACGCCCGGCGGGTTCGATGTCGAATTCGGTTGCGAGGGCAGGCAAGTCGATGACGCCGACTGGATCGCCCGGGAGAGTACGGCAGTCAGTTTGTGGGGTCACGACTTCACGGTTGGCGCCCGCGGCTGACGTGAAGAAATGTCGGCGCAGATCGATCCGCGGGCCTTCCGGCAGGTGCTGGGCCAATTCTGCACCGGCATCACCATCATCACCACAGTCCATGACGATGTCCCGAGCGGGTTCGCCTGCCAATCGTTTGCCGCGCTGTCGCTGGACCCGCCGCTGGTCCTGTTCTGCCCGACGAAGGTGTCGCGCTCCTGGAAAGCCATCGAGGCCAGCGGCCGGTTCTGCGTCAACGTCTTGACCGAGAAGCAGAAGCCGGTTTCCGCGCGATTCGGGTCGAAGGAGCCCGACAAATTCGCCGGTATCGATTGGCACCCTTCACAACTCGGGTTGCCCATCATCGACGGGTCGCTGGCCTACATCGACTGCACGGTGGCGTCGGTCCACGACGGCGGCGACCACTTCGTGGTTTTCGGTGCGGTCCAGTCGTTGTCGGAGGCACCGAAGATCAAGCCGCGTCCGCTGCTGTTCTATCGCGGTGAATACACCGGGATAGAACCGGACAAGACCACCTCGGCCCAGTGGCGCGACGACCTGGAAGCGTTTCTGACCACCACGACCGAAGACACCTGGCTGTAGAAATCGCGCCCGATTGCGGGGGCTATCGGCTGGTGGGCGCGTCGTGCCGGGGCAGCCCGGCGTCGGTGGCGGGCTGGTCCGTGCGCGGCGCCCCATCGCGTTCGGATGCGTCCCGGTCCGCAGTCTCGGATGCGGCGGCCCTGGTTTTCGGGTCAAGGCTGTCAGCGCGATTCCACTGTTCTTGGAGTTGCTCGCGCGTCGTCACCGCCTCGTTCTGATGGGTGGCGGCCCGCTCCTGGAGCCGGGCGGCCTCGGCAGCCTTGGCTTCCGCCTCAGCTTGCGCGGCGCGTGCCTTGGCGGCTGTTTCCGCCGCCAGGGATTCACGCCGTTCCACCCGCTCGGTTTCGAGCCTGGCCCGTTCGCGGATTTCCTCAGCCTCCCGTTGCCGGCGGCGACCCTTTGCCCTGCTGATCGCCACCACCACGGCAGCAACAATCAAAACTGCTGCTACCACGGCGATCGCGACCCAAATTGTGCTGGTCATGATGAACTCCGTTGATTCGATGGTTTGCGGTTGTATCGGTAGCCTGCTCGTAGTGGGGTCCCCGTATTTATCGGAAGACAAACAACCACGCCTCAGCCAGTTGATCGGTGGCGCCGGTTTTCCTGCGCTCAGACCGATCGCCGCTACATGAAGTCGAGGGCCTCGACCGTGGCGATGGCGCCTTCGTGCATCGGCCGATTCGCGCCATCGATGACGTACACCGTATTGCCGACGGTTGCCACCGCCTCCGCGTGGCGCGCGGTCGGCATCGGAGGCAGGGTGCTCCACTTCCCTTCGGTGATGTCGTACATCTCCAGCACGTTCAGCACCATCGTCGGCTCTTCGCCGCCGACCGCCACGATCCGGCCATCGATGTAGGTCGCGCCATAGCGGCGTCGGCATACTCACCAGCCGCCGCGATCTCCGGCCCGACAGGCACGCTGACCGCGGAGGTCGGGCCCTCGTGCGGGGCCAGGTCTTGCGGCGGACCGGACGGGGCTGATATGTCCGGGCCCCGGGCTGCATTACCTCGCTGTGCCCATCGGACGGAACCGACGCGTTATGGGAGACAGCCGCCGGCGCGGATATGGTGCGGCCACAGCTGGTGCGAGTGATCGCCATGGCGTCGGGTTTCAAGCCGTTGCGGCGTTGCGCGGCCTGCAACTCGCGGCCGAACTCCTCAGCCGAGGCGGGCCGTTCGGCCGGGTCGATCGACATCGCCTTCTCGATCGCCGAGCAGACCGCGTCCGGGATCCCGTCGGGGCGCATGTCCGGAATGCCGGTGGTACTGATCCGCAGGTATCACCTCGGGGGCGGTGTAGTCGATCGTGCCGGAGAAGAACCCGGTCGCCGTCTCGTACCCGCCCTCGATGTGCGCGATGCCGAAATCGCTCAGTTGCCTTTCCCCGTAATCATTTACGAGTATGTTCGCGGGCTTGATGTCGCGGTGCAAAGTACCGGCCGGTGCGCGGTTTTCCAATGCGCCGCAGAGCTTTACACCGATGCTCAACGTCTCCGGCCAGGGCACCGCGCCCTCGCGGCGCAGCCGCACCGCCAGCGAATCGGCTGAGTGGTAGGGCATCACCATGTAGGGCTTCCCGCTTGCGGTGACGCCCACCCGCAGGATATTGAGATATTCGGATGACCGGAAAGCCCGCCCATCGCATAGCCCTCGCGCAGGAAGCGTTCCCGGCCGTCCGCGTCGAAATGCGACGGCACCGCAACGTTTGGCCCCAGCGCCGTTTCGTAGCAGCAAGTAAATGACCCCGGCACCGCCTCGAGCGACTTGGCGCGCATCCTCGAATCCGGCGGCGGCAAGCTCCGCGGCGAGCCCGTTGGATGCCGGCGCTATGCGTCGGACTGGGTTACTTCAGGCATTTCCTGGCGCTCAACCCTCCCCTGAGACCGCTGATTGGCGAGTGCAAGCAAGCCTAGGCCCTTCGAACCTTGTCGGTGTGTCTTTCCGCGAGCTTGGCAGATAACCTACAGCCTGACGCCGAAAATCGTCGGCAAAGCCGGTCGGCGGTGGGATCGACGCGGACCGGCGCCGTTGGCCGACCCGGACTCGGCCGAGGGTAATCGTTGGCGGGCAACGGAGTTCGCTCCAACGCGGCGGTCCGTCCGCCGCGGGCCGGTGCGGAGCCGCCGTCACTAACGCGGCCGGCTCCGGCCGGCGCAGCAGAATGGCTCTATGACGCTGGATCTGAACGGATACTTCGACCGGATCGACTATCGCGGTGCTGCTCAGGCGAACCTCGACGTACTGCAGGATTTGATTACGGCGCACACCAAGGCGATTGCTTTCGAGAATCTCGATCCGCTGATGGGGGTGCCGGTCGATGACCTGAGCCCAGCAGCCCTTACCGACAAGCTGGTTAACCGGCGCCGGGGTGGTTATTGCTACGAGCAGAACGGCCTGATGGGTTATGTGCTTGCGCAAATCGGGTTTCGGGTGCGGCGCTTGGCCGGCCGAGTGATCTGGATGCGTCCGCCCGACGCGCCGGTACCTGCACAGACCCACACTGTCTTGGCGGTGACTTTCCCGGGCTCCGGGGGGTCATACCTGGTCGACGTCGGCTTCGGCGGCCAGACGCCGACCTCTCCGCTGCGCATCGAAACCGGCAGCGTCCAGCAGACGACGCACGAGCCGTACCGGCTCGAAGACCGCGGCGACGGCCTGGTCTTGCAGGCCCTGGTCCGTGGCGACTGGCAGGCGCTGTACGAATTCAGCACCCGAACCCGGCCGCAGATCGATCTCGAAGTTGGAAGCTGGTATGTCTCGACCAACCCTGCGTCGCACTTCGTGACGGGCTTGATGGTCGCGCTGGTTACCGATGAGGCCCGGCTCAACCTGTTGGGCCGCAACCTGGCCATCCACCGGCCCAGTGGGACCGAAAAAATCGTTCTCGACGATGCGGCCGCGGTCGTCGATACCCTCGTTCACCGATTCGGAATCAATATCGACGATGTCGGCGATCGCGGCGTCCTCGAAGCGCGCATCGACAACATTCTGGACAACTGACCCCGAATTGCGCTGCCCTTAAATTAAATCGGCGTATTGCCCGCCGCATTTGTATTTCCGGGGAAGACCAGCGGCGATGGGCGGTATTCGGCGAAAGTGATATCCCCCATACCGCAACGAATAGGTGCATAAGACACGTGTCTATTAGCCTCTCCCATCGTGAGTCGGGTCCGAGCCGGTGACGATGTCGGCCATCGAGAAGTTCACCGATGCCTTCGCGCCATACGGACTGCCCGCCAATGCGATCAAGCCGTCGTACGGGATGGCCGAAGTGACGTTGTCGGTAGCCAGCATCGCCCAAGACGAGGCGGCCAGCGCCGTTTTCCTCGACCGGGAGCAGCTCGGCGCCGGTCGAGCGGTGACCGTCGCCCCCGATGCCCCCAGCGCCGTCGCACAGGTGTCGTGTGGCCGGCCGATCCCCGATCAGTGGGCGGTGATCGCGGGCCCGGACGGTGCCGAGGTCCCCGACGGCGTCGTCGGGGAGATCTGGTTGTACGGCGACAACGTCCCCGCGGCTACGTCGGCCGTGAGGAAGAATCCCGGCGCGTATTCGGTAACAAACTGCAGTCCCGGCTCGATACTGGCAGCCACGCCGAAGGCGCCCCGGACAACTGCTGCTGGCTGGCCACCGGTGACCTCGGTGTTTACCTTGGCGGCGAGCTCTACCTGACCGGGCGGATCAAAGATCTCATCATCCTCGACGGCCGCAACCACTACCCGCACGACATCGAAACCACGGTCAGCGAAACCTCGCCCGCCATCCGCACCGGTTATGTGGCCGCGTTCTCGGAACCGGCGGACGCGCTCGACCCCGCGAGCAGCGATTCCGGCGAGCAGGTGGTCGTCGTCGCCGAGCGAGCTGCGGGCGCCGGGCGCACCACACCCAAGGAAATCGCCGAGACCGTGCAGGCAGCCGTCTCGCGCGGGCATCACATCCGGATCGCCGACCTGAGGCTGGTCGCGGCCGGCACCATTCCCCGCACCACGAGCGGCAAACTCGCCCGCAATGCCTGCCGCGCCGAGTACCTCGCGGGCCGGCTCAACCGGTGGTCGACGGGCGCTGACCCGACAGCCAGGGCCCGATCCGGGCCAGGCATTCCTCGATGTCGCTGGTCGGTCCGGCGAATGACAGCCGGACGAAGGAGTTGCCGCGCGTGGTATCGAAGTCGATACCCGGCGCGATAGCAACACCGGTGTCGGCCAACAACTTTGAACAGAAGGCAAGTGAGTCGTTGGTGTAGTCCGAGACGTCGGCGTAGACGTAGAACGCGCCGTCGGTGGGCGCCAGCCGGTCGATGCCGATTCGGCGCAACCCGTCCAGCAGCAACGAACGGTTGGTCGCGTAGTGGTGCAGATTGCCGTCGGCTTCGGCGGTTGCCTTGGGGGTGAAGGCCGCGACCGCGGCGATCTGCGACAGCACCGGCGGGCAGATGGTGAAATTTCCGGTCAGGCAATCAACTGCCCGGAGCAGCTCGGGCGGCACCAGCATCCAGCCCAGCCGCCAGCCCGTCATTGCGTAGTACTTCGAAAAGCTGTTGACTACCAAGGCATCTCGTGACGTCTGCCAGGCGCAGCTGGTCTGCGGTGCTCCCTCATAGACCAGGCCGTGGTAGACCTCATCGCTGATCAGGCGCACCCCGGATGCCTCGCACCAGGAGGCGATCGCGGCCAGCTCGTCCGGTGCTATGACCGTCCCGGTCGGATTGGCCGGGCTCGCGACGATCACGCCCTGCACCGGCGGATCGAGTTCGGCGAGCATCTGCACCGTCGGCTGGAAGCGAGTCTGCGGTCCGCAGGGAATCTCCACCACTTCACATCCGAGCGCGGACAAGATGTTTCGATAGCACGGATAGCCGGGGCTGGCCACTGCCACTCGATCGCCGGCGTCGAAGCAGGCCAGGAAGGCGAGCAGGAAGCCTCCGGAAGAACCCGTGGTGACCACGACGGCATCGGATTCGACCTGCAGTCCGTGCTGGCGCTGGTAGTCCGCCGCTATCGCCGCGCGCAGCTCGGGGATACCCAGTGTCACTGTGTAACCGAGTTCGTTGAGGTGCAGGGCGGACGCCGCGGCCACGCGCACCGGCTCGGGCGCGCCTACGCTGGGCTGGCCCGCCGAAAGGTTCACCAGATCACCGTGGCTGCGCTGGCGTTCCGCGGCTGCCAGCCAGACATCCATCACATGGAACGGTGGGATGGCGGCGCGCAGCGAGACATGGTCATTCACGATGTCTTGAGCACCTCGGATTCCAGTCGCCCGAGCAGTTCTCGCGACGAACTCAGCAGATGCGCACTGCCGTGTGCGCGTTTGAAGTACAGGTGCATGTCGTGTTCCCAGGTGATCGCGATTCCGCCGTGCAGCTGGATGCCTTCGGCCGCGACGGTGCACAGCGCCTCGGTGGCGGCCAGGCGCGCGGTGGCGGCATTGGTGGCGCTCGGGTCAGTGCACGCTTCGGACACGACGGCCTTGGCCGCCGCAATCGCGACATACAGATCCGCCATCCGGTGTTTGAGTGCCTGAAAGCTGCCGATCGGACGGCCGAATTGCACTCGGCTCTTGGCATATTCGACGGTCAGTTCCAAACAGCGTTCGGCGGCGCCGATCTGCTCGGCGGCCACCAGGATGGCCGCGGCGTCGGCGATGCCCGGGTCGGCACCCAAGGGCACGGTTTCTTCTGGCCGCATTCGCGCCAGCCGGCGGGTGGGGTCCATGGTGGCCACGGGCTGTGCCGTGAACTGCGTCCATCTGCTCAGCTGGCCGCCGGTGGCGGCGACGACGACGTCGGCGATGTCGCCGTTGACCACATAGTCGGCGTCGAGCACCAGCGCGCCGATGGAGCTACCCTCGGCGAGGCGTTCCAGTGTTGCGGCGTCGGGCTCCGGAGCGGCCAGCAGAGCGAGCTCCGCGAGCGCGGTGCCCAGCAGTGGGGAGGGCACCAGAGCCTGGCCCAGCTCCTGCAAAACCGTTGCGGCATCGGCTAGTTCGCCACCGGCGCCGCCGAATTCCTCTGGTATGACCAACGCGGCGGCACCGACCTGCTCACAGAGCAGCTGCCACAGCGACTTGTCGTATCCCGGATCGGACCCCATCGCGGCGCGGACCGCCGCGGGGCTCGCGTGCTTGGCCACCAGGTCGGCGACGGTTTCCCCTAGCATCTCCCGTTCATCGGTCAATGGCGCCGCTCCTCTCCCCCGAAGGTGGGGGTACCTCCCTCTGGGGCGTGCCCCCACATCGCTCGTTGCTCGCTCTGCATCATCGCGGCGCGACTCATGCTCATAACGCCTCCAGCACACGGCGGCGATGCTCCTCGGGCGTGCCCCAGACCGAGCGTAATGCTTGCACCCGCAGCAGCCACAGGGACAAATCATGTTCCTGGGTGAATCCGATCGCGCCGTGGGTCTGTAGCGCCGAGCGCGCCGCCAGCAGGGCTGCCTCCGAAGCGGCCGCTTTGGCGGCACTGACGTCGCGAGGCGCCGACGATAACGCCGCGCCGTATACCAGCGGCCGGGCCAGCTCGATCGCGATATGTACGTCGGCGAGCTTGTGTTTGATCGCCTGATACGAGCCGATTACCCGGCCGAACTGCGCGCGTTGCTTGGCATAGTCGACGGTGGCGCCAAGCAGCGCTTCGGCGGCACCGACCAGCTGCGCAGCCGTGGCCAGCGCCCCGAACTCGTAGGCGCGCCGGATATCTGCTTGCCAGAGTTCACCGGTTGCGGTGACGTCGTACAGGCGGCGGCTGGGGTCGAGGGACTCGTGGCGCTCGCCGGGCGTTGCTTCGGTGACCCCGGCCTCGGTAGCCAGCAGCACCAACCCGGCCGCGTCGGCGTCCACCGCGCGCGGCGTCTGCGGCGGCAGTGCGACGGTGGCGATCAGCTCACCGGAGGCCAAACCGGCGCAACGATCGTCCTCACTGAGCAAAACTGGTGCTACAGCGACGGATTCGGCCACCGGCCCCGGCACACACCAGCGCCCCAGGCGTTCGAGCGCCACCACCAGGTCGACCGGGTGCGCCTCGATGCCGTCGAACTTCTCCGGCACGGCCAACGCGGTGACACCGAGGTCGGCCAGCTGCTCCCAGACCTTGCGGCCCGGTGTGATGTCGCCCGTGGCCCAGGCACGCACCGCGCCGGGCACGTCCGCCGTGCCCAGTGCGGCGTCGATGCTGGCCGCGAAATCGCGCTGCTGTTCGTCTAATCCAAATTCCACGGTCACTTCTTCTCTCGGGGCAGGCCCAGCAGCCGTTCCGAAATGATGTTGCGCTGAATCTCGTTGGTGCCCGCGTAGATTGGGCCGCCCAGGGCGAACAGCAGGCCCTCGGTCCACGGGCCGGCGAGCTCCCCGTCGGCGGCGACTAGGTCGAGTGCGGTCTGGTGCAATTCGACGTCCAGTTCGGACCAGAACACCTTGGTGACCGACGATTCGGCGCCCAGCTCGCCGCCGGCCGCCAGCCGGGTGACGGTGCCGAAGGTCTGCAGCCGGTAGGCCTGCGCTTTGATCCATCCGTCGGCGACGCGGTCGGCGGATGCCGCCGGTGACCCGCGCTCTTTCCACAGCCGCACCAATCGCTCGGCGGTCGCTAGGAAGCGGGCCGGGCTGCGCAGCGACATGCCGCGTTCGTTGCTCGACGTGCTCATGGCGGCCCGCCACCCCTCGTTCGGGGTGCCGATCACGTCAGCGTCGGGCACGAAGACGTCGTCGAGGAAGATCTCCCCGAACCCGGTGTCGCCGCCCAGTTGAACGATCGGGCGTACGGTCACGCCCTCGGCTTTGAGGTCGAACATGAAATAGGTCAGGCCGTGATGACGCTCAGCGGCGGGGTCGGAGCGGAACAAACCAAAGCCCATGTCGGCGAACGGTGCCCGTGAGCTCCAAATCTTCTGTCCGTTGAGCAGCCAGCCGCCGTCGGTCTTGGTCGCGGTGGACCGCAGCGAGGCCAGGTCGCTTCCGGATTCGGGCTCCGACCAGGCCTGAGCCCAGATCTGTTCGCCGCTGGCCATTTTCGGCAGGATACGGTCCAGCTGCTCCGGAGTGCCGTGCGCGAAAAGCGTCGGCGCCAGCATCGAGGTGCCGTTGGCGCTGGCCCGGCCCGGCGCCCCGGCGCGAAAGTACTCCTCCTCGAACACCACCCAGTGCAGCAGCGGCGCGTCGCGGCCCCCGTATTTCTTCGGCCAGGTGATCACCGACAGGCCGGCATCGAACAACACTCGGTCCCAATGCCGATGCTGGGCGAAGCCGTCGGCGTTGTCGTAGGACTTCGTCGGAATCGCTTCGGTGTTGGCCGCGAGGAAGTCCCGCACCTCGGCTTGGAAGGACAGCGTCTCTTCGTCTAATTGCAGGTCCAATTCAGGCCAACTCTCGCAGTTGTGCTTTGACCACTTTGCCGCCCGCATTGCGCGGCAGCTCGTCGACGAACCGCACCGACCGCGGTATCTTGAAGTTCGCCAAATGCTCACGGGTATAAGCAATCACGGATTGCTCGTCGAGTTCCGCGCCGGGTCGCATCACCAGAAATGCGCGGCCGACCTCGCCGAGGCGCTCGTCAGGAACCCCGATCACCGCGGCGTCGGCCACCCCGTCCATCCTGGCCAGTACCTGCTCGACTTCGGCGGGATAGACGTTGAATCCGCCGCAGATGTACATGTCCTTGAGCCGGTCGGTGATGCGCAGGTTGCCGGCCTCGTCCACCGCCCCGATGTCACCGGTATGCAGCCACCCGTCGGCGTCGATGGCAGCCGCGGTCGCCTCCGGGTCATCGAGGTAGCCCAGCATCACGTTCGGCCCGCGGAGCAGGACCTCTCCCGCCTCGCCGGGGGTGCTCGAGTCGATCCGCAATTCGAAGTCGGCGAACGGGCGTCCGCAGGTGGTGGCGACGGTGACGGCGTCGTCGTCGGCGCGGCACATGGTTCCCATGCCGTTGGCCTCGGTGAGTCCGTAGGCGGTCAGCACGATGTCGATGTCGAGTTCGGATTGCATGCGCTCGACCAGCACGACCGGCACGGTGGCCGCTCCGGTCACCGCGAACCGCAGTGAGCTCAGGTCGTAGTCACCGCGCGCCGGATGGTCCAGCAGAGTCTGGTAAATGGTGGGCGGCCCGGGCAACACGGTGATGCGGTGTTGTTCAATCGCCTGCAGCGCGCGCAGCGGGTCGAACGTCAGGTGGGGGATCAGCGTCGCACCGGTCTGTAGACAAGCCAGGATGCCTGCCTTATAGCCGAAATTGTGGAAGAACGGGTTGATGCACAGGTAACGGTCCTCGCTGGTGATCTTCCCGTTGGCGGCCCACGACGCCGACGCCGATAACGATTGCCGGTGGGCGCACAGCACGCCTTTGCTGCGTCCGGTGGTGCCCGAGGTGAACAGGATGTCGCTGATGTCGTCGGGCGAGACGGCGCCGGCGCGGGCGGCCACCGCGCCGGTGTCGCTGCCGCGGGTGATGAATTCGTCCCACGTGCCGTCGGCTCTCCCCTCTGCGTCGATTGGGATTCTTACGATGTGCTGCAGCGCGGGGAGGGCTCGGTCGTCCAGGTCGGCGACGCGGTCGTGGCCGAGGAATCGCCCCATCCCGAACAGCACGGGCGCGGCGGTGCGGGCCAGGATGTCGCGGGCCTCTTCGGCGGTATAGCGGGTGTTCAGGGGCACCATGGCGGCACCGGCGTGGTGGATCGCCAAGCAGGCGACGACCCAGTGCCACGTGTTGGGCGACCACACGGCCACCCGGTCGCCATGCTCGACGCCCAGCGCGATGAGCGCTGCCGCCGCCCGGTGCACTTCGTCGCGCAGGGCGGCGGCGGTGAAGGACCGCTCATCGGTGATCAACGCGTCGTGACCGGGGAATTGCTGCGCCAAACGATCGAGCGCCGCGGGCACGGTGCGAGGATCGTTGGTCATCGGCGACGCTCCTTCTTCGGCGCGCTAACGAAGCAAGTGCTTGGTAGGTTAGCCTACAGGTCATGCAGGACGTCGAGGAGTTCCGGGCGGAGGTCCGGCAGTGGCTCGCCGACAATTTGGTTGGCGAATTCGCAGCTCTGAAGGGTCTTGGGGGGCCCGGTCGGGAGCACGAGGCGTTCGAGGAGCGCCGGGCGTGGAACCAGCATCTCGCGAAGGCCGGGCTGACGTGTCTGGGCTGGCCGGTCGAGCATGGCGGACGCGGGCTGTCGACCGCGCACCGCGTGGCGTTCTATGAGGAGTACGCCCGCGCCGACGCGCCGGACAAGGTCAACCACTTCGGCGAGGAGCTGCTCGGCCCGACGCTGATCGCGTTCGGGACGCCCGAGCAGCAGCAGCGTTTCCTGCCCAAGATCCTCGATGTCACCGAATTGTGGTGCCAGGGCTATTCCGAGCCGGGCGCCGGCAGCGACCTGGCCAACGTGTCCACCACCGCGGAGTTGGACGGTGACCAGTGGGTGATCAACGGACAGAAGGTGTGGACGTCGCTGGCGCACCTGTCGCAATGGTGCTTCGTGGTCGCCCGCACGGAGAAGGGCTCCAAGCGGCACGCCGGACTGTCGTATCTGCTGGTGCCGCTGGATCAGCCGGGCGTGCAGGTCCGGCCGATCGTCCAGATAACCGGCACCGCGGAGTTCAACGAGGTGTTCTTCGACGACGCCCGCACCGACGCCGATCTGGTGGTCGGCCAGCCCGGCGACGGCTGGCGCGTCGCGATGGGCACGCTGACCTTCGAGCGTGGTGTCTCCACGCTGGGGCAGCAAATCCGTTATGCCCGCGAGCTTTCCAACCTGGCCGAGCTCGCGCAGCGCAATGGCGCGGCCGACGACCCGTTCATCCGGGAGCGGCTGACCCGGGCGTGGACGGGTTTGCGCGCCATGCGTTCGTATGCCCTCGCCACCATGGATGTCGAGCAGCCCGGGCAGGACAACGTGTCGAAATTGTTGTGGGCCAACTGGCATCGCGCGCTGGGGGAGCTGGCGATGGACGTGATCGGCAAGCCCGGGCTGACCTTGTCTGACGGTGAACTCGACGAATGGCAGCGCCTTTTCCTATTCACCCGCGCCGACACCATCTACGGCGGCTCCAACGAGATCCAGCGCAACATCATTGCCGAGCGGGTGCTCGGCCTACCTCGAGAGGTTAAAGGATGAGCCGGTCCAGGGCGCCGAAAGAAGTTGTCGGACACTGGCTTTTGGAAGGCAAGGTTGTCGTCGTCACCGCGGCCGCCGGTACCGGGATCGGTTCGGCGACCGCGCGCCGGGCCCTGGTCGAGGGTGCCGACGTGGTGATCTCCGATCACCACGAACGGCGGCTGGGCGAGGCCGCCGACGAGCTGTCCGCGCTGGGATTGGGCCGGGTCGAAAGTGTGCTGTGCGACGTGACGTCGACCGCCCAGGTGGACGCGCTGATCGCCTCGACCACCGCCCGGATGGGCCGGCTCGACGTGTTGGTCAACAACGCGGGCCTGGGTGGGCAGACGCCGGTGGTCGACATGACTGACGACGAGTGGGATCGCGTGTTGGATGTGACGCTGACGTCGGTGTTTCGCGCCACCCGCGCGGCGCTGCGGTACTTTCGCGGCGCGGAGCACGGCGGGGTGATTGTCAACAACGCCAGTGTGCTGGGCTGGCGGGCACAGCACTCGCAATCGCACTACGCCGCGGCCAAAGCCGGGGTGATGGCGTTAACGCGTTGTAGCGCAATAGAAGCCGTCGAGTATGGGGTCAGGATCAATGCGGTGTCACCCAGCATCGCGCGGCACAAGTTCCTGGACAAGACGACGTCGGCCGAACTTCTCGATCGTCTGTCGGCGGGCGAAGCGTTCGGACGGGCCGCCGAGCCGTGGGAAGTGGCGGCCACAATTGCGTTCCTGGCCAGTGACTATTCCAGCTACCTCACCGGCGAGGTCATCTCCGTGTCGAGTCAGCACCCGTGACCGGCTAGCTAGCCGAGCAAGCGCTTGGTTGATACCCTGATCGGATGGACCGTCAGGCAAACAGCCGGCGCGACGAGTTGCTGGAGCTCGCCGCGACGATGTTCGCCGAGCGCGGATTACGCGCGACCACGGTGCGCGACATCGCCGACAGCGCCGGCATTCTATCCGGCAGCCTGTATCACCATTTCTCCTCCAAGGAGGAGATGGTCGACGAGGTGCTGCGCAGTTTCCTGGATTGGCTGTTCTCCCGCTACCGCGAGATCGTGGACAGCGAGGCCAATCCCTTGGAGCGGCTCAAGGGCCTGTTCATGGCGTCGTTCGAGGCGATCGAGCATCGGCATGCGCAGGTCGTGATCTACCAAGACGAGGCGAAACGGCTGCTCGGGCAGCCGCGGTTCTCCTACATCGAGGACATGAACCGCCAACAACGAAAGATGTGGGTCGAGGTGCTCAACCAGGGCATCGACGAGGGTTACTTCCGGCCCGACCTCGACGTCGACCTCGTCTACCGTTTCATCCGCGACACCACCTGGGTGTCGGTGCGCTGGTATCAGCCCGGCGGACCGCTTACCGCAGAGCAGGTGGGTCAGCAATACCTCGCCATCGTGCTTGGCGGGATTACCAAAGGCGCAGTCTGAAAGATGCCCCGTGTCGGCGACGATGCGGTGGGAAGCGACGAAGAGGAGCCCCACAAATGACAGAGGCGTACGTCATCGACGCTGTACGTACCGCGGTTGGCAAGCGGGGTGGTGCGCTGTCCGGGGTACATCCCGTGGACCTTGGTGCGTTGGCCTGGCGCGGACTGCTGGACCGGGCTGACGTCGATCCCGCCGCCGTCGAGGATGTGATCGCCGGTTGTGTCGATGCCATCGGTGGGCAGGCGGGCAACATCGCACGGCTTTCGTGGCTGGCCGCCGGCTACCCTGAGGAGGTTCCCGGCGTCACCGTGGACCGCCAATGCGGGTCCAGCCAGCAGGCGATTTCCTTTGGGGCACAGGCGATCATGTCGGGCACGGCGGACCTCATTGTGGCCGGCGGCGTGCAGAACATGAGCCAGATCCCGATCTCGTCGGCCATGACTGTGGGCCAGCAGTTCGGATTCACGTCGCCGACCAACGAGTCCAAGCAGTGGCTGCACCGGTACGGAGACCAAGAAATCTCACAGTTCCGGGGCTCGGAGCTGATCGCCGAGAAGTGGAACATCTCGCGGCAGGAGATGGAACAGTACGCGCTGACCAGCCATGAACGCGCGTTCGCTGCGATCCGCAACGGCCACTTCGACAACGAAATCATCACCGTGGAAACCGAATCGGGGCCCTTCCGGGTCGATGAGGGGCCGCGTGAGTCTTCGCTGGAGAAGATGGCCGGTTTGAAGCCACTGGTCGAGGGCGGTCGGCTGACGGCGGCGATGGCCAGTCAAATTTCCGACGGCGCCAGCGCGGTGCTGCTGGCGTCCGAGCGGGCCGTCAAAGATCACAAGCTGACGCCGCGAGCCCGCATCCACCACATCAGCGCCCGCGCCGCCGACCCGGTCTTCATGCTGACCGGGCCGATCCCTGCCACCCGTTACGCGCTGGAAAAGACCGGGCTGTCCATCGACGACATCGACACCGTCGAAATCAACGAGGCTTTCGCGCCGGTGGTTTTGGCCTGGCTCAAGGAAATCAAGGCCCATCCCGACAAGGTCAATCCCAACGGGGGTGCCATCGCGCTCGGTCATCCGCTGGGTGCCACCGGCGCCAAGCTGTTCGCCACCATCCTGTGCGAGCTCGAGCGCATCGGGGGACGCTATGGCTTGCAGACGATGTGCGAGGGTGGCGGCACCGCCAACGTGACGATCATCGAGCGGCTCTAACCCGTTCAGCCTAAGCCCTTTCGCCGAGCGCGCAACCTACGACGCGTCAACAGCGTGCCGTGTCATGAATTGCACACGGGCACAGGGTGAGTAGCGGCCAACGCAATCGACTAGCGCGCGGCGAGCACCAGCGCGATACCGCCGAGTGCCAGCAGCCAGCTGGTGAAGCTGCCCACCAGAAAGTACTCGGTCACCTCGTCGATGCCGACCTCCCCGTTGCTGTTCTTCTGGGCGCTCAACTCCGGAAACCGGATGATGCCCTTGGCGGCGATGACGGCGCTGGCCGCGGCCACCTGCCCGCCCACACCCAGGCTCAGAATCAGCAGGCGTTCCATCGGACCCAACAGCCGGCCCCCCTTGAGCCGGTCCGACGGCTGCGGCTCGCCGAGCGGACGCACCGCCCCCACCGCGCCAAGTACCAAGCGCACCAGCTGATTCGCGGTGGCGAACTGCACCAGCACCACACCAACGACCATCAGCAGCCGGGTGGGCGTCACATGGGTGAGCGGCAACTGCACCCACCCCGACCACCGTGCGACGAGGCCATGGACCGCCGAAGACCACCCGGACAACACGATCAGCAATGCCAGCGCGGCCACGAGCACGGCCAAGGGAGCGGCTTGCCGCCTGCCCCGTAGCTCGCTTCGCCAGCATAACCACTCCCAGGCGACCGATGCCGCGGCCGCCAGGACGAGCAACGGGATGTCCCCGGCATGCCAGAGCCCGGTCAGCGCCGCGCACACCACCACGACGACGGGGCCGACTGCCAGCGCCGGCCACGCTGCACGAACCGCTCGCCGACACAGGTCGGCGACTCCGAGCGCTAGCAGCAACACCGCGACGGCACTCACGGCAGGCTCCGAAGATATTGGCTGGCAAGGACAAGAAGGTCCAAGCCGTCACGGGCCGCCCGCTGGGACACCGCCGACGGGCTGATGCCTTCAACCACGGCGAGTTCCTTTTTGGTTCGGCCGGTCATCAAGCCCCTCACAATCCGTAACGATCTTTCATCGAGCGATCCAAGCAGATGGTCCCGACAAATCAGGGCGGCGTTGACCGCGGCGACGTCGGCGCGGGTGCCCTCGGCCGCCCGGAATGTCGTGCGCACCAGCGCGAAGCCGGGCTGACGCTGAGCCTCCGCGGTCTGCTGGATCGCCTCGCGCGCGGCCCACCACCCCGGACCGTCCTGGATCCCCGCGTCGGCATCGAGGATGGTGACCGCTCCCCAACCGATGCCGAACCGGACATCGATATCGGCGCCGACGGCCAGCCGCACGGTTAATGCGGCGTCGATCCCAGCGCCGACGGTCGGATAGCTGCCTTGAAACTCGTCGCCGATGGTGAAGGCCGGCGGATCGAGCGCGCCGGCGCTGATCTGGCGCAACCCGGCGGCGACGCGTCGATGCAGGGCGGCCCGGTCGGTGGCGCGTCGGGAGCCCACCACGTCGCCGATCAACGTCGCCCGTGGTGAAGCGCTAGCCTTCACTCCAGCCATATGAAGATTTTAGCTTAATTCCAGAAGAATTCATAAAATAGCTTAACCGAGAGGTATTCTTGATGCCTACGCATCCGGGGACGGCAATGGCGTGGACCACGGTCCGGTGCGAGCGCCATCACTCCTCCACAAAGGCACCCGCTGCCTCCAAGCGCTTGATGGCGTCGCCGACGATAGCGTCGATCAGCTCGGCGCAGGACGGCAGGTCGTCGAGGATGCCGGCCACCTGGCCGGAGGCGAGCACCCCGGCCTCGGTATTGCCTTCTACCAGGCCGGCTTTCAGTAGCATCGGCGTGTTAGCCGCCATCACCACCTGTGACCAGGTCAGTTCCTTGCCGTGCCGCATCGCCAGACCATCGGTGATCATCGAGCGCCAAGTCATCCCCGACATCTTCTTGAACTTCGCCGCATTGCGGACCGCTGCGGTGAAACCGCGCACCGGCGAGCCGCTTTCCAGCTTCTCGACCAAAGCGGTTCGCAGCACGCGGTGCGGCATGCCGTCAACTCGGGTGGTGACCACCGTGCCGTCCAGCGCCGCCTCCAGGTAGCGCCGTTTGACCGCGTCGGGCACCGTCGAATCCGAGGTGAGCAGGAAGCGGGTGCCCATCGCCACGCCGGCGGCGCCGTAGCACAACGCGGCGGCGAGCCCGCGCCCGTCGAAGAACCCGCCAGCGGCGATCACCGGGATCCCGGTGCCCTGCACCGCGTCCAGCACCGACGGCAGCAGCAGCGTGGTGGCGACTGGGCCGGTGTGCCCGCCGCCCTCGCCGCCCTGCACAATCATCGCGTCGGCGCCCCAGGCCGCCACCTTGCGCGCGTGTTTGGCGGCGCCGATGGACGGAATCACAACGGCCCCTGCATCTTTGAGCCGGGCGATCAGCTCCTGCTTGGGTGCCAACGCAAAGGACGCCACCTTCACGCCTTCGCGGATCATCAACTCGACGCGGTCGCCCGCGTCGGCGGCGTCGGCGCGGATGTTCACGCCGAACGGTTTGTGGGTGGCGGCCTTGACCTTGCCGATGGCGGTGGCCAACTCGTCCAGCGTCATGGTGGCCGAGGCGAGGATGCCCAGTCCGCCCGCGTTGGCGGTGGCGGACACCAGCCGGGCACCGGCCACCCAGCCCATCCCGGTCTGGACCACCGGGTGCTCGACACCGACCAGATCGGTCAGGGGTGTGCGCAGCTTCATCAACGAATCTCTCTGTCGCGCAGCGACTTCGGATCGATCACCTCACGAATTAGACGCAGCTCCTCGTCGGCGGGCAGCCGCGTCTCGTCGGCCTCATCAAGCCCATGTATCTCGAATGAGGTGGCTTCGCGGACCTCGTCGGGGGCGACCCCGGGATGCAAGGACAACGCCCGCATCGTTTGGTCGGGGCCGCCGAAGTCGAACACGCCGAGGTTGGATACCACCCGATACGGGTTGGCGAACCGGAACGCCGGGTTGTCGGCGTCGACTTTGTCCCAGCCGATACCGCAGACCACGTCCACGGCCTCACAGAACACCCGTTTGGAATGATTGCCAACCCAGTAGCTGGTCGCGTGGTTGATGGCGTTGCCCGGCGCGCCCCGGACCCCGAACATCTGCCGGCTCGGCCGCTGCAGCGGTCCGAACGCCGAAATATTCTGATTGCCGAAGCGGTCAACCTGATTCGCGCCCATCACCACGTGTCGCCGGCCCCAGGCCAGTGTCTCGAACACCCGGCCAAACGGCATCCAACCCTCGACGGTTCCCGACGCGCCCAGTGCGGGGGTGTCCGCCAGCAGCTGCGCCTCGCCGTCGGTCAGCAGGATGTCGGGGGCGAAGGTCAACCGGGCCAGCCGCGCGCCGACGGAGGCCATGTTGGTCATCGGGCTGATCATGATTTCGCTGGCGTCCCTGAACAATTCGGCGCAGGCAACGGCACAGATTTCGGCGCGAGTGCTCATTTCGATGCGTCCTCTCCGAAAGCGCGCACGGCCGCCTGATAGTCCTCTTCACTGCCCGACAGATACGTCTGGACGAACTTCTGCCAGCCCTCATCGGTCGAGGCAGCCTCGGCGTAGTGCCGCTGGAACTTCTCGTCGCGGCCGTAATCGGGTGCGGCCGTGGTGAAGTGGGCGCCAGCGGGCGCCTCCACCACCGCGTCAACCATCATCCGGTTCACCAGCAGCGCCTGCGGCGGCACGGCCTTGACCAACTCCTGGGTCGAGACGATGCCTTCTACCGAAAGATAGCGCTTGTCGGCGGCCATCAAGAACAGGTCGTCGAAATAGGGGTCGATCCCGGTGTAGGCCGCATTGCCGTGGCTGTCGCCGAGGTTGAGATGCACGAAAGCCGCGTCCAGCCGCAGAGCCGGCATCGCGACCAGCGTCTCGTGCCCACCGGAGGGTGCGGGATAAGGGCTGGTTACGGTGCGCAGCTCGCCCTCCCAGAAGTCCGGTACCGAACTGCCCAGGCCGGCACGGATCGGCAGGAACGGCAGGCGCTGTGCGGCGGCGTGCAAGCCGCAGCGCAGCATGCCCTCGTCCATCTCGCGGGCTTCGATGGTCCCGCCGGTGCGAGCTTTGGCGAACCAGGGGTCGTAGAAGGGCGGGGAGTCCAGCGACACGAAGCCGTAGTAGACGCGTCGTACCTTGCCCGCCGAACAGAGCAGGCCCAAGTCCGGCCCGCCGTAGGTCACCACCGTCAAATCCGTGATGTCGGTGCGCAGCATGGCGCGCACGAACGCCATGGGTTTGCGCCGCGATCCCCAGCCGCCGATGCCGATCGTCATCCCACTGCGCAACTGGGCGACAGCGTCATCGAGGGTGGTTCGCTTGTCGCTCAAGACTTCTCGTTTTTCATCGTACCGGCGAATGCGTCGCGGTGCTCGTCGGAAACCCCGGCGAGGTTGAGTTCGAAGGTAAAGCCTTGCTCCATGCGGTAACTCGAGTTGACCCGCTGCACGTCAATAAAGTTGAGTGCCTCTTTGGCCGCGCGGATCACGCGGGTGTCCTTGGCGGCGATGTCGCGGGCCACTCGTAAAGCGGCCTCGTCTAGCTGATCCCGGGGTACCACCTCATGCACTGAGCCGAAGTGATGCAAGGTGGCGGCGTCGACGGTGGCGGCGGTGAAGAACAGCCGCCGCATCATGTGCTGCGGTACCAACCGCGACAAATGGGTGGCCGCGCCGAGCGCGCCACGTTCGACCTCCGGCAGCCCGAAGGTGGCGTCGTCGGAAGCCACGATGACATCGGCGTTGCCGACCAGGCCGATTCCACCGCCCACGCAGAATCCGTTGACCGCCGCGATCACCGGCACCGCGCATTCATAAACGGCGCGAAACGCCGCGAAGCAGCCGCGATTCGCATCGATCAGCGCGGTGAATCCCTCGGTGCGCTGCATCTCCTTGATGTCGACGCCGGCGTTGAAACCGCGGCCTTCGGCGCGAAGGATCACGGCATGAGTTTCCAGCTGCTGGCCCGCAGCGGTGATGGTGTCGGCCAGTTCGAACCAGCCGCGCGACGGGATGGCGTTGACGGGCGGAAAGTCGACGGTGACCGCGACAATGCCCGGTTCGGTGATGGTGAATGTGATGGGCAAGGTGCCACTTCCTTGTGGGGTAACTACCTAAGCAAGCACTTGCTTGGTACGCTAGCACAGTGACTCGCGCCGCAGCACCCGACGCCATCAACTTGGGCCTGGCCGGGCGAGTGGTGCTGGTGACCGGGGGCGTTCGCGGGGTAGGAGCGGGCATCAGCTCGGTTTTCGCCGGGCAGGGCGCAACCGTGATCACCTGTGCACGACGGGCCGTCGAGGGATTGCCCTATGAATTTCATCCCTGCGACGTTCGTGACGACGACGCCGTCCAGGCCTTGATCCACGAGATCGTCGAGCGGCACGGCCGGCTCGACGTCGTTGTCAACAACGCCGGGGGATCGCCGTACGTGCTGACCGCAGATTCCAGCGCAAAGTTCAACCGCAAGATCATTGACCTTAATTTGCTTGGCGCGCTGTCGGTTTCACAACACGCGAACGCGGCAATGCAAAACCAACCGGGCGGCGGATCGGTCGTCAATATCTGCAGCCTCAGCGGGCGGCGACCGTCCCCAGGCACTGCTGCGTACGGGGCGGCCAAGGCCGGGCTGGAAAGCCTGACCCAGACATTGGCAGTGGAATGGGGTCCCAAGGTACGGGTCAACGCCTGCGTCGTCGGCATGGTGGAAACCGAACAGTCGGAACTGTTTTACGGTGACGCGGAATCGATCGCCGCAATATCTAAGAACGTCCCACTCGGCCGGCTGGCCAAGCCAGAAGACGTCGGTTGGGCCGCAGCGTTTTTGGCCTCCAACGCGGCGGCCTACATCAGCGGTGCATCGTTGGAGGTGCACGGGGGTGGCGAGCCGCCACACTATCTGGCGACAACGAACGCGAGCGCGATCAAGTAGAGGAGACATGGACTATGGGATTGGTTGACGGTCGCGTAGTCATCGTCACCGGAGCCGGCGGCGGGATCGGCCGCGAGCATGCGTTGGCCTTCGCGGCCGAAGGTGCGCGCGTGGTGGTCAACGACATTGGGGTTGGCCTGGACGGCTCGCCGGCAAGCGGCGGCAGCGCCGCCCAGGGCGTCGTCGACGAAATCACCGCGGCCGGTGGGGAAGCCGTCGCCAACGGATCAAACGTCGCGGACTGGAACGAAGCCGCCGGCCTGATCCAGACCGCCGTCGACACGTTCGGCCGGCTCGACGTTCTGGTGAACAACGCCGGCATTGTGCGCGACCGGATGCTGGCCAACACCAGCGAAGAGGAGTTCGACGCCGTCGTCGCCGTCCACCTCAAAGGTCATTTCGGCACGATGCGGCACGCCGCGTCGTACTGGCGCGGCCTGTCCAAAGCGGGTGAAAGCGTTGACGCCCGGATCGTTAACACCAGTTCCGGTGCGGGATTGCAGGGCAGCGTCGGGCAGGGCAACTACAGCGCCGCCAAAGCCGGAATCGCGGCGCTGACCCTCGTCGGCGCCGCGGAGATGGGTCGTTACGGCGTCACCGTGAACGCCATCGCACCGTCCGCCCGCACCCGAATGACCGAAACCGTCTTCGCGGAGATGATGGCAACACAGGACCAGGATTTCGACGCCATGGCGCCAGAGAACATTTCGCCGCTGGTGGTATGGCTGGGTAGCGCCGAATCCCGTGACGTCACCGGGAAGGTGTTCGAGGTCGAGGGCGGCAAGATCCGGGTCGCGGAGGGCTGGGCGCACGGGCCGCAGATCGACAAGGGCGCCAAGTGGGACCCCGCGGAACTGCGGCCCGTCGTCGCGGACCTGCTCGCGAAGGCGCGCCCGGCGGTCCCCGTTTACGGCGCCTAGCGCCGTTCGCACACCACCAATGGGACGACCCGGTTGGTGGCCTCCCGGTACTTGCGATAAGGCGGGTAGATCCGCGTCAGCGACGCCCAATAGCGGTCGCGCTCAGCGCCGGTGGCGTCGCGGGCAATAAGATCCAGGCGCTCGGCGCGAATCTGCACCTGCACCTCCGGATTCTCCTTGAGGTTGAGATACCACGACGGATGTTCCTGCCGCCCAACGAAAGCCGCCGGCAGAATCACCCGATCCCCGCCGCGCAGATACAGCGTTGCGGTGGTATGCGGTTCGTCGGACTTGCGCACGGTGGTCGTCAGCAACGCCGCCGGAAACCGCAGTCGCTTCGCGCCTACTGTGCCGTTGGTTCGCCGGTACACCCAGATATGGGCGCGCGCGAAATATTTCAGCAGCAGCGCCGTGATTTCCGAGTTGCGAATCGCATTCTGTACCCCCATGTCCGCCCAGGGTAGTCAGGGCTCGCAGATGACGACCGGGATGACACGATCGGTCCACGACTGGTAGTCGTCGAAATTCGGGTACATGGCCACCAATTTCGGAGAGTTTGGGATTCGCCTTGAGGTTGAGATACCACATCGGATGCTCGTCGCTGCCAACGCGCGACGCGACCACGATGACGCGGTCGCCGTCGCGCAGGTGCAGCAGCGGACTGACCCGCGACTCGCCCGTTTTGCGGCCGGTCGTGGTGAGCAGGGCGACCGGGCTCTTCTGGAAGGTGCCGCCGAGCTTTCCGTTGCTGCGCCGGTAGATCCAGGCGTTGCCGCGCGACATCCATTTGATGAAGAAGGTCACCCACGGTGAGTTGAGTGCTCGTGGCTTTTCCATGTCGTCCCCTTGGGTCAGCGCTGAACGAACGGCCGGAAGCGAACCTTGATGTGGTGGATTTCGGCTTCCCCGGTTGCACTTTCCGCCGGGATCAGGAAAGTCTCGTTGACCCGCGCGGCCAGCCGCCGGCCGCCGAAACCCGCTTTGGTCAGCACCTGGTACGCGGCGTGCACTTCGTCGCCCTCGATCCGGTAGTCAGGCGTCGTGGTGTCCGCGAGGAGCCGGTACTGCGGCCCGCGATTGAGACTGCGCCGCAAATGGTTTCCGGAAAACCCGTTCTTGATGCCCTGCTCGACGCGGGTGCACCGGGCAGCGAACGGAACGGAATCGCCGTCACGGCTGACAAGCGCGTCGATGTAGGACTGCGCCGCGGCGATGCGGCTCTCTTCCGAGACTTGCACCGCTGGTGCTAGATGCGCTCGATGATGGTGCCGGTGGACAGCGCGCCGCCCGCACACATGGTGATCAGCGCGGTGGTCTGGTCGGTGCGCTCCAGCTCGTGCAACGCGGTGGTGATCAGCCGGCTGCCGGTGCTGCCCACCGGGTGGCCCAACGCAATGGCACCGCCGTTGACGTTGACCCTGGCCATGTCGGGCTCGTGGACGCATGCCCAGGACAGCACCACCGAGGCGAACGCTTCGTTGATCTCGACCAGGTCGATGTCTCCGATCTTCATGCCGGCCTTTTCCAGCACCTTGGCTGTCGACTGCACCGGGCCATCCAGGTGGTAGTAGGGCTCGGCCCCGACCAGCGCCTGGCTGATAATGCGGGCCCGTGGCCGCAGCCCGAGCGCCTTGGCTTTGTCCTCATCCATCCACAGCACGGCCGCCGCCCCATCGGAGATCTGCGACGACGTCCCCGCCGTATGGATCCCACCCTCGAGGACCGGCTTCAGCGCACTCAGGCCCGACAGCGTGGTGTCGCGCAGGCCCTGGTCGCGGGAGATGGTCACCCGCTCCGACGTCGGTTGCTTGTTCTCGTCCAGCGCCGGCGCTTCGATCGGGGAGATCTCGCGGTCGAAACGGCCCTCGTCCCACGCCTGCTTGGCCTTGGCCTGCGATCCGAAGCCGAACTCGTCGATGTCTTCGCGGGTGATGCCGCGCCGCTTGGCGATCCGCTCGGCCGCGGTGAACTGGTCGGGCAGGTCGATCTCCCACGATGCGGGCCGCAGGATGCTGCGGTCGGGACCGGCGTTGGCGCCGAGCCCGACGCGGCTCATGGCCTCGATACCGCACGCGATGCCGATATCGATGGCACCCGCCGCGATCAGCCCGGCTACCAGGCCGTTGGCCTGCTGGCCGCTGCCGCACTGGCAGTCCACCGTCATGGCGCCCACGTGTTCCGGCAACCCGGCGACCAGCCAGCTGACCCGGGTGATGTTGTTGGACTGCTCGCCGTACTGTGTCACGCACCCGCCGACGACCTGCTCGACGTCGCCGGCGTCGATCCCGGCCTTCTCAACCAGCGTCTTCTGCACCGCGCCCAACAACTCGGTGGCGTGCAGCCCCGACAGCCATCCATTGCGTTTTCCGATCGGGCTGCGGGTGGCTTCGACGATTACCGGGTTACCCATGGGGCCAGGCTAGAACACGTTTCATTACTATGACAAGCGACGATGCGTCAGCGCCTTTTTTCTACGGTGGAGGCATGTTTTACTGGCAACAGAGCTCCACTAGGAGAGTTAGTGTCTCGGGATCCCCAGTCACACGGCGCCAGCATATGCACGAGCAGTAAGGAGAAGCAGGTGCCTAGCCCGAATCTTCCGCCCGGATTCGACTTCCTCGACCCCGACGTAAACGTCAAGGGGCTACCGGTTGCGGAGTTGGCCGAAGTGCGCAAATCCCAGCCGATCTATTGGCTCGACGTCCCCGGCGGCACCGGCGGCTTCGGGGACAAAGGCTACTGGGTGATCACCAAGCATAAGGACGTCAAGGAGATCTCGCGGCGCAGCGACGTGTTCTCGAGCCAGCAGGACTGCGCCATCCCCGTGTGGCCGCAGACCATGACCCGCGAGCAGATCGACATGCAGCGACACGTCATGCTCAACATGGACGCCCCACACCACACCAGGTTGCGCAAGATCATCTCGCGCGGTTTCACCCCCCGGGCGATCGGGCGGCTGCGTGACGAGTTGGACGCCCGTGCGCAGAACATCGCCAAGACGGCCGCGTCGGCGGGCGCCGGCGACTTCGTCGAACAGGTCTCGTGCGAGCTGCCGCTGCAGGCCATCGCCGGGCTGTTGGGGGTACCGCAGGACGACCGCGTCAAGATTTTCCGCTGGTCCAACGAGATGACCGGCAACGAGGATCCCGAATACGCCCACATCGACCCGTCGATGTCGTCGGCGGAGCTCATCATGTACGCGATGAAGATGGCCGAGGAGCGGGCCAAGAACCCCGGTGACGACATCGTCACCCAGCTGATCCAGGCAGACATCGAGGGCGAGAAGCTTTCCGACGACGAGTTCGGGATGTTCGTGTTGATGCTCGCGGTCGCAGGCAACGAGACGACGCGAAACTCGATCACCCACGGCAGGATCGCCTTCTCGGAGAACCCGGACCAGTGGGAGCTGTTCAAGAATGAGCGACCGGAGACCGCGGCCGACGAAATCGTTCGCTGGGCTACCCCGGTCACCGCGTTCCAGCGCACCGCGCTGGAAGACTACGAATTGTCCGGTGTCCAGATCAAGAAAGGCCAACGGGTGGTGATGTTCTACCGCTCGGCCAACTTCGACGAAGAGGTCTTCGACGACCCTTTCACCTTCAACATCCTGCGAAACCCCAACCCGCACTTGGGTTTCGGAGGTACCGGCGCGCATTACTGCATCGGCTCGAACCTGGCCAAGATGACGATCGACCTGATCTTCAACGCGGTGGCCGACCACATCCCGGACCTGAAGCCGATCTCGGCGCCCGAGCGGTTACGGTCGGGCTGGCTGAACGGCATCAAACACTGGCAGGTCGATTACACCGGTCAATGCCCGGTGAACCACTGATGGACTTCAACCTCACTGCGACACAGCAGGCCGTCGCGGATGTGCTCACCTCCGTGCTGGACCGGGAGAACTCGTGGAAGGCGTTGGTCAACGGCGGCGTGACGGCGCTGCCGGTCCCCGAGCGGGTCGGCGGCGACGGCGTGGGGCTGCCCGAGGTCGCGACGGTGCTGACCGAGGTCGGTCGCCACGGTGCCGTGACGCCGGCGCTGGCGACGCTGGGTCTTGGCGTGGTGCCGCTGCTTGACCTGGCGTCCGACGAACAGCAGGACCGGTTTCTCGCCGGCGTGGCCGAGGGCGGCCTGCTCACCGTGGCGCTCAACGAGCCCGGTAGCGCGCTACCCGACCGGCCGTCGACCACCCTTGTCCACGGACGCTTGTCGGGCACAAAGATCGGTGTCGGGTATGCCGCACAAGCGGATTGGATGATCGTGACCACTGACAGCGCGGTTGTCGTGGTGTCGCCGAAAGCCGAGGGCGTGCGGTTGGTGCAGACGCCGACGTCGAACGGCTCGGACGAATACACGGTTACGTTCGCCGACGTTGGAATTGCTGACCCCGACGTTTTGGTGGGTGCGAGAGCACATCGGGTCAACCAGCTCGCGCTGGCGATGATCGGCGCGTACGCCGACGGGCTGGTGGCCGGGGCGCTGCGGCTGACCGCAGACTACGTGGCCAACCGCAAGCAGTTCGGCAAGCCGCTCTCGACGTTCCAGACGGTGGCGGCGCAGCTCTCCGAGGTCTACATCGCCTCGCGCACCATCGATCTGGCCGCGAAGTCGGTCGTCTGGCGGCTGTCGGAGGGGCGCGCCGCGGATGATGACCTCGACGTCCTCGGGTATTGGATCACCTCCCAGGCGCCGCCTGCGATGCAGACGTGTCACCATCTACACGGCGGCATGGGCATGGACATCACCTATCCGATGCACCGGTACTACTCCACGATCAAGGACCTGACCCGCCTGCTGGGCGGGCCTTCGCACCGTCTCGACTCGGTGGCGACCGTAAGCGCGGCGAAGCCGGACGCGGCGGGGCGCCACCCACAAGATTCCGTGGGAGCGCAATGTTCATCGAACTGACTCCGGAGCAGCGACAACTGCAGGCCGACATCCGTCAGTACTTCTCGAATCTCATCTCGTCCGACGAGATGAAGGAGATGGAGAAAGACCGCCACGGCGCCGCCTACCGCGCGGTGATCCGGCGCATGGGCAAGGACAACATGCTCGGCGTCGGGTGGCCAAAGGAGTTCGGCGGCCAGGGGTTCGGCCCGATCGAGCAGCAGATCTTCGTCAACGAAGCGCACCGGGCCGACGTGCCCTTGCCCGCCGTCACCCTGCAGACGGTCGGTCCCACCCTGCAGGTGTTCGGCAGCGAGATGCAGAAGAAGAAGTTCCTGCCGGCGATCCTCGCCGGTGAGGTCCACTTCGCGATCGGCTACAGCGAACCCGAGGCCGGGACCGACCTGGCGTCGCTGCGCACCAGCGCTGTTCGCCAGGGCGACGAGTACATCGTCAATGGCCAGAAGATGTGGACCACCGGCGGGCACGACGCCGACTACATCTGGCTGGCCTGCCGCACCGACCCGGAGGCCGTGAAGCACAAGGGCATCTCGATCCTGATCGTCGACACCAAGGATCCGGGCTACTCGTGGACGCCCGTCATCCTCTCCGACGGGGCCCACCACACCAACGCCACGTACTACAACGACGTGCGGGTGCCCGCCGACATGCTGGTCGGCGAGGAGAACGGCGGATGGCGGCTCATCACCACCCAACTCAACAACGAGCGGGTCATGCTCGGCCCCGCCGGGCGCGTCGCCGGTATCTACGACCGCGTGCGCGCGTGGGCGTCAAAGCCCGGGGCCGACGGCGTCACTCCGATCGATCACGACGACGTCAAACGCGCGCTGGGTGAGATCTACGCGATGTGGCGGATCAACGAGCTGCTCAACTGGCAGGTCGCCGCCGCGGGCGAGGACATCAACGTGGCCGACGCCGCGTCGACAAAAGTCTTTGGCACCGAGCGCATTCAGTACATCGGCCGGCTCGCGGAGGAGATCGTCTTCAAGTACGGCAATCCGGCCGAATCGCGCACCGCGGAACTGCTCGACTGGCTCGACTCCCAGACGAAGCGCAATCTGGTGATCACCTTCGGTGGAGGCGTGAACGAAGTGATGCGGGAAATGATCGCGGCCTCGGGCCTCAAAGTGCCGAGGGTGCCGCGGTGACCGACATCCAGGAGTTGGTTGCGCAGATCAAGGCGGCCGGTAGCAGCAAGCCGCGCGCGGCCCGGGATCCGGTGAACCAGCCAATCATCAACAACTGGGTGGAGGCCCTCGGCGACCGCAACCCGATCTACGTGGACGAGGCCGCAGCCCGCGCGGCCGGTCACCCCGGAATCGTGGCTCCCCCGGCCATGATTCAGGTATGGACGATGTTCGGCCTGGCCGGCGAACGCCCCAAGGACGATCCGCTGGGCCCCATCATGCAGCTCTTCGACGACGCCGGCTACGTCGGCGTCGTCGCCACCAACTGCGAGCAGACCTACCATCGCTACCTGCGGCCCGGCGAGCACGTGAGCGTCACCTCCGAGATGGGGGACGTCGTCGGCCCCAAGCAGACCGCTTTGGGGGAGGGCTATTTCCTCAACCAGCACATCATCTGGCGTGTCGGCGACGAGGACGTCGCCGAAATGAACTGGCGGATACTGAAGTTCAAACCGGGCGGTTCTGCGTCGGCGGTGCCGGACGACCTGGACCCCGACGCGATGATGCGGCCGTCGTCGTCGCGGGACACGGCATTCTTCTGGGAGGGCGTCAAGGCACATGAGCTGAGGATCCAGCGCCGCCCCGACGGCAGCCTGCAGCACCCGCCGGTGCCGGCGGTGTGGCAGGACAAAGCGGCGTCGATCGACTATGTCGTGGCCAGTGGTCGCGGTGAGGTGTTCAGCTTCGTCGTGCACCACGCGCCCAAGGTGCCCGGCCGCACGCTGCCGTTCGTCATCGCCCTGGTCGAGCTCGAGGAAGGGGTGCGGATGCTGGGCGAACTCCGCGGAGTGGACCCGGGTCGGGTGGAGATCGGAATGCCCGTGCAGGCAACATATCTGGACTTCCCGGACTGGACTCTGTACGCGTGGGAGCCGCTGGCATGAGCGCACCCGTCGCTGAAGTGGGCACCACGCTGCCCGAGCTGAAGCTCTACGGCGACCCGACGTTCATCATCTCGACGGCGATCGCCACCCGCGATTTCCAGGACGTGCACCACGACCGCGACAAGGCCCAAGCCAAGGGGTCGAAGGACATCTTCGTCAACATCCTCACCGACACCGGCCTGGTGCAGCGCTACATCACTGACTGGGCCGGGCCGTCGGCGCTGATCAAGTCGATCGGACTGCGGCTCGGGGTGCCCTGGTACGCCTACGACACCGTCACGTTCTCCGGTGAGGTGACCGCGGTCGAGGACGGACTGATCACCGTAAAGGTGCTCGGGCGCAACAGCCTTGGCGACCACGTGATCGCGACGGTGACGCTGACGATGGGGGATGGGTAGATGTCAGCCGGTCTACTCAGTGGCCGGGCCGCGATCGTCGGCATCGGCGCCACCGACTTCTCCAAGAATTCCGGGCGGAGCGAACTGCGGCTGGCGGCCGAGGCGGTGCTGGACGCGCTGGACGACGCCGGCCTGAGCCCGTCCGACGTCGACGGGCTGACCACCTTCACGATGGACAGCAACACCGAGACCGCCGTGGCGCGCGCGACCGGCATGGGCGACCTGAAGTTCTTCTCCAAAATCCACTACGGCGGCGGGGCGGCCTGCGCGACCATCCAGCAGGCGGCGATGGCCGTCGCGACCGGGGTGGCCGACGTGGTGGTGGCCTACCGGGCGTTCAACGAGCGCTCCGGCATGCGGTTCGGTCAGGTGCAGACCCGGTTGGTGGGAGACGCCGCGGTGGAGGCGGATTCGACGGCCGCGGACAATTCCTTCTCGTATCCCCACGGGCTGTCCACCCCGGCGGCCCAGGTCGCCATGATCGCCCGGCGCTACATGCACCTCTCCGGTGCGACCAGCCGCGACTTCGGCGTGATCTCGGTGGCAGACCGCAAGCACGCAGCTAAGAATCCGAAGGCGTACTTCTACGAGAAGCCGATAACCATTGAGGATCATCAGAATTCGCGGTGGATCGCCGAGCCGCTGCGCCTGCTGGACTGCTGCCAGGAGACCGACGGCGCCGTGGCGATCGTCGTGACGTCGGTCGAGCGCGCTCGGGATCTCAAGCAGCGTCCCGCCGTGATCGAGGCGGCGTCGCAGGGGTCGAGCCCCGACCAGTACACGATGGTCAGCTACTACCGCCGCGAACTTGGACTGCCCGAGATGGGTGTCGTCGGCCGGCAGCTGCGGGAGCAGTCGGGGCTGTCGCCGTCGGACATTCAGACCGCCATCCTGTATGACCACTTCACGCCGTTCACCCTGATCCAGTTGGAGGAGTTGGGGTTCTGCGGGAAGGGCGAGGCGAAGGACTTCATCGCCGACGGCGCGATCGAGGTCGGCGGTCGGCTGCCGATCAACACGCACGGAGGCCAGCTCGGTGAGGCCTACATCCACGGCATGAACGGCATCGCCGAGGGGGTGCGGCAGTTGCGCGGCACCTCGGTGAACCCCGTGCCCGACGTCGAGCATGTGGTCGTCACCGCGGGAACGGGCGTGCCGACGTCGGGCTTGATTCTCGGCCAGCCGTCCTAAGCGTCACGCCGGCCGGCGTGGCTGTCGGCGCGGCCGAACTCCGACATCGAGCCATCGCGCGGCGGACTGGAGGTGCGGTGAATAAGTGATAACGAAACCGCGTGATGCCTTGCCAAAGGCGCCTCAAACATTGGTTAACTTTTTCCGACGGAGGAAGGTGCGATGGCATTCGTATGCGCATTGATCACCGGCACGCGAGAAGCGGTGGCTGATCTGGTCAGAATCGACGACCTCTCTCTGGTGCCGGCAACCGCCCGCGAGCAGGATGACGGACAGTGGAGCGTCGTCGCCTACGCGCCGACCGACACCCTCGATGGGCTCACCGCGCGCGACTATCAGGTTTCGATCCTCAGCGACGAAGCCACGTTGCAGCAGCGATGGGATGCCGTCCAAGACCAGGTCGAGGAATAGGGCGGGAGACGGAGATGGCTTACAAGACGTCTGCGACAATTGCCAACGCAATCATCGCTCTGGAGCCTTCATTCCCGAACACCTGCACTCGTTTCACGATGAATCACTTGACGGCGCAGGACAACCAGCCGGTGCCCTTCGTCAAGATCTCCACCGGAGGCAAGGAAAAGACCCAAGTGCTCTTCACCGGTGGCATACATGCTCGCGAATTGGCGCCACCGGATGCGTTGCTCGCCTTCTGCACACAGTTGCTGACCGCATTCACCAATGGCTTCGACATCATCTATCCGCCATTCACCGACACCTCGGGCGTCGTCTACGACCAGTTCGTGATCTCCAACGGGGCCATCAACGCGATCCTGGACACGTGCGATCTCTGTGTCGTGCCCTGCGTCAACCCCGACGGACGCGACTTCGCCTTGGCCAGCAGCGCACAACTCAACAAGATGTGGCGCAAGAACCGCCGCCCTGACCCCAGTTGCCCAGGCGTCGACATCAACCGCAACTTTCCCATCGCCTGGGACCAGGATGTCTACTTCTCGGCCCCCGCCGCCGCGACGGTGCACACGTGAAAAACCCCTGCAACGATTCATTTCGCGGGTATACCCTCGCGCCCCCGCCGCTAGGCCCCGCGATCGAGCCCGAAACCCAGAACCTGATCGAGCTGATGGAACTGAACGGTTTCACATATGTCGTCGATGTGCATATGTATGGCCGACTCGTCATGTATCCGTGGGGTATCGAGCAGAATCAATCCAACGACCCCACTCAGAGCTTCCTCAATCCCGTGTTCGACAGGCAGCGCGACGGTCTTGTCCCCAATACGAGCTACGCCGAATACATCCCCGACAGCTTCGTCGATCCGAGAGGCGACCTGCTCTCGCGCCACCAGACGTTGGCGTCGGCCATGGTGGCGGCGTCTTCCTCAGGACGGCGGTCGGTTCGCTGGCGCTGCGTTCCGTCGTCTCGACAAAGATCGCCCGGTGACCGAGCGGATACAGTACTCCCCTGGTTGCGGTTCGTACGCGCTCGTCGCGGCCGCATACCGCGTGGTGGTCCCATTCGAGCGTGGCCCATCTGCCGGATGCCGTCAGCGATCCGCCCAGACTGCTGAGCTCGAGCCGGCTGGCGCGCGCGGGCGAACCCTGACCGGAGATGTTCACTCGGTTTGCTTTGGTCAGGGGCACCGGGAACGGGTCGGGTCGCCCGGCTCGAATTCCCTTGATGTCCAGAGCGCCGTCGCCTGCGGCGGTTCCGAGCCGCGTTCGCCACAACCCGGTCGTGTCATCGGAATCCACCGGTTGCGCCGGGTGCCGTGTGATCACCGCTCCGCCGTCCTGGCCGGGCTGTGGCGCGACGATCAACCCCCAGGGAAGTTCGATGGCTGAACGTTGCTCGTCGGGGTCGACGCTCGCACCGTTGAGCGCGCCGAGCACTGCCGCCCCCGTCAGGTCGATCTCGGCTGCCGCCCTGAAGGCCACCCGAGTCGGACCGGAAAGACCCGCCTGCCACACGTCTCCCTGCAGCGGTTGTTCTCCCGGCTTGGACACTTCCTCGGCGATGTGCTGCGGCGGGAAGGTGACGACCAGGTGGGCGTCGGGGTCGTCGGCGACGAGCTGGGGCGCCGGTTGGGTCTCGAGCTGATAGCCGGGACTGTGCAGGCCCAGCACCACGTGGTCGGCGGCGCGGGTGATCAGATACGCCGGCGCGACGTCGTCGGTGCTGCCGGCGATGGTGTCTTGCGCGGGCTCAGGCAGGAGGGCGCCGGCAGCCAACCGAGGGCTGGGCAGTTGCCACGATTGGTGCGACCACTGCACTTTGTTCCAGGACCAGACGGTGATCTGGTCTGCGGCCGTTTGCGCAACGACATCGATGCCCGGGACAGCACCTGGGTTGGTGTTGTCGAACCCTCGCACGACGACGATGGGGTCGGCCACGCACCCGTCACCAACAGGGCCGGCATCGTCGTACCTCCGGTTCGGCAAGTCCCACGTCCATTGGTGCAGGGTGCCCTGAGCGTCACGGAAGAAAATTTCCGCGGAGTCGACGCCCAGCGTGACAACGGAGTGGTCGAAGGCGACAGGCTCCTGGCGCGTTGGGTCCGGGCCGAACCAGTGGGTTGGGTCCGGGCCCGCGAAAAAGCCGAAACCCCAGTGAGATAGGGTTCCGTCGCCCTGGCGCCCGTACACGTCCTGCCGGATGACGTTGTGTTCGTCCGGGGGTGCGATGGCGGCCATCGACACGATGCCGGGTTGCAGTGTTTCGCTGCGAGGCAGTCGTACCGGATCTTTCCACTGATCTTGTTGCAGAAGGTGATGCTCGATCCCGAACGAACTTGTGTAGAGGTCAATGTGCCCGGCAGAT
>DATJQO010000159.1:0-38271 GCA_035505695.1 Mycobacterium sp.
CCCACAACCTCGTCAAGATCAGCACCCTCGCCGCATGATCGGACACCACCCGGGCCGGTCTTAGCCCAACACAGAAACGGCCTCATTCGCCAACCACAGGCGACTCAGCCACCGCCGACTTTTTCAGGTCGAAGTAGCTAAGCGGTCGTTAGCCCAGCGCTTGTTCGAGGTCGGCCAGCAGGTCGGCGATGTCTTCGATGCCGACCGACAACCGCACCAGGTCGTCGGGTACTTCGAGCTGCGAGCCGGCCGTCGACGCATGAGTCATGGCGCTCGGGTGTTCGATCAACGACTCAACGCCACCTAGCGATTCGGCCAGAATGAACACCTTCGTGCCGGCACACAGATCGCGAGCGGCTTGCCGGCCGGCTCGCATGCGCACCGAAAGCATGCCACCGAAATCGCGCATCTGCCGCGCGGCGATGTGGTGACCAGGGTGGCCCGGCAACCCCGGATACAGCACCGCGCTCACCGCGGGATGCCCGGCCAGGAATTCCGAGACGGCCAAGGCGTTTTCGCTGTGTCGCTGCATCCGCAGAACCAAGGTCTTCAGGCCACGCATCGTCAGGTAGGCGTCGAACGGGCCCGGCACCGCGCCGGTCCCGTTTTGCAGGAAACCGAAGGCCTCGTCCAGCTCTCGGTCGTTGGTGATCAACGCGCCGCCTACGACGTCGGAGTGGCCGCCGATGTATTTGGTGGTCGAGTGCAGCACCACGTCAGCGCCCAGGGTCAACGGCCGCTGCAGCGCGGGCGAGGCAAAGGTGTTGTCCACCAATACCTTTACCGGTTTGTTGGCCGCCTGGGCGGCTAGTTCGGCAAGGGCCGCGATATCGGCGATGGACAGCAATGGGTTGGTCGGTGTCTCCACCCAGATCAGCCGGGTCTGCGGCGTGATCGCGGCACGAACGGCATCCAGGTCGTCGAGCGGCGCCGGCGTGTACTTGACGTTCCACGGCGCGAACACCTTGTCGATCAGCCGGAAAGTGCCGCCATACGCGTCGTTGGGAATGACCACGTGGTCGCCCGGTCGCAGCATTGCCCGCAGGGCACAGTCGGTGGCGGCCATCCCCGAGCTGAACGCGCGCCCGTAGGCGCCGCCTTCGACGGCCGCTAGCGCGGCTTCCAGCGCGGCCCGGGTCGGGTTACCGGTGCGCGCGTATTCGAACCCGCCGCGCAGCACGCCGACACCGTCTTGGGCGAACGTGCTGCTGGCATAGATCGGCGCGTTGACCGCCCCGGTCCCCAGGTCCGGACGGTAACCGGCGTGAATCGCCGTGGTGGCTAGTCCGGTGAATTCGTGCTGTCCGTTTCGGTCCTGGCTCATCGACGATCAGCCTAATCGGACTGCGACGGTTAACTCGGTCGCTGCTCAGCCTCATTAAGCGGCAGGCAAACGGTCGTCATGATCTTGTCTGCCAGCGTCTGGCGTTTAGCGTCCCACAGCGGAAACAGGTACCCGATGTAGCAGATGATCCCGTCGACGAAGTGCGCGAGCTGGCGCACGACGGACATGCCGAAACCGATGGGCTGCCCGGTGACCTCACTGACCACTTTGAACTTCATCAGCGACTTGCCCAGGCTCGACCCGGTCGTGCCCTGGCGGTAGCCGTAATTCCAGATCACGTAGGCCAGCGTGAGCAGCCAGGCCAACCAAAACACCAGGATGCCGACCGTGGACGGACCGCTGGAATAGCAAACCTGCGTGGTTTCGTAGCCCACGCTTTCGGTGGTGCACGACGGATGCATCGTGGCGACCTGAATTCCATAGCCGATGCCGATCAGGACGGCGACCGGGATGTTGTCGACGAGGAATGCCAGCACCCGGGTAAGCCAGGGCGTGTACGACTCCGTCGGCAGCGTCGGGATCGCGGGTCCGGGCCTCGGCGGCGGGTACCCACCCGACGACGGCGGAGGCGGAGGGTAGGAGCCGCCGCCGGGCGGGGGCGGCGGCGAGGGCGGCGGGGTATAGGAACCAGAGCCGGGTGCCGACGGCGTCGGCGGCGTTTCGTGCCTACCGGACGGCGGTTCATGTCCACCCGGTGACCCAGGCGACGAGGGGGATGGGGGGTATGCGCCTCCGGGCGGCGGTTGATCGGTCATGGGCAACCTTCCCACTGCGGATCGGCTGAACTAGGCCGCATTACAGTACCTGAGGGCAAAGCGCCCGGGCGAGAATTCGGGCTAACGCCGCCCGGTAAGTCCGCGAGGTTTTTCCGAGAGGAAACCCAGCAAGTCATACCGGGTGATCACCCCGACCGGCTTGCCTTCCTCCACCACCATCAAGGCGTCCCAGTCACGCAACGCCTTACCGGCCGCACTGATCAGTTCGCCGGCGCCGATCATCGGGAGCGGCGGGCTCATGTGCAGCGCGACGGCGTCGGCCAGCTTGGCCCGGCCTTCGAAGACGGCCGAGAGTAGTTCGCGTTCGGAGACGCTGCCGGCGACCTCACCGGCCATCACCGGCGGCTCGGCGCCGACCACGGGCATCTGGGACACGCCATATTCACGCAGGATGCCGATGGCGTCGCGCACCGTCTCGGACGGATGGGTATGCACCAAGTCGGGCAGCTCGCCCGATTTCCCGCGCAACACATCGCCGACCGTGGACTCCTCGGTCGACCCGTCGAGACGGCTGCGCAAGAACCCGTAGGAGGACATCCACGCATCGTTGAAGATCTTCGACATGTAGCCCCGGCCGCCGTCGGGCAGCAAAACCACCACCAGCGCGTCGGGACCGGCTTCCTCAGCGACCTTCAGCGCCGCCACCACCGCCATCCCACACGACCCGCCGACCAGCATCGCTTCCTCGCGGGCCAGCCGCCGGGTCATGTCGAAGGAATCGGAGTCGGACACCGCGATGATCTCGTCGGGCACCGCGCGGTCATATGCTTCCGGCCAGAAATCTTCGCCGACGCCCTCCACCAGATAGGGCCGGCCGGTGCCCCCGGAATACACCGAACCCTCGGGGTCGGCACCAATGATGCGTACCGCACCGTTGGACATCTCTTTGAGGTAGCGGCCGGCGCCGGTGATCGTCCCGCCGGTGCCGATACCGGCGACGAAATGGGTGACTTTGCCGTCGGTGTCGGCCCAGATCTCCGGGCCGGTGGTCGCATAGTGGCTGGCCGGCCCTTGGGGGTTGGCGTACTGGTCAGGCTTCCAGGCGCCGTCGATCTCTTGGACCAGCCGGTCGGAGACGCTGTAATAACTGTCCGGGTGGTCGGGCGGGACAGCGGTGGGGCAAACAACGACTTCCGCGCCATAGGCGAGCAGCACGTTGCGCTTGTCCTCGCTGACCTTGTCGGGACAGACGAACACACACTTGTAACCGCGGCGCTGCGCGACCAGGGCCAGACCGACCCCGGTGTTGCCGGAGGTGGGTTCGACGATGGTGCCGCCCGGCTTGAGCTGACCGCTGGCTTCGGCGGCGTCGATCATCTTGACCGCGATGCGGTCTTTCGAGCTGCCGCCCGGGTTGAGGTATTCGATCTTGGCCGCCACGACCCCGGCGCCGTCGGGGACGACGGAATTCAGGCGAACCAGCGGCGTGCCGCCGATCAGCTCACTGATGTGTTGAGCGATCCGCATGTCTTCATCGTGTCAGGCCGCTCGGGCCGGTGCACACTCGCCGCTAATCGGTGGCTTCGCGGATGTAATCCCCGATCTGGCGCAGGGAGCGGATCGCCTCGGGCAGGATCGGCGCGGCCAGTTGGAAGTCGTGCACCTGAGCCGGCCAGATCCGAACCTCGGCCGGCACACCGACGGCCGCCAACCTGGACGCTGCCAACCGCGCGTCGTGCAGCAAGACCTCGGATCCCGAGACGTGGATCAGGGTTCGCGGCAGGCCCGGGGTGATGTGCTCGAGCGGCTCGTAGATCTCTTCGGGCTGACCGTCGATTTTGTGCTTTTCGGCCGAGCTGGCGACCAGCTCGGCAAGCGCGTCGAACGCCCGCGCGCAAAACATCGCGTCGGTATTGATGTTGGGGTGGGCCTGCTTGGATTCCTTCGCCAGCTGCAACAGTGGCGAGATCGCCACCAGCGCCGCGGGCTCCTCGCCGTGTCCCTCCCGTTGCAGGCGTTGCGCCAGCGCGAGCGCCAGATAACCGCCCGCAGAGTCACCGGCCAGCACGATCTGATCGGGCTGGTATCCGCGCAGCCGCAGCCATTGGTAGCCGTCGTAGCAATCGTCCAAAGCCATCCCGATCGAATGTTTCGGCAGCAGCCGGTAATTGACCACCAAGATGGGTGAGTCGGCGAACTTCGATAAAGTTTCGACGAGGCGTCCGTGCGAGTTTGCCCCGCAGGTCAGAAACGCGCCGCCGTGAAAGTAGACAACCACCCGTCGGGTGCCGTCGGCGGGCAGTACCCCCGGGGCGCGAACCAGTTGCGCCGAAGCATTGCGCAGGTTCACTGTCTCGCGGACGGTGGCCGACGCCGGGATCAGCACCCGGGCGGCGAGGTCGATGAGCCCCCATGGCCAGGGCACGTTCGGGATGCAGCTACCGACGGCCAGCACCGGCCGGATGGTCAGCCGCGAGGTCAGATTGGCAACGCGCGCAGCGACACTGGGGCCGGATTCGAGGACCTCGACCGGGGCGCCGTCGCTGATCGCGAACTTGCGCTTCTGGGCTCTCCGGGCTTTGAGGACATCCTGTGGCCGAACGGCATTCCGGGGGAAACCGGATACCGTGCTAGGTGCGGTCATGCTCCACACTTCCTACGTCGTTGTAGTGCGATACCAGCATGTGACGAGGCAGCCAAGCGTCTGGTTCAGCCGTTTGTCGAGGCGTTCAGCCAACCCCGTGGCCTCAGCTTGACAGCCCTTTGTTGGTAGAACATTTGAAGAGTCTGATTTGATACCACATCTGATTCGCACCGTGACCACATTGTTGATTAGGGGTCCGTGCAAACACCGAAGCGGATCTAAAATGGCTCCGTGACCTTCCGGGTGCCACGTCGTTCGACGATCGCCCTGGCCACAGCGGGTGCGCTCGCCTCAACGGGTACGGCCTACCTGGGCGCACGCAACCTGCTTGTCGGCCAGGCGACGCATGCGCGCACCGTTATCCCCAAGGCCTGGGACATCCCGCCGCGCGCCGACGGTGTATACAGCCCCGGCGGAGGCCCGGTCCAGCGGTGGCAGCGCGGGATGCCGCTGGATCTGCACCTGATGATCTTCGGGGACTCGACGGCCACCGGATACGGGTGCATGAGCGCCGAGGAAGTGCCGGGCGTGCTCATCGCACGCGGCTTGGCCGAGCGTAGCGGCAAGCGAATCCGGTTGAGCACCAAGGCAATCGTGGGCGCGACGTCCAAAGGCGTCAGCGGCCAAGTCGACGCCATGTTCGTGGCCGGGCCGCCGCCCGATGTGGCGGTGATGATGCTCGGCGCCAACGACATCACCGCGCTCAACGGCATCAGCCAGTCGGCGCGGCGCCTGAGCTTGGCGGTGCGAAAGTTGCGCGCTCGCGGCGCAGTGGTTGTCGTGGGTACCTGCCCGGATCTGGGTGTCATCACCGCGATCCCGCAGCCACTGCGCTCGCTGGCACACTCGCGGACGTCGCAGCTCGCTCGCGCCCAAGCGGCCGCCGTGAAATCGGCGGGCGGCGTGCCGGTGCCGTTGGCCCAGCTGCTCGCCCCCGAATTCCGCACCAGGGGTGGGTTGATGTTCTCCGCGGATGGCTTCCACCCGTCGCCCATCGCATACGCACTGGCCGCCGACGCCCTGCTGCTCGCGTTGTCCGATGCGCTGAGCGAGACCGTCGAGAAGCCGGCGCTGGATGCGCAGGCACCACCGGCCGTTCCGGTGCTCGGGCGGCGGCCCTCGCAAATCACCGTGATGTCGCGGCTTTGGCGGCGCCCGGCGCCCGGCCTTGCCCCGTCTTCGTGTCCTCGGGTTGCCAGCGACTAGATTTGTCTTAAGCCGTTGGGGTGGAATTCCCACCCGGTAATCACGCGAGCCCGTCCCGCTGGAAGGGACCTGAAGGGAGCAGTCATGCCTGAAGCCGTAATTGTGTCAACTGCTCGCTCGCCCATCGGCCGCGCGATGAAGGGATCGCTGGTCTCCATGCGACCCGACGATCTGGCCGTTCAGCTGGCGCGTGCGGCGCTGGACAAGGTGCCTGCGCTCAACCCGCATCAGATCGACGATCTCATCTTGGGCTGCGGCCTGCCCGGCGGTGAGTCCGGGTTCAACATGGCGCGCGTCGTCGCCGTCGAGCTCGGTTATGACTTCCTGCCCGGCACCACGGTGAACCGGTACTGCTCGTCGTCGCTGCAGAGCACCCGGATGGCGTTTCACGCGATCAAGGCGGGCGAGGGTAGCGCCTTCATCTCCGCGGGCGTGGAGATGGTGTCCCGGTTCGGCAAAGGCAACTCCGACTCGTGGCCCGACACCAAGAATCCGCTGTTCGACGAGGCCCAGGAGCGTTCGGCGGCCGCCGCCGACGAATGGCACGATCCCCGTGCCGACGGCAACGTGCCCGACGTCTACATCGCAATGGGCCAGACCGCCGAGAACGTCGCGATCCTGACCGGCATCAGCCGCGAAGACCAGGACCGCTGGGGCGTGCGCAGCCAGAACCGGGCCGAGGAGGCGATCAAGAGCGGGTTCTTCGAGCATGAGATCTCTCCGGTGACGCTGGCCGACGGCACCACGGTGAGCACCGACGACGGTCCCCGTCCCGGCACCACGTACGAGAAAGTCTCCGAGCTCAAGCCCGTCTTCCGGCCCAATGGCACGGTCACCGCGGGCAACGCCTGCCCGCTCAACGACGGCGCCGCCGCGCTGGTGATCACCAGCGACACCAAAGCCAAGGAACTCGGCCTGACACCGTTGGCCCGCATCGTCGCCACCGGGGTCAGCGGTCTCTCGCCGGAGATCATGGGCCTGGGCCCGATCGAGTCGTCCAAGAGAGCGCTCGCCACCGCCGGCATGTCGATCAGCGACATCGACCTGTTCGAGATCAACGAGGCCTTCGCGGTCCAGGTGCTCGGATCGGCCCGCGAGCTGGGTATCGACGAGGACAAGCTGAACGTCTCCGGTGGGGCCATCGCGCTGGGTCACCCGTTCGGCATGACCGGCGCGCGCATCGCCACCACGTTGATCAACAACCTGCAAACGCACGACAAGACGTTTGGTTTGGAGACCATGTGCGTCGGCGGCGGGCAGGGTATGGCGATGATCATCGAGCGCCTGAGCTGACCCCGCCGTCGGGTGTGAAACCTGGTCGGCGACACGCCGAGAAATCCCGCCACCGCTTCAAACCGGAGGCCGTCGGCTCACACACGACGGCCAGCGCACGAAAGAGGCCAGCGCACACACGACGGCCAGCGCACACACGACGGCCAGCGCACGAAAGAGGCCGGCACCTCAGGTGGCGGCCTCTTTCGTCGAGCGAACTAATCGTTCTGCAGGTAACTGAGCAGACGCAGGATCTCGATGTACAGCCAGACCAGGGTCACGGTCAGGCCCAGGGCGATGCCCCACGCCGCCTTCTCCGGAGCGCCGGCGCGGACCATCTGGTCGGCCGCGTCGAAGTCGATCAGGAAGCTGAACGCCGCGATGGCAATGCACACCAGCGAGAAGATGATCGCGACCGTTCCGCCGCTGCGCAGGCCCAGGCCGGTGCCGTGGTTGACGTTGAACAAGGCCAGCACGAAGTTGCCGAGCATCAGGGCCAGCACGCCGAACAGTGCGGCGACCAGCATCCGGGTGAATTTGGGGGTGACCCGGATGGCCCCGGTCTTGTAGACGACGAGCATGCCGAAGAACACCCCGAAGGTGCCCAGAACGGCCTCGCCGATCAGCGCACCCGCGTTGGCGTGCGAGACCGAGAAGTTGGCGAAGACGAACGACAGCGCACCAAGGAACAGGCCCTCGAGCACGGCGTAGCTGAGCACGATCGCGGGGCTGTCTTGCTTGCGGCCGAAGGTGGCGATGAGCACCAGCCCGAGACCGCCGAGGGCGCCGATCATGGTCAGCGGCATCGCCAGCGCCAGATTGGACGCCACCAGGAAGTAGGAGACGATCGCCGACGCTGCCAGCACGGCCAGCGTGATGCCGGTCTTGGTGACGACGTCGTCGATGGTCAGCGGACGGGAAGCTTTGGTCTCCTGATAAGGAGCCATATAGGGGTCTGGTTGATAGCCCTGCATCGGGGCCGCGCCAGTGCCGAATTGCGCGTATCCGCCGCGCTGCTTAGGCAGCGAACGAAATACCGGGTTGCTTGTCTCCCGCACCGTCGGATCCTCTCTTATGACTTGTTGGTCGAGATAGGCGAACACATTTTCAACGATCTGCGGCCCGGCCGGGTTCCCGGACGGATATGGGTTTTTCCGGAGGTTTCCGGGCCTTTGTCGAGTTTTGCGGTTGTGGTCGCGTTAAAGATAACCCTTACCCGCGGGCACCGCCTCGCTCCTGACAATCTAGATTTCTTCCTCGAGGAACTCCGGCGATGGGAGGCTAGGGCGTGACCGAGGAATCCGATGAGGTTCTCACCAGCGTCGAGGGAAACGTCGGCTTGATCACGCTGAACCGCCCCAAAGCGATAAATTCGCTCAATCAGCAGATGGTGGACGCGCTGAGCGCCACACTCTCTGGTTGGGAAAACGACGACGCGGTGCACACCGTGGTGCTATCCGGAGCCGGTGAGCGCGGACTGTGCGCCGGCGGCGACGTGGTCGCGGTCTATGACAGTGCCCGCAAAGATGGCGTCGAGGTGCGGAAATTCTGGCGCGACGAGTATCTGCTCAACGGTCAGATCGGCCGGTTCCCCAAGCCGTATGTGTCATTGATGGACGGAATCGTGATGGGCGGCGGCGTCGGGGTCAGTGCGCATGGCAGCGTCCGCGTGGTCACCGAAACCTCAAAGGTGGCAATGCCGGAGGTAGGCATCGGATTCGTCCCTGACGTCGGCGGAGCGTTCCTGCTGTCCCGAGCCCCCGGCCTGCTTGGTCTGCATGCCGCGCTGACCGGGGCAGCGTTTACCGGATCAGACGCCATCGCAATGGGATTCGCCGACCATTACGTGCCGCACGGCGATCTCGGGGCGTTTAAGCAGGCGATCATCGCCGATGGCGTCGAGGGCGCGCTCGCCAAGCATGCCATCGAGCCTCCACCCAGTGAGCTTGCTGCACAACATTATTGGATTGACGAGTGCTATGCCGGTGACACCGTCGAGGACATCATGGCTGCGCTGCGCGGCCATGACGCCGGGCCGGCCCAAGACGCCGCCAACCTGATCGCCACCCGGTCCCCCATCGCGGTGTCGGTGGCGTTGGAGGCAGTGCGCCGGGCCGCGAAACTCGAAACGCTGGAAGATGTTCTCGTCCAGGACTATCGGGTGTCGTCGGCGTCTGCGCGCTCACACGATCTGGTGGAAGGTATCCGCGCGCAGATCATCGACAAAGATCGCAATCCGAAATGGTCGCCGGCGTCGCTGGCCGCGGTGACCGCAGCTGACGTCGAGGCGTATTTCGCGCCCGTCGACGACGACTTGAGTTTCTAGAAAGGCGGTTGGGGTGACCGAGAAGACGACGTACGAAACCATTCTCGTCGAGCGCGATTATCGAGTCGGGATCATCACGCTGAACCGGCCGAACGCACTCAACGCGCTCAACACTCAGATGATGAATGAAGTCACCAGCGCGGCAATCGAACTGGACAATGACCCGGGGATTGGGGCGATCGTCATCACCGGTTCGGCCAGGGCGTTCGCGGCCGGAGCCGACATCAAGGAGATGGCGAGCCTGACGTTCGCCGACGCGTTCGGCGCCGACTTCTTCGCGCCGTGGGGCAAACTGGCCGCCGTGCGCACCCCAACGATCGCCGCGGTGGCCGGACATGCGCTCGGCGGTGGCTGCGAGCTCGCGATGATGTGCGACCTGATCATCGCGGCAGACACGGCGAAGTTCGGCCAGCCGGAGCTCAAACTTGGTGTGCTGCCGGGCATGGGCGGCTCGCAGCGGCTGACCCGCGCCATCGGCAAGGCCAAGGCGATGGACCTCATTCTGACCGGGCGCACCATCGACGCCGCCGAAGCAGAACGCAGCGGCCTGGTTTCGCGGGTGGTGCCCATCGACGATCTGCTAGAGGAGGTCAAGGCCGTCGCCACCACGATCTCGCAGATGTCGCGCTCGGCGGCGCGCATGGCGAAGGAGGCCGTCAACCGTGCCTTCGAAACCACATTGGCCGAAGGACTTTTGTACGAACGTCGGCTGTTCCATTCCGCCTTCGCAACCGAGGACCAGTCCGAGGGGATGGCGGCATTCGTCGAGAAGCGCCCCCCTAACTTCACCCACCGATAGGACCTGTGATGAGCGAGCCGGGTGCTGTGACGAATGCCGACGCCAGCGGCAAGCCGACGGCAATCACCGAGGATGGCGCGGGTCCGGACACCAAACCCGACACGGGCCATGAAGTTTCCCAGCCCGTTTCGGAAACTCGTGCGACTGCCAGGTGGCGGTGGACCCAGAAGCCGTGGTGGGTGCGCCACTACACGTTCACCGGCACCGCGGTTGGCCTGGTATTCATCTTGTTTTCCATGACCCCGTCGCTGCTGCCCCGCAGCGCGTTGTTCCAGAGCCTGGTCAGCGGAATGTCCGGCGCCATCGGTTACGGGGTCGGGGTCTTCGCCGTCTGGCTGTACCGGTACCTGTGGGCGAAGGACTCCAGCCCACCGGCACCGCGCTGGGCGTGGAAGGTGTTGATCCCCATCGGCGCGGTCGGCATAGTGCTGATGGCGATCTGGTTCCACGTCTGGCAGGACGACGTACGCGACCTGATGGGAGTCGAACACCTGAAGTGGTACGACTACCCGATCGCCGCTGGGCTGTCGCTGGTCGTGCTGTTCACCTTGGTGGAAATCGGGCAGTTCACCCGCCGGCTGGTCAGATTCTTGGTCGGCCAACTCGACCGGGTCGCACCGTTTCGGCTGTCGGCGGCCATCGTGGTGGTGCTGTTGGTCGTGTTGACCATCACGCTGCTCAACGGCGTGGTGCTCAAGTTCACGATGCGCACCATGAACAACACGTTCGCCACGGCCAACAACGAGATGAACCCCGACACCGAACCCCCCAACACCCCGCTGCGATCGGGCGGCCCGCAATCACTGGTGTCGTGGGATTCGATGGGCCGCCAGGGCCGCATCTTCATCGAGGGCGGCCCGACCGTTGAGGAGCTCACCAAGTTCAACGGAACGCCGGCGGTCGAGCCGATCCGGGCCTACGCCGGACTGAACTCCGCCGAAGGCATCACCGCGACCGCGGAGCTGGCGGCCCGGGAACTGCAGCGCACCGGCGGACTGCAGCGCGCCGTCGTCGCGGTGGCGACCACCACCGGAACCGGCTGGATCAACGAGGCCGAACCCTCGGCGCTGGAGTACATGTACAACGGCAACACCGCGATCGTGAGCATGCAGTATTCGTTTCTGCCGAGCTGGATTTCGTTCCTGGTGGACAAGGAGAACGCTCGGCATGCCGGCCAGGCGCTGTTTGAGGCCGTCGACCGGCTGATCCGTCAAATGCCGGAAGGGCAACGGCCCAAGCTCGTCGTGTTCGGGGAAAGTTTGGGGTCTTTCGGCGGTGAGGCGCCGTTCATGAGCTTGAACAACGTCTTGGCGCGCACCGACGGCGCCTTGTTCAGCGGACCGACCTTCAACAACACCATCTGGACCGACCTCACCGCCACCCGCGACCGGGGTTCACCGCAGTGGTTGCCGATCTACAACGGCGGCAGCAACGTTCGGTTCGTCGCTCGCGCAAGCGATTTGATGAGGCCGATCGCACCCTGGGACCATCCGCGGGTGGCGTATCTGCAGCATGCCTCCGACCCCATCGCCTGGTGGACCACCGATCTGCTGTTCGCCAGACCCGATTGGCTGCGCGAGAAGCGCGGGTATGACGTGTTGCCCGATACCGAGTGGATGCCGGTGGTGACGTTCCTGCAGGTTTCGGCCGACATGGCGGTCGCCCAGAAAGTGCCGCAGGGGCACGGCCACAACTACGTCGCCGACGTCGCCGACGCCTGGGCCGCGATCCTCTCGCCGCCCGACTGGACGCCGGACAAAACCGAGCGGCTGCGCCCGCTGCTGCACGCCGAGTAGCTAGATCCAGCGGCGCCCGGCGTCTTGCAGCGCTCCCGCACCGCGGCCGATCGAACCGCCGCTGAGCTGATCCAGTAAACCGGCACCGGCCAACCCCTGGTAACCGCCGATGACGTCGGTGGTGCGGTGCAGGCCGATGTCCAGCAGCGCGGCAACCGCAAGACTGGACGTGTAGCCCTGCGAGCACACGATCACCCATTCGACATCGTCGCCGACGGCTTGTGGCAGCTTGGCGTCGCTGGTCGGATCGCAGCGCCACTCCAGAACGTTGCGTTCGATCACCAGCGCGCCCGGCAACTCGCCCTCGCGGAATCGCTGCGCCTGCGGCCGGATGTCGACGAGCACGGCTCCGCGCCTGACCGCCTCGGGCACTTCGGCGGCGGGCAGGCGGCGATACCGGCGCCGGGCAGATCTCAAGACAACGTCGATGCGGCTCATTGCGCTCCCTCCGCTTGGTCGGTCAATTCGGTACGTTGACGGCGCAACGTATTGCGTTCGGTGAGTTCGTAGTACGACATCGCGGTCAGCGGCGGCGAGTACGCATGCACGCTCAGGGTCGGCTGCACCGCCCCCGCACCGGTGCTTGCCGAGCCGGACGCCGGCCCGGAAACAGGCCCGGGCGCCCACACCACGTCGTGCACCCAGCCCAACGGGAACCCGGCCTGGTCGCCGGCGTCCAGCCGACGCCGTCTCAAAGTCCGCCCATCCCAACGAAATTCGTTGAGCGACCCGGCCACCACCGTCAACGCGCCCAGTGACCCACCGTGGTCGTGCAATTCGGTGGGGCGACCAGGAACCCAGCTGATCAGCCAGATATCCAGTTCGTCGTCGCCGTGGATGCGGGTGAACCAACGCTGCGACCGGGGTAGCCCGCCCCGGGGCAACATTTGGTCGCAATGCCCGCTGAGCACATCGTCGGCGGCTTGGTCGGTGGCGTGCAGCAGGTCGGGCACCCGGAGTCGGGTCGGTCCCGACGACGGGGACGAAATGGACAGTGGGCGCGAGGCAGCCAGGGTGGCGACAGGTAACGACATGGTGGGAGCTCCAGAGAAAACGGGTCGGACAAGCGGCGGCGCGTTATGGCCGACAACGCTCGCAGAACCCCAGACGCTCCATCACGGCCGCCAGTGTTGCATAGATTGAGATCGTGCGCTGGTGCGGTCATCGGTCCCGGCTGTGGACCGCGGTTGCAGTCGCGGCTGGATTGTTGGCAGGCACCGGATGCGCGCCGGGCGGCCACAACGGCAAGCCCACGCCTTCTTCGGCGCGAGTCAGCGGCGCGAGTTCCGTGCCGCCCGGCGCCGTCGGACTTTCCCCGGCCGGCGTGACCACCAGGGTCGACGTCCCCGCGGAAGCGACCGAAGAGGAGTACTACCAGGCCTGTCACGCCGCAAAAGAGTGGATGGACGCCCAGCCCAAGACCGGTGCGTCGCTGTTCGAGCCATACCTGGCGATGGTTCAGGCATCGCCAACAGGTAAGGCGGGCAGTTGGAACGCACCGTGGTCCAAGCTCACCCCGGCCCGCCAGTCGGCCGTGATCGTCGCCGCGCGCGGCCGCCAGCGACGAATGCGGGTAACAGCGCGGCCGCGATTCGCGCCTTTGTGCGATTGAGATCACGGGTGAAAAAAGTCCAGCCCGCCCGGTTGACGGGCGGTTCGCCGCGCAAAATGAAGGGGTGCCTGGCGAAGTAACCGTGCGTCGAACATCCCCGACCCGGGTGGCCTTGGCGCTCGGCAGCGGTGGCGCCCGCGGCTACGCCCACATAGGAGTGATCGAAGCGCTGGTTGCCCGGGGTTATGACATCGCCGGGGTCGCCGGCTCATCGATGGGTGCGGTGGTCGGCGGGTTGCATGCGGCCGGGCGCCTCGACGAGTTCGCCGAGTGGGCGAAATCCTTGACGCAACGCACCATTCTTCGGCTGCTCGACCCGTCCATCAGCGCAGCCGGGGTGATGCGCGCGGAGAAGATCTTGGACGCCGTGCGCGACATCTTGGGCCCGGTCACCATTGAGCAATTGCCAATCCCCTACACCGCGGTGGCGACCGATCTGCTGGCCGGCAAGTCGGTGTGGTTCCAGCGCGGTCCCGTCGACGAGGCGATCAGGGCCTCCATCGCCATCCCCGGGGTGATCGCCCCGCATCAAGTGCAGGGGCGGCTGCTCGCCGACGGGGGTATCCTGGATCCGCTGCCGATGGCCCCACTCTCCGCGGTGAACGCCGATCTGACCATCGCGGTCAGCCTCAGCAGCAGCGAGGCGATCACGAGCCGAGAGGCAGAACCCGGCGTCACGACCGAATGGTTGAACCGCATGTTGCGTAGCACCTCCGCGCTGCTCGACACCACCGCCGCGCGCTCGCTGCTCGATCGGCCCACCGCGCGCGCCGTGCTGAGCAGATTCGGCAGTTCTGCCAAGGAATTTCAGAGCGGGTCGGACAACCCGGACCTCGAGGACTCCGCAGCCGACCGCGATGACGCCGCTGAATTACCTGACGCCGCACCCGAGGTGCCGAAATTGGGCAGCTTCGACGTGATGAACCGAACGATCGACCTCGCCCAATCGGCGCTGGCGCGCCATACGCTGGCCGTCTATCCGCCCGACCTGTTGATTGAGGTCCCCCGCTCGACGTGCCGGGCACTGGAATTTTACCGGGCGGTGGAAGTGATCGCCGTCGGCCGCGACTTGGCCGATGCAGCGTTGGATGCCCTGGAAGCAAAAGCAGATCAGGCGGCACCGTTGGCGAGTGAGTGCGAAGCCTGAGCGAAACACGAAGTCGCCGACCTTTTCAGCGTCGAATCAGACGCCCAGAAAATGCGCGACGGCCTCGGCTTCATGTCGGCCCTGGTCGCGCCCGGCCAGGGCCGAAGCGATGCGGCAGCGCGGGTCCAGAGGATTGGGGCCGAACGCCGCCGACGAGTTTGAGTCGGCGAACATGGCGAAAACCCTGCCGGCGAACGATGAGATCTCCGCGGCCGGGCCGTCGCCGAACGGCGACGGCGCATCGGCACCCGAGGGCACCAGTAGCACCGCCATACCGCAATCGCCGGCCACCGCCAGGTTGATTGAGCTGGCGACTCCGCCGTCCATGTAGTGTCGGCCGCGGATTGCCACCGGTGGCCACGCCCCGGGCACCGCGCAGCTGGCCGCCACGGCATCGACGAGGTCAACACCTGACTCCCGATCGAAAACGACCAGTTCGCCGCTGGCGACGTCAATTGCGGTGAGCCGCAACACCTTGTCGGGCCACTCGTGTGACGGCAAGCGCTCTGCAATCACCTGGCGGCGCACCACCGCGGAAACGGTTTCGGTCGCCAGCGCAACGGCTCCGATCCGCTGCATCTGTTGGCGCTTCTTGTCCAGTGAGTCGTCATAGGGCTCGTTCAGAACTGCCAGAAACAGTTCGGTAATGGCGTCAACGTCGACACCGGAATCGATTTCGGGGGACGACTCGGCGACCTGCCGGTCGAACAGCGCCTCCGGCGTGCTGCCGCTGCTGATCTGCGCGGCGACCGCCGCACCCGCCGAAGTCCCTACCAGCACATCCGATTCCAGCAATAGCCGGGCCGCCTTCGGCGACTCGTCCGCGATACCGCGCAAAATACCTGTCTCCCAGGCTATCCCCGCTATTCCGCCACCGCCCAGCACAAGCGCCCGCCTGGTTGTCACAACGGCCCACTCTGCCAGCCCGCATTCGGCCACCGGCACGGCGCGGTTCAGGCCGGCGCGTGCTGGGCCTGCTCGGCGCGCGTGCTGAGGTCGGAACGGCGAAGCTGATGCACGGGCGGGTTGGGGAGTACCACGCTGCTTGTGATGTGCAAGCCCTTGTCGACGTGGACAAGTTCTCCCGGTTCAAGCAGTCGCCAGCGCGGGTCGTCGTCCATCGGTTCACTGGCGAACACTACAGACGACCGGGTGAACAGATGCGGTGACCATGCGCGAATTCGGTTGGTGCGCATGTTGAAGTCGCGATCCGGTGACGTCGATTGACGGTCATGGCGCCGGTCCAGAAGGTAAAGCTCATGGGCCTCCGGGTAACGCAGCGCCCACATGTCGGTGGCCGTGCTCAGCAGCATGTTGACCGCATAGATCGGCACCCGGGCGCTCAGCCATCGCACCGCGTCGAGCAGCCCCGCTGATTCGTCGCCGACTCGGGCACGGATCGCGGCGGTGATCAACGCGAAAACCCGCTCGGAATCGGTCTGGCCCAGCACCAGATCCTCGGTGCCAACCTCATGCAGCCGTTCATCGATGACATCGAGCCCCTCCACTACGCCGTTGTGCGCGAACAGCCGACCGTCCTGCAAGAACGGGTGGGTGTTGCGGACATCGAGGGACCCGGTCGTCGCATAACGAACATGGGCGAGGAACGTCGTGCCAGTCATCTCGTGTGCTTCGGTGGCGAAGTCGGCGTCATCCCAGGCCGCCATCGGCTGTTTCTGCAGCTGTGGGCGGCCATGCTCGTCGAAGACGCCCAGGCCCGTCCCATCCGGGTTGCGTCTGCTTTGCTCGGCCAGGCTGTCAGGAGCGTCCAGAAGCCAAAACGTCGCGGTGCAAACGTCTGTCCCGGCGTGCAGTCCGAAGAGTCGACACATGATTGCGACGGTACCCAGCGTCAGCCGGTCAACACCTCGGACAGGTCACCCAGCGCTCGTCGCGCGTAGCGCTTCCACAACATCCCGAACAACGGCAGCCCCGGCGCGGCCAATGACGACTTCGGATAAATGGTCCAGCGCCAGCTGATCCGGGTTCCGCTGCCCGCTGAGTCGAAGTTCCATTCGCCGGTGACCGAGCCGACCAGCAGGCTCATCGGACCTTTGATGTCGGTGAGCCGGTAGCCGAACGACCGCGGCGGGTCGACACTAGTCAGCTCCTCCCGCACACTGCCGCCGAGCATGATTAGCGTGCGGGTCTGGCCCGGGGCGTCCCAGTTACCCGTCTGGCCGCGCACCTCTTTGATCGGCGAGATCGGCCCGTACCACTTGTCGAAAATCTCCGGCAGCGGTAGCGGCAGGGTGCCGTGGAATGCCTGGTCGACCCCGACGGGTACGACTCGCGACTGCTCGACGACAAGGGGCGCTGCCATCGGGAACCTTCCTCCTCAGTGGGCCGGTCGGCGGGCGGCCCGGCCGGTGACGGGTGGCAGATCGAAGAAGCTTCTCAGTCGCGGACCTCGATCACCCAATAACCGTGCTCGGCGTACCGCGACCGGATGGCTTTCTTGTCGTACTTGCCCACACTGGTGCGCGGAATCTCGTCGACGAACGTCCACCGCTCGGGCAGCCACCACCGAGCGACCTTGTCGGCGAGAAACTTTCGCAAATCTTCGGCGCTCACCGTCGAATGCTTGGCCACGACGACCGCGAGCGGTCGCTCCTGCCACCGCTCGTCGGGAACACCGACAACCGCTGCCTCCACCACGTGCGGGTGCGCGATCAGGCAATTCTCCAACTCCACCGAGGAGATCCACTCCCCACCGGACTTGATGACGTCTTTGGCGCGGTCGGTCAGGGTGACAAAGCCTTGTTCGTCGATGCGGCCCACGTCGCCGGTGCGCAGCCAGCCGGAGTCGAACTTCGAGTCGTCACGCCCAAGGTAGTACGAGCCGGCGATCCACGGGCCGCGGACTTCAACCTCACCCACGGCGGCACCGTCGGTGGGCAGCACCCCGCCGTCGTCATCGACGATCCGCATTTCCACACCGCATACCGGTTGGCCCTGGGTCGCGCGGAATGCCCAGTGCTGGTCCTCAGGGGTTCCCGGTGGCGGCCAGGCCATAGTGGCCATCGGAGAGGTTTCGGTCATGCCCCACAGCTGGCGGATCTGCACGCCGTGCTTCTCCTCGAAGGTGCGCATCAGCGATACCGGAACGGCCGAACCGCCGCAGACCACCAGCCGCAGCGACGACATGTCGTGATCGGGCTCGTCTTCCAGGCGGTGCAGGACGTCGTTCCAGATGGTCGGTACCGCGCCCGCCACGGTCGGCCGCAGCTCTTCGATCATGCGAATCAGCGAGGGCGCGTCCAGATGACAATCGGGCAGCACCAGGTCCGCACCGGCCATCAGCGCCGCGTAGGGCAACCCCCATGCGTTGGCGTGAAACATGGGCACGATCGGCAGCACGCTGTCGCTGACCCCGACGCCGATGCCGTTGGTGGTGCATGCCGCCATCGTGTGCAGGAAGCTTGAACGATGGCTGTAGACGACGCCTTTGGGGTTGCCGGTGGTGCCGCTGGTGTAGCACATTGCAGCCGCGGACGTTTCGTCGATGCGCGGCCAGTCGAATGCGGTCGACTCCCCGGCGATCACGTCGGCGTACCGCAGCACGGTCTTACCCGACTCCTCCAGCGGGGCCATGTCCCCTGCCCCCACCAGGATCACCGTGTGCACGGTCTTCAGCTCGCCCAGTATTGGCGCGAGAAGCCGAACCAGTGACGCGTCGACCAGCACCACCTGGTCTTCGGCCTCGTTGGCGACATAGGCGATCTGCTCGGGGAAGAGCCGGATATTGAGGGTGTGCAGCACGGCGCCCATCGAGGGCACCGCGAGATAGGTCGTCAAATGTTCGGTGTTGTTCCACATGAACGTGGCCACCCGCTGGTCTCCGGTAACCCCGAGGCGGCGCAATCCGTTTGCCAGCTGCGCGGCTTCTTGGCCGACTTCGCGGTAACTGCGGTGCCGGTAGCTCTCCCCGGTTGCGGTGGTGACCGTCCGTTCCCCATGCACACCGCAGCCGTGCCGCATGATCGCTGAGACCGTCAACGGAAAGTCCTGCATCGTGCTGTCCATCGATGTACCGCCTTACAGATCCCGGCGCAGCACCGCCTGCGTCGTCCACCTCGCGATGCGATGTCACCGCATCACGAACCGGCAGCCACGAGCCGTCGGCGCCTCCACCCTAAGCCCCAGTTCGGCGATAATGTCAGCAATTTGCGGCGAGCGCCGCCGGTAGTAATCGTGTGCTGGAAGCAACCGGTGCCACCGTGATCACACCGGAATAATCGGCGATGTAGAGGTACCTGCCGTCGGGGCTTTCCACCGCGCACGACGGGTGCCTCACCACCCCGACGTCACCGATCACGTCCTGCGTTCGCGTGCACAGCACCGTGATGCGGTCGTCGCTGACCAGGTAGGCGCGGCTGCCGTCACTGCTGAGCGCCAGCCGGGTGAGGGGGCCGGCGATCTCGCTGATCTTGCGGGTGCTGGTGATTTTATTCGCCCGGGTGTCGACCACGTCCAGCACCGCTCCCACCACGGGGCCGCAACCCGCCACATAGGCGGTGGCGCCATCGTCGCTCAGCGCGACATCGCGGACCCGCAGACCGAGCTCGATGGTGGCGACGATGGGAAAGCGCCCACCCCGGGGACGTGCTCGCGTTTCGACAACCGCAAGGTGTCCGCCCCACGGACGGTTGACGCCGACGTAGAGACGACCGCCATCGGGACTGATGCGCACACATTCGGCGGTGGCACCCGGGCCGGTCGCAAGCTCGACCACCTGGACTTGGTCCTTACTGGTGTCCAATACCGCAACATCGGCACCGCGGCTGCCGTTCCGGGTGACGTAAACACGGCTACCGTCGGCGTTCACCGTCACATCGCTCACGCTGAGCGCCAACGGGTACGTCGCGATCCGCGTGTTGCTGGCGACATCGATGACGTCGACGGTGTCGTACGCGCGCGACGCGGTGCTGAGGTACGCGCGGGTGGGAACGCCATCGCTCACCGCGACTGCGAACGGTTCATGGAGACCGGTGGTTGAGACTCGATAAGTGTGGGTGTCGATGACCGAGACCGTGTCCCGGCCATAGTTAGTCACGATCAGTCGGCTGCCGTCGGGGCTGATGCCGATGTCGCTGATCGGACCGTTCTTGACCGGGATGTGGAGCACCGAAGTGTTGTCGAGCCCAAAGACTCGATCCTCTCGATCGTTGTGGGCGGCCTTTCGGCCGTTCACCTCGCTCACTTGGCACCGCCTTTGCTCTGCTGGTCGGCGCGGAGCCGCACGTCCTGGCCCGTGGCGCGACGGTTGCGGCCCCCGGGTTAACCCGATTCAGCACCGAAAGACGCTGATGCGACTGCTTTTCGCGAGTCTACCGATCGATTTCTGGCCGAAGAGAATTCTTTTGTTCGACGTTAGCTACGTCACGGCACGCGTTTAGCCTGCGCTTAGAATTTCAATTCTGATGTCTGCCAGCGTTCTATCCCTGGCGAAGCGCAACGGCGCTCGTCTGCAGGGGTTTTCGGTTCTGTCGCTAACGGTTGGCAGAAAAGTCCTATGGTGGCCTATCTAAGAGACTCTTAGATATGAAATGCGAAAGAGGCATATATCACAATGCGGCAATATCGACGGCTATGCGCGCTCGAGAATGCCTCCAAGTCAGAGCGCATCGTGGTCTCGTTCTCCGGTCCGGATGCGGACCAAACTCTGCACCGGAGAAACCCAGACCTTGCCGTCGCCGATTCTGCCGGTGCGGGCCACGCCGGTGATGGCACCGACGATTCTCTCGACATACTCATCGTCGACAAGGACGTCCACGCGCGCCTTCGAGACGAAGTCGACCGCGTACTCGGCGCCCCGGTAGACCTCGGTATGCCCCCGCTGCCTGCCATAGCCCTGAACTTCGGTGACGGTCAGACCCAGCACGCCAGCGACCTCAACTGCGTGCCTGATGTCATCGAGCGTATAGGGCTGGAGGATCGCGGTGATCAGTTTCATGGCGTTCTGCCGTCTCAATCATCCACCGGCTCGGTGGTCTTGGAGGCCACCGACTCGGCCGCCGTTGGCTTCAACGGCTCAATGCGCCGCGCCGTGACCAGTGTTTCGTCGGGGTAAGCCTCCTCGTCGTGCACACCAAGGTCGCCGGTGGCCAGCACCTCATCAGGCAATCGCAACTTCATGAACAGGCCAAGGACTCGCAGGATGACGAACGTAACTAACGCATCCCAGACGATGATCGTGGCGGCCGCACCGGCCTGGATCAGTATCTGTTTTGGATGGTGCCCGTACAGCCAGCCCGAGAAGGTCACGTCCTGACCGGTGCTGCCGCCCAGGTACTCGACGATGTGCGGATCGGCGAGCACTCCCACGAGCAACCCGCCCGCCAAGCCCGCTACGCCGTGCGTGTGGAACACACCGAGCGTGTCGTCGACTTTCTGGAAGAGCCTTGTCCTGCCGAGTTGATTCCACGACAACCAGACCAGGGACGAGGCCACCACACCGATGATCATCGCGCCGAAGCTGTTGACGAAGCCGGCCGCCGGAGTGATCGCGACCAAGCCGGTGATCATGCCGTTGACGGCCCCGAGGAACGTCGGCTTGCGTTGCTTGCTGGCAAAGATGTCCCAAATCACCCAGGTGACCAACGCGACAGCGGTGGTGAGGTTGGTGTTGAGCACGGCCAGCGATGCGTCAGCACCCGCGAAATACGGGTCACCGCCGTTGAACCCGTTCCAGCCCAACCACAGCACGCCGGCACCGACTGCGGCCAACGGAAGGTTGTTGGGCACCGCACGTTCCCGGTCCCGCCTCAGCCGCGGACCGATCACCGCCGCGGCGACGAACCCGGAGGTTCCGGCGGCGAGGTGGATCACGTACCCACCGCTGTAGTCCAAGGCACCAGCGTGTGACCACCAGCCGCCGCCCCACAACAGGAACGCGTTGACCGAGTACGCGAACGTTGACCACAACGGCACGAAGATCAGCCAGACCTTGAAGCTCATTCGGCCGATCACGCTGCCGAGAAACAGCAGCGGGGTGATCCCGGCGAACACGAACTGGAAGTAGGCCAGCGTGGTCTCCGAGAAGCGGAAGGACGGCATGGTGCCGTCCAGCAAGGGGATGTAGGCGATCTGCTGGTTGTTGCTGCTCAGGATCGTCCTGGGTTTCCCGACTGCCGACTGCAGGATGCCAGGGCCGAGCTTCAGCGGCTCGCCGAAGCCCATCTTGAAACCCCAAAGCACCCACACGACCAGCACCAGCGAAAACCCGGTGAAGGCCATCAACATGGTGTTGACGGCCCATTTCCTCTGGACAATGCCGCCGTACAAAACGGCGATGCCAGGAATGCTCATCAGGCCGACCAGAGTCGCCGCCACCAACTGCCACGCGTTGTCTCCGGGACTTAGCCAATCTGGATAAGGCAACATGGTTCAGACACACCCCAATTCGGGCCGGCAGGCCCTTTCAAGTCAGCTGCGGTGCGAATTGACGCCGTAGACGGGTGAAGCGTCGAATGGCAATGTTTCTGCCGTGTGTGCGGAGATTTAAATATTGATTTCGTTCTGCGGCCGGGCCCGGCTAGCTGAACTGAGTCTGCGGTCGCGGCAGTGCCGCGCCGTCGACGATGATGTCGAGCTTTTCGTTGTAGAACGCCACCAGAGCCGCAATCTGACCGACCGCCGGCAGTGGGTAATGGTACGTCCACGCCAGGTCGGGATGCAGCGTGTCACCGACCCGCACCGACCAGTAGCCCGATGTCACACCCTTGTACGGGCACAGGGTTTGCGTCGCGCTCGGTTCCAGATGCTCGAACCTGACATCGGTAGGATCAATGTAATACCTTGTGGGCAAACCAGTTTCGAATAAAAGAACCGGAGAACTGGTATCCGCCAAGGGGATTCCGTCCAGCTCCACACGAACGTGCCGGTGTGAGCGCAGCGCGTCCACCCGCGAATACGGGTTGCGCGGGTGGCCGTAGATCGGCTCGTCCTCCTCGAACCACCGCAACGGATTCCATCCGAATCGCACGGTTCCGGCCACCGGGCTCCCGCCGCCGACGTCGAATACCCGTGCGGCGGACTGGTAAGTGCGGCCGACGCCCACCAGGGAGTGCAATCGCGAGGGACCGAATTGCACTTTTTGCGGATGGTTCTCGTCGCGCAGGAACTCCGTACGGACATCAGCCAGCGGAATGTAGTACTGCGGGTAATACGGGATTTCCCACACGTAACGGGCGGCATTGCTGTCAAAGACAAGTGCGTCGCCGAGATAGCCACGGACGCGGCGCGGCGCGGGCTCGATTCGTCCACGCGCGGCGGCCATTCGGGGGTAGTCGCGGTCCCCGTCGTTTGTCATCCGCTGACCTACTGGTCCTTGGCGGCCAGCCCGGCCGGCGCATGGGCAATCGCCCGTCGGATGGCGTCGGCGAGCGCCAGGGCGCTCTCCTCGGTGAGCTCCAGGCCAACCCGCGCCGACGCGCCGAGCTGCGGATTGATCACGTCGATATTGACCGTGTGGCCGTAGGGCGCATGGACGGGGTGGTCGACGTAGACCGTCGCCCGGTTGGCGGCGAACCATCCGGTGGCGCCTTTGCCGCTGCCGTCGATGTCGATGTTTTCGGTGAGGTAGGTGCACATGCCTTGGGATACCTAGCCTTTCAGAAGGGTCGCGAAGAAATCGTCGATGCGGCGCCAGCCGTCCACCGCCGCCTCCGGCCGGTACGCCGGGCGGTCGACGGAGAAGAACGAGTGGCCCGCGCCCTGGTAGGAGTGAAACTCGTGCGGCTTGTCGAGCTTGGTCAGCTTGGCGTCCAGCGCGGCCACCGCGGCCGGCGCCGGGAATTTGTCGTCGGCACCGAACAGTCCCAGTAGCGGGCAGCTCAGGTTCGGCGCCAACTTCAGGATCGGTTTCATGGCTTTGGGCATGCCCTCGGGCGGATCCTCGACGATGAAGGCGCCATAGCAGTCGACCGCGGCGTCGAACGGCAGCGAGCACGCCGCCAGGTATGCGTGCCGTCCGCCCGAGCAGTGCCCGATGACCCCGAATTTGCCGTTGGCGCCGGGCAACGTGCGCAGGTGCCCGACCGCGCCCGCGACATCACCGACCAGTCGCTCGTCGGGCACCCCGCCGGCCGCCCGCGCTGCGGCCGCAGCGTCATCGGGCGCCGCACCGGGAGCCTCGCGTGAATACAGGTTCGGGGCCACGGCGTGGTAGCCGTTGACGGCGAGCCGCCGAACGAATTCCTTGGTCTCGCGGTCATATCCGGGCATGTGGTGGATCCACACGATGCCGCCGCGTGAGCCCTCGCCGAGCGGCTGGGCCCGGTAAGCCTCGATCTGGTCGCCGCCGTGGCCGCTGATCGAGATGGTTTCTGCACGCATCGCGTCTGCGCTAACCGCATTCATCGCTGCTCCTTGTGGGGCTTGTATCCGGGGCGCCCCGCCGAAAACCAACGTATCCGAACGGGCGGCCGTCAGTGCCGCTTGTCGCGCACCTTGTAGGTCGAGGGCCACGACTTCCGAGACTCGTCGCCGGTCAGCGGGGTCCCCATCCCGCCGACTTTCACGTTGTAGGCCTCCTTGCCCGGGCCGACCTCACGGTTGGCGTGTTCCTGGGCCAGGAAGTACAGCTCATCGATGGTGGCCTCGTCGTAGGCAACGAACGAGGTTTCCCGCTCGACGTCATCGATCCCGGCAAGCATCCGGTCGGGCAGCAGCCGTGACGCCAGCGCTGCCAGTCCCAGCAGCGAGAAGGGAATGACCCAGTAGAACAGGAACGCCGACGGAGTATCGGTATCCAGGATCGAGGCGTCGGTCCGCACCATCGGCGGGATCACCGACGACACCGTCATCCCGGCCAACGTTGCGATCCACAACCAGCTCAAGACGTTGACGGTCCGCGCGAACAGCTCCGTTTTGACGACGTCGGCAGGGTATTCCGCGGCGGCGAACGGAGCAATGAACGGCTTGCCGATCAGCGCGCTGACAAGCGCCACCAACAGGACTCCCCCGGTGCTAAGCGGCAGTATCCATTGCCGTAGCACCGACTCAGTAAGGGCGAAAGTCAGCGCTGTCAGCACCAAAAACACTGCCACAGAACCCATTTCGAACGCTCGTTCCGACTTGTCGGTGGCGCGGCCGACCGCCAGCGCGGCGACGGCGATCGCCAGCGCGACCAGCACCGCGATAGCAAAAGGAGCATTACCGACCAGCACCCAACAGACGATCCACGGTGCAAGACCAAACAGCATGCCCACGACAAGTCAGTGTATGAGTGAGGGTTTGCGGTGGCTTCAGCGGCAGCTTCCAGGGCGGTTGTGCTGGCATAGCCACCACTGGGAATGGTACGCCCACAACGTGTTTCGCGATCACGACCCAGGGGGAAACCCGAGTTGTCAGCAGGGCCCAAGCGCCCGCCAAGGAGAGGGCTTATGACCCTTGGCGTCGATCGCGGGTGGGGCCGGGGTTGAAGTCATACGTCTGCGGACGGTGGCGAAATCTCCCAGCCGTCGGCCAGGACCAATAGCGCTAGGTTGAGCCATGGGGCGTACAGCAAGACCGGCTGACGGCGTGGTGGCGATCGGCGCATCGGCCGGAGGCATAGCAGCACTCACCGAGCTGGCGGCCGGTATGCCGGCGAACTTCCATCAGCCGTCATGATCGTCATCCACATGAGTCGTGGAACGCCTTCCCTGTTGGCGCCATCATTGACCGCAGCGGTCCGCTGCCGGCGATCGCGGCGGTCGACGGTGCCTTCTTGGAGGCGGGACGCATCTACACCGCGGTGCCTGACCACCATCTGCTGGTACGGGATCACCGGGTGGCGCTGTCGGATGGGCCATGGGAGAGCGGTCTTCGACCCGCGATCGACGCGCTGTTCCGTTCCGTCGCATTGGACTACGGTCCACGGGCGATCGGTGTCCCGATGTCGGGACTGCTTAACGACGGAGTCGCCGGAGTGCGTGCGATCAAGGCCATGCGCGGAGTGACCGTGGTCCAGGACCCGACAGACGCGCCGTTTCCGGACCTGCCCCGGAACGCGTTGAATGCCGGCGTGGCCGACTACACGACGTCGGCCAGCCAGGCCGGCAGTCTTCTTGCGCAGCTGGCGGAGCGGAATATCAACGCGCAGGCGGCGGACCAGGCCGAGCACGCGATCACCGTCCTGAGTCCCAGGTTTTTCAGCCCGAAAACGCCATGAGATCCCGCGGGCCGATCTAGCTCCCTGGACAGCGGTCGGGGGTATCGGTGTCAAGCGCCATCGCCAGGACGTCGAGGCGCCAAAGCGACTCGAACAGCTTGAGCCCGAAGTCCTGCAGGAGACTCGTGTTTTCCTGGGCAACGATGCCACTGTGTGCCACACGGTCGACGATCTCGCGGATGGTGCGACGGCCGTCGACGTGCTGGGCAAAGGGCAGTTGCGCCGGGTTGAGCTTCAGCTTCGCTCCCGGCGAGAGAATTTCGTCGCCGGACAACACGCACGCCGCACGCGTCACCGGGACATAGTCGAGTGATTGAGGTGTCGAGAAGTCGATGCTGTAGTGCTCTTTCGGCCGTTCCGGGCGGCATGCGATGAAGAAGTGGGTGGCATTCGCCGGTTGCAGGCGTTCCATCACTGACCAGAGGTTGATGTCGGGCAATCGGTTCAATGCTGACTGGAAGCTGCTGCGCGGCGCCAGCAAGTCGTGCGGGTAATACGGCGTTTTGAGGAACCACCCCTGGAATGCCAGCCCGGCCGAGCTGACCAGATCCAGACATTCGGCAACCGTGTAGCTCCGTTGGCGACTGTGCAGAAACGTGTCGACCAGGGCGCCGTCGGACAGCAGATCCTGCGCCCGCGTCAGATAGCTCCGAACAGGGTGGTCGGCCGGTAGCACTGCAATCGCGTCTTTGACGAGTTGGACCGATGCCTCGTCCTGCGACAGTCCGAGATCGCGGAAGACGGATTCGAGCATCTCGACCCCGATGCGGCCGTACTTCGCGTAGAGCATGACGCCCAATGCCCCATCGGTGCGCAGGCACGCCCCAAGCGCTTCGAGCCCCGACAGCGGATCAGCCATGTGGTGCAGGACGCCGCTGGAGACGATCAGGTCGAAGTCGCTGCGCAGGGCTGACACGTCTTCGATCGGAAGCAGATGCAGCTCCAAGTTGTCCAGCCCGTGCTTGTCCTTCAGGTACTGGTGGTGCTTGAGCGCGGACCGGCTGACGTCGATGGCCACTACGTTGGCGGCGCGGTTCATGAAAGCAAAGACCGCCGCCTGGAAGGTGCCGCAACCCGCGATCAGAATGTCGAGGTCCGGTTGGTATGCCCGGTTCGGCCAGAAGACTCGATGAGCCCAGAAGGGATCGAACCAATCCCAGTGGTTTTTGGTCCACGCCTCGAGGTCGGTTACCGGGGGTGGATATTCCCAGCGATCGTATTGGCGGGAGACGCCGTCACCCCGCGGATCCTCGGTCACTTAGGCGCTGGCTCCTTCATGGTGGCATCGGGGAAACAGTCGCGACCAACTTACTTTGCCGACCATGCCCCGGTCTTGCTGGCCGACTCGTCGCAACAGACTATGGAGGACACAATTAGGATTCGGGTCCTGCACGACAGGTCCAGGCCGAGGAGGCGAACGAATGAAGAACGCGGCACGGTTGCCCGGCCCGATCGCGGTCGTGTTGGTCGGCATCGGCTTGTTCGCCGCCGCCCCGGCCGCAAATGCCGACCCAGCGGACGACAACTATCTGCGCGCGCTGCATCAGCGCGGCCTTAGCTGGCCGAATGGGTCGGACCAAATGATGATCAACGTGGGCCATGCGGTTTGTCAGGACTGGGCCGCCGGGGACACGATGGCCCAAACCGTTGACGACGTGCAGAAATCGCTCGGATTGAGCACCAACGGCGCCGGCAGCGTGATAGGTGCGGCGACGGCCGCTTACTGCCCGGAATTCCGCAGCAAGATTTAGCAACCTGGTTGCCGGGGCGCAGGCTGACGGGTGGCCTACCCCGTTCCCCTGCCGGACGGGCCACCCCTTTCACAGATGCCTCACGGCCAAGCTGCGCACACGGGTTAACGAATCGGTGTCACTTCGTCAGGTACTCAATTAGCGCGCGACGGATCGTCTCTCCCCTAGTCACGCCGTCGATCTCGGAACGCTCGTCAGCGAGGGTTACCAGGTCATCAGGCAGCCGAACCGAATACGTGCTAGCCGCTTCATCGCTAATGGCAGGACGTCCGCGACGACGCAGTTTCTCGACGGGAATACCATTTTCAGGTTCGGCGACCAAGCGGGCGATGGTTTTCTCGTCCACCGACTCGGGCAATTGGCGCTCGTCGCCTGCGTGAGCCGTCCCCCCTGGCGGGTTGCTCGGCTCCTGCGGCCTGATGGTCCGGCGCATGCTCCTCGCCTCTGACGCAGCGACCGACTTGTTCCATTTGCCCGTTCTGAGCATCTTCCCGGCGCGTGCCGCATCCCTCTTTGAAGTTGCCATGTCAGTACCTGCCTCGCGTGTTGGTCAGTACCTGTCTCCCGTGACGCGGAGGGCATTGTCAAGTTCAGCCTTCCGGGCCTTCATGCAATGGATCACGAGGTCTTCCTTCGCCTTGTGAAGCACGATTTTCGACCAGAACTGCCTGGGCTGTGAACCCAAACACCCAGGTCCGAGGCGGATCGTCGTCCACCACGTCGTAAGAAATGTGCACGTGCTTGGAGAGCGTGTCGTATGTCGTCCTCGGTGTACTCGCGCTTGAGGGCTGAGTCGTGGACTTCAGTGGCCTCACTAGATTAACGTAACACGAAATTCCAAGTTTCCAGGGCCGCTGCCCGTCAAGCGCCTGGCTGGACGCGCGGTGAGTCGTCACGACGAGATCAGGTCAGATCGATAACAGCTTGGCGGGCATTACCGTTCACCTGCCGTTACGCGTGCCCCCAGTCGGACTCGAACCGACACTGGACGGATTTTAAGTCCGAACCGGCATGTCCCGTGGGGTCCTACCGTGCGCCTCGAACCTCGCTGACCTGCGGTGATCGTGTCAGAGTGTTTCAATGCATCCCGGGCTGTAGCGCACGAGTTGTGACAACTCCGTGACAAGTCCGGACGAAGAACATTCGACGCCCCGGGCGAGGTTCGCACTTCGGTGTGGCCCCGGCCCGTCGACACCGAAGGCGCCCAATTCTGGTGAGCACCGACGGAAGCAATCCAGTTATTCGAACCGTGCGGGCCTTTGGTCCGCACGGTGGAGCTAAGGGGATTCGAACCCCCGAACTTTCCTGCAAAAACAGCCTGTGAAATGCCCTTTTGTCGACGTCGGCGTTGTTACGCGAGCTGTCCCTGTCCTGGGCATATGCGCCGACGTGTTACGCGACGTAACAGTGCTGGCGCCCGTCGAATCATGGTCCCTGGGTTATGAGCCAGCGTGACGGTTTCGTGTTACCCACCGAGTCTCAAACCCGCAGGTCACGATCGATCGCCCATCTACTTCATCGCGCCAAGTTCCACACGATCTCGGCCGTTTCGCCCCGTTTGGTTCACAAATACGTTCACATACCGTGCGGAGCTGGTCGTCCCGCAACGCTCCGCTGATCCGGGCGAGAACGCCGTGGTGGGTCGTAGAAGGGACCGCGGCGACAACGCGCACAGGGCTGGTTAGGAGGTGGCAAACTTAGCTGCCCCGCTAACACGCGGCCTCGTATCGGATCAACGGGAAGCAACGTGTCACGCATTTTCTTGAGCCATTCCAGCCGGGATAACCGCCAAGCGGTCGCGTTGACCGAGTGGCTATCTAAGCAGCGTCCCGAGCTGGCCAATGAGATTTTCCTCGACATCAGCCCGCAGACAGGGCTGCGGCCGGGTCAGCGCTGGAAAGAAGCGTTGCGGCAGGCCAGCGACCGATGCGAAGCAGTTATCTGCCTGGTCTCTCGAGCCTGGGGTCGTTCCCCGAACTGCAAGACCGAATACCTCACCGCGGAGAATCTAGGCAAACACATCCTGGTCGCACGCCTAGAAGCCCTCGGCGATGGCGACATCACCTCCGAATGGCAGCGCTGTGACCTCTTCGCCGACGGCCCACAGACAGAGATCGCGGTACCCGGTGGCAAGCCCGTGGCGTTCAACACAGCTGGCCTGTACCAGCTGCGCAAGGCGATCGAGGGCACCGGCATCGGGCCCGAGAACTTCGTGTGGCCACCCAGTGAGGACCGACAGCGGGCGCCTTATCGGGGTTGGGAGCGGTTTGAAGACATCGACGCCGGTGTGTTCTTCGGACGGGACGCGGCCATCGTGCGGGGCATGGATGAGCTGCGTGCGATGCGACTCGCGGGGCTCAAGTCGCTGTTCGTGGTGCTGGGCCCCTCCGGAAGCGGCAAGTCCTCGTTTCTGCGGGCCGGCTTGATCCCGCGGCTGCAACGAGACGACCGTCATTTTCTGACGCTGGGCATCATGCGCCCCGAGCGCAATGCCCTTACTGGCCAGCACGGGTTGGCCGCGGCCATTCACACCGCCCGAACGGCGCTACGCTTGTCCGGCGCACCGTTGGGTGAGATCAAAAACGCCTGTCAGCATGACCCAGACAAGGTCGCGGACCTTTTGGCCGAGGTGCGCGGGGCGGCCGCGAAGCGCTTGGTCGATGCTGGACACGATGTAGCGGCACCGACGCTAGTACTGCCGCTCGATCAGGCGGAGGAGCTGTTTTCTGCCGACGCCGGCCCGCAAGCCGAACAATTTGTCGCCTTGATCGCCGAGCTGGTCCGCAAAACCAACGCCGGCGAGGCCCGGTTGATCGTGGCCGCCACCATCCGTACCGACCGCTACGAGGTGATGCAGAAAGAATCCCATTGGGACGGCATCGGCACCGTTCTGTTCGATGAACTCAAACCCATGCCGCCCGGCCACTTCTCTGAGGTCATCACCGGTCCGGCTCGGCGCGCCACCGAGGGTGGCCGGCCCCTGACCATCGCGCCGGCCCTGGTGAACCGGCTGCTCGCCGACGCCACCGGAGGCGCCGACACCCTGCCGCTGCTCGCCCTCACCCTGGCCCGGCTATACACCGACTACGCAAGCACCGGTGAACTGACCCTTAACCAGTACGACGCAGTGGGCGGCATGGGTCGCGTCGTGCAGACGGCAGTTGACGAGATCCTCGCGGTTGATCCCGACGAACGAGCCCACCAACTCGAGCAATTGCGCTCCGCGTTTATCCCATGGCTGGCCAAGATCAACCCGGACAACGACCAACCGATGCGCCGGGAAGCCCGCTACGCCGCCCTTCCGAAAGACAGCCATCCGCTGATCGACGCGTTAGTGGACAAGCGGCTGCTGGTCCGCGATGAACGTGACGGCCAAGTCGTCATCGAGGTCGCGCTGGAAAGCCTCCTGCGGCAATGGGATGAACTGGCTGAATGGTTGCGCGAGGAGCGCCAAAACCTCAAAGCCGCCGATGACATCGAAAGCAGCGCCACCGCGTGGGAAACCAACGACCACGACCCCGCATGGTTACTAACCGGTACTAGGCTGACCGAGGCTGAAGCCCTTGCCGCAACAGAGGGTTTCGGCACCCGCCTTGCCCAGAGCTGCGACTTTCTCGCCGCATGCCGCCAAGCCGAAAATCTGAAGATTGCAGAAGAAGAGGAGCGCCGGCAGGCCGAACTACGCCACGCCGAAGAACAGGCCCGATACGCCGAAGAGCGTCAAAGAGTCGCCGAAGCGCATGCGGCAGACCTTCGCAAGCGCTCCCGCATGCTGCGGGCAGTTCTGGTAGGCACTGCCTTCGTCGCGGTCATCGCTATCGTCAGCGCAGCAGTAGCAATTGTGAAGAACTCCGAAGCGTCGTCCCGGCTACGCGACAGCACGTCGCGGCGACTGGATTATGAAGCTCAAGCGATCTTGTCGGGAGCGCTGCGCCTGAGCGACATACGCGCGTTCCAGGAATTGCTCGCGGCCCGTGCTTTGACCGACAAGCCCGATAACGGCGCGCTTCTCGATGCATTATCCAAACGGTTGAGTACCAACAGGATTGCGGATCTGCCAGCATTGGCTGATTCGGTGTGGGCATTCAGCCCGGACGGCAAAACCATCGCGACCGGCGGGAAGGACGGTACTGTCCGACTATGGGACGCCACCACCGGCCAGCAGATCGGCGCTCCGCTCACCGGCCACACGGACATAGTGACGAGTGTGGCGTTTAGTCCCGATGGGCACCGGGTCGCGTCTGCCAGCGGCGACCACACGCTGCGGCTGTGGAACGCCGTCAATGGCCAACCGATTGGCCTTCCGCTCCTCGGCCACACCAACATCGTGAACAGCGTGGCGTTTAGCCCGGACGGGCACCTGGTTGCCACCGCTAGCGCCGACAATACGGCCCGAATTTGGAACGCCGTCAACGGCGAACCGATTGGCCTTGCGCTCACCGGCCACACGGAGGAAGTCACTCAAGCGCTATTCAGCCTGGACGGGCAGCGCCTCGCCACCGCCAGCATGGACGGAACCGTCCGCTTTTGGGACACCCGTACCGGCGCCCCGATCGGTGCGCCATCCTTCGCTGGAGGCGCCGGGGTCATTGGCATTGCCTTCCAAACCGACGGCAGCCATGTCGCGTCGGTGAGCGATGATGGCGCTCTCCAGTTGTGGGATGCATCTACCGGCTCGCCGGTCGCCGCTCCGCTGAAAAAGCATCAAAGCTCCGTCACCGCGGTCGCATTCAGCCCCGATGGTCACCGGCTTGTGTCGGGTGGCCGCGACGGGGCCTTGCAGGCTTGGAGCCTCGGCGGGATAAGTTTCGATGTGGAAGCGATCGGATGGCCAACTGTGGGTCATCTGGGCGCGGTGACTGGCGTCGTGTTGAGCGGGCAGCGCTTCACCAGTGGGGGTGCTGACAGCACGGTGCGGACCTGGAATTTCGCGGGTGCGCCCCCGATCATCGATATGAAAGCGCCGGTCACCGCCGTCGCGTTCAGCCCTGATGGTGCGACGATCGCGTCCCTGAGTGGCGACCTGCGGTTCTGGGACACGGGCACCCTGGAACAGGGGCGCCCGATACCCAACCTCCCGTCCGATGTCCACGGTCTGGTCTTCGGCCGAACCCACTTCGCCACAGCGAGTCCCGACGGGACAGTTCAGCTGTGGGACAGCTCGACTCACGACACACTGCCGCCGCCGCCACGCCTGACTGCCGGTCCTATATCCCTCTTTGGGTCCAGCACTGACGGGCAAGGCGTCGTGGTCTTATCCGATGGCACAGTACACATCTGGGATGGAGACTCCGGGCGGATGGAGGAGTCGCCCCTGCTTAAGAACATCCCTGTTCCATCGAATGAGAAGTTAACCAGCATCGCTGTGAACCCCGCAGGAAACATGGCAGTCATCGGCAGCAGTGACGGAACCCTCCAACGGATCAACACCAAGACCGGCCAGACGGTTGGCGGCACAATGGTCGGGCACACAGACGCTGTGAGGAGCATGGCCATCAGCCACGACGGGCATACGATCGTGTCCGGCGGGGACGACAGGACGGTACGGCTGTGGAACGCCGATACCGGAGAACCAATCGGTACACCGCTGACCGGGCATACTGACGCGGTCACGAGCATCGCGCTCAGCCCGGACGGACGGCTCGTAGTCTCAGGAAGCCCCGATGGCACCTTGAGGCTGTGGCCGGCAAGAGCCAGCACGGCAGACTTGTGCGACAAACTCACCGCCAACATGAGCAAGAAACAATGGCGCGAATGGGTTTCCCCCAGCATCGGTTACGTCGACCAATGCCCAGGTCTCCCCGTCGCACCAGACTGATCCACCCACCCTGAGACCAACATCGAGTGTCGGCGACCGGTCTTGGTAACCCTCGCTGTCTCTCAGCCGGCGTTCATGCCGGCGGTCTGTCAGCCACGAAGATAGGTGCCGATCTTGATAGCTGTACAGAAAACCCTCACCACCCGAGGTAGGGAGCACGATTAGTCCGCGGACCGGACTAGACTGACGTTCCGGTTTTCAGGCGGAGTTATGGCCTACACCAATGTGTTTCAGCTGGCCACCGTGGGTTTGATGGCGCTCATCGAAAATCCCCAGGTGTGCTCCGCGTCAGTGGGGAATTTCAGTGAGCGCGATCAGGTTAGCGGCGGTGAACTGGACGGACCGGAGCACCTAGTCTGGGCGTTTGGCCCCATATTGGCCCCATGGGTCAACGGTCGCGCTGGGGATGGGCAGGCCCGCCGAAGCAACGTTAGAACAGGTATTGCCAGTCCGCGTTCGGGATGAAATTTCGACGGACGCCATCCACGATGCGTGGGGTAGTGAGTTCGGCGAGCGTCCAACGCTTGAAGGCGAGGCCCCCTGTCTGCGGAAACGTGTTGGTGATCCGGAACCCGTCGGCCAGCGGTCGGACAGTCGGATCGTTGATTGTCAGCTTGGCCCATAACGATCCGATGAAATGAGTGAGAGGCGACAGTGGCTGCTCGTCCTTGTAGTCGTGGCGCAGGCCCGACAGCACTATGTCTTGTGCGGCCTGGGCAGCCACGAAGTTATTTAGTTCCCTTGGCGGTGATTCCGGCATTTGGATCTTCCAGATTTCCGCTTTGATGATCGACGTCGATCGGACCCAATAGCCCAGGTCCGCGACGCACAGCATGTCCAGTCCCTCGCGTGGGACCTTCACCGTGTGATCGAACTCGTCAACCAGTTTTCGGACCCTTTGCTTCGGATCACGTGTCCACCCGTGCGATTCGCCGAGAAGACCGAAAAATACTGGCGGCGCTAGGTGTCCCCTCGGCGTCCCTTCGCGGATCTTCATGCCGGCGCGAAGAATCGCCGCATCCTTGTAGGCTTCGACGATGTCCTTGCGCTTGATGGTTCGCCTGAGGCTGAACACGGCCGCAACACCCGAGGCCAGAACGCCATCATTCTCTCGGAGGCGCATCGGGTAGCACGGGTGGAAGACGACGAGGTCGTGTTCCTTGGTTGCCGCTGGTCCATCCTCGGCCTCAAGGAGCAGGTATTTGCGTTTGCCGACGTCGTACTGGGGTGGCAACCAATCCAAGAGCATTCTGTGCCAGCGGGACTCAACTCGATGCCCGATTCGCTGCTTGTTGTTCCGCTGCTGCGCCATTTCTACTTCGCGTTCGTACGACTCCACAATGGATCGGTTGACGTCAGCCAACCATTGATGATGCTCGTGATCCATCAATCAAGCGTATCGACGCGGACTGACGGCCGCTTTGAGAGATTCAGGGGTGTTTGCTGCGGTATCGAACCGCCGACCGCTGGTGTGTAATCGGAGTCAGACGGTCCACCGCGTCTCACGCGGTGCCATAGCGTCTTCAAATGCGCAGGTCAGCGGTCCGTTCGTGTCCACTGTGTCCGCGGAGTGTCGGGCTGTTTTTGCCCGTCTTGGCACACTCTTGGCACAACGGGGGTTTCGCGTCAGGCCAGGTGACCGGCGGCCCGAGGAGCAACGTGCCGAGGGGTGGTGTCGACTCCCGACTATGTGTGTCAACAGAAATTCACGACGGCACCCCCAGCGCCAGGGCACGATCTCGGATTCATCTCCTCGCACAGCGTTTATGCGCAGTCGGTGTCGTCGCGATCGAGCGCCTCGATCGCACGGTCCATAGTGGGCCGTGCCATCTCCGCGAGCTCCTGATCGGAGAACCATCGTTCCGGCATTGCCGCTCCTCCTCGAACCTCAAGGGCTTAGCGGTGATCAACTACTTATTGATCGCCGCTCGCCACGCTCAGGCGGCGAGGGGAACGGGAGCCGAGGGCGGGTAGAGGATCGGGCTCTGGTCGAGCCGCAACTGACCGCCTGGACTCTGGCGGCCCTCGCCGCCCAAAATGGGTACTCATCTGGGCAACTCGTCGTGACCGAGGAACGACTCGCGTTTCATCCAGCCGCGCTTCCGCCACGGCTATCAACGGCAACGGCCCGCCCCGCCCCCGAGCCGCACGGCGAAGAGCCGCCACCAACCGAAGCTCGGAGTCGATGGTCAGCGCAGAGGTAACTTTGCTCTCGAACTCGCCGGTTTCCGGCCATACTGGGCGGGCAAGCCAGCCTGGAGGTGATCGTGCGGAAACTGTTCGTCTCCTACAATGGCTGATCGGGCTGGCGCCGATTCCTCCCCCCTGAATCTTGTGCAGCCGGCCCGATCCATGTCATGCGTGACCTTCTGGCTCCCGGCAGGGAGCGGGGAACCAGATCGGCGTAGTCGGCGTCTGAACAGTTGATCGGGCCGCCCCTGCACTCCACGCGGGCGGCCCGAGTTTTTGGGATGATCTTGCCGACGAGGGCCGTCTGTCGGGGGCCCTTGGCGCAGAATACGTGCGACACGAGGAGGGCCACCCAACCGATCGGATTGACCTGCGCGCAGCTTTTTATGCTTCACCGATGGCGGTTCGTATAGGCAACTGCATGGTCTAATAGACCCCGTGCCCACGGTCGAGTATTCCGATTATGCACTCGAGCAGTTTCGAGCATTGAATCTCAATGACTGGACGATAGCGGAAATAATGAGCATCAACGCAGCGGAACTACAGGAGGTCACTACTCCCAACCCCATCGAAGGCTTTTTGGAAGGCCAACGGCGGGTTATGTGGAGACGTGCGGTACGGCGGATGGCCATCGACTCCTACCTGCAATTTGAAAGCGACAGTGAGGACAACCCCAGTGATGCCTGGAACTACGTTTCGGTGTACAGGTGGGCGACCAGTGACGAGGTGATTCAACACCGACTCGCCCCCCAGACTCTGCTGGTGGTGGCGATCATGAGCAATCTCCAACTGGCTCGATACGTCGCGCACTGAAAGATCAGTGGCGGCGCGAACCAATGGTTTTGTCTTCGGCCCCACCTACGCCGTGCTAACGACCCAATTCAGCTGCGACTTCATTCGCCGCGTACACGCGGCCGACCGTGGAGTCTCCGGTCAGCTGGTTCCGTGTCTCGATGTCTTCAAGTGCGAGCGCAAGCGCGCGCGACTCAACAGCAGTATGGGCGAGTGGGTAGATCACTGCGACAAAACGGCCGTGACGTGTGATTACAGCCGGCTTACCCGACTCGTTGATCTCTTGGATCGTGCGGGCGGTGTTCTGGTTGAGTTCCCTCATCGTGTACAGGTGAACTTGGTCGATGTCATACCTCGTCAAGCAGTCCGTCACGTCTCATATCTCCTAGTCAAAACCTCCCCCTACGATCTCTACGGGGTAGGTGCACTCGTCAGACCAATGTACTACATTTGTCTGATGTTAGGAACCCGGCAGCGATGACTACCACATCCGACCAGGTCGGGAGTCACTACGAGCCCTCGATTGACATCTTAAGATCCACTGTGAAGTGGCTTGTTGCCTCTGCAGGAGCGGTCGTCGCCGCGATCATCGCAGGGGCCCAGCTCGTTGATTACTCGGGCCGAAAGGCCGCCGGCGTGGCATTGGCGGCCATCGCGGTCGCAGTTGCCCTGTCTCTCGCACTGATTCTTCTCGTCCGGGCGGCAAAGATCCTCACAATCGCCCGGCCGACCGCCACCGATCTCGCCAACGCCGAGTTCAGGGCCGGAGCGTTGGACGAGAATCGCAGAGCCAGTGGTCAGATCCAAGATGCAGGTGTCAATTGGATCCTGGCCCGCGCGTCATACTTGCTCGCCCCATACGCGACGGTCAACGCTTTGCTCACTGCCTATAGAAATGCACGCACGCAATCTAGCGCCAATCCTGATGACGAGTCGGTCCAGCGGAAGCTCTCGGAGCTTCAACAGCAAATAGACACAGTCGAAGAGGCCGCGCACTACAGAGATATGTCAAGCGCGTATAAGCAGCTCTTGCGGCATTTTCGCGTTGGCGCAACCATCTTTGTGTTAGCGGTTATCTTGTTCTCGGTCGCGGGTCTCTTCCGCAAGGAGCCGACCAACCGGCCTTTGAATCCGGTCACCAAGCCATTTCCCGTGCGAATCATTACCAATCCGCAGCCAAACCACCCGGCACCAGCATGTCATGACCGTGAAGGGGTTGCAGTGGGCGGTACGCTCACCCGGCCAACCGTCGTGGCCTCGCCAACATCCGAATGTCCAGCAGGAACGATGGTGGGAGGAGAAAACGGCGTCATCGTGATTCCTGAGTTCGCTCTTGGCGCGCCGGAGGACTGTAATTGCCCGCCGGAGAACGGTAAGTAGAAGTGGGAATCGAAGGCGTAACTCTGCAGCTCACGTCCAGACCGCGGCATCTACGGCGACTATTGGCCAAACCAAATCGACTGAGCTGGTTAAAATCCCAGTGCTGCCTGGGCAATTATAACGAGTAATCACTTCGACGCGCGTCTTGCGCGATTCCCAGCGCCGAGGTCGTTCCTGGCCAGGGCTCCGGCGTTGTTGACTTCCGGCGCTGTGGCCTGCGGTGATGGGTGTCGATAAGGCGGCGTTTCGCTGCCGGGCAGGCACGGGCTTCTCGAGGACGATGAAGTTCTTCACGCTCGATCGTCCTGTTGGAGTCGCC
>DATJQO010000160.1:0-3292 GCA_035505695.1 Mycobacterium sp.
AGCAGCCACCCCGGGACGTGGAACCCGGCGTCACCGCACGACACGCGGCGCCGCCGCCTACGGAGAAGCCGGAAATCAAGATCAACTCGTGATCTCAGCAGCCGTCAGGGGAGAACTCGGGCGACCGTGAAATTTTGAGGCCGGCAATTGAGATACCTGAACAACCGGGCGGAGAACTCCCACCAGCCGACCCGGCAGCGCGAACGCGCCATGAAACGCTTCCGCACACCCGGCGGAGCCCAACGGTTCCTGGCGGTGTTCAGCGTGATCTCGCCTCACTTCCGGCCCCGCCGCCATCGCCTCACCGCTGACGACTATCGCACAGAAATGACGCGACGATTCGCCGTCTGTAACGAGGTCACCGGACCGACTGCCGCAGCCTGACCCATACCACCGACACCCAGACCACCGAGCCCCTGCACGCCCCGATCGCGCTGAGCCCCAGTTAAGTTGACAGCGCCATTCCGATCTTTGTCCGTCGTACCGAGCCGTCGCGCCGCAGAAATGTCGCCCCAGAACTCTCCTCGCCGCAAAAGCCGACAGTGCCATCGATCAGCCCCTCGACAAACCACTTGAATCCGACCGGCACTTCGATCAACCGACGGTTCAAGTGTGACGCCACTCGATCGATCATGCCGCTGCTGACCACGGTTTTCCCGACAGCGACCGTCTTCGACAGGATGAGTGTTGCTTCACAGCGCCTTGTAACCGCTGAATAGTCACCAATCGGCTCTTGACGCCGGGACTTTGGTCACTAGGAAGCCAACGACCAGGGCGCTTACGGTCGATGGCTACAGCGTGGGTCTGAACACGACCCGGCAAGAACGAGCAACGGCGCTACCGTCATGGAGGACCCCAGATCGTGCGTGAATTCAGTGTCCCGGCAAGCTTCGCTGTCGAAGAGAACGACAACATCGTCAGCAGTGTGTATTCATACGAGCGCGACGACCCGGATCGTGTGATTTTCCAGCGCCTCGTGGGCGGTGTGTGGACAGACGTGACGTGCGCACAGGCCGCCGAGCAGATCCGTTCAACCGCGCTTGGTCTGATCGCCGAGGGGGTCAATGCCGGTGACCGGGTGGCGATCGTGTCGGCCACCCGCTACGAGTGGGTGATCCTCGACTACGCGATCCTGTCGGTCGGCGCGCTGACCGTCCCGATCTACGACACGTCCTCGGCTGAGCAGGTGCGCTGGGTGTTGGAGGACTCCGGCGCGGTGCTGGTAGTGACCGAGACCGATTCGCATGCCCAGCTGGTCAAGGAACTGAGTGGCGAGCTGCCGAGTCTGCGCAAGATCCTGCGTCTGGAGTCAGCCGGCGGCCCGGCGGCGTTCGACGAGCTGGCCGAGGCCGGGAAATCGGTGAACAGCGGCCAACTCGACGAGCGGCTAGCGAGGTTGCGGGCCGACGATGCGGCCACGCTGATTTACACGTCGGGCACCACCGGCCGCCCGAAGGGCTGCCAGCTGACGCACCGCAATTTGCTGTATGAGACGCGCGGCGCGTCGGCGTGCCTCCCGATGCTAAGTGCCGGGGAACGGCTGCTCATCTTTCTGCCACTGGCCCATGTGCTGGCGCGGTCGCTGTCAATGACGGCGTTTGCCAACAAGGTCACCATCGGATACACCAGCGACATCAAAAACCTGATGGCGATGTTCGCTGTCTTTAAGCCCACGGTGGTGGTGTCGGTGCCCCGGGTGTTCGAGAAGATATACAACACCGCCGAGCTGAACGCCCACGACAGCGGCAGGGGCATGATTTTCGACACCGCCGCTCGCACGGCGATCCAGTGGAGCACGGCACACGACGCCGGTGGCCCAGGTCTGCTGCTGCGGGCCAGACACGCGCTGTTCGATCGGCTGGTGTACGGCAAGCTGCGCGCCGCGCTGGGCGGCGACTGTCGTGCGTCGGTGTCCGGCGGAGCCCCGCTGGGCAAGCGGTTGTGCCACTTCTACCGCGGTGTTGGGCTGACGATTTACGAGGGCTATGGCCTGACCGAGACCAGCTCGGCGATAACCGTGAACCGGATGGGTGACGAGCGGGTCGGCACGGTAGGAAAGCTGTTGCCCGGCAACAGCATGACGATCGCCGATGACGGCGAGGTGCTGGTGCGCGGCGGTGTGGTGTTCGGCGGCTATTGGCATAACGAGAAGGCCACCAGCGAGGCGATCGTCGACGGCTGGTTTTACACCGGTGACCTGGGGTCGATAGACGACGACGGCTTTTTGTCGATCGTCGGCCGCAAAAAGGAGATCATCGTGACCGCGGGCGGCAAGAACGTCGCCCCGGCCGTGCTGGAAGATCAGTTGCGCGCCCACCCGCTGATCAGCCAGGCGGTGGCGGTCGGCGACAACCGCCCGTTTGTGGGTGCGTTGATCGCGATCGACCCGGAAGCCTTCGACGTGTGGAAGCAACATCACGGCAAGGAGGCCATCGCCTCCGTGGCCGATCTGATCAACGACCCCGAGCTGGTCGGCGAGATCGATCAGGCGGTCAAGCAGGCCAACCAGGCGGTGTCGCACGCCGAATCGATCCGCAAATTTTGCATCCTGCCGGTCGATTTCACCGTGCTCACCGGTGAGCTGACCCCGACACTGAAGGTGAAACGCAACGTGGTGTCGCAACGGTTCGCCAGCGAGATCGAGGCACTCTACAGCAAAAGCTGAGCCGCCTCAGTCGTGCCAGGGGCCCAGGAAAGCCAACTAGGCCGACGGGCCTTGGGCGACCCGCCATACGAGCATCCACTGTGGGGCTGGGGTATACCAGACTTCGCCCTCTAAGGGGCTTCCTAGAGGCAGTCATTCCGCCCGACGGCCGCCCTGGCACTGGCGGCGATAACTACGCGAAGGTTCCCAGCCTCACGTCGGCAGACAGGCGAAGGTGGCCGACAGACACCAAGGTGAGCGGTCGGTATGTTCATACTATTGCGACGGGATCTGACTACGACGTCCTGATCATCGGTTCGGGTTTCGGCGGGAGTGTCACTGCGCTGCGGTCAACTGAGAAGGGCTATCGCGTGGGGGGTCCTCGAAGCCGGCCGCCGGTTCGCCGACGACGAGTTCGCGAAAACCTCCTGGCGCCTGCGCAAGTTCTTGTGGGCGCCGAAGCTGGGCTTGTACGGCATTCAGCGAATTCACTTGCTGCACAACGTCATGATCCTGGCTGGTGCCGGGGTGGGCGGCGGGTCGCTCAACTATGCCAATACGCTCTACGTGCCGCCCGAACCGTTCTTCAAAGACCGGCAGTGGTCACACATCACCGACTGGCGGGCCGAGTTGATGCCGCACTACGAG
>DATJQO010000161.1:0-43927 GCA_035505695.1 Mycobacterium sp.
CACCACCGCATGCTACGACCCGGCGGCTGGACCACCCGCAAAAACACCCACAGCGACACCGAATGGATCCCACCCCCACACCAAGACCGCCGCCAACCCCGCACCAACACCTTCCACCATCCCGAAAAACTCCTACGCGACCACGGGGATGACGACGACGAACCCTAGCTCAGCCGTTATGCTGCGACGTCGCCGCCGGCAGCGCCATTGGCGGGACGTAGCGGCCGATCAGCGTGCGGTGCCACCACGCCCGATCACGCCGGAACTCAGCCGCGGTAGTGAAACGGTACTGGTAGAGCTGCGCGCGCACATGTCGCGGCGGTGAATCCGGAAAAGGGTTGTGCAGCAACAACCTTAGCGTCGGCCGGTCGTTGCGCAGCAGCCGTAGCAGAAACGGTATCAACCAGCGCTGTGCGTAGCCCGGCGAGATGGCGGCAAACCACATCAGCCAGTCCAGCCGCAGATGATAAGGAGCCCATTGTCGCGGCAGTCGGCGCACCGCGCCGGGCTTGCCTTTGAACTCGTACTCCTTCCAGACGGTCTGCGGGGTGAGCCGGTCGTCGTCGGTGCCTTCGATCACCACTTCGCGGCGGATGCGCCCGACGCTGCCGAAGGCGCCGTAGGTGTTCACCAGATGAAACGAGTTGAACGACATGTTCATTCGCTGGTGCGAGGAAATCATGTTGCGCACCGGCCAGTAGCTCATGATTAGCACCGCAACCGTGAACGCGACCACCAGGCCAGCGAACCATGAAGGGGGACCGGGCAGCGCCGGATGCGTGGGTAGCCGAAGGAGTATCGCCACCGATGAGTCGTCGACGGCACTGCAGGCCAACAGGATCGTCAGCCAATTGAGCCAGGCGAAGTTTCCCGACGCGACCAGCCACAGCTGCGTGACGACGACGATCGTCGCGGCGATGCTCGCCACCGGCTGTGGGGCGAACAACCCGAACGGCACGATCAGCTGCGCAAAATGGTTGCCCGCCACCTCGATTCGATGCAGCGGCTTGGGCAGGTGGTGGAAGAACCAGCTCAACGGCCCAGGCATGGGCTGCGTCTCATGGTGATAGTACAAACAGGTCAAATTGCGCCAGCAGGGGTCACCGCGCATCTTGATCAACCCCGCACCGAACTCCACTCGGAACAACAACAACCGGGTCATCCATAACGTCAGCACCGGAGGCGTCACTGCGTTGTTGCCGAGGAAGGTCATCAGGAATCCGGTTTCCAGCAGCAGTGATTCCCACCCGAACGCATACCAGGTCTGCCCGACGTTGACGATCGAAAGGTAAAGCGCCCACAGCACCAGCCACAAAAGCATCGCCGCCCACAGCGGCACCGCATCCGCCGCGCCGGCGACAATCGCGGCCGAGAGCGCCGCGCCGAACCAGCAGACTGCGGAAAACAACCGATCGGAATAGCGCAGATGAAAGATGCTCGGTGTGCTCCAAAATGACTGCCCGGCCAAAAACCGTGGAATGGGCAGTATTCCGCGCTCACCGATGAGTGCACGGAACTGGGCGGCGGCCGCGACGAACGCGATCAGGTAGATCGCCGCGACGCCGCGCTCGAGCACCAGTCTGCCCAGCCAATATCCCGGTGCGGAAAACCAGCCCATGACCGTAACTCCTTGGACGGTGGCGGATACACCAACCGGCATATCCAGTGAATCAGCCGGCAAACCGGTAGCCAATACCCCGACCGTTATTCCGCGCCGGTCTCCCGCGTCCCCGACCGCATCGTAACCGCGGCATCGATCAATCGCGCGGCTCTCCCGCGCGAGCGGGAGGTACCCCCACAGCGGTCCGATGGTCGGACCGCATCGTCACCGCGGCGGAGGCAAGCACGGCGAGCGAAATCAGCGCCAGCAGTTGCACATTCGCGGAATGGCCGGCATAACCGTCGACCGAGCGCCACGGATGCCGGGACAGTTCCGCCCCGGCCAGAAGCAGCCCACCGGCGCTCAACATCATGTTCGCCTTGGCGGAAGGCCGGCGGCGCAGCGCGTACCGCAGACCCAGGGCGGCGCCCACCACGACGACTCCGGGCACGCCGGCGATCACCGCCCCCGCTGCCAGCACCGCGACCGCGGCCCATCCTCCCGGGTTCCAGGCTTGTGCCGGTGCGTCGTCGGGTCCCCTGCGGCGGGTGCGCCACAGCGCGAGCAAGGCCAGCAGCGGCAGCAGCGACAGCCCCACCGCCAGGCCCGCCCGGTACCACGAGTTCGGGGCGAAGGTCAGCGTGATGGTGCCGGGATCCCCGGCCGGCACCGCCCAGCCCTGCTGCCACCCGTTGACGGCGACCGGTGTCAACCGGGCCCCGCTGCTGGTGCGCGCCACCCAGCCGGGGTTGATGCTTTCCGGGATGACCAGCACCCGGGAACTGGTCGACGGGGGAGCCTGCACTTCGCGGCGGTCCGGCCCCCAGGTGCGCCAGGCCGGAACCTGGACGGCGTTCGGCGACTCGGCGGCGGACGGGGCCGACAGCTCGGCCCCGTCCACGACGAACTGAACGCCCGGACTGACCAGCAGCTCCTGTTGGCCCGCCGGCAGCGCGATCGGCTCGCGGTCGCACGGCAGCGCCGCAACGGGATCGCCATCCAGCAGTGCGCCGACGGTGGTGTGGATCGAGGTGTGCACGAACCGGCCGGCGACCGCGATGACCGGACCGTGGTCGCAGTCGACGGTGACTTCCCGACCCCGGTTGCGGCCGGCGTCAGCCGGCGCGATCGGATTGCCGTCGGCGCCCAGTACCGCCACCTCGGCCAGCCCCGGCGGCTTGAGCTGGTCGAAGCCCAGTGCATTGCGGTCGATGATGTCTTCCCAGGACAGCAGGCTCACGGTCACGGTGTCGGTCACCCGCGGTGCCAGTGACAGCCTTTGGGTATCGCCGGGCTTCAGCGGCAAGACCTGCGGTCCGTCGCCGAGGTTGACGGCCAGCATGGTCGGGTGGGCGGGCACCGCCGACCGGCTGGGAACCACTCGAAGCCCGGTGACCTCGGTGGGCCGCGGCAGGGTGAGCGTCAATGTGGGCGGGGTCTTGTGTTGCACCACCCGCTGCGGCGCCGTCCACGCGGTGGCCGGGTCACCGTCGGTGGCCGCGTAGGCCGAGCCGTCGACGTCCACCAGATCGGCGTCACCCTGGGCCCGGGTGGTGCCCGGCTCGGCGATCAGGTCGGCCAGTTTGGGCCCCTGCCGCGGCCGCACCCAGACCGTCGGGGTCACCGAGGTCGCGGCCGGAACGGTCAGCGTTCGGCTGAAATTGACCGGCTCTTCCGGCGCCAAGGCCATCGAGGACGCACACCGTATGCCGTCGGGCGCCTGGGCGCAGCCCGGCCTGCCGAGCAGTTCCGATCCCAGGTTCCACCCCGCGATCGTCGAGCCCGGCGGCGGCCCGGGGACCACCACGGTGTGCCTGAGCTCCACGGGATGGGCGAATCCCGAGGCGTCGTATTGGGTGATCGACAGGTCCGTGATGCCGAATTGCACACCGGCGGAACGATCGTCGGTGCCCGCCGCGGTGATGCGCACCCAGGGTGTTTCGCCATAGGGCAGCGCCGCGGCAAGTGGTTTTCCTGGCTCGTCGAACCGCAGGGTGGTGCTGCCGTTGGCGGTTTCGACCAGGATGCGGTGGACTTGGGCGCCGACGGCGCTCGCGCTGGGTGTCAAGGCGATCGCCGCGTTGGTCACCGGGTGGTCGAAGTCCACCTGCAGCCACTGCCCGACGGCGGCTTGCAGCGAGTTGGACACCCACGAGGTCGCCGGGTCGCCGTCGACCGCGGCGACGGGAGCGGTGGCCGGTGCGACGTCGGGCATCGCGGTGGAATCCGACGACGAGCTCGACACGGTGATCCGGCCACCGGTCCAGGCGCCGGATACCGGGTCGGCACCCGGCACGGGGTAGTCGGGCACCCGGTTGTCGGTATGCCGCGCGTCGCCGGGCGCCCGGATCGCCGACGAATGTTGGTCGACGCGGCCGTAGTCGGTCTCCCGGGCCACCGGAGTGTCGGTCACCAGCACCTGCGGTGCCGGCAGGCCGGCGCCTGGCGCGTCCGCGGTCATCAGCACCGGACCCAGCGGCGGCTGGCCGCCAAGCCGTCGCCGCTCGTCGAGGCGCAGCAGCACTTCCGGTCCGCCGTCGACGCGGGGCAGCCGGTCGGTGTCGGCGAAATACGGCGCGCCCGGGTCGCCGCCGATCGCGACCCGGTAGATCTCGATCGCCGGGTACCGCGGGCGCAGTCCGCTGTCGGCGACGAAACCGGCCAGGGTGCCGGGACCCACCGGCGCCCCGAACTGCGCCACCTTCTGAAGTCGCGGCGACCCGTCGACGGCGCGGTGCACCAAAATCGGGCGCGCCGAGCGTGATGTGTCCGGATCCAGGTCGTTGCGCACTACCAGGTATGAAATGCCTTGCCGGGCAAGGGTATCGGCTAAGCCGGCGGACGGGCGGCCGGCGGCCAACAGGCGTTGCACCGAATCCAGCGCCCGGATGGTCTGCGATGGGGTCAGCGGGATCGAGTCGCGCACGCCCCACGGGCTGTCGCCGAGCACTTGCAGCGGCTCGTCATGGCTGGTGCCCCACACCTGCGTGGCGAACGGCGTCCCCGGGACCACCAGCACCCGTCCGGGAGCGGGCGCCCCCCTGTTGTGTTGGTCGAGCCAGTCGGCGGTTTCCTGCCAATACCGGGGTATCGCGCTGAACGTGCCCGGCGGGGTGAGCCGACCGGTCCACGCCAGTGAGGTGCTGACCATCAGCGCCGTCACCACCACCACCGTGATCGCGACCCGCTTGTCGCGCTCGGGGTGGGCGAACGCGCGCAGCCACATCGACACCGGCGAGCCGCCCGGAAGCGGCACCCGGCCCAGCACGTGCGCGATGCCCAGCACCACCGGAATCCGGATCACCGAGCCGAGCTTGTGCACGTTGCGCAGCGGTGCTCCTCCCGCGTCCAGGAACGCCTGGACCTGGTGGGCAAGCGGCGAGCCCAGCCCCCCGCTGTACCCGGCGGCCATCAACACCACCCCGACCAGCAGCATGGTCACCAGCCGTCCCCGTGCTGGCATGCCCGGGCTGGCCAGCCCGGCCAGCCCGGCGGCCGCAACCAGGCAGGTACCCAGGATGGCCGCCGATGCGGTCACCAGCGGCGCGCCCGCGGTCGCGGTCGGCGCCACGAAGGGGGTCCAACTGTCGGTGCCGCGCAGCATCTCGACCAGCGACGTCCATTGGGTCGTCACGCCGGAGGATTCGATGAAGTCCAGGAATGGCGGACTGATGGCCCGCAGCATTGCCAGCGCCACCACCCACCACAGCATCGCCAGGAACAGGGCCACCAGCCACCACCCGGTGTAACGCCACCACAACCGGTTGGGGCGGTGACATGCCCACCAGATCACCGCGGGGAGGCAGCCGGCCAGCGTCGCGATCGCGTTCACCGCGCCCATCAACGCGACGGCCAGGCCGGCCTGCGCGGCGAGCGCTCGCACCGATCTGTCCGTGGCGGCGCGCAACGCCAGAATCGTCGGCAGCAACACCCAGGGGGCCAGCATCATCGGCAGGGTTTCCGACGAGATCGATCCCAGCGTGGTCAGTACCCGCGGCGACAGCGCGAATGCCGCCGCACCGACGACCCGCGACGCCGGGCTACCGATCTGCAGCGCCTCGGCGACCCGCAGCAATCCCCAGAAGCCCACGGTGAGCAGCAGCGCCCACCACAGCCGCTGGGTGATCCATCCCGGCAGCCCCACCAGGTGTCCGAGGAGGAAGAAGGTGCCGTGCGGGAACAGGTACCCATAGGCCTGGTTTTGCGCCTGGCCGAATGGCAGCTCGCTGTTCCACAGGTTGGTGGCGCGAACCAGAAAGCGCAGCGGGTTGGTGGTGAGGTCGAGCTTGGTGTCCGGGGAGATTTGCCCGGGGGATTGCGCAAACGTCAGCGCCAGCGAGATCGCCCCGACCAACAGCAGCCACCGGCGGGGCAGGGGTGGCGCCGGCGACCCGTCCCCCGCAAGCGGGTGGGGGTACCTCCCGGTTGCGGGGGAGTGCCCCCAGCGCGCGGCTTCCCCGGCCTCGGGATCGCCGCTAGCTACGGTTGCCGTACTCGACCCGGTTGAGCACTGACGACTGCGGATCGCCCCCGGGGAGTGGCGGTTTCGTGTCCTGTTGCACCATCAAGGTGATCCCGAAGATTGCGGCCGCGCCGAGCAACAGACCAACCACCACGCTCGCGGCGGCGGGCGCAATGATCCGGTTCATCGACGGCTCCTAACAGCATCGGGAAACGTGGCGGCAGCCTAGCGCCAACCTAGCAGAGGCCCGCCGCCGCCCCGGACCGCGCGTCAGGGCAGACAGTGGCCGTGAAAACACCGATCGCCGTACTGAACCTGATAGGGCCCGGCGGGGATCGGCGGAGCCGGACGGACCGGCGCGGGCGCCACACTGCGGTCGGCCACGGCGAGCGTGACGCCGACGGTCGTCGCGACACCGATCGACACACCAGCCAGGATGCTGGCGGCGGCTGCCAACGAGAACCCCGCCATCGCTGGCTCCTCCCTGCCAGTGAAATGGGCTCGACGGCCAACGTACCGCCGATGCCCCCGGAGCGGCGGACGAAACGCCCGCCGTGAAAACATGGCCCGGTGCCCCGAAAGCCTCTGACGCGCGCCTTGGCTGTGCTCGCCGCCGCGTTAGCGTTGGTGGCGGGCTGCGCTCACCACGCGGCGCGGCCGCCCGCTTCGTCGACTTCGGTCAGCAAGCCGGCGGCGGCTCCGGCGCCGCCATTCTGCGCCGACCCGACGGCGATGCCCGACCTGCGCGACAAACTGGCCCAACTGCTGATGGTGGGCGTGAAGAACGCCGACGACGCACGGGCCGTCGTCAACGGCTACCACGTCGGCGGCATTTTCATCGGCAGCTGGACGGACCTGACGATCTTCCAGGGTCCGCTGGCCGACATCGCGGCCAAGGCGGGACCGCTGCCGCTGGCGGTCAGCGTCGATGAAGAGGGTGGCCGGGTGTCACGGCTGAAGTCGCTGATCGGGACGGCGCCGTCGCCCCGGGAGCTGGTGCAAACCCAGACGGTCCAACAGGTCCACGACATGGCCGCCGAGCGCGGCAAGAAGATGCGCGACCTTGGCATCACCATCGATTTCGCCCCGGTGGTCGACGTCACCGACGCCCCGGACGGTGTGATCGGGGACCGTTCGTTCAGCGGCGACCCCAATACCGTCACCGCCTATGCCGGGGCCTACGCGCAGGGTTTGCGCGACGCAGGGCTGCTGCCGGTGCTCAAGCATTTCCCCGGACACGGACACGGTTCCGGCGATTCGCACAAAGGTGGTGTCGTGACGCCGCCGCTGAGCGACTTGCAGACCAGCGACCTGGTGCCGTACCGGACGCTGGTGACCGCGGTCCCGGTCGCGGTGATGGTGGGTCACCTGCAGGTGCCCGGGCTCACCGGCGATGACCCGGCCAGCCTGAGCCCGGCGGCCGTGCAGTTGCTGCGCGACGGCGTCGGCTACCAGGGTCCGCCCTTCAACGGCCCGGTGTTCAGCGACGACCTGTCGAGCATGGCCGCGATCTCGGACCGGTACGGCGTATCGGAGGCGGTGCTGCGCACCCTGCAGGCGGGCACCAACGTGGCGCTGTGGGTCACCACCGACGAGGTGCCCGCGGTGTTGGACCGGTTGCAGAAAGCGGTCGCCGCGGGCGACCTGCCGATACAACGAGTCGACGACTCGCTACGTCGGGTGGCGACCATGAAAGGCCATAGCCCGGCGTGTGGGCACTGATGCGCCATCGCAATGCTTACCCTGGAGTCAGATAGGTGGGCCAGAAAGGCAAGCAATGGCGGGTCGTACCAAGCGGTTACCGCGTGCCGTGCGCGAGCAACAGATGCTCGACGCCGCCGTGCAGATGTTCTCGGTCAACGGCTACTACGAGACGTCGATGGACGCCATCGCCGCCGAGGCGCAGATCTCCAAGCCGATGCTCTACCTGTATTACGGCTCCAAAGAGGATCTGTTCGGCGCCTGCCTGAACCGCGAGTTGAGCCGGTTCATCGAAGCGGTCCGCGCCAACATCGACTTCAGCCAAAGCCCGCGGGATTTGCTGCGCAACACCATCGTGTCGTTCCTGCGCTACATCGACGCCAACCGTGCGTCGTGGATCGTGATGTACACCCAGGCCATCAGCTCGCAGGCGTTCGCGCACACCGTGCGCGAAGGACGTGAGCAGATCATCGAACTGGTGGCTGCACTGGTGCGGGCCGGCAGTCGCACGCCGCGGCCGGAGCGTGAGCACGAAATGATGGCGGTCGCGCTGGTGGGTGCGGGTGAGGCGCTGGCCAACCGGCTGTCCACCGGCGACATCGACGTCGACGAGGCGGCCGAGCTGATGATCGACTTGTTCTGGCACGGCTTGCGGGGAGCGCGCGAGGACCGCGAGGCCGCCGCCGACGCGGCGGTTCCAGCGCCGCGGCCCGCTAGACCCTAGATTCATGGGGTGGCTCGATCGCCCCGCGGCAACGTCGACTTCTTCTGCGCGGTGCTCATCGTCGGGTTGCTGGCCGGGGTCGCCGGGGTGGCGACGACGACGGTGCTGCGCTTCATCGAGCACCTGACGTATCACTACAGTTTCGGGACGCTGCTCACCGGGGTGATGGGCACCAGCCGGGTCCGCCGGACTTTGGGCCCGATGGTCGGCGGGGCGCTGGCGGGATTGGGCTGGTGGATCCTGCGGCGACGAGCCGAGGTGCCCCCGCTCGCGGAGACCATCGCCCGTCACGAGCCGATACCGCGATTGGCGTGGAGCATCGACGCGCTGCTGCAGGTGCTGCTGGTCGGCTCCGGGGCCTCCCTCGGGCGGGAAGGAGCGCCACGCCAATTCGCCGCGGCCCTAGGCGATTTCGCGACTGGTTGGCTCAAGCGCCTTTCCAGCCGGGACCGGGAGATCATATTGGCGTGCGCGGCGGGGGCCGGGCTGGGTGCGGTCTATGCCGTTCCGCTGGCCGGGGCGCTGTTCGCGGTGCGGATCATGCTGAACACCTGGCAGCCGCGAGCACTGGGTGCGGCCTGCCTAACCTCCAGCCTGGCCGTCGCGGTCGGCTCGGCCGTCACGCACGACCAACCCACGCTGGAGTGGCCGATCGGGGAGTCGACCTATCTGCTGACCGTGCACGGCCTGTTATTGGCGCCGCTGGCACTGGCGGTGGGGTCGGCGTTCAACCGGCTCATGGCGGCGGCCCGCCCGGCCCGCCAGATCCGCAGCTGGGTGCTGATCCCCGCACTCGCCGCCGCGGGATTGGTGATGGGCATCTGCTCGCATTGGTGGCCCGAACTGCCCGGCAACGGCCGAAGCATCCTGACCGTGAGCCTCGCCAGTGGGCTGACGCTGTCGGCAGCGGCGGCGATCCTGGTGTTGAAGCCGCTGCTGACGGGTCTGTTCCTGCGCGCCGGTGGGGCCGGCGGCATGCTGACCCCCTCGCTGGCCACCGGTGCGGCGGCGGGCTCGCTGATGGTGCTGACCATCAATTGGGCGGCCGGGACACATCTGCATGTGCCGGCGGTCTCGCTGGCCGGTGCCGCCGGCGTGCTCGCGGTCACCCAGGGCTCACCGATCTGGGCCGCCATTTTCGTCTGGGAGCTCGCCCGGCCCCCGCTGTGGCTGTTTCTGCTCTTCCTGCTCACCGCGACCGGCGCGCACGGATTGAAAGTGCTCCTGCTGGGCCGCCGGCCGACCCATCCGGGCTAGAGGGCGCGGACGGTACCGGTCAGGTGCGGGTATCCCTTGGCGATGTTGCGCAGCGAGATGTCCCAGCCGTCGTCGCGTTCGTCGATGTAGAGCCCTGTGGTGGCGGGCAGCACCACCGGCTTGCCGAACCGCACCGAATACCTGACCGCATCCGGCAGCCGGGCCTCGATGTTCGCCAACACCGCTGCGGCGCTGAACATTCCGTGGGCGATGACGGTGGGGAAGCCGAACAGTTTCGCCGCGATCGGATTGGTGTGGATCGGGTTGTGATCGCCGCCGACGACGGCGTAGCGCCGGATGAGGGCGGGGCTGATGCGCAGCACGGTGCTGGGCGGGGGCAGCTTGGGCTGCTTCTGCGGCGGCGGTTTTGGTTCGTCGGACAAGCTGGTGCGTTGCTGGTGCAAGAAGGTCGTCACCTGGTGCCAAGCGGTGTCATTGCCGACGCTGACGTCGGTCACCAAGTCGACCAGCAGCCCCTTTCGATGTTCGCGCAGGTTCTCGGCGTGCACCCGCGCGCCCACGGTGTCGGTGACCGCGATTGGGCGGTACTGCGTGATGTGGTTTTCGGTGTGCACCGATCCCATTGCGGCGAAAGGAAAGTCGAACCCGGTCACCAGCGACATCATGGTGGGAAAGGTCAGCGCGAACGGGTAGGTCAACGGCACGTTGTTGCCGTAGCGCAGGCCGGTAACCGCCGCGTACTCGGCGACGCCTGCGTGGTCGATGGGCAGTTCCTCGATCCCCACCGTGCGAGTGGGAAGTTGGCTGCCGCGGGAAACCACCGGTAGCGCGCCGGCCGCTGCGCGCAGCATATTCTTCAGGCCGCTTGGCTGGGTCATCGTGTTCTCCCTCGTTACGCGCCCAGCATCGCCTGGCCGCAGACGCGAATGACGTTGCCGGTCAACGCGTTTGAAGCCGGGCTGGCGAAGTAGGCGATGGTCTCGGCGACGTCGACCGGCTGTCCACCCTGCAACAGCGAGTTCATCCGGCGGCCCACCTCGCGGGTGGCGAGCGGGATCGCCGCCGTCATCTGCGTTTCGATGAAACCCGGTGCGACGGCGTTGATCGTGATGCCTTTGTCGAACAGTTCCGCCGCCAGCGCCTGGGTGAGGCCGATCATCCCGGCCTTGGTGGTGGCGTAGTTGGTCTGCCCGCGGTTGCCCGCGATGCCGGCCATCGACGACAGGCCGATCACCCGACCGCCCTGCCCGATGCTGCCGTTACCGATCAGCCCTTCGGTAAGGCGCAGCGGGGCAAGCAGATTGACGGCCAAGACGGCGTCCCAGCGGGCGTCGTCCATGTTGGCCAACAACTTGTCACGGGTGATACCGGCGTTGTTGACCAAAATGTCGGCATGCCCGCCGTGGTGTTCGCGCAGGTGCTCGGTGATCTTGTCGACGGCGTCCTCGGCGGTGACGTCGAGCCACAGCGCCGTACCCCGGACCCGACTAGCCGTGTCGGCCAGGGTCTCGGCGGCCGACTCCACGTCGATCGCGACGACGCGGGCGCCGTCGCGGGCGAACACCTCGGCGATCGTCGCGCCGATTCCGCGGGCCGCGCCGGTCACGATGGCGACCTTGCTGTCTAGCGGCCGCTCCCAATCGGCCGGTGGTGTGGAGTCGGCCTCCCCGATGTAGAAGACCTGGCCGTCGACGTACGCCGACTTGGCCGACAGGATGAACCGCATGGTCGACTCCATGCCGGTCGCGGCGGGTTTGGCATTCGGCGATAGATACACCAGGGCCACCGTGGCGCCGTTCCGGACCTCCTTGCCCAGCGAGCGGGTGAAGCCCTCCAGCGCGCGCTGCGCGATCCGCTCATGGGGGCTGGCGGTGGCGTCGGGGGTGGTGCCGACCACCACGACGCGCGCACAGTGGCCCAGATTGCGCAGCAGGGGCGTAAAGAACTCGTGCAAGCCCTTGAGCCCCTCCGGCGTCGTGATGCCGGTGGCGTCGAATACCAGGCCGCCGAACTGGTCGGCCCAGCGGCCGCCGAGGTTGTTGCCGACCAGGTCGTAATCCCTGGCCAGCGCCGCGCGCAGCGGCTCGACGACGCGGCCTTGCTGATCTGCGGGGCCGCTGATCAGCAGGGACCCGGCCAGGGGCGGATCGCCGGGCCGGTAGCGGCGAAGTGTCTCGGGCTGCGGAACACCAAGTTGCTTCGCGAGAAACGATCCGGGACCGGAGTTGACGATCTGCGAGAACAGATCGGACGAAAGCTTGGGAGCCACCTGAGCTGCCTTCCCTTTTCTGGCTAGGTCGGACTTGTCCGTACATGACCACCGTATCGAAGGACGAACTTACTTCAGAGTAAGAACAGTGGGTAGTATGGCCTTAGACGGCCGAGCCCACGATCGACAGACCCGCAGATACAGGGAGAAAACAGTGGCCCCTGCAAGTTCTCAGACCAGGCGACGCGTCGCCGTTTTGGGCGGCAACCGCATTCCGTTCGCCAGATCAGACGGCGCTTACGCCGAGGCGTCCAACCAGGACATGTTCACCGCCGCCTTGGGTGGGCTGGTGGACCGCTTCGGTTTGGCGGGTGAACGACTGGGTGTGGTGGTCGGCGGCGCAGTGCTCAAGCACAGTCGGGACTTCAACCTGACCCGCGAATGCGTGCTGGGATCGGAGCTGTCCTCCTACACGCCGGCCTTCGACCTGCAGCAAGCCTGCGGCACCGGCCTGCAGGCGGCGATCGCCGCGGCCGACGGCATCGCGGCCGGCCGGTATGAGGTGGCCGCCGCCGGGGGGGTGGACACCACTTCCGATCCGCCGATCGGCCTGGGCGACAACCTGCGCCGCACGCTGCTCAAGTTGCGCCGGTCCAAGTCCAACGTCCAGCGCCTGAAGCTGGTGGGCACGCTGCCGGCAACCCTTGGTATCGAGATCCCGGTCAACAGCGAGCCACGCACCGGGCTGTCCATGGGCGAACACCAGGCGATCACCGCCAAACAGATGGGCATCAAACGCGTCGACCAGGACGAGCTGGCCGCCGCCAGCCACCGCAACATGGCCGCCGCCTATGACCGGGGCTTCTTCGACGACCTGGTCAAGCCGTTTCTCGGGTTGTACCGCGACGACAACCTGCGCCCGGACTCGTCGGCGGAGAAGCTGGCGAAGCTGCGCCCGGTGTTCGGTGTCAAGGCCGGTGACGCGACGATGACCGCCGGCAACTCGACTCCGCTGACCGACGGGTCTTCGGTGGCGTTGCTGGCCACCGACGAGTGGGCGGCTGGCCATTCGCTGACCCCGCTGGCCTATCTGGTCGATGCGGAGACCGCCGCGGTCGACTACGTCAACGGACGGGACGGCCTGCTGATGGCGCCGACCTATGCGGTGCCGCGGCTGCTGGCCCGCAACGGCCTGAGCCTGCAGGACTTCGACTTCTACGAGATCCACGAAGCCTTTGCCTCGGTGGTCCTGGCCCATCTGCAAGCCTGGGAGTCCGAGGACTACTGCAAGGAGCGGCTCGGTCTGGACTCCGCGCTGGGTTCCATCGATCGGTCCAAGCTCAACGTCAACGGCTCCTCGTTGGCGGCCGGCCATCCCTTCGCGGCCACCGGCGGCCGCATCCTTGCGCAGGCGGCCAAGCAGCTTGCCCAGAAGAGGGCGGAACAGAAGGGTGGTGGCGCAGGAAAGCCGCTGCGGGCGCTGGTCTCCATCTGCGCGGCCGGCGGCCAGGGCGTGGCTGCCATCCTGGAAACCTGAGCCGTTGCGGAAATAGTTCGGAGAAATTTCGAGCAACTGGTTAGTGACGCCAGGGTACGGGTATTCGATGCCCCGGATGGCCCCGTGTTGTGGTCTGACCCCCGACCCCGACGGCAACTGCGGGGCATCCTCTGAATCGACCGCCTGTCAGCGCTGACGGGCGAACGAAAAGGCCGCCGCTAGACTGAGGGGATCCAGCGGCGGCCCTTTTTGTCCGGGTCTTTTCTCAGCTCCCCACGCAAAAACCCCCGCTTGGCGGCGCAAGCGGGGGATTTTCGCAGCTCTGCCTAGAAGGCGGCCTCGTCGAGCTCCATGATGTCGTTGTCCAGCGTCTCGATCACCTCACGAGTGCTGGCCAGCAGCGGCAAGAAGTTCTTCGCGAAGAACGACGCCACCGCGACCTTGCCCTCGTAGAAGGACCGCTCGTCGCCGCTGGCACCGGCGTCGAGTGCGGCCACCGCCACCGCGGCCCGACGCTGCAGCAACCAGCCGATCACCAGGTCGCCGACGCTCAACAGGAAGCGCACCGATCCCAGGCCCACCTTGTAGAGGCTGGTCACGTCCTCCTGCGCGGCCATCAGGTAGCCGGTCAGCGTGGCCGCCATGGCCTGCACATCGGCCAGCGCCATGGCCAGCAGCTCGCGCTCCGACTTGAGCCGGCCGTTGCCGGACTCGCTGTCCACGAACTTCTGGATCTCACCCGACACGTGCGCCAGCGCCACGCCCTTGTCGCGGACGATCTTGCGGAAGAAGAAGTCCTGCGCCTGGATGGCCGTGGTGCCCTCGTAGAGGGAGTCGATCTTGGCGTCCCGGACGTACTGCTCGATCGGGTAGTCCTGCAAGAAGCCGGACCCACCGAAGGTCTGCAGGCTCTCGGTCAGCTTGGCGTAGGCCTGCTCGGAGCCGACGCCCTTGACGACCGGCAACATTAGGTCGTTGATCCGGACAGCCAGGTCGGCCTCGATGCCGTGCACCGCCTGGGCAACCGCCGTGTCCTGGAAGGTCGCGGTGTAGAGATAGAGCGCCCGCAGACCCTCAGCGTAGGCCTTTTGGGTCATCAGCGACCGGCGCACGTCCGGGTGGTGCGTGATGGTCACCCGAGGCGCAGTCTTGTCGGTCATCTGGGTCATGTCGGCACCTTGCACGCGTGACTTGGCGTACTCCAGCGCGTTCAGGTAGCCGGTCGACAGGGTGGCGATCGCCTTGGTGCCGACCATCATGCGGGCCTGCTCGATGACCTCGAACATTTGTGCGATGCCCTTGTGCACCTCGCCGACCAGCCAGCCCTTGGCGGGCACGCCGTGCTGGCCGAAGGACAGCTCACAGGTGGCCGAAACCCTCAGGCCCATCTTGTGCTCGACGTTGGTGACGAATACGCCGTTACGCTCGCCCAGTTCGCCGGTCTCGAAGTCGAACAGGAACTTGGGCACGAAGAACAGCGACAGACCCTTGGTGCCCGGGCCGGCGCCCTCGGGGCGGGCCAGCACCAGGTGGAAGATGTTTTCGAACAAGTCGCCGGAGTCAGCGGAGGTGATGAACCGCTTCACGCCGTCGATGTGCCAGGAGCCGTCGTCCTGCTTGATCGCCTTGGTCCGCCCGGCGCCGACGTCAGAACCGGCGTCCGGCTCGGTGAGCACCATGGTGGAGCCCCAGCCACGCTCAGCGGCGATGATGGCCCACTTCTTCTGCTCCTTGGTGCCCAGGTGGTAGAGGATGTTCGCGAAGCCTGCGCCGCCGCCGTACATCCACACCGCCGGGTTGGCGCCCAGGATGTGCTCGTGCAGCGCCCACACCAGGGCGCGGGGCATCGGGGTGCCGCCGAGCGCCGCGTCGATGCCGACCTTGTCCCAGCCGGCGTCGATGAACGCGTGGACTGACTTCTTGAATGCTTCCGGCAGCGTGACCGAGTGGGTCTGCGGATCGAAAACCGGCGGATTGCGGTCGCCCTCGACAAACGACTCGGCGACCGGGCCCTCGGCCAGCCGGCTCATCTCGGTCAACATTTCGCGGGCGGTGTCGGGGTCCAGCTCGCTGTATTCCCCGGCGCCCAAAACCTGGTCAACGCCCAGCACTTCAAACAGGTTAAACACCTGGTCACGGACGTTGCTCTTATAGTGGCTCACTACGGTCCTCCTCATTGAGAATGCCACACGTGGTTGGGTACTGGGTCTAAGTTACCCACCAGTAACACAGCTAAAATATCGCTCCGCGTGAGTTCAACGCAAGTCAATTTGAGCTAAATTTCAACGTCTAAGTAACCAACCGGTTGGGCAGCTCCGGCGGGCACCCCGACCAGCGACGATGATGGACTGATGACACTTGTGGGGAGCATCACGGCGTTGCCCGTGGTGGATCTGCGGGCCGCCGCCGACCAGTTGCGGCGCCGGCTGCGCGAGGCCGCGCACGAGGTGGGGTTCTTCTACCTGACCGGCCACGACGTGCCGGAGGAACTCTGCCGTAGGGTGCTGCAGGCGGCGCGCCGGCTGTTCGAGCTGCCGGAAGCGGACAAGAATGCCGTCGCCATGCTGCGCAGCCCGCATTTCCGCGGCTACACCCGGCTGGGCGGTGAGCTGACCCGGGGTCGGGTGGATTGGCGGGAACAGCTTGACATCGGGCCGGAACGCTCCCCGATCGGTGGGCCCGGTAAGCCGGACTACCTGTGGCTGCAGGGGCCCAACCAGTGGCCGGCGGGGCTGCCCGAGTTGCCCGGCCTCATCGATGGGTGGGATGGCGCGCTGTCCGCGGTGGCGCGCACCCTGCTGCGGCACTGGGCGGCCGCCCTGGGCAGCCCACCGGACGTGTTCGACGCGGCCTTCGCCGGCACGCCCGCCACGCTGATCAAGATGATTCGCTACCCCGCCCGCGCGGCCGGCGCACAGGGCGTGGGGGCACACCGCGACGCCGGGGTGCTCACGCTGCTCTTGGCCGAGCCGGGTAGCCGCGGCCTGCAGGTGCGGCGGGCCGGAGGCGGATGGATCGACGTGGCGCCCCTGGCGGGCGCATTCATCGTCAACATCGGCGAGCTACTCGAAGTGGCCACCGGCGGCTACCTCAGGGCCACCGAGCACCGGGTGATTCTTGATGAGCCGCTGGCCGACCGCATTTCGGTGCCTTACTTCTTCAATCCGCGACTGGACGCGCGGATCCCGGTCCTGTCACTGCCCGGCGAACTTGCCGCCCGCGCCGGGCGAGTGGACGACCCGTCGGACCCCATCTTCTCGGTCTACGGTCGCAACGCCTGGAAGAGCAGATTGCGGGCACACCCGGATGTGGCCGCTGCCCATGGGTATTCGACGGGTGCTGGCGGCGATGCGGCCGCCGGCGAGTAGGGTCGGGCACGGGAAATTCGTCTTAAACTTCTGGCGAGTGGAGTCCGGTGAATTCGACGAACAAGCTGACTCCGTCCACACTTCGCGAGGCCTTCGGGCACTTCCCATCCGGAGTGGTGGCCATCGCCGCCGAGGTCCAAGGAATCCGGGAAGGTCTGGCCGCCAGCACTTTCGTGCCGGTCTCGCTGGAGCCGCCGCTGGTGTCGTTCTGCGTACAGAACACCTCGACCACCTGGCCAAAACTGAAAGACCTACCCATGCTGGGCATCAGCGTGCTCGGCGAGGCGCACGACGCGGCCGCCCGGACTCTTGCCGCCAAGACCGGCGACCGGTTCGCTGGGCTGGAAACAGTGTCCAAGGACAGCGGGGCGGTGTTCATCAAGGGCACCGCCCTGTGGCTGGAAAGCGCTATCGAGCAAGTGATCCCCGCCGGGGATCACACCATCGTCGTGCTGCGGGTCCGCGAAGTGACGGTCGACGCCGAGGTGGCGCCCATCGTTTTCCACCGCAGCGGTTTTCGCCGGCTCGGGGCTTGAGCGCGCGTCGGTGACTACGCGCGGCGGCTGAGTTCTTCCCGATAGCCCTGAATGCGACGCTCGATCTCGGTTGCGTCGTCGTGTCGGCCTTCGCGGCGCGCGAGGTCGGCACGAACAGACAACTCGCGAATCGCGGTGCGAATCTCGTTGATGCTGGTAGTTTCTCGCATAGGGATCGGATACCCAATGCGACTTTGGCTTAACGACGGAACAGCTTGTTGCCCAGCCACACCACTGGGTCGTATTTGCGGTCGACGACCCGCTCCTTCATTGGGATCAGCGCGTTGTCGGTGATCTTGATGTTCTCCGGGCACACCTCGGTGCAGCACTTGGTGATGTTGCAGTAGCCTAGGCCGTGCTCGTCTTGAGCCTGGTCGCGCCGGTCCAGCGTGTCCAGCGGGTGCATCTCGAGTTCGGCGATTCGCATCAAGAACCGCGGTCCGGCGAACGCCTGCTTGTTCTCCTCGTGATCGCGGACCACATGGCACACGTTCTGGCACAGGAAGCACTCGATGCACTTGCGGAACTCCTGCGAGCGCGCGACGTCGCTTTGTGCCATCCGGTATTCCCCGGGCTGCAGTTCCTTGGGAGGCGCGAAGGAGGGGATTTCGCGTGCCTTCTCGTAGTTGAAGGAAACGTCGGTGACCAGATCCCGAATCACCGGGAAGGTCCGCAGCGGCGTCACGGTGACCACCTCGTCCTCGGCGAAGGTGGACATCCGGGTCATGCACAACAGCCGCGGATAGCCGTTGATCTCCGCCGAGCAGGAGCCGCATTTGCCCGCCTTGCAATTCCAGCGCACCGCGAGGTCGGGTGTCTGGGTCTGCTGCAGGCGATGGATGATGTCGAGCACCACCTCGCCCTCGTTGACCTCAACGGTGAAGTCTTGCAGCCCACCGCTGGCTTCGTCGCCGCGCCACACCCGCAAGCTCGCGTTGTAGCTCATCAACCTCTCCGTCCCGGGTGGTCGGCCAACTCTTCGTCGGTGTAGTACTTCTCCAGTTCGGAGATCTCAAACAGCTCAAGCAGATCTGGCCGCATCGGCACCTGGTCTTCCCGCGTGATGCTGATGTCGGGAATCACCTCGTCGCCACCGGCCGCGCGGCAGACCAGCAACACCTTGCGCCAGGACGAATCCAGCGACGGGTGATCGTCACGGGTGTGCCCGCCGCGGCTCTCGGTGCGTTCCAGCGCGGCCTTGGCCACACACTCGCTGACCAGCAGCATGTTGCGCAGGTCGATGGCCAGGTTCCAGCCGGGGTTGTACTGGCGATTCCCCTCCACCTGGATGTTCTTGAACCGCTCGCGCAGCTTGTCGAGCCGGCTCAGGGCCTCGGAGATCTCGTCCGCCTTGCGGATGATGCCGACCAGGTCGTTCATCGATTGCTGCAGTTCCAGCTGCAAGGTGTAGGGGTTCTCGGCCGCAGCACCGTTGGTCGGCCCCTCGAACGGGGCCACCGCCCGCGTCACGGCCGCATCGACGGATTCCGGCGAGATCGTCGGCCGGCTGCTCAGGGCGCGCACGTAGTCGGCGGCGCCCAGGCCGGCCCGACGGCCGAAGACCAGCAGGTCGGACAGCGAATTGCCGCCGAGCCGGTTCGAGCCGTGCATCCCCCCGGAGCACTCGCCAGCGGCGAACAGCCCGGGAACCGTGGCCGCACCCGTGTCGGCGTCAACCTCGATTCCACCCATCACGTAGTGGCAGGTGGGGCCGACTTCCATCGGCTCTCGGGTGATGTCGACCCCGGCCAGCTCCTTGAACTGGTGATACATCGACGGCAGCCGTCGCTTGATCTCGTCCGGCGTCAAACGGGACGCGATGTCAAGGAACACCCCGCCGTGCGGGCTGCCCCGGCCGGCTTTAACTTCCGAGTTGATCGCGCGCGCGACCTCGTCGCGCGGCAGCAGGTCGGGGGTGCGCCGGGCCGAGTCATTGTCCTTGAGCCATTGGTCGGCCTCTTGCTCGGACTCGGCGTACTGGCCTTTGAAGACCGGCGGGATGTAGTCGAACATGAATCGCTTGCCGTCGGAATTCTTCAGCACCCCGCCGTCACCGCGAACGCCCTCGGTGACCAGGATGCCCTTCACGCTGGGCGGCCAGACCATGCCGGTGGGGTGGAATTGGACGAACTCCATGTTGATCAGCGACGCGCCGGCCCGCAGCGCCAAGGCGTGGCCGTCGCCGGTGTACTCCCAGGAGTTCGACGTCACCTTGAACGACTTGCCGATCCCTCCGGTGGCCAGCACCACCGCGGGGGCCTCGAATACCACGAAACGGCCGCTTTCGCGCCAGTAACCGAACGCTCCGGCGATCGCGTCACCATCTTTGAGCAGCTCGGTGATGGTGCATTCGGCGAACACCTTGATCCGCGCCTCGTAGTCGCCGAGCTCGGAATAATCCTCCTGCTGCAGTGACACGATCTTTTGCTGCAGCGTGCGGATCAATTCCAGGCCGGTGCGGTCGCCGACGTGCGCCAGCCGCGGATAGGTGTGCCCGCCGAAGTTGCGCTGACTGATCTTGCCGTCTTTGGTGCGGTCGAACAGCGCACCGTAGGTCTCCAGCTCCCAGACCCGGTCCGGCGCCTCCTTGGCATGCAGTTCGGCCATCCGCCAGTTGTTGAGGAACTTCCCGCCGCGCATGGTGTCGCCGAAGTGGGTTTTCCAGTTGTCCTTCGGGTTGGCGTTGCCCATCGAGGCCGCGCATCCGCCCTCGGCCATCACCGTGTGGGCCTTGCCGAACAGGGACTTGCACACCACCGCCACCCGCAGGCCGCGCTCCCGCGCCTCGATGACTGCTCGCAACCCGGAGCCGCCGGCACCGATGACGACTACGTCGTAGGCGTGCCGTTCGACCTCAACCATGGAACCTCACTCAGCTCTATCTGGTATTCGTGAAATAGCTTGTCAGCCAATGAATCTCAAGTCCGCGATGGTGCCGCTGGCCAACAGCATGATGTAGAAGTCGGTCAGTGACAGGGTGCCCAATGTGATCCAGGCGAACATCATGTGCCGGGTGTTCAGCTTGCTGACCTGGGTCCAGATCCAATAGCGCACTGGGTGTTTAGAGAAATGCTTGAGCCGCCCACCGGTGACGTGCCGGCACGAATGGCACGAGAGCGTGTAGGCCCAGAGCAATAGCACGTTGGTTACCAGAATGACGTTGCCCAAACCGAATCCGAATCCAGAGGGCGAGTGGAACGCCATGATCGCGTCATAGGTGTTGATCAACGAGACCACCGCCGCGATATAGAAGAAGTAGCGGTGGCTGTTCTGGATGATCAGCGGAAACCGCGTTTCACCGGTGTAGTGAACGCGTGGCTCGGGTACCGCGCAGGCGGTCGGGGACTGCCATACCGAGCGGTAGTAGGCCTTGCGGTAGTAGTAGCAGGTGATCCGGAATCCCAGGAGAAACGGTAATACCAGCATTCCCAAGGGGATCCACCGCGGGAAATGCCCGAACCAGACGCCGAGGTGGCTGGCACCGGGCTCGCACGAGGCGCTGACACACGGCGAGTAGAACGGCGTCAGGTAATGGTATTTGTCCACCCAATACGCGCTGCCCCAGAAAGCCCGGACGGTGGCGTAGACGATGAACGCGGCGAGTCCGAGATTGGTCACCAGCGGCGGTAGCCACCAGCGGTCGGTGCGGAGCGTCCGCTGCCCTATCTGGGCGCGGGCAGGTGAGAAAACGCCGGACGCCGGACGGTTAGCCGTGGGTGCGCTCATCTAGTGTTCCTCTTCGAACGGGCTGTCAGCACGAAGGGTACACAGAGAGCGGCCCCCCATTTGCGGCGGGCTTAAGTTGTCAGGCCCTGTTGTGACCCCCGACACCTTCGTCGTCGACATCGCGCCAGAAGTCGCTGTCGTACTGGGTGTCGGGAATGACGATCTTTTCGCCGGACTGCTGCACAGTGGCGCGCGCCAGGTCCAGTTCGGACACGTCAGTGTCGAGTAATTCGACATCGCACAGAATGCGATCGGCGTCGATGACGATGCGACGCATCGCCGGGCTGTCACCGTATCGCGCTTTCAAGGAGCTCACGCACCGCCGGAGGCTGCCGGCGAGGTTGTGAAGTTCGGTGAGTTCAGCAGTGCCAGTAGTGCTCGACAACAGATCTCCTAGGCAAGACGGTGTTACGGATCACAGTACGCCCTCGATACTATCCACGGCACACCTCTGACGTCAGACATCTGATTTCTTCCGGTCCGGGATTCCAGCGGCCGACTCCATCGGCTTAAGTGGGGCCGCTCCCCAATGAGATCGTGAATCAGCACACCGCGCGGGCCCCGCCGGCCGGCCGCCACCACGCCCAGACTTCAAGCTCAGCAGCAGGCAGGCCAATGACCCTCTCGCACAACCGGATCCGGCGGGGCTCGGGGCCCCGTCGGATCCGGTTATCGTCTGCGATTACTTGGTGATCGCGATGCGCCGCGCCTTGTTTCCGGCGTACGCACCGCTGACCCGCACCGTCAGCACACCGGCGTCGTACGAGGCCGTGATGGCGTCGCCGGTGACGTGCGTCGGCAGCTGGAACGACCGGCGGAATGATCCGTAGCGGATCTCGCGCAGAGTGCGACCGTCTTGCTCTTCCGAGTGCTCGTCGCGATGTTCGCCGTGGATAACAAGTCGGCCACGGTCGACCTCCACATTGACGTCTTTGTCGACGTCAACGCCGGGGAGTTCCACGCGTACGACGGCGTCGTCGCCATCCTTGACGATCTCTGCCGCTGGCCTGAATCCGCTGGTAGCGGACTTGTACCAGTCCGTTGTCGCCGCGGGGCCGAAGAAGTCGCGCAACCACCGGTCGGTGTCCCAGGCCGGTCGCGACCACAATGCCAGGCTGCTCATGGGGATCTCCTTACGCTTCCTTGTGAGTTTGCTGTGACCGGCGCCTTGCCGGCCTGCTGTGAGTAGAAACATGAGTCGACCACGCTTAAGTTCCACCTCGGCGTTCGCCGTCGGCGAACGAATATTCACAAGGTTCCCTGTGAGTTGTGAGATCCTCGTCATAGGACCGATACATTCGGCGAAATCACGGTAATTTCTGGCCGCTAATCTCAAAGCCATGGCCGCAGACGGGATTTCGCGTGAGCACTGTGCGGTCCGTCACACCATCGTAGTTGGCCATGGCATGGTGGGGCACCGGTTCGTCGAGGCGCTCCGCGCGCGTGACGCCGAAGGACTGTGGCGCATAACGATTTTCGCCGAGGAGGCGGACGCGGCCTATGACCGGGTGGGGCTGACCTCTTACACCGAGTGCTGGGACCGCAAGCTGTTGGCGTTGCCCGGCAACGACTACGAGGGTGACGACCGGGTCCGGCTGTGTTGAACACCCGGGTTACCGAAATAGACCGCGCGACAAAATCGGTGGTCACCCCCGATGGCAAGCGGCACGACTACGACACCTTGGTGCTGGCCACCGGCTCCTACGCGTTCGTGCCGCCGGTACCGGGTCATGACCTGTCGGCGTGCCATGTTTACCGCACGCTCGACGACCTCGACGCCATCCGCGCGGGCGCCTAGCGCACGCTGGAATCCGGTCGCGCGCCCGCCGGCTTGGTCATCGGTGGCGGCCTGCTGGGGCTTGAGGCCGCTAATGCGCTGCGCCAGTTTGGATTACAGACTCACGTCGTCGAGATGATGCCGTGACTGATGGCCCAGCAGATCGACGAGGCCGGCGGCGCCTTGCTGGCCAGGATGATCGGTGACCTCGGTATCGCCGTGCATGTCGGGACCGGGACGGAATCGATTGAATCGGTTGGCCATCCCGACAGCACCTCTTCCGTGCGCGTGCGCCTGACCGACGGCACCGTCATCGACGCCGGCCTGGTGATTTTCGCGGCCGGCATTCGGCCGCGCGACGAGCTGGCCGCGGCCGCGGGGTTGACACGCGCCGAGCGCGGTGGCGTGCTGACTGACTTGTCCTGCCGCACAAGCGATCCCGATATCTATGCGATCGGCGAGGTCGCCGCCATCGGCGGCCGATGCTACGGCCTGGTGGGACCGGGCTACACGTCTGCCGAGGTGGTGGCCGACCGGCTGCTGGAGGGTGCCGCGGAGTTCGGCGAAGCGGACCTGTCGACAAAGCTGAAACTGCTGGGCGTCGACGTCGCCAGCTTCGGCGATGCCATGGGAACCACCGAGAATTGTCTCGAGGTCGCCATCAACGACGCGGTGAAGCGGACATACGCCAAGCTGGTGCTCTCCGACGATGCCAAGATCCTGCTCGGCGGCGTCCTGGTCGGCGACGCCTCATCCTACGGGGTGTTGCGGTCCATGGTCGGCAGTGAACTCCCCGGCGATCCGTTGGTACTGATCGCGCCGGCCCAGTCCGGTGATGCGCCGGCGTTGGGCATTGGGGCGCTGCCGGATTCGGCGCAGATCTGCTCATGCGACAACGTCACCAAGGGCGACCTGAAGCGCGCAATCGCCGACGGCTGCAGTGACGTTCCCGCGCTCAAGTCGTGCACGGCGGCCGGCACCTCGTGCGGGTCGTGCGTGCCCTTGCTCAAGCAGCTGCTGGAAGCCGAGGGCGTGGAGCAGTCCAAGGCGCTGTGTGAGCACTTCAGCCAGTCGCGGGCGGAGCTTTACGAGATCATCTCCGCCACCGAAATCCGGACCTTCTCCGGTCTGCTGCAGCGCTTCGGCCGTGGCAGGGGTTGCGACATCTGCAAGCCGGTGGTCGCGTCCATCCTCGCCTCGACCGGCTCGGACCACATCCTCGACGGGGAGCAAGCCTCGCTGCAGGACTCCAACGACCACTTCCTGGCCAACATCCAAAAGAACGGCAGCTACTCGGTGGTGCCGCGGGTTCCCGGCGGTGACATCAAGCCCGAGCACTTGATCCTCATCGGTCAGATCGCCCAAGACTTCGGGCTCTACACCAAGATCACCGGCGGCCAGCGCATCGACCTGTTCGGGGCCCGGGTGGACCAGCTGCCGGAGATCTGGCGGCGGCTGGTCGAGGGCGGCATGGAATCCGGACACGCTTACGGCAGGGCGTTGCGCACGGTGAAGAGCTGCGTCGGCACCGACTGGTGCCGCTATGGGCAGCAGGATTCGGTGCAGTTGGCCATCGACCTGGAGTTGCGCTACCGCGGACTGCGGGCACCGCACAAGATCAAGATGGGCGTCTCGGGCTGCGCGCGCGAGTGCGCCGAAGCGCGCTCCAAGGACGTCGGCGTCATCGCCACCGAAAAGGGTTGGAATCTCTATGTCGGCGGGAATGGCGGTATGCGGCAACGGCGGTATGACGCCCAAGCACGCCCAGTTGCTGGCCAGCGATCTGGATACCGAGACGCTGGTCCGCTACGTCGACCGGTTCCTGATGTACTACATCCGCACCGCCGACCGATTGCAGCGCACCGCTCCCTGGGTCGAATCGCTGGACGGCGGGCTGGATCACGTGCGCGAGGTCGTCTGCGAGGACTCGCTGGGCCTGGCCGGCGAATTCGAGGCCGCAATGGCGCGGCATGTGCAGAATTACAAGTGCGAATGGAATGGCGTGCTGGAGGATCCGGACAAGCTGTCGCGGTTCGTCTCGTTCGTCAACGCGCCGGACGCCGTCGACTCGACGGTGGCCTTCACCGAGCACGCCGGTCGCAAAATCCCTGTGTCCATTGGCATGCCGCGGGTCCGTCAGGAAAGTTCCAGAGGAGCTGGGAGCTAAAAAATGACACTTCTCAACGACATTCGGGTATGGACGACGGCCTGCGCCTACGACCACCTGATTCCGGGTAGGGGCGTCGGTGTGCTGCTCGACGACGGCACGCTGGCGGCGCTGTTCCGGCTGGACGACGGGTCGGTGCATGCGGTGGGCAACATCGACCCGTTTTCCGGGGCAGCGGTGATGTCGCGTGGGATTGTGGGGGACCGCGGCGGCTGCGCCACGGTGCAGTCACCCCTTTTGAAGCAGGCGTTTTCGCTCGAGGACGGCTGCTGCCTGGACGACCCGACTGTCTCGGTGCCGGTGTACCCGGTGCGCGTCACCTCCGATGGGTTCGTTGAGATCGCGCGGACCGACGGCTAATCGATGTCGCCCACCAGGTAGCGCTGCATCGTCGGCCCGATCGCGTTGACGAGGGCGTCCACCGACATGGAATGCAGTGGCTCGGAGCGCACGCCGTAGCGCATGATCCCCAGGCCCACCAGCTGCGAGGCGCACAGCGAGGCGCGGACCGCCACCTTGTCAGCTCCCAGCATTTTCAGCAGCGGGCCGAAAACGGGACCGATGAACATGCTCTGTACGACCTCGGCGGTCTTGGCCATCCCGGTGGAGGCGACCGCGCTCGCCGCGAACGGGCCGCCGCCAGCGGCATCCCACGTGGTGATCAGCATGTACAACGTCCGCCTGCCTACCTGATTGACCCCTCCGGTGATGATGCGGTCGATGAATTCCGGTGTGCCGAATGGCAAACGCAGCATCTTGGCGACCGGGTCGAGAAGCCCGCGCGACGGCTCTTCGCGACGGGGCATGGTGACAGGATCGCCGGTATGAGAGCAAAGATCAAGCGTTGCCGGGTGTCGGCGCGCCTCGTCGGCCCGACCTTTCAGGCGGCGGTTTTCGGTCGTGCGGCGCAGGCCACCGACGGCATGGCCCGGCGGAAGCGGTGCGCGATCAGCCGTGCCAGCCCGGGATGGGTGCCCAGTGGTTGACTGACCAGATCGGCGCCGCAAGCGTGTAGCCGCTGCTGGAACAGTCCGTCGGCCAGCAGATAGGAGGCGACCACCACGCGGGTACCGTCGCGACGTGCCTCGTGCACCGCCTCCTGCAATTTTCGATCTCCGGTAGCCGCGAACGCCAGGCTCACTTTCGACCCGGTCAGCGCCGACAACAGTGTCGCGGTGATGTGCAGGTCGGCGCGCGCCCTGTCATCCGAGGTGCCCGCCGCCACCAAAATGACCGAATCGCTCTGGCGCCAGCCACATTTGATCAGCTGATCACCGACGATCCGAGCGATCTGGCCGCTCGGGCCCAACGCCGGGGTGACGATCACGTCGCGGTGTCCGCTGGCCGCGACATGATCGGGCAGATCGGCGCGGACGTGATATCCGCGGGACAAAAACGCCGGCACCACGACGGCGGGCCGGCCGGTAGCCTTCGCCCGGGACAGCACTTCACCGGGCGTGGGCCCCAGCAGGTCGACGAACGCCACTTGCACGGTTTCCCCGACAAGCGTGCTCACCTGTGCCGCAAGGTCTCCGACCATCGCGACGCCACCCGCTCGGCGGGTGCCGTGCGCTACCAGGATCATGCTCATGGGCCAGCCACCCGGTCATCGATCGCGAGCCGGTAACCACGCTTGACCACCGTCGCGATAATGTTCCGGTCGCCCAGCGCCGTTCGCAGCCGCAGCACGGCCGTATCGACGGCATGCGGGTCGTTACTGTGACCGGGCAGCGCGCGTAACAAGTCGTTTCGGGCGACGACGTCGCCCGGACGCTTTGCCAGCGCACGCAATATCGCCATGCCGGACGGCGGCAGCGCCTTAATCGAACCATCCACCAGCACGCATGTTCCTCGAATGTCAACCGCGTGGCCGGCGGCCTTGACGGTGCACGACCCAAGCAGCGGCAGCTCCTCAGCGATGTGACGTGCCAAGGCGCCCAACCGCATTCGTTCCGGCGACGATGTCGGTATGCCTTTTCGGATCAACGGTTTTGAGGTTACCGGGCCGACGCACATCGCGTGTACGTCGCTGCGCAAGGCTTCCAGCAGCTGGTCCTCGAGGTCGAGCTCGCGGCTGCGTTCCAGCACCGCCGCTGCCGCCGGTGCCGAGGTGAAAGTGACCGCATCGAATTGCCGTCCGGCGATCCCGGTCACCAGCTGATCGAAGGTTCCGCCCAGCGGCGTGGGCTTCCACCGGTACACCCGGACCGGCACCACTTCGGCGCCCGCCAACCGCAACCCGCCGAGAAACTCCGGGAACGGATCCCAAGCGTCGGCGGCGCCGTGCAGCTGGACCGCCACCCGCAGGCCCGATACGCCTGACGAGAGTAGATATTCCAGCACTTCCTGCGAGGACTCCGATTCCGGAGACCACTCCTCGTGCAGCCCGGCGGCGCGCAGCGCGCCGGTCGCCTTCGGCCCGCGCGACACGATCCGCGCCGACGACAGCGCCGTGAGCAGTTGGTTGACCAGCCCCCAGCCCTCGGCCGCGGCCAACCATCCCCGAAAACCGATGCCGGTATGGGCGACCAAAATGTCGGGTGGCTCGGCAATCAATGCTTCGGTGTTGCTGTGGAGCTCATCGTCGTCCGGCAACGCGATTATGTTGATGGCCGGCGCGCTGCACACCTCGGCGCCTTGGCGGCTCAGGAGTGCGCACAGCTCCTCCGATCGCCGGGCTGAGGTCACCGCGATGCGGTAACCGGTCAGCGGGGCGGAGTCTGGCTGGCCCATATCACCTGTGTATGCCTATCAGATTTCGGTTGCGTTACCTGGCAATTGCTTACGGATTGCCCACCGTCAGGCTGCGCTCACACCCTGGCGAGCGCGGCTGCAGTCTCGTAGTGCGGCTCATCGGCGGATCGGGCCGGACGTCGGATATCCGCCGCCCAAGTCAGTATCGCGGCGACGACCTACGACGTCAGGAACACCCATTACGCCGACGTTCCGGCGCCCGTACTCAGGTAGGACTGGCGCAGCGACAGGTTGATTCCCACGCCGCCGAGTGCGCCGACCGCCGAACAGACGCCGATGAGCGCTCCGGACTTGGCGCGCGTCCAACGGCGACGTTCGGCTTCACTTATCTCCAGCGACCGACTGCGCGCCCCGTAGACCGAAGGGATCAACTTGAACACCGAGCCATTGCCCATCCCGGACAAAACGAACAGCACCATGAAGCCCACGAAATAGCCGATCATGCTGGTCGAGCGCCCACCGGTGCTGTGATCATCGGCGGTGCTGACGGCGACCAGCAGCCCGGCACCGAGGGTCATCCCGGCCAGAACCCCCAGCGTGACGCGGCTACCGCCGATGCGATCGGCCAGCCGACCACCGTAGATGCGGGCCAGCGACCCCAGCAGCGGCCCGATGAAGGCCAGCTGGGCAGCGTGCAGCGCCGCGTGGTGTGCGGTTTGTCCGGTGGCGAGGAAGTTGACCTGCATCACCTGCCCGAAGGCGAACGAAAACCCGATCCAGGAACCGAACGTGCAGATGTAGAGCAGCGAGATCAAGTACGTATCACGCTCGAACAGGATCGATCCCATGGTGTTCAGCTCGGTGCCGTGGCGAAGGTTGTCCATGAACAGCGCGGCCGTGATCCCCACGACCGTCAGCAACACCAGGTACAGCGCGCACACCCAGTACGGCGCTTGGTGGCCGGCGACGGCCAGTACCAGCAGTCCGACCAGCTGGATCACCGCCACTCCGAGGTTTGCGACGCCGGCGTTGACCGCCAGGGCCGCGCCCTTGAGCCGCTCGGGGTAGAAGGCGTTCACGTTCGCCAGGGAGGGCGCGTAGTTGCCGCCGCCCAGCCCGGTCAGCGCGGCGCACACCACATACGGCCACAGCGGCAGGCCGGGGTTGGCCAGCAACACCAGGGGTGCCGAGCGTCGGAAGCAGCAGCACGAACGCCGAGAACGCGGTCCAATTGCGCCCGCCGAACTTGGCGATGCCCAAGGTGTAGAGGATTCGTGCGCAACCGCCGGCCAGGGTGGCAACAGCGCCGAGCAGCAGCTTGTCGCCGGCGGCAAAGCCGTAGACAGAAGCCGGCATGAACAGCGCCATGACTGGCCACAGCGTCCAGATCGAGAAGGCGACGTGGTCGGCCGGGATCGTGCAGACCAGGTTGCGGCGCGCGACGTTCTTGTTGCCGGACTCCCACGCCGCCGTATCTTCCGGGTTCCACTGATGCGGTGATTGCGGCCCACCCGGTGTCCACCTTTCGTCGACGGAATGCGCGCTATGATGCGAAACACGTTGCCAGCGTTGAGGTTTGGATCTCACGCCGACCTTATGCATGCGAAGAGCCTTGCCCCCGTCGTTGATGCTCACATCCTGGGGGGGTGGCCAGTCAACTCAATCCGGCCAATATCGCCTGCCGATTGAATCCGAGTTATCTGTTAAATCGCTGAAGGGTTGTCCGGGCGACAAATAATGCGCCCAATCAAGTGATTTCGATGCCGGGACCGGTTCTGTGTGAGCTCGAATACACTTTGTGGCGGTCCAATTCGGTCATCCGCCAATCACATCGGCAGTTTGTCAAGTATCCCTGTTAGGAGAACGGCCAGCCGGTGGCAATGGATTGTGGCCGCGCACCCACTGCCGGCCTCGGCCGTGACCAGTGCAGCCGCACCGTCTGGCCGGGCCGCACCTGGGCGATTTTGTCGATGTCCGCCTCGATCACCACGCCGATGACCGGGTAACCACCGGTTACCGGATGATCCGGCCCCAGGATCACCGGTAAACCGTTGGGCGGCAGCTGGATTGCACCGCGAGTGGTGCCTTCGCTGGGTAGCTGCCGATCCGGGTAGCAGTACTGCAGCGGGCGGCCCACCAATCGCATCCCCACCCGGTCGCTGCGGTCAGACACCACCCAATCGGTGTGCACCAGGACGTCGGGGTCGACGAACCAATCGTCGCGCGGCCCGGGCACCACCGACAGCTCGACCGTGTCGCCGGTAATGGCGGCCACCGGCGCCTGATCGAGTTCGGGATAGTCGTCGGTATGTTGCCCGACCGGAAGCTGGTCGCCCGGCTGCAGCGGCGACGGGCCAATGGCCGACATCACGTCGTAGCTGCGCGAGCCCAGCACCGGCTCCACGCAGATGCCGCCGCGCACCGCGATATACGTGCGCAGTCCGGCGCGCGGGGTGCCCAGCGTGATTACCTGCCCGTCCCGGACATGATGGATGCTGTTGGTGCCGAACTTGATTCCGTTGACGGTCGGGTCGGTGTCGGCGCCCGTCACCGCGATGTCCACGTCGCCGCCTCGGACGCGGGCCGCGAAACCGCCGAACGTCACCTCGACCGTGGCGCGGTCATCAGGGTTGGCCACCAGCCGGTTGGCCAGCCGATGCGCGCGACGGTCCGCGGCGCCGGACCGGCTGACGCCGAGGTGGGCCAATCCCGGCCGGCCGAGGTCTTGGACGACGGCGAGCGGATCGGTGCGCAGAATCTCCAGGGTTGCCACGGCTATCTCCTTGGTTAGACGGCGCGGAATTGAACCCACATGCTCTGGGTCAGCAGGGCCGGACGGGGCCGCTGCAGGTCCCACAGCACCGTGTCGGTGCGGCCGATGAGTTGCCAACCACCGGGCGATTGACGCGGATATACCGCGCTGAATTCGCCGGCGAGCCCAACCGCGCCGGCCGGCACCGAGGTCCGCGGCTCGGCCCGGCGCGGCACCCGCAGGCGTGAGTCGCCGTCGACCAGGTAGGCGAAACCCGGTGCAAACCCACTGAATCCGACCCGCCACAACGTCGAGGTGTGGGCGGCAACCACCTGATCGATGCTCAGCCCGGTGTGATCGGCCACCTCGGCGAGGTCCGGCCCGTCATAGACCACGTCGATCACCGCGTCGGCGCCGCGATCCGAATCCGCGACCTCCTGCGGGGTGACCCGCATTTTGCGGAGCCGCTGGCGGATGACCCCCTGGTAACGCGGGGCGTCAAGCTTCACCAGCACCGTACGGGCGGCCGGGACGACGTCGACGACACCGGGCAGCGCCGCGGAGCGCAACGCGGCTGCCCATGCCAAAACCTCAGCGGTGCTGCCACATTGCAGCATCAGCGCAAGGTCGCCATAGTCTGCAACGGTATTGCCGACCAGCTCGGTCGGCAGGTTCACGGTAAGGTCCGTCACGCTCATTACTCGACGGTAACCCCGACATCGGGGCCGGAGCGAGAGGCGGCAGACGGATTTTCGAGCACTGCCAGAGCTGCCTTAGCAAACGCTCAAACAGCCGCGACGCAGCGTGCCGGCTAACCCAGGATTTTGCTTAGTTGCGGGGGCAGTTGATCGGCGACCAACGGGTAACTCAGGGTGGACGAGAAGGCGATCGCGCCGGCCTGCTCCTTGGTGGTGAAGATATGGCGGTTCTGCGCGGTCGCTTGCGACGCCGCCACGTCCGGGTCGGCCAGTAACGCCTTTTGGTCATCCGGGCTTTCCGTCGTCCAGATCACCACGTCGGCGGAATCGAGCACCGCCTTGATGTGATCGCGCGGAATGACGGCACGATGATCGGTGCCGAAGGGTCTGATGCTGTCGGCGATCACCAGCCCCATCTGATTCAGGAAATCGGTCCGCCAGCCCGCCGTGGTCGCGACGACCGTGCCCTGCCACAGGGTGCCCTGCATCAGCAACGCCTTCTTGCCCGTCCACTGCGGATTCTTCTTGCCGACGGCAGTGAAGCTCTGGTCGACGGCGTCGATCAGCGACTTCATCTGGCCGGGCTGGAACACCGCCTGGCCGATCGCGGTGGCCTGCTCCTTCCACGGCTCGAAAAACGCATCGCCGTCCGACTGCGGCACGGTCGGGGCGATCGCGGACAACTTCTGATAGGTGTCGGCGTCCACCCCGGCGTTGATCGCCACGATCAAATCCGGTTTGAGCCCGGCGATCTGGTCGACCGGAATCCCGTTGTCGAGGTTGAGCACCACCGGCTGCGCCCCGCCGAGTTTGGACGCCGCCCACGGCCACACCGCGAACGGTTGGTCCCCGAACCAGTTGGTCACCGCGATCGGCACCACGCCCACCCCGAGCAAGTCGTCTTGCTCGGTGTAGCCGGCACTGACCACCCGCTTGGGCGGCTCTTTGATGACGGTCTGACCGAAGAGGTGGGAGATCGTCACCGATCCGCTGGGGGCGCCCGATGCCGGTTTGCGTGACGAGCAGGCAGCTGACGTGCCGGGCAGCGCGGCCATTCCGATAGCCCCCGTGAGCTGCAAGAATCTGCGCCGATTCCATCCCATATCGCGTGAGATTATCGCGTCGTCCGCCGGCGCCCGCAGCGCCGCGCGGTTGGCCGGCTCAGCGCAGCGGCATGCCGGCGTCGAGGAAGTCCAGAGCTCGGTAGATCGTCTCGGCGCTTTTCGGTGCACTGTCGAAAGCCGCCATCATGGCGCCGGTCACCGCGCCCGCGAACACCCGGACTTCGAAATCGTTTGGGGCACGGCCGATCCGGTCGGCGATGGCCTCTGCGGCGACGGTCACGGTGCGGTAGTACTCGTCGTACATCGCCGCCTTGAGTTCGGGTATGGAAAAGATGAGTCGCTGTCGGGTGTTTTCGAACTCCAGCTGGTCGGCGGGCAGGTGGGCCATGACCGCCTCATATGCCCGGCGGAAGGCCTGGGCCGGGGACACCTCGGGTGGTTGTTGCTTCAATGCTTCCAATATCAGCGGATCGAGATCGTCGGCGAGCAGCAGCGACTCTTTGGACGGGAAATACCGGAAGAAGGTGCTCGGCGACACTTCGGCCGCCTCCGCGATCTGCTCGACGGTCGTGGCGGCGTAACCGTTCTCTTTGATCAGCCGAAATGCCTCGCGCCGGATGGCCTGGCGGGTCTTGATCTTTTTGCGCTCCCGCAGACCCAGGGGCGCCTCAGTCACCTGCATGCGGCAATTCTCCCGCATCTGTTGGGGCGAAAAGATCTGACAACCGACCTATGGCCGTTGCGATCTCCACGTATCTCCGACGTAACTGCGCTCACGCAGACCGGTAACAGTCCCTTCCCAACGTCGGGGCGTGACTACAACGACCACTGCGGAGGCAACCGCTCCGGTCCTGGCGCTCCCGCGCCAGCTGCACCGGCGCCGGCATTGGATCGACGACTGGCGACCCGAAGATCCCGAGTTCTGGAAAAAGACCGGCAGACCCATCGCCCGGCGAAACCTGATTTTCTCGATCTTCGCCGAGCACATCGGCTTCAGCGTGTGGATGTTGTGGAGCATCGTGGTCGTCCAGATGCCGGCCGTGAGCGCGCCCGCACCCTGCCACGACGATGGCACTGCTGGTCGTCACCTGGCTGGCCTATCTGCGCGAGAAGACCCCGATGGGACGGCTCGGCGTCTAGCGCTTCGGCTGATACCTGTCCCACGGGCTGTAGTCGGCGATCAGGTCTTCCTGCGGAGGTCGCTGGTCGACCGGGACGTGCTGCAGGTTGATCCGGATCCGGTACCAGATCGAACTGGGCCCGCGCATACCGTCTACCAGCACATCGGCCGGCTGTAGCCGGCCGGCCACCGCCGGGTAGCGGCCGCGCCAAGTGTCCAGCGCGGCCATCGCCTCGTCTCTGGTCCTGGTCCGGGCGATCTCGATGAGCGGCATCGACGAAGCCCGTCTGCCGTCGACGCGCTTTCCTGATCCTTTCGGCGCCTTCTCCGGGGGGCCCATTTCCTCTGCCAGCATCAGCAGCCGATCAAGCTGGCCGACCGCGTCATCCATCCCCGCCCACGGGTCTCCCATCGCGGCAAACCGGGCGGGCACGGTCTCAATGGTGAACGCCTCGGGCCGGCAGTCGGCGACCTCGTCCCAGCGCAGTGGCGTCGACACCCGGGCATCCGGAGTCGCACGCACCGAGTACGCCGACGCGACCGTGCGGTCCTTGGCGTTCTGGTTGAAGTCGACGAACACCCCTTCGCGCTCTTCCTTCCACCAGCGGCTGGTGGCCGCGTCGGGGATCCGCCGCTCCACTTCGCGGGCAACGGTCTGGGCGGCCAGGCGCACCTGCCGGAATTCCCAGCGCGGGGCGATCCGGGCATAGATGTGAAAGCCCCGCGAGCCCGACGTCTTCGGCCACGCGACCAGGCCGTAGTCCTCGAGGACCTCCCGGGCGACCAGCGCGACGTCGGCGATCCTCCGCCAGGTGACGCCCGGCATCGGATCCAAGTCGACCCGCAGTTCGTCGGGGTGATCGAGGTCGCCGGCTAGCACCGGATGCGGGTTGAGGTCGACGCATCCCAGGTTGATCACCCAGGCCAGGCCGGCGGCGTCGTGGATGACGGCTTCGGCGGCCGACGTGCCCCGCGCATAGTGCAGTTCGGCGACGTCGACCCAGTCCGGCCGGTTGGCGGGCGCCCGCTTCTGGAACACCGCTTCCTCGGAAATTCCCTTGACGAAGCGCTTGAGAATCATGGGGCGGCCGGCCACGCCGCGCAGGGCACCCTCGGCCACGGACAGGTAATAGCGGACCAGGTCGAGCTTGGTGTAGGGCACCCGCAAACGGCCGGTGGTTTCGTCGCCGGTTCCTGTGGGGAACACCACTTTGTCCGGATGGGTGATGGTGACCCGGCGCCCGGCGACCTCCAGCGAAACCGGACCGGACATGTGGTTCATGGTAATTGGCCCAAATTTTCTGGCCGTAGTGAGACGGAGGTCACATATGGTGGATTTCATGCCTAACCTCATGAGCCTGCCCGGTCAGGCCGCCAAAGTCGTAGGGAAAGTCCAGCAGTACGTCGAGCGCGGCTCTGCTGAATTGCACTACCTGCGCCGGATCATCGAATCGGGCGCGTTCCGGCTGGAGCCGCCGCAGAACTACGCCGCGATGGCCGCCGACATCTACAGGTGGGGTGAGTTCGGCATGCTCCCGTCGCTGAACGCCCGGCGCACTCCCAACCGCGCGGCCGTCATCGACGAAGAGGGCGAATTCACCTACAAGGAGCTCGACGAGGCCGCCCACGCGGTGGCCAACGGGTTGCTGGCCAAGGGCGTCAAGGCCGGGGACGGGGTCGCGCTGCTGGCGCGCAACCACCGCTGGTTTGTCATCGCCAACTACGGCGCGGCCCGGGTGGGCGCCCGCATCATCCTGCTCAACAGCGAATTCTCCGGCCCGCAGATCAAGGAGGTGGCCGAGCGCGAGGGCGCCAAGTTGATCATCTACGACGATGAGTACACCAAGGCCGTCAGCAAAGCCGAGCCGCCGCTGGGCAAGCTGCGGGCGCTGGGGACCAACCCCGATGCCGAGGAACCGTCCGGCAGCACCGACGAGACGCTGGCCGATCTGATCGCCCGCAGCAGCAAGGAGCCCGCTCCCAAGGCGGACAAGCACGCGTCGATCATCATTTTGACCAGCGGCACGACCGGCACACCCAAGGGCGCTAACCGCAGCACCCCGCCGACGCTGGCGCCCATCGGCGGCATCCTGTCGCATGTTCCGTTCAAGGCCAACGAGGTGACCTCGCTGCCGTCGCCCATGTTCCACGCGCTCGGGTACCTGCACGCGACCATCGCCATGTTCCTGGGCTCGACGCTGGTGTTGCGGCGCAAGTTCAAGCCGCCGCTGGTGTTGGAAGACATCGAGAAGTACAAAGCGACCGCCATGGTGGTGGTGCCGGTGATGCTGTCGCGGATCCTGGACGCCATCGAAAAGATGGACAAGAAGCCTGACCTGTCCAGCCTGCGGATCGTGTTCGTGTCCGGATCGCAGTTGGGTGCCGAGCTGGCGGCCCGAGCTCTCAAAGACCTCGGCCCGGTCATTTACAACATGTACGGTTCCACCGAGATCGCGTTCGCCACCATCGCCGGGCCCAAGGACCTGGAACGCAACGCCGCGACGGTCGGCCCGGTCGTCAAGGGCGTCAAGGTCCGGATCTACGACGACAACGGCGAGGAGTTGCCGCAGGGTGGGGTCGGCCGGATCTTCGTCGGCAACAGCTTCCCCTTCGCCGGCTACACCGGGGGCGGCAACAAGCAGATCATCGACGGTCTGTTGTCGTCGGGCGATGTCGGCTACTTCGACGAGCACGGCCTGCTTTACGTCAGCGGTCGTGACGACGAGATGATCGTTTCCGGTGGGGAGAACGTCTTCCCTGCCGAGGTCGAGGATCTGATCAGCGGGCATCCCGAGGTGGTGGAGGCGACCGCCATCGGCGTCGAAGACAAGGAATGGGGGCACCGGCTGCGCGCCTTCGTGGTCAAGAAGGAAGGCGCCGACCTCGACGAGGACACCATCAAGCACTACGTGCGCGACCACTTGGCCCGCTACAAGGTGCCGCGGGAAGTGGTCTTCCTCGAGGAGTTGCCGCGCAACCCGACGGGCAAGGTGCTCAAGCGCGAGCTGCGCGAAATGGAGATTGATTAGGGCGCGGCCGCCGCATGTCGACCTAAGGCTTTACCTGCGCTCCTGGATGGCCCGGGTGATCTGGGCGGTCAGTTTCGGGTCGACCAGCAGTTGGTCGATCAGCGCGGTCAGGACCTCTTGCCCGGTCACCCGGGCGACTCCCAGCCGGTCAGCCGCCTCTCGTTGCCAGATGTCGAGGGCTCGGTGCGTGGCTGCCGGGAGGTCGACGGTGCGACGGGTCCGTTGGGTGCTACGCCCGGGCTGGTTGGCTGCCAGCTGACTGACTGCTGGCTGCGGGCGGTGTCGGAAGCCGGTGATGCGCTCGGTGGGTGTGGCGTCTCCGGGGGGTGTGGGGGCGCGAAACGCTCCGGCGCTGGGTCCCATGTGGCTGGGATTGAGGTTCACTGCGTAACCGTCCTTCGGTGCGTGGCCAATCAGTAAGTCAGCGCTCGTTGCAACGTGTGCCAATACTGATTCTGTCACCGACGCCAGGCTTAGTCGCGTCGCCGATCAGCCGAGGGCGCCATGAGCCGGTGGGTCCGTGCTGAACCGTTTATCGGCGCGTCGGCGCCCTTACGGCACTTTTTGGTTCTCAGACGCGGCGATTATGCTGTTTGCCAGTAGGGATTAATCGTTTGCAGTATGTCGATTATGGGACCGTCGGTGGCGGGACCTCCGTTTGCCCGGAGACGCGACTGATAACCTCTAGAACAGGGAAAATGTGATCAGTAGGCTCTTATCTCAGGAGCTACGGACTTCTTGATCGGCGGAAATACGTATTCTCAGGTATTCGGAAAGCAGAACTCAGTGGATTAACTGTATGTCGCTGCACGGGACAATGGAATTCGGTCGAAATTGTTGGCGCGACGCTATTGTTAGGTCCGCAATTTGCGGTTAACATGTGAATATCAGCGGCTTCTCGGGCCATGGGCATGCTGGTGGACTGGTGATGATGGTGGGCCATCGTCACCGCGTGTAGCCGGCCGACCTCCACGTGCCGACCCAAATTAGGTCGGCTGGCGCACACAAGGGGGAAACCATGCCGGCCTGGCTTTCGCCAGGTCGGCATGGCTCTTTCTAAGGCCAGGCACCGCCACGGCTAGGGGTCGCGGGGCAGGCCCAGCAGCCTTTCGGCGATGATGTTGAGCTGCACCTCGGACGTGCCGCCGTAGATCGTCGTGGCCCGGCTGGCCAGCAGGTATTCGCCCCACTTGCCGGCAGGCTCGGCGGTGTCGCCGATCGCGGCGTCAGTGCCGAAGGATGATACCGCGAATTCGGCATACCCCTGGCCGGTGCGCATCGACAGCAGCTTGGAAATCGCCGCGGACGGCATGGCGTCCCCTCCGGCCAGCGTCAACAACGTCGAGCGCAGGTTGAGCACCTTGGCGGCATGGCCCTCGGCGATCAACTGACCGGCCCGGTGTTGGGCGACCTGGTCGAGCTGCGCGTCGCGAACGAACTCCACGAATTCCCCAAGAGCGGGAAGGAAGTTCGCCTCGCTGCTGCCGATCGATACCCGCTCTGCGGTCAAGGTGTTGCGGCTGACCTCCCAACCCCGGTTGACTTCGCCGAGCACGCACTCGTCGGGGACGAAGACGTCGTCGATGTAGACGGTGTTGAACATCGCGTTGCCCGTGAGCTCACGCAGCGGCTTCACCTGTACGCCTTCGCTCTTCATGTCCAGCAGGAAGTAGGTGATGCCGTTGTGTTTCGGCGCCGACGGGTCCGTCCTCGCCAGCAGTGCGCCCCAGCGCGCGAACTGCGCGGCCGTCGTCCATATCTTCTGGCCGGTGATGCGCCAGCCGCCGTCGGCCCGCACCGCCTTGGTCGTCAGACCGGCCAGGTCCGACCCGGCGCCGGGTTCGGAGAACAGCTGGCACCAGATCATCTCGCCGCGGAAGGTGGGCGGCAGGAAGCGCTGTTTCTGCTCTTCGGTCCCGAAGGCAACGATCGACGGGATGATCCACGTCGCAATGCCCATCTGGGGCCGCTTGACCCGGCCGGCGGTGAATTCCTGAGCGATGATGATCTGCTCGACCGGACTGGCTGCGCGGCCCCACGGCTTGGGTAGGTAGGGCAGCACCCAGCCGCCCTCGGCCATCGCGACCCTGCGCTGCTCACGCTCCATCGCCTTGAGCGCCGCGACCTCCTGGTGAATCTCGGCCCGCAGCTTTTCGGTGTCGGGATCCAGGTCGATGTCGACCGCGCGCATGCCCGTGCTGGTCGCGGTGTCCACGACCTTTTGCGGGTATTCCGAGCTGCGGCCCACCGACGCCGCCAGCATCAGCGCGCGGCGGTAGTAGACGCCTGCGTCGTGCTGCCAGGTGAAGCCGATTCCGCCGTGCACCTGAATGCAGTCCTGAGCGCGCCGTTGGGCCGCGGCCGGTGCCAGCGTGGCCGCCACGGCGGCTGCGAGCGCGACGTGCGAAGCGGCGATGTCCCAATCGTTTTGGCGCGCTTCGTCGAGCGCGCGGGCGGCATCCCACACCGCGGCGGTGGCCCGTTCGGTGTCGGCGATCATCTCCGCGCACTTGTGCTTGATGGCCTGGAACTGGCCGATCGGCCTGCCGAATTGCTCACGGATCTTGGCGTAGTGCGACGCGGTGTCGGTCGCCCAGCGGGCCACGCCGATGGCCTCGGCCGACAGCAGCGTGGTCATCAGTGCCCGCGCGGTGGCCATCGTCAAATTGGTCAGAACCACATCGTTGGTGACCTCGATGGCGTCAGCCCGCACATGCGCGACCGGACGCAGCGGGTCAAGGCTCTTCACCGGCTCGATTTCGAGTTCCCCGGCGCGCAACATCACCCATTCCTCGCGGCTGTCGATCGCGACCGGACGGACCAGTAGCGATGCCTGCGCCGCCGCGGGAACCGCGCGGACTTCGCCGCGAATCACCAGCGCTTCGTTATTAGGTCCATGGCGGGTGGCGGTCAACGCACAACAATCCAGCGCATAGGAGGCGATCGCCGCGCCGGACGCCAACTCGGCGAGCACCTTCGCATCCGGGTCATTCGCTGAGATCAGCGCGCTGGCGATCGCCGATGGGACGAATGGCCCCGGTACCGCGCCGTAGCCGAATTCGGCCAACACGATGGCCAGCTCCAGGATGCCGAAACCCTGTCCGCCAACCGATTCGGCCAGATGCACTCCCTGCAAGCCTTGCTCGGCTGCCGCCTGCCAGTAGGGCGGGGGATTGCCGATGGGGGTTTCCAGTGCCTCGTGCAGTACCTCCGAGGGCGCCACCCGCGCCACTAGGGACCGCACCGAGTCGGCTAACTCTTGATGCTCCGAAGTTATCGCGATCGGCATTGGTCGCCTTCCCTTTCGGGGTCCGTTCCGCCAAGCACCTTCCAAGCTAACAACCGGTCGGTTGGTTGACCAGATTGGCCGCCGGGCGCGACGAGATCCGTTGCGATGTCACCGGGGGGATCGACGCGGGCGGGACGTTTCAGCGGAACCGCTTGGCGATCCACCCGGCGATGGTGTCGGCCTGCTCGCTGCGGGCGCCCGGGGTGGTGAAGTAGTGATCGGTGTCGATCGAGGTCTGTGTTTTGTCGGTGCTGCCCAGCGCGTCGTAGATGCGTTGGGCGTCGGAGGGAAAGACTCCGGTATCGGCCTCGGCGTTGATCACCAGTGCCGGGCAGCTGATCCGGGCCAGGTGCGGCTCGGCCCGGGTTTGGGCTACCCGAAGACTCCACATGCCCAGCCAGTTGCGCAGTGTGCAGGCGGCGGCGATGCCGAGCGCGGAGCGATTCGCCTTGGCCGGGACGCCCGCGTAGCACATGTTCGCCGGACGTTTGGTGGGCTCGATGTCGGGATCGACCATGCGGGGATCGGCCCAGGTGCGCATGACGGTGAACGGGCGATCGGAAAACCCGGCCGCCCGAACGCGTTTGAGCTCCGTCGCAGCCCATTCGGTGATGGCATGGTTGCGCGCGGTCTGCGCGCACCGGTATCGGGCGACGAAGTCCGGCGAGTACGGCGGGCCGTTGGTCTCGTTGAAAAGGTCGAGCCCTGCATCGGTGGCCACCGGGTCGCTCTCGTCGACGACGGCGGCGTCCATCCAGGCCGTCAGTACGTCCGGGCGCCCGGGATGAGCGGCGGTGGCCACGTAGCCGTCCGCGGCGGGCAACTCGGTCAGTCCGGCCGCCGGCCGCATCTCCGCCAACGGAGTCACATTCGGCTCCACGGCCTGTGACTGATAGGCGGCCATCAACGAGCCACCTCCTGAATTACCCAGTAAGACAACACTGTTGATGCCCTGGACGTCACGCAGCCAGCGCACGCCGACGCCTATGTCGACCAGCGCGTGGTCGAGCAGAAAGCTGCTTTCAAAGCCGCGGAACCTGGTGTTCCAGCCGAGAAACCCGACGCCGCGGGTGGCCATGTAATCGGCGAGATAGTGCTCGGCGAAGTCGATCTGATAGTGCGTGGCGATCACGGCCACCTTGGGCTTGCGTCCGACCGCGCGGTGATACAGCCCCTGGCAGGGGTGCCCGCCCGCACCGGCGCGCCCGGCGGTCGGCGACGGCAGCCCGACGAACTCGCGGGTCACTCCAGCAGCTCCGCTGTGACGCGTCACTCGGCGGCCCTCCTTACAGATAGACGGCCGGGAGTCGATGTTGGCCACCTCAACACAGCTCCTGGGCCAAGGCCGAAGCTGATGTTAGATTCAGATTTGGTTCTTGGCCAGGATCTTCCGAGCCGGTGCCGAGAGGGGCTGCACAATGATCAAGCCGCATAACATCAATACGGAATTCGAGCTTGGCGGGATCAACCATGTCGCCCTGGTGTGTTCGGACATGGCCCGCACCGTCGACTTCTACACCAACATCCTGGGCATGCCGCTGATCAAATCACTCGACTTGCCCGGCGGTCAGGGCCAGCACTTCTTCTTCGACGCCGGCAACGGCGACTGCGTCGCCTTCTTCTGGTTCGCCGACGCCCCCGACCGGGTACCGGGCATCTCGTCTCCGGGGGCCATCCCCGGCATCGGTGACATCACCAGCGCGGTGAGCACCATGAACCATCTGGCATTTCACGTGCCGGCCGAAAAGTTCGACGCCTACCGGCAGCGATTGAAGGACAAGGGTGTGCGGGTCGGCCCGGTGCTCAACCATGACGAGAGTGAGTACCAAGTGTCCGCGACGGTACATCCCGGTGTCTACGTGCGCTCGTTCTACTTCCAGGACCCAGACGGGATTACTCTCGAATTCGCTTGCTGGGTCAAGGAATTCGACACCGGTGACACCAAGACTGTGCCCAAGACGGCGTCCGACCGCCGGCCTCCGGTGACCGCCGGTCGGTGATGACCGCCGGCATTTTGACCGATGCGCAGATCGCGGCGCTGACGTCCGAGCAGCGCCGGGAGCTCATCTCCCGGCTGGAGAAACCCCTCAGTGACTTGATCGACCCGGCGGTTCTGGCTCGGGTACGGCGCATCCGGTTGAGTCTGATGGTCGGCGGCTCGATGGCCATGATCCCCTGGCTGGGGTACCTGTCGGTGACCCTGCCGGAGAACTACGTTGCCCACAACTGGCCGCTCACCTGGGTGGGCTTCGATATCTTGTTGGTGACGTTCATGTCGGTGACGGCCGTGCTGGGGTGTCTGCGCCGTCAGCTGCTGGTCCCGGCCGCGTTCACCACCGGGGTGCTGCTGATCTGCGACGCGTGGTTCGATCTGATGACCGCGGGACCCAAGGACTTCTGGCTGTCGGTGACCACCGCGCTGCTGGTCGAGGTACCGCTGGCCGCCTTCATGATCTTCAGCGCGCAGCGGCTGATGCGGCTCACGATGATGCGGTTGTGGCTGCTAGATCCGAAGATGCCGCTGTGGCGGCTGCCGTTGTTTCCGTGACTCGGTAGAGGTGTGGTTCGGCGAGTTCGTCGAGCAGCGACGCTAATTGATCGACGAGCTGGCCCGGTTGCAGCCGGATCTCGCCGGCCAGCCAGGCACTGAGGGTCTGCCCGACGCCGCCCACCACGAAGTGCGCCGCGGCGTTGATGCGATCGTTTGCCGGGAGCCGCAGCGCGTTGCCGACATGCTGGCCGGACAGCATGGCGAACAGTGCGCTGGATTCGGCTCGTTTACGCACGATCACCGGGTCGGCCAGTTGGGTGCTGAACAGCAGGCGCCCGACCCGCGGGTCGTCGACGATGGTCCGCACAATGTTGGTCATCCCGGCGCGGGTCTGCTCATGCGCCGGCACCGCCGCCACCGCAGCTTGAGTGGTGGTGGCAAGCTCGGCGACGACCCAGTCGAACACGCAGCCGACGAATTCATCTTTGTCGGCGAAACTTTCGTAAAAGTAACGGGCGGCCAGGCCGGCCTGCCGACATACGCCACGCACCGTAACCGTCGAGATGCCGTGCTGTTCGGCGCCGAGCAGGTCCAGGCCACCGGCCAAGAGGCGGTTGCGTCGGGTGGCCAGTCGCTGCGCGGCCTCGACTCCGCGGTACGGCCGCACACTCGAGCCCTCATGCATGGCCACCATCTTGACACCAGCGCGACGCCCCGACAAGATGAGGAAACGGGTGTTCGCAGATTTGCGGGCCGGCGCCGCCGGAGGACCAAACCATGGCAATTGACCAGGCCGTTTACGAACCGATTCGCCATGTCGAGCGCCCGATCGCCGACCCGGCCCGTCCGGACCGGCGCCGGCGCGCGCGCGGCATCGACGAGGGGCTGATGGGCATCGCGTTGCTGGCCGGACCGGCCAACGTGATCATGCAGTTGGCGCGCCCCGGTGTTGGCTACGGCGTCATGGAGAGCCGCGTCGAAAGCGGCCGGGTCGACCTGCATCCCATCAAGCGGGCGCGCACCACCTTCACCTACCTGGCCGTGGCGACCGCCGGGAGCGATGACCAAAAAGACGCCTTTCGCCGGGCGGTGAATCGCGCTCATGCGCAGGTCTACTCAACCCCCGAAAGCCCGGTGTCCTACAACGCCTTTGATCCCGAGCTGCAGCTGTGGGTGGGCGCCTGCCTGTACAAGGGCGGGGTAGACATCTACCGCATGTTCGTCGGTGAGCTGGACGGCGAGGACGCCGACCGCCACTACCGGGAGGGCATGGCGCTGGCCACGACGCTGCAGGTGCCGCCGGAGATGTGGCCGGCGAACCGGGCGGCGTTCGACCGGTACTGGCAGCGGTCGCTGGCTCAGGTGCACATCGACGATGCCGTGCGTGACTACCTCTATCCCATTGCCGCGGGCCGCATCCGGGGATTGGCGCTGCCGCGCCCCCTGCAACGCCTTTCCGACGGCTTTGCCTTGCTGATCACGACGGGGTTTCTGCCGCAGCGGTTTCGCGACGATATGCGGTTGCCCTGGGATGCGAACCGGCAACGCCGCTTCGACCAGGTGATAGCGGCACTGGCCATGGTGAACCGGCGCCTACCGCGGTTCGTCCGGCAATTCCCCTTCAACGTCTTGTTGTGGGACGTCGACCGCCGGATCAGGACGGGTCGCCCCTTGGTCTAGCCCAGTTGATAACGACAATCATATTCATTAAGCTCCTTGTCGGCTTTGGTAAATGCCTGGTAAGCCTTCCAGCCCGAGGAGTACCTATGACGGCGCCAATCTGGATGGCCTCGCCACCGGAGGT